>JAJDUH010000022.1 GCA_022826805.1 Candidatus Poribacteria bacterium
GGCTTTGCGCAACACCGCACTTTCCATATTACGCTTAGCAGGATACAAGGCTATCGCTAAAACAATGCGATATTTCGCCGCACATCCTAAACAGGCTATGAAACTTTTGAAAAATAATTTTTAAAACTAAATGACCCTAACGTCAATGCCATACAATGTAGGTCGGTATTTCCAACACCAATCCGATCAAGCTCCACACACACCCGAGCGTATAATCCCCCAAAATTAGCCCTAAAAAGAACGGCACCGCCTGCCGGTAGAGTTTCACACCACCAAGTTTGAGTACAGTCGCTTTTGCCAACCAACTCAAGAAGATCGGAAACCACAAGCCACCCATCCCTGTCCCGCTCACAAGCACATAACCACCCGGATGCAAGGGCCACCAGAGAAATCGGATCTTCATAATCATTAGGAATATCGTAAATAGGAAACTGCTCCCGATAACGCTCAGTTCAGGAACACTCGTCTCCCGTGGACTGACAAGCCACGTTTGCAGGCGATTAAAGGTCTCCCATCCCATATAGACGATCCAGCCGCGCGCTTTGCTTCCCGCACCCATATCGTAAAGGACGTGCAGATATGCCCAAAACGTTATCAAGATACCGAATACAATCGCCAAGATCATCCCGATAAGAAGCTGTCGATACCCGATACGGCTCCGCTCTGCCAAGCGGAACGCCTCCAACTCACTCGGTGTCGGATGCGCCCGGAAACAGCGGACAAACGGATAGAGAAAGGTTAACCCTGTCAGATTCGCAGCACCGAGTCGGCGTGTGCCTAATGCAAGAACCATCGTTCGTCCCGGATCAACAAAAATTAACTGATGCAACGGCGGCCCAATTTCGGCGCGAATACGTGTAATACCGATAACCAGCGGGAAGTAGAACAGAAAAAAGAGTCCAATTGCCCAGAAAGTCATCCCCATCTGATGACAAAAAAAGAAGAGAAATAGCATGCCTACAGTGAACAGACCCGCTGCTGTACGATAGCGCATCGGTTCCCCCGAATCGTCAGGCGTGAATTCACCACGACGCTGCGCAATACCGAAAACCTTCCGAAGAATCCGTCCATAGTGTTTCCTTCCTATCCATAACGGAATACACCCAAAGGCGATCCACGCCCCCGTCTGCTGTTCGAGATGATAAATATTCCGCGCCCCGAACGCGTCCGTTACAATCAGTTGGATGCGACTGAGAAGCCAAAAGAACCAACACGAAAATGAGAGATCCAGTGGTGTAAAGAACATCAAACCGATGCTAAACGGATAGAAAGAGATACGAATCGCCCCCATCGCACTCCACGGCTTTGAACTGAATTGCCCAATCGTCTTTCCCTTGATGGGTAACGCTGGTATATCAGGAAACAGATAATTCAAGCCGTTAAGCAGTTCTGCACTCCCTGCCAGTGCGAAACCGAGCCACATCCAGGGCGAGGTAAAAAAACGTTTTGGATTGCTCGTCAACGCCAGCGGGAGTTGGACGATCGGATAGTTCAGACGTTCGTTTTCCGTCCACTGCTTCCGAAGAAAGACCGTTACCGCCAGCAATGTCAACCAGAGCGCGATAACAAAGCTCGACCATGCCAGGGCAGGCGGTATCCATGCGTCTAAATTAGTGGGGGTATAAAGTGTAGAATCTCCGTTGTAGAACCCGTCTAAAATGCGTGGGCTTTTAACGGCGATCCAAGTCGGGATGTGGTGCCCAAAAAGCGGTATCCATTCATTTTCGAGTGACGCGAACTGAAAAGCGTGCGCAAGGACGGGAATAAGGTACCCCATCATCGTATGCCCACTGATAGTCGTTAGCATCACCACCATCACATAGATGGTCTGCAAATCCGCTTGCGACATCGCCAGACGAGGTAGGAATCTCTGGAACAGTAGGTTGACAAGTACGAAGACCAGGAGGGTAAAAACGGCATTGAAGAACAGGGAAGCAATCGTCAACTGCGTAGAGTGCCACACCTCTGTTCCCATCAGACACCAGTAGCTATTGAAAGCGACGAGAACTAATCCGATCAGCAGAATATGCGGTTTGACGAGATTCTGTTTGCCATTTCTATTAGCCATTCCCGCACCTACTGATGTGCTCTAATGCCTGTTCTAACACCGCTTCGTTACTATATCTTGCGACAGTATCTTTCGCCGCGGAATCGCTGAATTCTCGTATCTCTTCGCATAACAACGGCAAGGCTCGTACAACGTTATCTACGATCGTGATACTCGCTTGTTGTGCTGTCCGCGACATCGGGTTCAAATCGACCGTCACAACTGCTTTGCCCATCTTTCGGAGTGCTTCACATCGGTCACCGTCCTCAAGCGGCACGAAGACGACATCCGCCTTAAAAATGCCTTCGGGATGGACAAACTTCCTGTTGGAATCGATATAGGAGAGTTGCGCTTCGGTTGTAGGCATTAGGACATCCGGTGCACCGTGCTGTAAGAGATACTCTCGAATTCTCTGTTCCCGCCCCGTTTCCGTGTGAAAGATGTTCACCTCTAACGGTGCCTTCAGCACCTGTCCCAATTCAATAAGTCCATCCGGTGCCAACGCTGCCACATTCCCATTGACCGAGATAACAGGATGTTCTGCCAAACCGAGCATTGCAGCAGCAGCGTGAATCGCTTCAATCGCGAACGGCTGTGTCCTTTCCCCGATGAGATAGTCAAAAGCCTCCCCGCGTCCGTGCGCGATGAGTCCATGGATGGAGGTTATCCCTTGTTCTACGCCTGCAGCGATGGTATCTCGGAGGGTCAAAGAGAGGTATCGGGGATGGGTTTTCGGAACGTCGCTCAATTAAATAACACCTCAGCACGAATTTCCGACTATTATACTCTGTTTTGGTTAAGTTTTCAAGAGGTGATGTGGGGTGTGTAAATATTCTGATAACTAATAACTGACAACCGATAACTGATAACTGAATCCCTCAATGCCAAACAATATACGTCGGTATCTCCAACACTAACCCGATGAGGCTCCACACACATCCGAGCGTGTAATCCCCTAAGATTAGCCCCAAAAAGAACGGTATCGCTTGTCGGTAGAGTTTCACACCGCCAATCTTTAACACGATTGCCTTCGCTAACCAACCCAAGAAGATTGTAAACCACAATCTCCCCATTCCGGTACCACTGACTAACACATAACCCGCAGGATGCAAGGGCCACCACAAAAACCGGATCTTCATAACCATCAGAAATATCGTGAACAGGAAACTGCTGCCAATAACGCCGAGTTCCGGCACACTCGTCTCCCGTGGACTGACAAGCCACGTTTGCAGGCGGTTGAACGTCTCCCATCCCATATAGACGATCCAGCCGCGCGCTTTGCTTCCCGCACCCATATCGTGAAGGACGTGTAGGTATGCCCAAAATGTTATCAGGATTCCGAACACAATCGCCAAGATCATCCCGATAAGGAGTTGTCGATACCCAATGTTGGTCCGTTCTGCCAAGCGGAACGCCTCCAGTTCACTCGGTGTCGGATGTGCGCGGAAACAGCGGACAAACGGATAAAGGAACGTTAGCCCTATCAGATTGCCTGTGCCTAACCGACGTGTGCCTAATGCCAATACCATCGTCCTGCCTGGATCGACAAGAATGAGTTGATGAAGTGGCGGCCCAATTTCGGCACGGATACGGGTGATACCGATAATCATTGGGAAGTAGAACAGAAAAAAGAGTCCAATCGCCCAGAAGGTCATCCCCATTTGAAAACAGAAGAAGAAAAGGCACATCAACCCAACGGTAAACAGTACGGCAGCAGTGCGGTAACGCATCGGTTCACCCGAATCATCAGGCGGTGGTTCGCCGCGGCGTTGTGCGATCCCGAAAACTTTACGGATAATACGTCCATAGTGCCGTCGCCCCATCCACAACGGGATGCATCCGAACGCAATCCATGCCCCCGTCTGCTGTTCAAACCTATAAATGTCGCGGGCACCGAGCATATCTGTCACTACCATCTGAGCGCGGGTCAGGAACCAGAAGAACCAACATGAAAACGAAAGATCCAGCGGCGTGAAAAACATTAACCCGATGCTAAATGGATAGAGGGAGATGCGAATCGGTCCCATCGCACTCCACGGCTTTGAACTGAATTGTCCAAGTACTCTGTTTCTAATAGGTAGGGAAGGAATCTCTGGAAACAGGAAACTCAATCCATTTAGCAGCTCTGCACTCCCCGCAATCGCGAAGCCGACCCACATCCACGGCGAGGTAAAAAAGCGTTTCGGGTTACTCGTCAACGCTAACGGGAGTTGGACGATTGGATAGTTCAAGCGCTCATTTTCCGTCCACTGCCTACGGAGAAAAACCGTTACCGCCAATAACGTCAGCCAGAGCGCGATGACAAAACTCGACCAAGCAAGCACAGGCGATATCCATGCGTTGAGCGTGGTAGAATTATAAAGAGTAGAATCACCATTGTAGAACCCATCTAAGACACGTGAACTTTTGACTGCAATCCAATTGGGGATGCTGTTTCCAAAGAGCGATAACCACTCATTTTCGGGGGTTGCGAACTGAAATGTATGCGTGAGAACGGGAATGAGGTACCCCATCATCGTATGTCCGCTGATTGTTGATACCATCACTACCATGACATAGATAGTTTGTAAGTCTGCTTGCGACATCGCCAGACGGGGTATAAATCGCTGGAGCAGTAGGTTAACAAGCACGAAGACCAGGAGAGTAAAAACCGCATTAAAGAACAGCGAGGCGATCGTCAGCTGCGTAGAGTGCCATACCTCTGTTCCCATCAAGCACCAGTAGCTATTAAAAGCGACGAGAGCCAACCCAATCAGTAGAATATGCGGTTTAACAAGTCGTTTAACCTGATTAGGTTTCCCATTTCTGTTGGTTTCCATTCTCGTCCCTGCTGGTGTGCTGGAGGACATTACCTCAGCACAAATTTGCGCCCATTATACTGTGTCTCAGGTAAGTTTTCAAGGAGAGATGTTTAAAAGCCAGAGCATTTATGGTAAACCTTAGCATTAATTAGACATTCAGCGAATCAACGCAGCGGGCGCGTATAGCCCGCTGCGGGTGCGGTTAGAATGCACATCGCATGAATCAGAATCAACGGTATGAATGCCTTAATGGCATTGCCCGGAGCGTGTACGCTGCAAAACCGCCCCTACCGGTTTGGGGTAAAATGCCTGTTTATTTGTCTGGTTTACCATAAATGACCCTACCACAAAAAACGAAACTCTAAATTTTGGGGTGCCCTCCGATCTTCAAACTTTCCGATGAAAGTTTCACAGTAAGCATTTTGGAAACCGTCTTTGTAACCCCCGCGAAACGTAGGTGTGGTGTAGGTTTAGCGCCTCTTGGGAAACATTTTGTTTTTTCACGTTTACTGTGAAACTTTAAAGTTCGGGGTCTGCTCCAATCCTGTGAAAACCCAGTCGTGGTCTATCTTTATTGCCTGTCTGGGAAATTAGTGTTTTTTGGATTTACTGTGAAACTATTGTTTTGTTGTATTAAATATAACATATTAATATATTTATATCCTAAGTCCTTCTGTAGGAGGGATCCGAATCCGCACATGTCCTTGTAGGAGCGAGCTGTGCTCGCGATCTTCCCAAAATGCTTAGAAAAGTCGAAAACTAAGTAGCCCCATGTTGAAAGCCAGAGGTGTAGTCCATTCTCCAATTCCGTAGGAACGGCATGTTTATAGAAAAATGCGCCACTATCCGCTTTAGTCCTGTATGGGTGGTATGTGTATAACGTCTAATGACCCAGTAGATTGAATTATTGGAATCTCTTTTTGCTTGAAACCTCTTGCGAATTGTTGTATAATTTACTGTTACTTAACAAAATAGAGGTGAAATATTTAAGGCAATGGAGGCTACCACACTAATGTGGTACAGAAGGTCCCATAAAGAGGAAAATTTATGAACACAAATCCTGCTGAAACGCAAGTTGTTAGTATCCCCGATGGCTCTATCCGTGATTATATTGACGGGAAACCCCGCAAAGACACCCCAGAAGAATATGTCCGTCAGACAATTGAGAAAAGGCTAATCAACGAGCACAAATACAAGCGAGAGCAGATCAAAATTGAGTTCGGTTTGAAACTGGGTTCTCGCCGTCCGCGCGCCGATATTGTTGTGTTTCCCAAAGACAGTCCGGAGATGACCCAGGATCAGGTGTGGTTGATTGTTGAATGCAAAAAAGAGACAGTAGAGCCGAGAAACAGGAGAGACGGTGTTGAACAACTCAAGTCCTACATGAGCGCGTGCCCAAATTGCGAATGGGGTCTCTGGACGAATGGCAGATATAAGGAAGTCCTCAGAAGGGTAAGGGTAGGAGATCGCTATGAATTTCAAGAGTACAACGATATTCCCGCTGTTGATGGTTCTTTAGAGGATGTTGACAGACCAAAGCGCAGCACTCTGAAAAAGGCTTATGAAGATAACCTTTTGATGGTTTTCAAGACCTGCCATAACCATATCTATGCTACCGACGGTTTGCAAAAACAACCCGC
This sequence comes from Candidatus Poribacteria bacterium, assembly GCA_022826805.1. Classification (GTDB taxonomy): domain Bacteria; phylum Poribacteria; class WGA-4E; order WGA-4E; family WGA-3G; genus WGA-3G. Next base: position 6,489 of record JAJDUH010000022.1, read on the forward strand.
GTTCTTTGAGTTGCTAAAGTTAATTTTCTGCAAAACGCTTGATGAGCAGAATGTTGGTCGACCGCTTGAATTTTACGCGAGGTCCGGGGAGCGGGGAAATCGGGACGGGCAACTCACAGTTCAAAAGCGCATTTCTAAAATTTTTGGGAAAGTCAAACGGGAGTTTCCACAGATTTTTGAGGCAAACGATGAAATCAGATTACAACCACGTTCCCTTGCATGGATTGTCTCGGAACTTCAATCTTATAGTCTTCTTGAAACGCATGTGGATGTAAAAGGCAAAGCCTACGAGGAACTCGTCGGTGCGAATTTAAGGGGCGATCGCGGTGAATTCTTCACGCCACGGAATATCATGCAGATGGCGGTTGAAATGGTCAATCCAAAACCTGAAGAAAAAGTTTGTGATACGTCGTGCGGCACTGGCGGTTTCTTGGTCACCGCAATGAATCATATCATTGAAGGGTTAAAGCATGAAGTGACTGATGACCTCGGATTAGGTGAAGTGGAATGGTCTGAGGATCAAAGAGTGATCATTAGGGACCGGATAAAGCAAATTGTTGCCTCGGATTTCTACGGATTTGACATCAATCCAGACCTCGTGAAAGCCACGAAAATGAACATGGTAATGAATAATGACGGTAGCGGTAATATCTACCGAAACGACTCCCTGTTACCGCCACATGAGTGGTCCCAGGAGCTCAAACAGGAATTAGCCGATGCGCTGAATATCCAAGCCGACAACATAACAAGCGCAGATTCCATTGAATTCTTCGATATCATCGTTACAAACCCACCCTTCGGCAGCGACATCCCTATCAAAGACCCCCCTATTCTTGGGCAATTTGACATTGGACATATTTGGCGCAAAGGCGGAGAAGGCGGGTGGGAGATGTCGAATACTCTTCAAACGTCGGTACCACCTGAGCAGCTTTTCATAGAGCGTTGCCTTCAATTTCTCAAACCCAATGGGAGATTGGCGATTGTGTTACCTGACTCTATTTTAGGCAATCCTGGACTGGGTCATATCCGCCGGTGGCTGCTTGAAAAAACACGGATCGTTGCCAGTGTTGATCTACACACCGATACCTTCCAACCCAGAAACGGTACGCAGACCTCGGTGCTAATTTTGCAGAAGAAAACACAAGAGGAAATTAACGAGGAACGGTATGCTCGGCGAATTGTCCCATACAACATTTTCATGGCGATGGTAGAGAAAGTCGGACATGATAGACGCGGAAACACCCTCTTTCAAAGGGACAAAGACGGCAATGAAATTTGGGTGCCTGAAGAGAACACTTCTCCAATAAATTACAGAAACGCCGAAGGTGCTATTGCGGATCTTCAAACCGAAAAGCAAACTCGCATCATTGATGACCAGAGCCGCGAAGTCCCACGACTCTTTGCAGACTGGAAAAAGGAGGAGGGGATAGGGTGGTAACGCAACCAAGGGGGATGCCAACAGAGAAACCTGTTAAGTGGACATCGGTGAACGTTCAAGAGGTTATTGATTCGGACTACCGCTTAACGGCGAGCATGTACAGCAATGACGGTAGACGGGCAAGAAGGGATTTAATTGAAAAGTGCCAATGGGATACTGTTTATCTGTGTGGTGACAACGGGCTTGCCACCGCTTATTATAGAACACGTTTCAGAAGGATATATGTAGATAAGCAGGCTTTCCCAATTTATCAACCGACACAGATTAATGAACTGTATCCCAAACCGTCTGCGTATATTTCTCATGCAACGCAAACGGATATAGATGCCTTGAGGGTGAAAAAAGGTCAGATTTTGCTAACCTGTTCCGGGACAATAGGAAATTGCACGTACGTGCGAAATACATTAAACAACCTTATCTTCAGCCATGATGTCATCAGAATTGAACCTAAAGAGTATAATGGATTCATTTACGCTTTTCTGAAATCAAAAACTGGCTTTTCCATAGTGAATACTAATAATTATGGTGCAGTTATTGAACATATTGAACCTGAACACCTAAATCATATTCCTATTCCCAATCCACCTCCTATCCTCAAAGAAGAAATTCATGACATGATTGAGGGGTCCTTCAAATTACGAGATGAATCCAATGAATTGATGGATGAAGCACAAATTCTGCTGAAAACGGCGTTGCAATTGCCGTCCATTGGAGCATTCCATGAACGCGCCGAGCAGTTCGATAAAATGGCAAGTGTCCTCAATTATTCCGTGTCTTCAAGTGAGGTAATTGACCGGTTGGATGGGTCTTATTATGTTCCGATTGTCAAAGCCATCGAACAACATATATCAAAGACAGCAAAAAAGGTTGTCAAGGTTGGAGATAGTCGAATTTGCCAATCGGTTACCTTGCCGGGGCGGTTCAAAAGGGTCTATGTTGAAGAAGGTAGCGGGATTGTTTTCTTTAGTGGTAAGAATATATCAGAATTAGATCCATCTGATAAGAAGTATCTATCGTTGGCACAACATAAGGAGAAGATTAAGAACGAACTTGTTATCAAGGAAAATATGATTTTAGTCACACCTAGTGGAACTCTGGGTAAAACTGTGCTAGTCCCAAAACATTGGGATGGGTGGGCTATGACACACGATATTATTCGCTTGATACCGACAACTAATGAAATTTCAGGTTATCTGTACGCTTGGTTGTCAAGCGATTATGCTCGTGAATTAATTCACAGATTTGCTTATGGTGCTGTGGTGAGGCATTTAGAAAAAGAGCATATTTCGCAAGTCAGTGTTCCATTATTGCAAAATGAAAACGCGCAGCGGGAAATAAACGACACGGTTTTGGAAGCGAATCGGAAACGCACTGAAGCCTATAACTTGGAGCAAAAGGCATTGAAAGTGCTTGATGAGAAGGTTATCTATGCTCGGTAGAGAAGGTGGTATAAAATGGAAACAAAACAAACGACAGAATCTGAGCAAAAAATAAATTCTGAGCAGCCCAAGAAGATGGAAAGCAATACCCCAGATAACAAGAATGAAGGAAGTGCCTCCTCAGGCATAGGCACTATCCTTAAACGTATTTGGGTATATGTGCTTCAGAATCCTGGGGGGACTTCTGGATGGGCTATGGTTATTGTTGTAATACTTGCTCAAATTATCATCTCCAAGGTAATTCAAGTGGAGGTAAAATTGACTGGTGAAGACATCAGCATACTCGTCCAACCGGAAAAATCTGAAGAATCCTTAGAACTTGAAAAATCTCTACGTGAGGTTGAACAAGATCCTAAAGCATCTGTTATGAATAAGGCTGTAGCTGAAGCTTATAAGTTGAAGCAGCTCGGAAAAATTGATGATTCCATTGAAAAATGGTGTTCTATTGCGAACATAGCGGAAGGGATTGATAATGATCTAGCAGCTGGAGCGTGGTTTGCAGTCGGGGTTCTGTATACGCAGGAAGATGAAGAGGATGAAGAGTTTTCTGTGTATACTTACAACAGATCCCTTTTTCTTCAAGGATATTTGGATAAACCTTTTCGCCTAACAATGTCTTATGCAGGACAGTACAAGGATCGCGATGCGCTTGAAAAAGCAATTTCCTCTTACGATCGAGCAATTCGCCTAAAGTCAGATTTCCCAGAAGCATACCTAAATCGAGGATCTGCGAAGTATGCCCTTGATAAATATGATGAGGCCATTACTGACTGTAACAAAGTGATTCAACTGGAGTCGAATTCTGCGGAAGCCTACTGTAATCGAGGCATGGCAAGGTATGCCCTTGGTAAACATAAGGAAGCCATTGCTGATTACGACAGATCAATTCACTTAAAACCCGATTTGGCTATGGCTTATAACAATCGAGGTGTTGCAAAGTCTGCCCTCGATCAGCGTGAATCTGCTATTATAGACTATGATGAAGCTATCAGACTAAAGCCGGGTTTTGCCGGAGCTTATGGTAATCGAGGCACTGCAAAATCTGCTCTGGGTCAACATGAATCCGCTATCGCTGACCATAATAAGGCAATTCGTCTGAAGCCGGATTTACCAAGGCTCTACGTTGCTCGCGGTAATGTAAAAGACAAACTTGGCGACTATGAATCTGCTATTGCTGACTATGATGAAGCCATCAATCAATATCCAGATTTTGCAATAGTTTATCTAATTCGTGGCAATGTGAAGCACAAACTTAATCGCTATAGTGATGCCATAAGGGATTATGACAAAGTTATCAGACTAAATCAAAATTTGGAAATAGCTTACCTCAGCCGCGGGGCTGCAAAATCTGAATTGGGTGACTATGAATCTGCTATGAAAGATTATAATGAAGCGATCAGGCACAAACCCAATTTTGCCGAAGCTTACTTCAATCGCGGTGTTACGAAATCCTCTTTTGGTCAGTATAAATTTGCTCTTGAAGACTATAATAAGGCAATTCGTTTAAAGTCAGATTATGCAAAAGCTTATAACAATCGAGGACAGATCTATTCTAAACTTAGCAAACCTGGACTTGCTATAATTGACTATGATAAAGCAATTCGTTTAAATCCGGAGTTAGCGGAAGCTTATGTCAATCGCGGCAGTATACAATCAGATTCGGGTCAGTATGAATCAGCACTTAAAGACTTTAACATAGCGATTCATCTGAACCCAGATTTAGCGGAGGCTTACATTGGGCGTGGTAACGTAAAGTCTGAACTTGGGCAATATGAATTAGCACTTGAGGATTGTGATAAAGCGATTCAATTAAAGCCAGAATTTGCATTCTTCCATGTTATTAGAGGCCAAGTGAGGTTTAATCTAGGTCAGTATAAGAATGCTGTGATAAACTATGATGAAGCGATACATCTAAAACCGGATTTAGTGGATGCCTACATTGGTCGTGGCAATGCAAAGTTTAGACTTGATCAATATGAGTCAGCACTTGAGGACTATAATAAAGCGATTCAACTTAAGCCTGATTTTGCTGAAGTTTATCTTAATCGTGGTAATGTAAAGTCAAATCTTGAGAGGCATAAGTCAGCACTTAAGGATTATGATGAAGCGATTCGTCTAAAACCGGATTTTGCAGAAGCCTATGCTAGCCGTGGGGGGACGAATTCAAATTTGGGTCAGTATAAATCTGCACTTAAAGATTACGATGAGGCGATTCGTCTGAAGCCTGATTATGTTGAGATATATCATAGTCGTGGTAATGCGAAATCGAAATTGGGGCAATATGAATCCGCCATCACAGATTACGATGAGGCGATTCGACTAAAATCCGACTATACCGAAGCCTACGCTAACCGCGGTAAGGCGGAATTGTCTCTAGGTCAATATAAGTCAGCACTTGAGGATTTTGATGAAGTGATTCGACTAAAACCCAACTACGCCGAAGTCTATACTATCCGTGGGTATGTGAAGTCTGATTTAGGTCAGTATAAATCTGCACTTGAAGATTATGATGAGGCGATTCGTCTAAAACCGGATTTTGCGGAAGTCTACCTCAATCGAGGCGTTGTGAGAGCTGCCCTTGGTAAACACGAGGAAGCTATTACCGATTATGACAAGGCAATTCAACTTAATCCCGATTTAGCTGAAGCCTATATTGGTCGAGGCAGTACCAAGTTGTTTCTGAATCAGTATGAATCAGCGCTTGCGGATTTTAATGAAGCAATTCAGTTAAAGCCGAATTTAGCTAAAGTTTATGTTAGACGTGGAGACGTGAAAAATAATCTTGGTAAATATCAAGAAGCCATCACCGATTATGACAAGGCAATACACCTAAAGCCGAATTTAGTTGAAGCCTATATTCACCGTAGTAATGTGAAGATTGTTCTTGGTGAATATGAAGAAGCTATTACTGGCCATGATAAGGCGATTAGTTTGGAACCAGATTTGGCTTTGGTTTATATGAACCGAGGTTATGCGAAGAATGCTCTTGGTAAATATCAAGAAGCTATCACCGACTATGACAAAGCAATCAGTGCAAAGCTTGGTCTCACCGAGGTTTATTACAACCAAGACATAACACTTGCCGAGGTTTATTATAATCGAGGTCTAGCAAAAGCAGCAATTAGCCAGCATGAGGAAGCTATCATAGACTATAATGAAGCGATCAAACTCAAACCAGATTATGCTGAAGCATATTTCAGAAGAGGTTCTGCCAAAAGAAAGGTTGGCCAGTATAGAAAGGCTATAGCAGATTTCGATAAAACTATCGAGTTAAAACCTAATGCTGCGAATGCCTATCTGAACCGTGGTTTGACAAAGGTATTGTTGGGACAGTCTGAGTCTGCTCTTGAGGATTTTAGTCAGGCGATCCGTCTAAATCCGAACGCTACGAACTATCTAAATCGAGGTGTTACAAGGTTTAATCTTGGTCAATATGAGTCTGCTATTGCTGATTATGATAAGGCAATTCGGTTGGATCCGGAATATGGATTTGTCTATAGTAGCCGAGGTAATGCAAAATTGCCTCTCGGCCAGTATAAGTCTGCTCTTAACGACTTTAATAAGGCGATAGAACTAAAACCTAAAAATGCTCGTTTTTATTTCAACCGAGCTAAGGTGAACGTTTACCTTCATAGAATTGAGCAGGCTAAGTCGGATTATGAGACTGCCCTTAAACTAGCAGAAGAAGAAGGAAATGAGGTCTTAAAGAGTACTATTGAGAAGAGGATGCTAATTGACGATTTGCATAAACAGAAACCGAAAGCACGCAACACTGATTAAAGGGATGGTGTGGCATAGTAATTCAACATAATCCTTTTATCCGCGTAAATCTGTGAAATCCGCATCAACCCGCGATTCAGACAATATCGACATGACATCACCTCAGCAAAAACATTGAGAAAAATGTTACACTTTCCGCCAAATTATTTTTTTCTACAACGGTGAGATAAGGAAAAGGAGCTATAAACCCTTACAACCACTGGGTTTTATGCAGATAGCCATCCCCTACCAAATGTTACACTGGTGTAACATTTTAACGAGAAGGTTTTCCAATATGTTATTTTAATATTAACAAAACAATCTTTTTACAGTAACGTAAAAAAACGACTGACTCCCTAAACAGGCGATAAACCCACACTATGACTGGATTTACAAGCGATCGGACCGAGTCATCCTTTTTACAATTTCACAGTAAACGCCGAAAAGTATCATATCCTCCAAACGGCTCTCACCCTATATCACACCTACGTTTTGAGAGGGGCACACAGACCTTTTCTCAAATGTTTACTGTGAAATTTTGAGGATTTCCGCAATTTTTTATTGAGCCGTCTAATTTTGAGAAACGGGTCCTCGGATAGGCAAGAAATCAAATGTAGCAAATACCTATGGACTTAGGTAAATAAAAGGAAAGCATTCACCTTCTATCCATTCAAAGTGGTTTCCCAAAACACAAAGCGTAACCATCATGGTCCTTGAGTTCAAAAGCTCAGAGACTATCGCTGGTATCCGCAAGCGGTTCGTGGAACGCCAATCCACGCGCCTGATACTCAACAAAAAACGCATTAGACATTGAAAATAAATTTGACTTTTCACCCAAATTATCACATAATGTTGTATTACCAAATATCGTACAAACAAGCTTTATCCGAGGGGCAAACATGAGCCATATTCAAACTGTCAAAATTCATGATGTGGAAGATGACGAGGTCTATACTGCCAAAATCAAAAAAAACGGCAAGAGATGGATGGGATGGATACAGGAACATCCGAAGGTGAAGTGCGAGGCGAATACACAAGACGCATTGCTGGAAGCCCTCGAAAACACACTTTATCAAACCCTTGAAGCCGATTGGCAAGCATGGGACAAACAGTTAGAGGCAGATGTAGAAGCGGGAAAGCTTGACGCTACCCTGGAACGAGTCGGTGCTGACTTCCATGCCGGTAAATGTGAAGACTTAGCAGTATTTCTCTCACGGAACGCTGCAGAGAAACGAATCATAGCGGTTTGCCAAAACACAACACATACCCATCATAGTCCTTGAGTTCAAACGCCCGCAGACCGTCGTCGGTGTCTGCGAGAGGTTCGTGAAACGCTAACCCACGCCCCTGAAACTCAGCAAACAGCGCATCCGGATCCGAAACCAGAATAAAAGCCTCCCATCTTGCCCATTCATGCCGCGTGTGATTCGGGACTGGATGAATATCTTCAGCGATATGCTTGAGAAGAATCCTCACGTTATCACGACTCACGATTCCAAAAAACGGATCTTCTTCTGGGATAAGCAGGTCTGTCTCAAAACCGAGTTTTTGATTGTAGAAGTCGATCGATTCAGCAAGGCTTTTGACAATAAAAAATGGATAAATTCTCTCAAGTGTCGCATTGTTTGCCATCGTTTATCCTCCTATTTTCCTTTCCAATATCCTAACAGATTTCTGACCGATATTCAATACAGCAGGACCATTTAGAATCTATCTCATAAATACCCGCTCGCGTAAGTTTTAGAAAATACCTATTCGTTAAATGAAATATAACTAAAAATCACTTTCACGGAGAACACACAATTCCAAGTTCACAAACCCAGTAAACTCAAGGCTCCAAAAAAAACTCCGTGAAGCCTCCGTGAAAACCCTTGTTGAAATATAGTTCCAATTCCGTGGACAGCTGATCGCAGATGGCTGAAAATTATGGTAGACGCTATAATCAATTACTAATGCCCTACTAAAGCGCAGAACCACAGTTGACACATCCGAGACTTCGCGGTATATTAACAGCGACTACCACACTCTGAATTGAGAAAGGAACAGATTACATGGCAACACTCAGATGGGGCATACTCGGTTGTGGAAATGTCGCTGAATATAAAGGAGGACCACCCCTTTACAGTGTCGATGATTCAGAACTCATCGCTGTGATGCGGCGGGACCGTGCCAAAGCGGAAGACTTCGCCGAAAGACACGGGGCGAAACGGGTCTATACCGACGTAGACGATCTTCTGGCAGATGACGAACTCAATGCAATTTACATCGCAACACACCCATACCTCCACTGCGAACAAACCCTCCGCACAGCACAAGCCGGCAAGCATATTCTTTGCGAAAAACCGATGGCGATGACTATTGAAGAGTGTCAACGGATGGTGGATGTTTGTCACGATGCCGGTGTTACCTTAATGCTCGCCTATTACCGCAACTTCTATCCAAATATCGTAAAAATGAAAGCATTGATGGATGAAGGGGCAATCGGTAACGTCGTGCTTGCGCGGGTCAATCACACCGGTTTCTACGATCCAACTCGACACGACCTGAGCAGTTGGCGGGTAGACCCTAAAGTTAGCGGGGGCGGTGTGCTGATGGATCTCGGTAGCCACCGTATCTCGCTACTTCAGTATCTGATGGGGGAGATAGAATCTGTCCAAGGGTATGCAGAGGCAGTCCATCTGGATATTGAAGTCGATGATTCCGCTGTGTTCACGCTCCGTTTCAAGAGCGGTGCCCACGCCGTTGCCAACATCAACTGGAATGTCGGTGTTTCAATTGACGACGTTGAGGTCTACGGCACAGAAGGCAGTTTGCGGTGTTCGGAGTTGAATTCGGGTAACCTAACGCTTGAAAAATCGGGTGAGCAGATTGAAATGAATCAAACCCCCTTGCCGCATACGCATACAGGGCTTGTTGAAGATTTCCTCAATCACCTCAAAACGGGTGAACCCATCCGCTGTACCGGTGAGGCGGGGTTACAGACGAACGCGATTATCGCCCAGATAATGTAGACACATTCCCGTTAATGTAGGGCATCCCTAACATTGTAGACGCGCTTTCATGAAGTTTAAGAATTTAAATCGGTAATTTTTCTGGAGGTTTCCCCAACTTGTTGGGGACGCGCTCCAGTGAAGCATTCCCGAACAAGTTCGGGCGTCCGGATCTTCGGATATTACCAAATTAATAAATTAATCTTCGTCTAAGCGCGCCAAAATTGTTCGTTCAATTTAATTAATCCGATCGGATTCCAAAGTTAGCCAGTCCCAGTAGGCTCGCGGCATCTCTGCAGGTGGTTCTAACCCCGCTTCCTCACGCCATCGTAACAACGGGTGCTGCCGATCGGATTGTGGAAGTTGGACACAAGTGCCATAAGCCGCAGACTCAAAGATTCCCATCATCATCTCAATGATGTGTCGCCCCTCTGTACCACTGCATTCATGGGATCTGCCTTCATCCAAGGCGTTGACGTATTCTTCCACGAACCAGTAATCCGCTTCTGCGGTGCTGCTTTTGGAATCGTAGTGTTCAGGGTAGATGAGTTCTAAAGTTTCCCACTGATCGTGTGTCCCATCGGGCAGGTAGTGTGGTGTCGATAGCCACCAGGCACCGCCGCTTTTCCAGAAGAGCCTGCCTTCAGTACCATACAGTTCCATGGAATACGCATCCGTATCCATTTCGCCAAACCGGTGTTGGAGCAATGTACCAGTAACGTGTCCTTCATACTGCAGCGTTGCGGTGATATATTCGCCCGCGATCGTTCCCATACCGCTCGGCGACGGCACAACATCTGTAGGTGTAATCGATTTGCCACCCGTCGTCAGATGGGCAACCACACTTTCGCAGCGTTTGCCGAAGTGTAGCATATTGTTCAGCATGTGTGTGCCGATGTTCATCAAGCCATAGCCGCCGTAGTAGCCCTTCCCGCTGCCATACATATAGCGCAATTCGCCGATTTTTCCCGCCTTAAAAGCACGCGCCATTGCCTGCATAGACGCACCAACTCTCCCCTGATGATGCACCGCAACCTCCACGCCTTTTTCTTCTGCTTTGGCGATGACAGCATCCGCTTGCACCAGATCCACACACATAGGTTTCTCTACTTCAATATTAACACCGTGTTCCAACACGCGCATGCACAAGTCGTAATGAAACTCCGTGCCAGTAGGAATCGCAACAATGTCGGGTTGGGTCTGCCGGATCATCTCGTCTAAATCGGTGAATCGCGCGGCGACATTGACTTCATCGCCCAAGGTATTGAGACGCTCCTCAATCAAGTCGCAAAGTCCGACAATCTCCGTGCGTGGGTGGGCATAATATGCCCGTGCGGCTGATGTCCCGCGTCCTCTACATCCTAAAATTCCGATTCGATATGTCCTCATCATACACTCCTTTCTCACGCTTGGTTGCCTTCGTATCCATCTGCCTGCCCTAAGGATATTTTTCATTGTATCATAATTCGTTTAAGCGGTCAAGGCGGGGAATTTTTCTTGACTTTACTTCTCAAATCTGTTACCCTTTCAACAGAGCAGGGTTATTTTGAATTATTCTTGCATAGTTTGATTGAATCATGGAAGGGCTATCTCTCGAATCCAGTTTTTTTATAATCACATTCTCAAGTGTGACTTCTTTGAGCTGTTAAAGAGGTTTTGTAGTGAATAGCTTAATCAGATTCGCATTTATCTTATTTTTATTTTTTTCCATCATTTTTATCGAATCTTCCGTAGCTTTTGAACAGATAGAGACCTATACGGTTGCTGACGGTCTGGTCGGCCCTGTAGTTCCTGTTATTTTTCAGGACAGCCGCGGTGTGCTTTGGCTCGGTTCTGATACCGGTGGCGTCAGCCGTTTTGATGGCAGAACTTTTCTGCCATACAAAGCTGCCTCACTTACTTCAGAAGAGGCACCAGCATCTGGCGTTCAACCCGGGGCACTCCTCGGGCGCACGCGACAAATTGTTGAAGATAAGTGGGGACACATCTGGTTTCTTACACGGGGTGAAGCAGAAGAAACGGGGCGAGTCAGCCGTTTTGACGGCATTTCGATTGATTTGATCGGAACCGGAAACTTACTAATTGTTGATAGGGCGGGCGACGTATGGGTTAGTGAAAATGAGTGGCTAACCAAGTACGTTACCTCTGGCGTCCAAAAGGTCCCGCAGGCGCATCGAAACGAGATTGGCGGCGAAGATACCCATCAGTCAATAGAAGAATTGACAATAAACGCCGTCTTTGAGAGCGAAGACAGAACCATTTGGCTTGGTGGTAGTGAAGGCATAAACGAAAAAAGTGGTGTAATTCTCAGTTTCCGTGAGAGTCCTTCAACGGACCCGAAACTCGGCGGTGATACCGCTGATGATAAAACAGAAACCGGAACGCCGCGCCCCCAACCCAAAGTCGGATTTACCCGTTACGATACGTCAAACCTTAATGCAGTTGGAACTATTGAAGCAGTAACAGAAGATGCCTCCGGAAATCTTTGGTTCGGCGGATATAATCTTCTTCTGAAGTTTGATGGAAGAACTTTTAAACAGATTCTACCTTTGCGTTCAGAACAAGGCGAGCCTCAACGATATAGATCGTCCAGACAAGCCGCATTCCAGGCGGACACGAAAGAGCGCATCTGGTTTAACGATGGGCGTATCACAAGATGGTCAAACGATTATCGACTGCAGACCTTCAGAAACATGCAAGAGATTTTTCAAATTGAGGACGCATGGGGAAACTTGTGGTTTACTAATGAAAATGGTGAGGTACGTCGATACGATACTACCCTTAAGTTAATGCCTTATAGTGCTGATAATGAACTCCATATTGACCGAGTTCGTGCGATTTTTGAGGCGATTAACGGTGATTTGTGGTTCGGGCATGATAACGGTGTGACAGTATTTAACCCAATGCCTGCAATTCAGAATCATGGTACTGGGATTGGTGGTAGAATTGGAGGAAAATCACGCTTCGCAAATTGGACAGACATAGTAAAAATATTTGAAATTGACGGATACATCTGGTTCGCTAACAAACCACTATTCAGCAGAGCCGCTACACAATACACATTTTTCCGCTACGGAAACGAACGTTTTGATCAAGTTTCTATCTTTATCAAACCAAGAGAAGGACGGATCGTTAGACAGTCTGATAGGAATCCTAATCTATTTGTTACCGACGGAGAACACCGATGGTTAGCTTTTGGAGGACATATCTTCAAAGCAGATACCGCAGGATTGTCATGGTTTACAGGTAGATTCCAGAGAATTCCCTTTCAAACCAAGTTGGAAATCGATCATGCTGAGTCTCCTATAAATGCCTTGCACATAGATAAGAACGACAAATTGTGGGTGCTTTTTGAGAACGGAAAGGTGCAGTCCTATCCAGCATCGATTGGACCTTCAGCAGCTATAAATTTTCAGCCAGAGATCCTTCCGCATCTGATTAAAGTAACAAAGATGTTGGAAATTCCATCAGGGACCAAGTGGTTTTACAACGCGGTTACAGGAAAGTTAATACGCTGGAATGTCTCTGATCCGAATGCCCCGATTGTGCTCAAGAGGAATTCTAATGCTGCGCCGCTTGCAGTATGGCAGCATCCAAGGGAATTGTATGGAAAAGTCACTTTCCTCTTTCCTGATGTTCTCAAGACATATCTTGACAAGGACTTAATCACAACTAAAGACGTTGAACTGCCTTCAGTAAATGCATCCTTGACTTCTCATGACGGCGTTCTTTGGCTCGCTACACTTCGTGGAGCTGTCCGCTACGATGGGAAAGAACTCACAGCGTATACAACTAAAAATACATCTCAGACTTCCAGAAAAGAGGGATTCCTCGTTGATAACGTGCGCGATGTGACCGAGGACAGTAGCGGAAGTATATGGTTCGCAACAAAGGGGGGCGGTACTGTTCGATACGACGGTGAAACCTTCGACTCCCTCACCACAAAAGATGGGTTGGCGCATAACAACATCTCGAAAATTTATGAATCTTCCAACAAAGATATTTGGTTTGCAACCGAAGGCGGTGTTACACAATATACACCAACACGCGGCGGCCTCCCTTTCTATCGACTAACCGCCCTAAAGACTGATAAAACCTATACCGAACTCGCATCTGGTATTACCCTACCCGCGCGTGGAAACAAACATATCAGCATCTATGTGCGAGGGATCAGCTCGCTCCGAGAACGACTCTCTTATCAATTTAAAATCATCGGATTGGATAGTCCGGGATGGTCTAAGATTTCAGCGGAGGAGTTCTCGCTTTTGCCCGTCGGTTCTGGTCTGGCATCTGACAAATGGTTTCCCGCATCCAGCCTGGCAACGCAACAGGCAACGCACAATGACGGCGTTCAACAGGAATTTAAAAACCAAAATGGTGTTCTGTGTGTCCGCTATACAGGGCTTAAAGCAGGCACCTATAGCTTCATCGTCAAGGCTTTCCGTGAAGGCTGGCCCTACACACAGCCACCTGCCGTGGTCGATTTTACGATCCCACCACCCTTCTGGGCGCAGTGGCGAACATATCTCCCGACAGTCATGTTCATGACTATCGTCCTTGCGCTCGTCGGTCGCTTGTTCATCAACCGAAGGCACACCGCCCAGCTTCGTACCGAAATGTTGGAAAGAGAGGAGGCGGAAATAAAACGAATCCGTGCTGAGTTGAACGAGGCGCAAAATATTCAAATGGCATTACTACCCACAGAGTCACCAGGTACAAAAGAGTTTGATATTGCTGGAATGTCCGTTCCAGCAACACAGGTGGGAGGAGATTTTTACGATTACTTGACCGTTGCAAATGGGCAAACCGCGATTGCAGTAGCAGATGCGGCGGGCAAAGGATTACGCGGTGCCATGAATGCCGTGCTCACGAACGGAATGCTCCATGAAGTTGCAAGATTCAGATCTGATGCAGATGTCATCCTCACCGACCTCAATGCCGGATTAGCCCCTCGGATGTACGGTCCCAATTTTATCGCTCTTAACTTAGCAATTCTCAATGCATCCGAGAAGCGTGTTGACTATGCCAACGGTGGACAACCCTATCCTATTCTCAAAAGAGACACTGAAGTCATTGAGATCGAAAACAGTGACCTGCCGCTCGGTAGTATGAAAAGTGTTGAGTATGAATCTGTGGCTTTCGATTTAATTGAAGGCGATATGCTTATCTTCCACTCTGATGGTCTCATTGAAGCCCTCAACCCTGATGAAGAAATGTACGGAACTGAACGTTTGAAATATTTGGCTTCTCAAGTACCAAACGAATACTCCGCTGAGGAAGTGATTCAACACATCGTTGAGGATGTTCATAGGTTTGTTGAGGAAGCGGAACAGTATGATGATTTAACGCTCGTTGTTATCAAACGTATAGCTGCATCTGAATAGGGAAGTCAATTTCAATGTCCCGTACGGTGTCTACTTTCGGCGGGAAAGGTACGCAGACAACGCGTAATCAAACGGCGTTGCTGTATCCATTTGAACGTAATCGATCTGGCTTGCACCGCACCCGCGGCGATAACTCTGGATAAACTGGTTCAGTTTTTCGAGATAATCTGCTTTCAACGTATCGGCTTGGGTTGAAAGCGTCTGTCCCGTTTCTATGTCTCTAAAGACGACAGAACCCGTATAAGGGAAGGTCAGTTCGGCGGGATCGAGTAGGTGGAAGACGATCACTTCATGCTTTTGATGGCGGAGATGCTTCAAGGCAGAGATAACCTGTGAAGGTTCATCGAGCAGATCGGAGATAACGATGACTAACCCCCGTCTCACAATCCGTTTGGCGAGTTCATGAAAGAGACCGCTGAGTTGGGTCTCCTGACCGGGGGTCGCATTTTCCAAAGCGGACATAATTGCCCGGAGATGCGTTGCCGCGCCTCTCGGTGGAATGTATTGTGTAATGTCTGTATCGAAGAGTGCTAATCCAACAGAATCGCGTTGTTTCAGCATAAGATAGGTGAGCGTTGCCGCGAGATAACACCCGTATTCAAACTTCGTCAACCCCTCCTCCGCGTGCTTATAGTTCATTGACGCACTGGTGTCGAGCAGGATATATGCGCGCAGGTTCGTCTCCTCTTCAAACTTTTTGACATAATACCGGTCAGATTTCCCGTAGACCTTCCAATCGATATAGCGGATTTCGTCGCCGGGCATATATTGTCGGTGTTCAGCGAATTCGACGCTAAAGCCCTGATACGGACTTTTGTGCAAACCTGTGACGAACCCCTCAACGACGAGTCTCGCGACGAGTTCCATACCCCCAATCCGAGAGAGCGCAATCGGGTCTAAATATTGATGAGATGTTTGCATAGTGTTTCTTTAAGCCGTGTGAGAATTTTTATTTTTGGAATTGGGCAAGAAAATCAGCGGCAGATACAATAAGAATGTCCTGATAACTTTGAAGTCGTAACAGGTGTTTTTTATCACCAGGAACTGATGTGGGTAGCCCTTCCAACGATGGCGCATTCTAATATCTTGTTGTCATCAGAATCCGTGTTAATAGCCTTGAGATCGTTACTAATTTCGACTGTTCGCAGAAAACTGAGGAAATCAGGCACTACTTCAGAGGTTTCCGATAGAGAAAATCCAAACTTAGTGATGAATTTATCTGCGAATTCGTTAAGTATTTCATCACAAGTTAACCCCTCGACTTTATTTTGTTGCGCTAGTGCGATACAGTCATACGGGATTCCACCCCAAATCATACCGGATATCAGGATATTCGTATCATAAACTACTACTGGTTGCATTCACGGTCCTCATGGACAATATCATTGATGAAATCTAAACGTTCTTCTTCTCCCATAGTGTCCCAATCCAACCCGCGTGCAGCGCATACCGTCCGAACCTTTGATTCAGCGTATTTCATCCTTTCTGATCGATTTGCCTGAGTCTCCTTAGCAAGGACCCGAAAAACTTCCAACTTCTCTTCTGGTGGCATCTGCTGGATCAACTCAATCATCTGTTTGGTTGTTAATTCAATGGTCAAATTCATAATATTCACCTCCAAAATCTTGAAGTTCAATTATAACAGAAATTTGCTTGAATATCAACCCCAAATGCAGAAGACTTAGAAAAATGATTTGCATTTTGGACACCAGTTTTGTGTATAATTTATTCTAACATGCTTAAGATGGAGAAAGGAGAATCCGAATGGGAAGTTCAGTCGTACATTTTGAAATTGGTGGACCGGATGTGAAAGGGCTAATTGATTTTTATAGTTCAGTATTTGAATGGGGTGTTTTTCCACTCGCAGACCAATTATATATCGCAGATCCGGCGTCAGACGAAGGGATACAGGGACATCTATTTCAAATAACTGACGAAACAGATCCTCCAAACCTTGTTATCATTTATATTCGAGTTGATGATATACACGCAACATTAGAAAAGACTGAGAATCTTGGAGGAAAGGTCCTCATACAACCCCAAGCCATACCGGGGAATGCAAGTCACTTCGCTATATTCCAGGACCCAAGCGGTAACCGCATTGGGTTATTGCAATCATAAGGAAATCCAAGTAGTTTTAATCGGTATAAGCCCCAGCGGGGCGATATGTGTATAGCGGGTGTGTCGTAGTACGTATCTATAAGCCCCAGCGGGGCGATATGTGTATACTTAAGATGAAAAAAAGGAGAGGTTTCAATGGGAAATCCAGTCGTACATTTTGAAATATCAGGCAGGGATGGTGAGGCGTTAAGTAAGTTCTATAGTTCCTTGTTTGGTTGGAATATTAATTATAATACACACGGTGTTTACAGCGTAGACCCAGAGTCAGAAAACGGCGTAGACGGACACATATTTTCGTCAACCGACGATATGTGTTCTGATAACGGTATTACCATCTATATTCAGGTAGATGATCTTCAGGCATCGCTTGAGAAAATAGAAAGTTGTGGAGGGCAGACACTTGTGCCGCCGCGTCCTATTCCGAGTGGCATGGGTTCTTTCGCACTGTTCCTCGACCCAAGTGGTAACTGCATCGGTTTATATCAATCTAAGATATGATGGTTAATCGCTTTGGCATGGAATCGTAGGTTTAACGCGAAAAGTAATAAGAAAATAGGGCGATGGAGGGAGTCTCATACCCTGATCTATATAATTATTAAGGCAATTTTATGTTGCGGTATTTGTAGGTAACGTCTCGCTATTTCCAGTTCCATTCTGGGATGGAAAAATTAATTTGCATTTTAGAAATAGTTTATTTATAATTGCTTAATATAAAATAATTTATTTTAAATAATGAGTAAATTCCAATGGGCAATCCTGTCATGCATTTTGAGATAGCAGGTAGGGATGGTAAGTCGTTAAGCGAGTTTTATAGTGCCGCCTTTGGTTGGAATTCCAGCCCGGATCCTAGTGGCATTTATGAACTGGATCCGGCAGCCGAACACGGAATAATGGGACACATACTCCCAACAACTGACGATATGCCATCTTCTAACTATGTCACAGTTTATATTCAGGTTGACGACCTCCAAGCGTCGCTTGAGAAGGTTGAAAATCTTGGTGGTAAAACCTGTGTACCTCCTCAGGTCATTCCTGGAGACGTCGGTTCCTTCGCCATGTTCCTTGATCCAAGTGGGAACTGTGTTGGTTTGTACAAACCTAACGATTGATTGCTAAAGACGTGCGTGTACTTCAATATGAAAGCGCAGCTTTAACGTCAGATTAACAAAAAATAGGGTGGTAAACTAAGTTTCACCACCCTGTTCCTTTAATTACAAGGGTAATTTCATGTAAGCAGCGGTTTCAGCCAACGCCTCGCCGTTTCCAATTCCATGCCCGTGCGTCCTGCATAATCCACAAGTTGATCTTCCCCAATTCTACTGATACTGAAATACCGCGCCTCTGGATGCGAATAATACCAACCGCTTATGGATGCCGCTGGAAACATCGCAAGACTCTCGGTGAGAGAAATGCCAGTATTTTCCGTAACCTTTAATAGGTCGAACAACACTCGCTTTTGATTGTGATCGGGACAGGCAGGATATCCCGGTGCTGGACGAATCCCGCGATATTTTTCCGCAATTAAGGCTTCATTATCCAACGTTTCATCATCAGCGTAACCCCAGAGCGTTGTGCGGACGTGTTGGTGCATCTGCTCCGCGAAAGCCTCTGCCAATCGGTCTGCCAATGCTTTCGTCATAATGCTGTTGTAATCGTCCTGCTGCTCCTCAAACTCCGCACAAAGTTCCGAAACACCGATACCCGTTGTCACAGCGAATGCCCCGATGTAGTCTTGGATTTGGGTGGCTTTGGGGGCAATGAAATCACCGAGACTGAGGTTAGGTCTCATAAAGGGTTGTTCCGTCTGTTGGCGTAGGTGGTGCAGTGTAGCGATTACGTCCGTCTGCGCTGCGTTCCGTGAACAGCAAGGACAGCCTGAACCCAAAACCGGTGTAGCGATTACGTCCGTCTGCGCTGCGTCCCCGTAGATTTCGGTATCTTCACCAACACCGTTGGCAGGAAAAAGTCCCACGACAGCACGCGCCTGAAATCTCTGCTCTTCGACGATGGTATGCAGGAGCGTTTCCGCATCTTTAAGGAGTTTTTGGGCTTCCTCGCCGACTTCTGGGTTCTCCAATATATTCGGATACTTACCGCGCAGTCCCCAAGTCGTGAAGAAAGGGCTCCAGTCGATGTAATCAACGAGTTTCGCTAACGGATAGTCATCAAAGACCTTAGTGCCTATCTGTTCCGGTGTAGGCGGTCGGTAATTTCTCCAATCCAGTGTGGATTTCCGTTCTTGCGCGACGGGGAAAGGCAGTAAGTTCGCCTGTTTCCGGTTTTTAGCACGGCGTTCCCGGATCTTTTCATATTCTTCACGCGTCTGCTCAGCGAACGTCTGCTGCTTTTCTTCGCTCATCAAATTGCTGACAACACCAACGCTTCGGGAGGCATCTTTGACGTGAACTGTTAAGCCGCTATAAGTAGGCTCAATTTGAACAGCTGTGTGGACCTTTGATGTGGTTGCTCCACCGATGAGAAGCGGAGTACGGACACCTTCACGTTCCATCTCTTCAGCGACGTGTACCATCTCATCTAACGATGGCGTGATAAGACCACTCAACCCGATAATATCGGCGTTCTCCTTTCGTGCTGTTTCCAGAATGTCTTCCGCAGGCACCATCACACCAAGATCGATGACTTCGTAGTTGTTGCATCCAAGCACAACACCGACGATGTTCTTCCCGATGTCGTGTACATCGCCTTTTACAGTCGCCATCACAATCTTACCTCTGGATTGAATACCCCCTTCTGCCTGTTCCTTTTCAATATACGGTACAAGGTGGGCAACAGCCTTTTTCATGACTCGGGCACTTTTAACCACTTGCGGCAGGAACATTTTGCCATCACCGAAAAGTTCTCCGACCCGGTTCATACCGTCCATCAGTGGTCCTTCGATTACCTGTATAGGACGTTCATAGTTTTGTCGTGCTTCTTCTGTGTCAGCTTCTACATATTCGAGAATTCCTTCGACCAATGCGTGACGGAGCCGCTCCTCAACCGACAATTTTCGCCATTTTCGACTCACACGCTTCTTTTTCCCTTTCCCCTGTAGCGTGTTAGCGATATTAACAAGTTGATCTGTGGCGTCTGATCGACGGTTGAATAGTACATCCTCCACTGCTTCCAGAAGTGTTTTGGGTAAGTCGTCATAAACAGCAAGCTGTCCAGCGTTGACAATTCCCATGTCCATACCGGCATTGATGGCGTGATAGAGGAATGCCGCGTGCATCGCCTCTCTAACCCGATCATTGCCGCGAAAAGCAAATGAAATATTGCTCACGCCGCCACTCACCAGAGCGTCCGGACAAGTGGCTTTGATTTCTTTGCACGCTTCAATAAACGCCTTCGCGTATTCGTTGTGCGCTTCAATACCGGTGGCGACAGCGAAAATGTTCGGATCGAAGATAATATCCTCTGGTGGGAACCCGACCTCTTCCGTCAAGAGTTGATATGCCCTACGACAGATTTCCACTTTCCGCTCGTAAGTGTCGGCTTGACCTGCCTCGTCGAACGCCATGACAATAACCGCAGCACCGTATTGACGAATCTGCCGAGCTTTTGCTAAGAAGTCCGCTTCACCCTCTTTCAAACTGATTGAGTTGACGATACCCTTCCCCTGAATGCACTCCAAACCTGCTTCTATAACCTCCCACCGACTGGAATCCAGCATAATAGGCACTCGACTAATGTCCGGTTCTGCCGCAATGAGATTGAGGAACTTAACCATTGCAGTTTTGGCATCTAACATGCCCGCATCCATGTTAATATCGATGACTTGGGCACCATTTTCCACTTGGTCGCGGGCAACCTCTAAAGCAGTCTCATAATCCTCATTTTTAATGAGGGTCGCAAATCGGCGGGATCCTGTTACGTTTGTCCGTTCGCCAACGTTAACAAAAAGAGAGTCGGAGGTGATATTGAACGCTTCTAAACCGCTGAGTCGGCAAGCACGCGCCTGCGGCACGGGTTCCCGCGGTGCGTATTCAGCAGCGACTTTGACCATAGTTTCGATGTGTTCAGGTTGACACCCACAGCAGCCCCCGACGATATTGAGGAACCCATTTTGCGCGAATTCGTGGATCCAATTGCCCATTTCTTCTGGGGTCTGTGTATACTGTCCGAGTTCGTTGGGAAGTCCAGCGTTTGGATAACAGATAAGAGGTATGTCAGCCATTTTCGCCATTTCAGCGAGGTACGGACGGATCTGTTGAGAACCGAAACCGCAGTTTAAACCGACAGCAAGCAGATTTGCGTGCCGAACGGAGTTCCAAAAAGCTTCAACAGTTTGTCCGGAAAGATTTCTGCCGCCCCCACCGCTCCTGTCGGAGGAGACAATGAGCGGAATGTCAACACCTCGTGCTTCAGCGAGGGTTTGAATGGCGAAGAGAGCAGCTTTACAGTTAAGCGTATCCATGACGGTTTCGACAAGGAGGAGATCGACACCACCATCGATTAAGCCTTCCGCTTGTGTTGTATAGGCAGAAACAAGTTGTGAGAAGGTAATATTCCGATACCCAGGGTCATTTACATTCGGAGAGATTGAGCAGCTCCGGTTGGTAGGTCCCATGCTTCCAGCGACAAAGCGCGGTTTATTTGCTGATGTCCATTTATCTGCTACCTCGCGAGCGATGCATGCGGCTTCGTAGTTTACCTGATACGCGATATCCTGAAGCTGATAATCTGCCATTGACACAGATGTACTGGTAAACGTATTTGTTTCTATGATGTCCGCACCCGCCCTGCAATAATTCGCGTGTATTTCCCGCACGATGTGCGGTTGTGTGATAGAGAGCAGGTCGTTATAACCTTTGAGTTCAGACGGGTGATCAGCGAACTGATCGCCACGAAAATCTGCTTCTGTCAACCGATAGGTCTGCAACAGTGAACCCATCGCACCATCAAGAACCAGAATCCGCTGCTTCATTTCATTTTTAAGGTATGTTATCCGCTCAGAATCTGCCATAGATATATTGTGTCCTTAAGGTATAATATTAATGTATTGTACAGTATAATAGTATACCACGTCCAAACCCACGATGTCCACTTAAACGCTACGGTCATTTATGGTGAGGTTTAAAATTAAATGAACAGTCTCTGATTCCCGACTCCGCCCTTAAAGTCTGTGAAATCACATGCAAAACCGACATGAGAAACCGCAAGATTCAGCGTATTCACATAAGTATGCTGTCCATTTCGATATACTTCCAGAGATCTCCTATCTCAATCAGGAGTTCGTGCTCTTAATCGCCGATTTTTTACCGACCTTCCGCGGTTTTCCACAAGACGTCCAAATTTCCGAAAAATGGGTAGACGAAGGTCTCGATTTTTGTCGGGTCATCTTCTGGGTATCTGCTGAATCTCCAGACGCAATCAAAACTTTTGCTAACTGGTTTCAGGCAGTATTCCGGGAACCATCCATTGCCCAAGTTTTAGAACGTCTCGTCGTTTGTGCATTAGACGAGTCCAAGGATACTGAAGTTATTCTGACAGATTGGACACGATTAGCCAATTGAAAAGTAGTTCAATTGAGGCACTGTACTAAAAACGTTAGATGCACGAGAAACCTCAAAATTCGAGAAATCCGATCAATCTGTGATAATCCCTGATTCAGACAGACAGCCCATCACGGACTGCCCAAAACCGATAACTGACAACTGAAAACTGACATTAAAAGATTGACATTCAAAAGTAAAGTGTGCTATACTATTAGAAGAAATTAGATTGCCAAAGCACAATTTGGTAGACAGGAGAGGATGATGATCCGACCAACCTATTCGGGCACTGTTTTAGGAAAATTTTCAGGTTTTCGCAATTGGATATTAACAGTAATGCTCCTTTCAGTGCTGTGTGCTAACCCTGCGCATCCACAAAGTGTTCATGAGATTTTTCAAAATTTCAAAACGGCTTATGAGAAATCTGAGAATTTCAGTGCAAACTTTGAGGAGACGACGCTGTTTGCTGACAAAAAAAGCGTCGCTCGCGGGCAGTTTATATTTCGTAAACCGAATCTGCTCCGCAAGGAATACGTCGATCGGAAAGATCCCTCGAAAGTCGTCCAACTCACTGTTTTGGATGGTGAATATGGTTGGACGTATACACCGATACTCAACCAAGTCAATAAGATGAAATGGAACAACCCTGAACGTAGGGAATTGCTTCCCGGCATCGGGGCATCGCTTGAAGATGTTCAGAAAAACTATGACATGGCACTTATTCCTGACGAATTCGCGAATCCGAAAGGAGTCCATCAAATAGAATTACAACCCAAGCGTCACATGGTGAGTACGAACGCGAAAGAATCGCTTCAGATCTGGGTGAAATCCAGTGAGTGGCTCCCCGTGCAATTTGGCTACAAAACCGAGTTTGAGGACGGAACCCGTCAGAGTGTCATTGTTACGCTCACGCAGATTGAAAGAGATAAAACACTCGCACCGGATCTTTTCAGGTTTGTTGTGCCTAAAGATGCTGAGGTAATCGATCTTTCCGAAAATTAGAATATTTCCAATTGTGGGTTATTTCTAAGGTTTCGACACTATATTATGAATTTCAGTACACTTTTACGGTTGGCAAACCTTCTAACGCTCTTACGGTTGTTCCTGATACCTCCCTTCATATTCTGCTTTCAGGCAGATATGATGGTCCCCGCGCTCATTATTTTTCTCCTCGCAGCGCTCACAGACAATCTTGATGGTAGGGTCGCACGAAAACAAGGTGTGACCAGTTTCGGAACATTTATGGATCCCCTCGCCGACAAGTTGTTAGTTGGTGCCGCTTTAATCTGTCTCGCGCTCTTTAAACACGTTGATGGTGGACTCATTCCTATGTGGATGGTTGTTATCATCCTCGGTCGCGAAGTCCTCGTCACGCTCCTACGAATCGTTTTCATCGCAAAGTATGGGCAAGTCGTTTCCGCAAGCCAATGGGGAAAATATAAAATGACTTCGCAACTGATTGTCATCGGTCTCGGTTTAGGTTTACTCGCTCTTCAGAACACGTTGAATCCTACTCTCATTGTGCGGAATCACGGTGCCATCTTTTTTATGATGCTGATACCCTTAATTCTTACTGTCGCATCTGGGGTGGAATTTCTCATCAACAACCGCAAATTTTTATTCGCCCTGATTCATTTAACGAACTATGATTCCGAAACAGAGGCGTGATAGTGGCAACTAAAAGAGATACTGTTCGCTGTTTTGTAGCAGTTGAAATACCACAACCGATACAGGAGTTATTGAAGCCCGTGCAGACATGCCTCCGGTCCAAGATTCATAGGGCTTCATGGACAAAATCTGGAAACTTCCACCTTACCTTAAAATTCCTTGGTGATGTCCAACCTGAAACGATTGACGTTATGAGTGAGGCAATTCAGAAGGTCGTGGAGGCGCAGGCTCCGTTTTCTATTGAGTTCGGTGGTGTTGGTGCATTCCCAAATTTTATCCGTCCGCGTGTGCTTTGGGTAGGTATAAAACAAGGAGACTTGATTGTCTCACGTCTTGCGAAATCTGTGAATTTTGCGTTGAAGCAGCTCGGTTTGCCAATAGACAATCGCTTCCATCCACACCTTACACTCGCACGAATCAAAGTTCCAATGAATCTGGAGTCGTTACAAGACGCGCTGCGTCAATATGATACAATTGATAGTGCTGTTGTGCGCGTGAACGAAATCACACTCATGCAGAGCCAACTTCACCCTAACGGAGCAATCTACACACCCTTGAACGTATATCATTTTTCTGCGTAATCCAACAATACAAAAGCACCCATCTTTGGCAATAAATGCCACGAAGGAGAAATGTAAAAACATGCAAGACGAACAAAAACAGAAAGCCATTGATCAGGCGATCTCACAAGTAGAACGTGAATTCGGCAAAGGTGCCATTATGCGCTTGGCTGGCGACGAAATTGTGCCTGTTGAAGCAATTCCAACTGGTGCTCTCTCACTTGACCTCGCACTTGGTGTTGGTGGCGTCCCGCGTGGCAGGATCGTTGAAATTTTCGGACATGAAGGTACAGGAAAAACCACCTTGGCACTTCACATTGTTGCTGAAGCACAAAAATTGGGTGGTACAGCTGTCTTCATTGATGTTGAGCATGCACTTGACACGACGTATGCTCGCAGTATTGGCGTCAATATGGAGAACTTGTTGATCGCACAACCTGATGCCGGAGAACAAGCGTTAGAAATTGTCGAAACCCTCATTCGCAGCGGCGCAATTGACATCGTCGTCGTCGACTCTGTGGCAGCTTTAACACCTCAAGCCGAAATTGAGGGTGAGATGAGTGACGCACACGTCGGTTTGCTACCGCGTTTGATGTCAAAGGCACTCCGAAAGTTATCTGGTGTTACCAATAAATCTCGGACGTGTGTTATCTTTACCAATCAGATTCGACAAAAAATTGGCATCATGTTCGGCAACCCGGATACCACCCCTGGCGGTCTCGCGCTTAAATTCCATGCATCCGTCCGGTTGGAACTCCGCCGCGGAAGCCAAATCAAAGATGGCACTGAAATCCTTGGGAGCGGTGTGCGGGTTAAAGTCGTCAAAAATAAAGTCGCACCGCCTTTTAAAGAGGCAGAATACGACGTTACCTTCGGAAAGGGTATCTCTAAAGAGGGAAATCTCTTGGATATTGCCGTTGATCGAGAATTTATTCAGAAAAGTGGTTCTTGGTTCGCCTACAACAGTGAGCGAATTGGTCAAGGCAGAACCAATGCGAAGAGGTACTTAGAAGATAATCCTGATATTGCAGCGGAAATTGAAGCGAAAATACGGGAAGCACTGAGTCTCGCACCC
Organism: Candidatus Poribacteria bacterium; assembly: GCA_022826805.1. Classification (GTDB taxonomy): domain Bacteria; phylum Poribacteria; class WGA-4E; order WGA-4E; family WGA-3G; genus WGA-3G. The sequence continues at coordinate 32,418 of JAJDUH010000022.1, forward strand.
GCACCGACGGCTGGTGCTATTCCCGAAAACGCAGAACAAGATGATGACGACCTTTAGAGGCTGAAATAGGTCTGTTTGATTTGTTTCCCTAATCGCTACTACAAACGCGTGTGTCGTGAGATTGAGATGCTTGCTGATACAGAATCCGCTGAAAATCTTGGCAAGGCGAAAGTTGTAACTTTTTCTTGACACAGTTTTTTTCGATGTGCTATACTCTAATAAATAAAAGTGTTGGGTTGGAATCTCAAGCCCAATCAAGTCTGGTTATTCGCGTATCCGATCTTCACCGTTACAAGTGAGATCGAAAAATCGCTTCGGAAAGTGAGAACTTCACGTATGGCTATCAAAAGAGGAAATTCCAAGGATGCCTTTGAGGAGCAAGAGACGTTTGATGTCGTCTGGTATCAACAGCAGATGCGCACACTCCAAGGGACGATTGATATGCTTCAAGGTGAGCTCGAAAGCATGCGGCAGCAGCAGCGTGCAGTCTATGTCAAAGACCTTGAAAGTCGACTCTATGAAATGCAACGTGAGTTGATGACAGCACACCGTCGTAACAAGAAGTTGACCGGTACCCTACAAGAGGCAAAAGAAAAACTTCAGATCCTCAAGGAAAAGGTCGCCCAGCTTAGCGCACCGCCGAATAACTATGGGGTTTTCCTCGGCGCGAATGAAGACGGGACCATCGATATTGATATCAGTGGCAGAAAATGGCGCGTCAATCTTGACCCCGGGCTCAAGGAACAAGATCTCTCAATCGGACAAGAAGTCATTGTTAATAGTGGTATGAATGTCGTCGGTATTAAAGCCGCTGAAAGACACGGAGACGTCGTCAAAATTAAAGAACGAATTGAGGATGAACTCGCCATTGTGAGCCTTCGTACCGATGAAGAACGCGTCGTTAGAGTCGCTGCATCTCTCAAAGAAGAATCTTTGAAAGCCGGAGATAACGTACTCCTCAACCATGCAACGAGCATGCTCATGGAAAAACTTCCGAAACGGGAAGTTGAGGATCTCCTACTCGAAGAGGTACCGGATATCGGTTATACTGATATCGGTGGACTTGATACACAGATAGAGGCAATTCGAGATGCTATAGAAATGCCATACCTCTATCCGAAGGAGTACCAAGAGTTTAACCTCTCACCGCCGAAAGGGGTTCTCCTTTACGGGCCCCCTGGTTGTGGTAAGACCTTGATAGCTCGTGCTGTCGCCAGTAGTATTGCTGAGCGCGTCCGGAGACAGACCGGTAGAGAGGAAGTCCGTGGTTATTTCATTAACATCAAGGGACCTGAACTCCTAAATAAGTACGTCGGCGAAACCGAACGTAAGATCCGGGAAATTTTCCAGAAGGCGCGTGATAAGTCCAGAGAAGGTTTTCCAGTTATCATTTTCTTTGATGAAATGGATTCGCTCTTCCGCTCCAGGGGCATGGGAATCTCATCGGATATGGAATCAACGCTTGTGCCACAGTTTCTCGCTGAAATTGATGGGGTCGAGAATCTACGGGACGTGATTGTCATTGGGGCAAGCAATCGTCAGGATCTACTTGATCCGGCGGTTTTACGCCCCGGTAGACTTGATATTAAAATTAAAATTGATCGACCTCACCTTGAGGGCGCCAAGGACATCTTCGGCATATACCTCACACCAGGTTTGCCGTTTGCCGAAAACGTCTATCAACAGTTTGATGGCGATACGGAGGCAATCGCGAAACACTTCATTGATGAAGCCGCAAACGATATGTACGCAACTACAGATGAGAACCGGTTCATTGAGGTAACTTACGCACGTGGTGAACGGGAAACGCTCTTTTTCAAGGATTTCGTCAGTGGTGCAATGATTGAGAACATCGTTTCACGCGCCAAAAAAACGGCTATCAAGCGATTTATCAGCTCCGACGGAGTGGATAAGGGTATGCAACTTGAGGATCTTAAGGCAGCTATCCGAGAGGAATATCACGAAAACGAAGATCTCCCAAACACAACGAATCCTGATGATTGGGCAAAAATTTCAGGACGCAAAGGCGAGAAGATTGTGAACATCCGTGCATTGATTAATGAACCCGCACAGGAGAAAAAACAGAATGTTCGTGTGACCCGTGGTGGCACTTTCCTTTAACGGTTTTAAATGTGAAGTTTCCGGTCGGTTTGTAGCTTTGTAGGGAAAAATGGAAATACCTATAATAATGGGAACAGAGACTGAGTACGGTATCTCAGTCAAAAATGCACGTGAACAAGATCCTGTCGCTGCTTCGACGCTGGTCGTCAACGCTTATAAAACCTGCAGAGGCGATCTACCGAGCAGCGCGACTTCTGTCACGTGGGATTATGAACAAGAAACCCCGTTGATGGACGCGCGCGGATTTCAGGTGGAAATGGAAACTGCTGTCACGGAGGCTGACACGAGTAGTACAGTCAATGACATCTTGATAAACGGCGGACGTTATTATGTAGATCACGCCCATCCTGAGTATTGCACGCCGGAATGCACCAATCCACGCGATCTGCTCCTGTATGAGAAGGCAGGAGAATTAATATTAGAGGTCAGTAGGGTCGCCGCTGAACGTTTGCTACTGGATAACCAAGAGGTTATCATATATAAAAACAATACCGATTACAAAGGACATAGTTACGGCGCGCATGAAAACTACCTCATGTCCCGAAAGGTAGCGTTTGAGACTATCGTTGACGGGTTAATTCCATTCCTTGTCACTCGGATTATTATCACCGGAAGCGGCAAAGTTGGGTCAGAAAACGCAACTGATACCGCAGCTTATCAAATTTCTCAGCGTGCCGATTTCTTTGAGCAAGAAGTCGGGTTGAGTACTATGGTGAATCGCCCCTTGATTAACACGCGCGACGAACCACATGCTGATGATAAAATCTATCGACGCTTGCACGTCATCGTCGGTGATTCTAACATGTCTGAATTCAGCATCTATCTCAAAGCTGGCATTACTGGCATCGTGCTTCAGTTAATCGAGAAAGGTGTTGTCGGAGATCAGTTTAGTTTGAAGGAGCCAGTCGCCGCTATAAAGCATATCTCGCGCGATCTGTCTTGCAAAAATCCGATAGAACTCGAAAACGGGGAGCAGTGGACGCCGATAGAGGTGCAACGCGCCTATCTTGAACTCGCAAAGCAACACCTCACACCTAAAGAACGGACACCGGTAGTCGAAGATGTCCTTGAGAAATGGCAATATGTACTCGATAACTTAGAAATTGATCCAAGGCGGCTGAGCCAACATCTCGACTGGATTATCAAAAAGAAATTATTGGATGCTTACCGGAAGCGACACGGATATCAATGGGACGACGCACATGTCCGAATGCTTGACTTGCAGTACCATGATATTCGTCCAGACAAAGGGCTTTACATTAGACTGCTGAAAAATGGGCACGTTAAGCGTCTACTGAGTCATGAAGAAATCGTGCATGCAATGCATTATCCACCTGTAGATACGCGCGCGTATTTTCGTGGGACCTGTTTGCGAAAGTTTCCGAAGCACATTTATAGCGCAAGTTGGAACTCAATGATTTTTATAAGTAAATCAGGCGGACTTGACAAAATTATGATGGATCGTCCCCACTTCGGTACACAACAGATCGTTGGCGAACTACTGAATAACTGTACTGCGGAGGAGCTCGTTAAAGAAATTCGAGGCGAAGCTTCAAAGTAGTTGTCAGTTGTTGGTTGTTAGTAGTTGATAGTGCTTGTGGCAGGTGAACGGACGCAACAGCCACAAACCTCTTTAACTGAAAACCGATAACTGAAAACTGATAACTATGAAAGGAGAAAACAATGTCAACTGAAAAACAACAGGAACACCTTGATCGCTCTGTCGATGAGACCGAAGACATCCAACCGAACGTTGAGCACGGTGAAGTCGACGAAGAATTTGTCGAGGACTTAGATGCACTTCTTGACGAGATCGATGAAATCTTGGAAGAAGATTCACAGGAATTCGTCGAGAACTATATTCAGCGGGGAGGGCAGTAGGAGTGCTCGACCTCAATGATTACGGCACCTCCAACTTCTTTCAAATTATTAAGCGTCGCCACCCTGAGTTGTTAGCGGCGCTTAATTCATCTAATACTGTCCCAAATTCTCCTGCAGCAGAGCCATCGTTCCGGCATTATGAAGGAACTACCGTCCTTGCTGTTGTCTATGATGCCGGTGTTGTCATGGCTGGAGACCGACAGGCTACAGAAGGTTATCAGGTCGGCGAACGGCGAATTCAGAAAGTTTATCCAGTTGATCGGCACTCCGCAATCGCTGTCGCTGGAGCCGCTGGCCCCTGCATCGAGATGGCTAAACTCTTCCAGGTTGAAGTCGAATTTTATGAAAAAACTGAGGGGATGAGCCTCAGCTTGGAAGGGCAGGCAAACTTTCTCTCTCACTTGGTACGTTCAAACCTCGGACTTGCCATGCAGGGATTAATCGTCTTGCCCCTCTTTGCCGGTTATGATCTCAAGCGACAACGCGGCCGGATTTTCAAATATGATGCTGTCGGGGGTCGCTATGAAGAAGACGACTATTATGCGATCGGTTCCGGCGGTAAAGACGCTCGCGCAACCCTTAAGAAACGGTATAATCCAGAGATCACCCGTCAGGAAGCACTCGAAGTCGTCGCAGAAGCACTCTGGGATGCCGCTGATGAAGATATTGCAACGGGTGGTCCTGATCTCATCCGAAAAATCTTTCCAACGCTTTACACCATTACTGAAGAAGGGGTCTCCGACGTTCCTGAGGCGACCGTTGAAGAACTATATCAGGAGTTAATATCACGCCTATAGTCTTGAATTCAACGTTCCTGTAGGTAAGCTAACCAATATCGCTACCTCCTTCCTACGCCTTGGGATACCAACAAAAACACAGATATGTCCACACCCTATTATGTTTCACCGGAACAAATTCGTCAGGATAAAGAGGATTTCGTCCGTCGCGGCATCGCACAGGCGAAGGAGGTCGTCGTCTTAGAATACCAAGATGGACTCCTGATGGTCGCTGAAAACCCACGTAAAACTATCTATAAAATCTCTGAAATTTACGACCGAATTGCCCTTGCAGCAGCAGGTAGGATTGCTGAATATGAAGCCTTACGCGTCGCTGGTATCCGAGAATCTGAGATCAAAGGCTTTCGCTACTACCGAGAGGATGTCACGGCAAAGTGGTTGACTAACCTCTACTCGCAACACATGGGAGCAGTCGCGCAAGCATGGGATTCCAAGCCCCTGGAGATTGAACTTCTTGTCTGTGAAGTTGGTATGACAGGGACACAAACGGCATCTGGGCAACAAAATAACCAAATTTATCATATTGCGTTCGACGGTATCTATTCAGAAGAGGAAAAGTATGCCGTTATCGGTGGACGCACCGAGGCAATAACAGAAATTCTTGAACAGAACTACACTGATGGATTAGAGATACCAGCGGCACTCCGACTTGTAACAGAGACCTTTCAGACTGTTGAAGCGGATACGGATACGGATGATTATGAAGTCACTCCGCAAACAATAGAGGTAGCGTGTCTGGAACAGTCCGCTGGGCGTCGTAAGTTTCGGCGACTCTCCACTGAAGAGGTTACAGACCTTTTATCGTGATTTTAAGCGTCTGACATTCACTGTTTGTTTACAAATACAGGCTCTCGTAACGAAAAATACTTGTTAAGGGGTAACTGATGAATCGTAGAATTTACGGACTGGAAACTGAATTCGGAATCATCTGGACGCCTGATGTTCCGCGTAGAAAAACACTCACTGTCCAGAACGTCGTGATGTACCTCTTCCGCGAAATCGTTGCCGGGAGAATGTACCCTGATGTCTTTCTTGAAAACGGTGCGAGGTTTTATCAAGACATAGGATGCCATCCAGAATATGCCACCCCAGAATGTGACGATGTCGCTGAACTTGTTGCTCATGATAAGGCGGGTGAACGCATTATCACGCGTCTCGCAGGAACAGCGGAACGGCGCATGCGCAACGATGGATTCTACGGAAAAATCTCTATTTTTAAAAACAATTTAGATACACCGGGGAATACTTATGGATGCCACGAAAACTATTTGATGGAGCGCCATGTCGATTTCCGTCAATTGGCAGCGCAGTTAATTCCATTCTTTGTAACGAGACAGGTCTTCGCAGGCGCAGGAAAAATCAAGCCTAAACATCGTGGCTATTACGCTATCTCACAACGTGCTGAACACATCCGAGAGGAAATTTCCATCGGAACAACAACCGCACGCGGGATTATCAATACGCGCGATGAACCACATGCCGACCGAGAGAAGTATCGGCGTTTACATGTTATCGTCGGAGATTCCAATATGTCCGAATTTTCCACTTTCTTGAAAGTCGGAACAACCGGTATCATTCTCCGTATGATTGAAGATAATTTCATTGAACAACGCTTTGCACTCCGGAATCCCGTCAAAGCCATACGTGATATTTCTGATGATATTACATGTAAACACCTGATTGAACTTCAAAACGGAAAACGGCTCTCCGCAGTTCAACTGCAATGGCAATACTTGGAGTGTGCAAAACGATACCTTGAGCAAGCCGAGTCTAATTCGACTACAGCGCAAATTATGGCACGCTGGGAATACGTCCTCACTTGCTTGGAAAGTGATCCAATGCAGTTGGACCGCGAATTGGATTGGGTAATTAAGTGGAAATGGCTACAGGCGTATCTCACAAAACGCGGGTTTGACTGGGATGCACCGCAAGTGAAACACTTGGATCTAAAATACCATAATGTACGTCAGGAGGAAAGTCTCTACTATACCCTCGAAAATCGTGATGAGATTGAACGGATTGTCACGAATGAACAAATTCGGCACGCCGAACATTTTCCGCCTGAACGCACGCGAGCCAAGTTCCGAGGAAAATTCATCAAGAAAGTAAATGAAGGAAAGGTTTTGTGTGGTGTTAATTGGAGTTATATTCAACTTTATGAGCCGTACCAAATCCTTTATCTCTCGACAGATCCGTTTAAACCCGAATTTGATGAAGCAAGTCGTACTATTTATTCAATCTAAATAACTGACAACTAACAACCAAATAACAGGAGGCTTTTGATGCCACAACCAAAGTATGTCTACTTCTTTGGAGGCAGTGAAAGCGAGGGCGACGCTACAATGCGAACCCTCCTCGGCGGAAAAGGGGCAAATCTCGCAGAGATGAGCAATCTCGGTATACCTGTCCCACCCGGCTTTACTATCTCCACTGAGGTTTGTAAATTATACTACGAAAATGACAAACGGTACCCCGCTGGACTTGACGAACAGATTGACGAGAATTTAGCGAAATTAGAAGCTACGCTCGACGCAAAATTCGGTGATACTGAAAACCCACTCCTCCTCTCTGTCCGTTCTGGTGCTGCTGTTTCAATGCCGGGTATGATGGACACGATTCTCAACCTCGGTTTGAACGATGATGCCGTTCAGGGGCTGATCGCCAAATCCAAAAACAAACGTTTCGCTTATGATGCATACCGACGCTTCGTTCAGATGTTTGGAAACGTTGTACTCAACGTCGATCACGATGAATTTGAGCATTTACTCGAAGAAAAGAAAAAGGCGAAAGGCGTTACATTAGATACTGAATTAGAAGCCCCAGATTTAGCGGCACTCGTCCGAGAATTTAAGGACGTTGTTAGACAGCGCACAGGGAGTGATTTTCCTGATAATCCTCGGCAGCAATTAGATATGGCACGAGACGCCGTGTTTGAATCCTCCGGAAACCAGCGGGCTATTACCTATCGTCGTCTCAACGATATTTCCGAAGAACTCGGACGCACTGCTGTTAACGTTCAGGTGATGGTGTTCGGAAATATGGGCGGAAGTTCTGGTACGGGCGTCGCCTTCACCCGTAATCCTTCGACCGGTGCAAACCAATTTTACGGCGAATTCCTCATGAACGCACAGGGCGAAGATGTCGTCGCCGGCATCCGCACACCGCTGCCGATCGCCGAGTTGAGAAACATCTCACCCCAGGCATACGATGAATTGGTCGAGATCGGCTTGAGCCTTGAGATGCACTATCGCGACATGCAAGACGTGGAGTTTACGATTCAAGATGGAAAACTCTACATGCTTCAGACCCGTAACGGGAAACGTACAGGTCAAGCTGCTGTCCGCATTGCCGTTGAAATGGTTGAAGAACGCTTAATCGATAAGGAAACCGCTTTGACGCGTGTCCCCGCTAATGACTTGGATCAGCTCCTGCATCCAAGTGTTGATCCGGATGCTAATGTTGAAGTTATCGCACAGGGCTTGCCTGCCTCTCCGGGGGCAGCTGTTGGAAAGGTTGTCTTCACAGCACTTCACGCTGAAGAACTCGCAGCCAAGGGAGAAAAGGTCATTCTCGTCCGGACCGAAACCTCACCGGAGGATATCGGTGGGATGGATGCTGCAGAAGGGATACTCACTGCACGCGGTGGTATGACAAGCCACGCTGCAGTCGTCGCACGCGGCATGGGAAAATGTTGTGTTGCTGGGTGTTCATCCCTGTTTATCAATGAAGCGGCAGCGGAATTTTATGCAGAAGGAAGACGTTACGCTGAGGGAGATTTCATCACACTCAACGGATCGACAGGTGATGTCCTTGATGGACAGGTGGCACTGATCCAACCTGAGTTGAGTGGACAGTTCGGGACGCTCATGGAATGGGCAGATGAGGTCCGATCCTTAGGCGTTCGCACAAATGCGGATACACCCGAAGATGCAACAAATGCCAGACAATTTGGCGCAGAAGGTATTGGACTCTGCCGTACCGAGCACATGTTCTTCGGGACAGGGATTGATGCCATTCGTGAGATGATTCTCGCCGATGACACAGCAGAACGCCAAGAGGCGTTGGCAAAATTACTGCCCCATCAGCGTTCAGACTTTATCGGTATCTTTGAGGCGATGGCAGGCTATCCGGTCACTATCCGTACCCTCGACCCACCACTCCACGAGTTCTTGCCGAAAAACGAAGCCGAGATTCTCGAGCTTGCTGAGCGAATCGGCATTGAACCACAAAAACTGCGTGAGCGTGTTGAAGAATTGCATGAGTTTAACCCGATGCTTGGGCATCGTGGATGTAGACTCGGTATCGTCTACCCAGAGATAACCGAGATGCAGGCACGCGCAATCTTTGAAGCCGCCGTTGATGTCACAAAACGCGGCATCCCAGTTTTACCAGAGATTATGATCCCGCTCGTTGGACATATCAACGAATTGTCCTTGCAACGCGAAGTAGTTGTTGAAGCAGCAGAAGCCGTGTTTAGCGAGACCGGCACCCGTGTTGAATATCTTATTGGCACAATGATTGAACTGCCGCGCGCAGCACTCACCGCTGACAAAATCGCCGCCGAAGCCGAATTCTTCTCCTACGGCACCAACGACCTCACCCAGACAACATTCGGGATGAGCCGTGATGACGCTGTGAAATTCCTTGATGACTACGTCCGAAATGGTGTTCTCGAGTACGATCCGTTCCAGGTGCTTGACCAAGATGGGGTCGGGAGTCTCTTGCAGATCGGTTCTGAAAAAGGACGGACAACACGTCCCGACCTCAAAGTCGGTATCTGTGGTGAGCACGGCGGAGAGCCAAATTCCGTGAAATTCTGCCACGGATTAGCGTTTGATTACGTATCCTGTTCCCCATTCCGTGTGCCGATTGCACGACTCGCCGCAGCACAGGCTGTCATTGAAGACGAAGATTAGGACAGGCTAAGGGACATTGTTACTGTTAGGTAGGGCGCGCTTTATTCGCGCGCCTACCTCGCGCGTATAAGTATAGCCTCTAAATAGTGTAGGCTGGGTTGAGAGGACAATCACCAGTATCTGTCTTGTTTATAGAGAGGACATTCTTCTTCGATGATTCCGGCGTATAGATAAATGTAGCGAAACCCAACATCTCAAATTTGAATGCTTTATACGCATTAGGTGTTGATGTTCTATATGCTTATGTCAAACTCACGTTAAAGTAGCCTTGAGATGGTGGAAAGTACTGTGTTTTTGATGAGCGCGTTGCAAGCGGAGGTAAAAAATGAATACCCAAGAAGGTCTCACTCCCGAAACCGTCTTGATGACGTTGGAGGAATTCCTTGAAAGCGATTTAGAGGGATATGAATACGTTAAAGGAGAATTAGTATCGATGCCACCTACATCAGGGGAACATGGTAGGATTAGTGTGAACCTTATTCTGCCGTTAGGCTTGTACGTTCGTGAAAATCGGTTAGGGGATATCTATGTGTCAGAGACAGGTTTTAGAGTTGGTGAACGCGTGTTGGTGCCAGATGTTGCTTTTCTCTCAACAGACCACATCTCTGCTGACTTGAGTAAAGTTTTCCCAATTCCCCCAGATCTTGCTGTTGAGGTGGTTTCTCCAACAGATATGTTACATCGGGTTGAAGAAAAAGCATTTGCTTATTTAGAAGCAGGGACACAGTTAGTCTGGGTGCTTAAGCCTGTGTCTAAAACAGTAACGGTCTATCGTTCGGAAACTGACATCACGCTGCTCACGCGGAATGACACCCTCACCGGTGAAGAGGTTGTCAAAGGTTTTTCTTGTCAGGTGGCAGAACTTTTTGAATAGTGGCATTTAGGGCTTCTGTAGGAGGGATTTTAGAATCCCGACTTTCTTTTTTCCTCTATCAGGGAAGGGCAATATATATGCTAATCGCAGATATAAATGAAATGGACGGGCGCACCTATCCCGCCCGTAGACTGACCAGAAATCTCGTCGGTGGCGCATCCCCGATCCAGATAGGCGAATTCTGCATGGGGTTCGTCGTCTTAGAACCAAACGGTGGACAAGTGCCGTGGCACAACCACGAACAGGAAGAAATCTACTTCATCGTTGAAGGCGAAGGCGAAATGTGTCTCGGCGAGGAACGTCAAACCATATCCGCCGGGCAGACTGTATTTATCCCTTCTTGGATTTTCCATCAATTGACGAATACCGGTGACACACCCATGCACATGGTCTACTGTTATGGACCCGCTGGCGATGTGGCGCACTGGAAACAAGAACTCGCAGGCACACTCCCGAAAGCCGGTGTTGACGCACCACCACTCCCAGAAGGCGCAGCCCCCCAATGCACCGACAAACCTTAGACCTATTCACCTATTTTCGCGTGGACTGGATGTAAAATAAGAAAGCAGAATTAATAGACGATGCGTAACACATATCCGAGAGAAGTAGAAATCTACCGTTCTCGGAATGGTCAAGAACCTTTCACAGAATGGCTGAACACAATTCGAGATCAGAAAACGCAAAAACGTATTCGGACACGACTTGCGGCTCTTAAATTAGGCAATTTTGAAGATTACAAATCTGTGGGGGACGGGGTCTTTGAGTTGCGTTTTCGTTTCGGGGTTGGTTATCGAATTTATTTTCGTGAAGTGGATAATACCATTGTTCTTCTGCTCTGTGGTGGTGACAAATCATCGTAGAGGCGTGATATTGGATACGCAAAAGCCTATTGGTTGGAATACAAGGAGATGCACTCATGAGAAAAATGAGAACATACCGCGAGTACCTTATTGACACATTCACTGATCGCGGTGAAGCGATTGGGCACCTCCAAGTGGCACTTGAAGATTACCAAACCCACCGGAATACAGACATATTTCTATTCTTACTTGAAACCGTCGTGGAAGCCCAAGGGGGAATTGCTGAGCTTGCCAAGGAAACCGATACCAACCCACAAGTTCTTTCAGACGCTCTCACCAGTGACCATATACCGCTGATTGACAGACTTGGAACCATTCTTAAAGTCCTCGGATACCAGTTGTCGATCGAACCCTTAGAAGTGGAAAGCCACAACCTTGAAACTGCTACCACGGCGGTGCCGGATGCAACAGCACCTCTGAGACAAGTAGTTAAATAGTAGGAGACAGATGACCCATCAGACTAAAAAAATACATCGCGTCGGTATCATCATGAACGGTGTCACCGGTAGAATGGGGACAAACCAACACCTGATCCGCTCCATCTTGGCGATTGCAGAAGAAGGGGGAATCCCGATCGGCGATGGCGAAGTCATCATGCCCGATCCGTTTCTCGTCGGTAGGAATCCTGAGAAATTGGAGAAGTTATCCGAAACCACCGGTGTCGAAAAATGGAGCACCGACCTCGACGCCGCGCTCGCCGATGATGCTTACGCCGTCTACTTCGATGCCCAGGTTACCTCACGTCGCGTCGATGCCGTCCAAGCCGCAATATCCGCTGGCAAACACATCTATTGTGAGAAACCGACTGCCACCACCACCGCCGACGCTTATCGCCTCTATGAACAGGCTGCGAAAGCCGGACTCAAGAGCGGTGTCGTTCAAGATAAACTCTGGTTGCCCGGCATTCAGAAACTGAAACGCCTGATAGATGCTAACTTTTTCGGAGAGATTATCGCTGTCCGAGGCGAATTCGGCTATTGGGTTTTCCGAGGCGATGCCATCCCGACCCAACGTCCCTCGTGGAACTACCGCACCGAAGACGGCGGCGGCATTATTCTCGACATGTTTAGCCACTGGCGGTACGTCATCGACAACCTTTTCGGCGCAGTCAAAGGCGTTTCCTGTATCGCTGCCACGCATCTTCCACAACGATGGGATGAGCAAGGCAAACCTTATGCCAGTACCGCTGAAGATGCTGCCTATGCCACCTTTGAATTAGAAAACGGCATCATTGCACATTTTAACTCATCTTGGGCAGTCAGAGTCCGCCGCGATGATCTGTTGACCATACACGTAGACGGTTTGAACGGATCCGCCGTTGTAGGCTTGAGGGATTGTTGGATCCAGCCCCTTTCCGGCACCCCACGTCCTGTCTGGAATCCCGACATCGAGCAACCCATTAAATTCTTTGATGGCTGGCTCAAGGTCCCGGAGCAGGAAGACTATGACAATGCCTTTAGGGCACAGTGGGAACTCTTTCTCCGACACGTTGTTGCCGATGAACCCTTCCCGTGGACGCTCCTCGCCGGTGCGAAGGGTGTGCAATTAGCAGAAAAAGGTATGGAATCCTGGCAGACCCGCAAATGGGTAGAACTACCAGAACTCTCGGCACTTTAAAAGTTGTAAAGTCCCATTGATTTTAAATATACGCTGAACTTGATACACCCAAGTGTGTCACACATCTGACCCTGGAAAACCAGATCCACACTCCAACGCGCTACGCGATTCCGCATGAGATTGAGATCATCTGCATAATCTCGAATCGAAGAAGCATTCCGTGGGCAGCGCGGAGAAAATAAAAGGTATTATTCTAACATCTGAAACAACAAAATGGAGGATTTATAAATGTTGCAGTCCGAGATTGTTACCGTACATGATTTGTTCGGAGGTCGTAGACAGTTCAAAATTCCTGTTTATCAGCGTCATTATGTCTGGAGTAAAGTCGATCAGTGGGAACCACTTTGGCAAGATATTGTAGAAAAAATTGAAGTTAATGCCAAAGTTGAGGTAGACCAAGATCGGACTCCTCATTTTATTGGTGCTATTGTGACGCGGCAGCTTCCGCGGACAGTCGGAGGCGTCCCAGGATATGATATTATTGATGGTCAGCAACGACTCACAACCTTTCAAATCATTCTCTGTGCGATTTCTGATGTTTGTCTTTCGGAAAATTTAGAGGATATTGCCCATCAAGCAGAGGAGTTCATAACAAATTCTGGATTGTTGTCGAACCGTTTTGACAATACAGCACTTAGAAATCCAGATGAAAAATATAAACTCATTCCAACTCAAACAGATAAGGCGTTTTTTGAGGCATTGATTGATGGAAAAGTCAACATGAGTCGAGGAACTATTCGAGGAGCCTACAATTTTTTCAGATCGAAGATTAAGAAATACATGACTGCAGAAGATTCTCCTCACCCAAAAGATGATCGTAACAGAATGATGTTTTTGCTTGATACCATTTTAAGGGACTTCCAAGTTGTTCAAATATTGATAGACTCGCATGCAAATTCTGAAAGAATTTTTGAATCTATTAATGCCAGAGGTAGAACAATTAACGAATTCGATCATCTCAGAAATAACATTTTTCTAAAAGCGCGAGTCAGTGGTAAGGATGTAGAAGATTTACATGAGAAGCACTGGCTGCATTTTGAAGAGGATTATTGGACAAAAAAATTAAGCGCAGCTGACGAAGAAATGCTGGTATCTGAGCATTTTCTTCAACATTTCCTCATGGCAAAACTCAAAAAGGATAGTATTGCCTATCGAGACTTATTTTATATATATGACCGGGAATATCGCGCAGATTTGGTGAAAGATAAGGGTGTAGAATTTGAATTCCTTGAGTTAAAGAAGTATTCAAAAGTTTATCGAGTAATGGTCGATTGTTCATGCGATTCAGAGGGTTGGGATGAATTTCATTCTATGAAGCGAATGACCTTGATCGCACAACGAATGGGGTTTTATAAACATCTCAATATCACCAGTTTGCACCCATTCATATTATTTATTGTAAATGAATTAGAAATGTCCTACGAAGAACTTGAAACAATCTTCAATATCTTGGAATCCTATACCATGCGACGTCTGCTTTGCAGCAACCAAGGTACTCATAACTATAGTGAACTCTTTGCTAATATTATCAGATCCGCTGGTAAAGCCAATTGGGATTCAGGAGAATTAGGGGGGTATCTATCGCGTCTGGAGGCATCCGACAAGTGGCCAAATGATGATGATGTTAGGCGGGCCTTGGCGCGGTGTGGAGATGACAGTATGAATAATCGTGTCGTCACACGCTATATTCTATATCGCATTGAACTCCTCAAAGCAGCCGCTGATAGCACGTTAAGAGAAGCGTTGAAATTTAGCAACCGGCTTACGAGAGAACACGTAATGCCCATACAATGGCAAGAAAACTGGACCTTGCCGGATTCACAGGATTCTAACCTTACAAAGGAAAGGGAGAGAGCAAAACAAAGCATAGGAAACCTAACCCTCCTCACACAGAAGCTCAACTACGAATTGGGAAATCAACCCTTCTCTGAGAAGCAAAAGTCTTTATTGAGAAATTCGGATCTTAAGTTAACCCAAGAAATAGTGTATGAAAGTATGGATTCACTTCAAAGAAGAGAAACTTGGGACGTAACAGAAATTGTTGATAGAGAAGAAAAATTATGGCAATGTTTCTGTGAAGAGATATGGCCAGATGCCAGATCATTTGTGGTATGGTATTTTGGAGAGTTAAAGCATTGGCATCCTAATATCACTGACGGTTTCATAATAGATGAAGAAGGTGAAGAAATTCCTGTGAACGGGTCAGCGTTTCAACATTTAGACCTTCCTTCACTGCGGAAAGGTACGAAGGTTAAATTTGAGAAAATATCAACTGGGAGCGGGACCAAAGCTATTAAAGTAGTCAAGGTATAGTAGTTATTTCCCAAGGATCATTCAACCCAGAACAAATTTTTTACCAAAGGAAATTAGAATGCTAACCGAACCGCAAGTCATCCAGTCAGTTGTAAGGTATTTTAGCAGACCTCAATTCAGCGGATTTTACACTCGACGCGAAGTAGGAATTCAAATGGGTTCTTCACGACGTCTTGCTGATATCGTACTTTACACAGATAATAATCCAACACAAATGGTTGTGATTGTAGAATGTAAGCGCGAAGGAATGCCCGGAATTGATCAGTTAAAATCTTACCTTTCCGCTTCAGCTACAGAATTAGGCATATTTGCAAATACTGGTAATCCCAACCAGTGGCATTATTTTAAAAATTGTGGTAGTAATGAGTTTCAAGGGATTACTCTCGCCGATTTCGAGAATCGACTGAAGGAACTCAGACCGCTACCTGAACCTCAACGAAGGAAAGATTTAATGAATGATACCAAACTGAGAGCCCGCACCGCCTTGTTTGAACTTAAAGAAACTGTACTCACCGTTTTACTCGAATCCCGAGAAGCCGGTGAGGGACCTATCCAATATGAACCGATTAGACAACGTCTCGGTATACCCAAGGTAAATGAGCCATCTGCCAATACTAACTCGCTTATTATTGGTATTCTCGACCATCTTCAGACCGATGGACTTGTTCAGTCTGAGACAAACGTTGGATGGCAGATCACCGAAGAAACTGCCTCACTTTTGAATGATGCTTAGAACTATATCTGCCCTGTAAGTAGGCATACTCGAATATGTTGTACCACAAACTGAAGGAGGTGAAATGAACCCAAAACTCATTGAACGCTGACAAGCAGAATTTGAAACAGCAGATATAGAGGCAGTTCAGCAAATGCTTGCTGAAGCACCAGATCTCGTAAACGTGAAAATAAATCGGATATTGTCACTCCTTAGTGCAAGTATTAGGATCAAAGATCTCGATAAAGTCAAGGCACTTATGGAGGCAGGTGCCGACGTAAACAACAATGACCTAGGCACGCACTGGCCAAGCAAAGATTACGAGATTAACCGGTACCTCATCAGCCAGGGAACTGACGTCAATCAACCCTCCTATCTTGGGTTTCATGCCGTCGGCGTCGCCAACTTCGACTCTTTTTTGCTCATGGTAGAAAATGGGTTGGATCCGAATTTCGCATGGCCCTACAACGGCGAAACCTTACTCCATGTGCAATCCCGCCACTATCTCCTGTCCTTCCGTTCACAGAAATTCGTACAATCTCTGTAATCCGCGATTCAGACAAAAATGTTGTGTCATCTGGAAAAATGTTGTATAATAGATGTATGGCACAACAAAACATAACACTCCAAAAACTTGACGAATACCGCTGGCGCATCCCGAAAAGCTACATGAAAGGCATGCGCGTTGATGGTATTGTCTATGCCAACGAGAAACTTCTCAGGCAGTCAAAAAGTGACGAGGCACTGCAACAAGTCGCAAACGTTGCACATCTCCCCGGTATTGTCAAACACTCACTCGCAATGCCTGATTTGCACTGGGGCTACGGCTTCGTTATCGGCGGGGTCGCCGCTACAGATCCCCAAGCAGATGGTGTCGTCTCTCCCGGAGGCATCGGATACGACATCAATTGCGGGGTCCGGCTCATCCGTACCAACCTTGATGTCTCGCAGCTTGAAGGGAAGCGGAAAGCGCTCGTCGCTAAATTGTTCGAGAATGTCCCGTGTGGTGTCGGATCAAGCGGCAAAATTCGACTCACCGTCCAAGAAGAGCGGCAGATGTTAGAAAAAGGTGCACTCTGGGCGATTGAGCGTGAATACGGACACCTAGGTGATCTCAACTTTACCGAGGCGACCGGATTTCTCCAACACGCTAACGCCGATGCTGCAAGCCAACGCGCTTTAGAGCGCGGCAAAAACCAACTTGGAACACTCGGATCCGGCAACCATTTTCTCGAAGTCCAAACCGTTGACCGCATCTTTTACCGAGAAGCCGCTGACGCGATGGGGTTAAGCGAAGGCAGTGTATGTGTCATGATTCACACCGGTTCACGCGGCTTCGGCTATCAGATCTGCGATGAACACGTCAAGAGTTGGGTCAAGGTTGCTGAAAGGTACGGCATCAACCTCCCTGACCGGCAGCTCGCCTCCGCACCGATCAACTCACCGGAAGGACAGGACTACATCACTGCCATGGCGTGTAGTGCAAACTATGCGTGGAACAATCGGCAATGTATCATGCACCTCGTTCGCCAGACCTTCATGCAATTTTTTGGAACAACCGAAAATGAACTCGGTTTGGAACTGGTCTACGATGTGGCACATAACATCGGAAAGTTTGAAAAACACACCGTTGATGGCAAAGAACGCGAGTTGTTTATCCATCGCAAAGGAGCGACCCGCGCCTTCCCCGCAGGACATCCAGAGATCCCCGAAAAATATCAGAAGGTTGGACAACCCGTGCTGATCCCTGGTGATATGGGGACAGCCTCTTATGTGTTGGTCGGTAATCCGGGCGCGATGGCAGAGACATGGGGCACAACCTGCCACGGTGCAGGTCGGGTTCTCTCTCGGAGAAAAGCAATTGCTTTGACCAAAGGACGTTCTATCCAGAAAGATTTAGAGGCACAAGGCATTTATGTTCGGGCAGAAGGGAGGCGCACGCTCCAAGAAGAGGTCTCTGAAGCTTACAAGGATGTCGATGAGGTCGTCCGCGTCGTCGATAAAGCAGGACTCTCACGCCGCGTCGCGCGTCTCCGTCCTATCGCAGTTGTAAAAGGCTAAAACGGACGAATGTCTATTTTTTTATCAGTTTTATCGGAACATGTTGAAAAAATAGGCAATCTTACCCTTTAAATTGCCCTTTTTCTATTGGCACAGAAATTGCTTAGGTCTATGTAAGCCTCCTTGGGTAAGCCGGAGCCATAATTCCTAAAAGGTGTAATTTGCAAGTCTCTGTTGCACACGCGAGTTAGGTTAGGACCCTGAATCTTTTGGAACCAATTAGGAATATGGCTTCCAGCTTTTTTTTTACGTTTGTCTCCGCATCCCTTTTTATTTGAAAATATTAGCCTACCCCAATTGCTCTCCGCAGCGTCTGAATCAATGTTCCCTCCGAAAACCATTTCCCTGCCACACGCCATGTACTGCTCGAAAACGTCGGATAAACGTGGATCATGCCGCTCAATTTCCGCAGTGGAATCCCCATCTGCATCGCCAAAACGTACTCGTGGATCACCTCTCCCGCATTGGCTCCCACAACGTGAACCCCTAATATTTTCCCGTTCCACCGGCTCGCGATAACTTTTGTGAAGCCTTGCGTCTCGCTTTCCGCAACGGCTCTGTCAACGTCCCCTTGGTCCAGTGTGAACACATCAACATCGCCATATTTCTCGCGTGCCTCTGCCTCGGTCATCCCACAACGAGCGACCTCTGGATCACAAAAAGTCGTCCACGGCACGACAGCATAGTTAATCGTTTTAGAGAAGGGGAAGAAAATATTTCGAAGGAGCAGTTGTGCTTGAAACGCTGCGACATGCGTGAACAGATAGTGTCCGATGACATCGCCTGCGGCATAGATATTTTTCACACTCGTCTGGAGTTTGTTGTTTACTTCGATGCCGCGTCTACCGACCCGTATCCCGATCTGTTCAAGTTCTAAACCCTCGACATTCGGTGCACGCCCTGCGGCGATTAAAATCTTGTCGAACGTCTGTTCAACATTTCCGTCTTCGTTGCTACTAAAGGTCACCTTTGTGCCTTTTTGTTCTTGGGTCACCTGCCTGATGTTTGTATTGAGTCGGATAGTGAGACCATCTGCACGGAGGTAGTGCAGCATCTGATCAGAGACATTGAGATCTTCTTTTGTCAAGATTCGTCCGCTCCGTTGTGCTATCGTCACATCGGCACCGAGACGATGAAATGCCTGTCCAAGTTCAACACCGATTGGACCGGCACCAACAACAAGCATCCGGTTGGGAAACGCCTCTAATTCCCATACAGTCTCGCTATCCAGATAGCCACAAGATTCCAATCCGGGTATAGGTGGCGCAAGAGGACGGGAACCCGTACTGATCACGAATTTTTTGCTTTTGAGGGTACGTGTCTCTCCACTTTCAGCATCTTCCACGACGAACGTGTTGGGCGATTCAAAATGCCCGTTTCCGAAGATAACATCCACCCCCATCTCGCGGAATCGTTCAGGGTTGTCGTGTTCCTCTTCTATCGCGTGTTGGGTGCTTTGCACGTATCCTATCACCCGATGCCAGTCAGGTGCCGGAGATGGCGCAACAACGCCGTATTTCTCTGCGTTCTGAATATAATTCGCCACCTTCGCCGCTTTTAGGAGTGCTTTAGATGGCACACATCCCGTCCAGAGGCAATCGCCACCGATGCGATGCTTTTCCACAAGCGCCGTTTTTTTCCCTAACTTTGCGCCCGCCACGGCAAGCACGAGGCCTGCACTTCCACCGCCGATGATGGTCAAATCGTAAGTATCCACGGTTTTCCCTCCACATTACACTATCTATCGTTGTTGACGTAGCACTTTGCCGGGCAACTGTCCTGTCACGTTTCCATCTTCAACAACTGAAACGCCATTAACGAACACCCAGTTTACACCGACCGGAGATTGTACTGGATCAAACCACGTGGAGCGGTCTGCAACGGTCTCCGGGTTGAAGACGACGATATCTGCAGCAAACCCACGGCTAATTCTTCCTCGGTCAGACAGTCGAAAACGTTCCGCTGGGAAACCGCTCATTTTGTAGATAGCTTCTTGCAGAGAAATTAATTGGCGTTCGCGCACGAACTTACCCAGATACTGCACGAAACACCCATAACTCCGGGGGTGTGGATGTGGAATGTTGTAAACACCATCGCTGGCAATCATCATACGCGGGTGGTTTGCAGTGCGGTTCAAAATATCTTCATTTTCTTCAGGGGGCGTAGCCCACGGCATCACAAAGGTTTCAATCGCAGCTTCATCGCAAATGAGATCGAAGGCAAAGTTTTCATTAGATTTGCCCTCACTTTTGGCGGCTTCAGCGAGCGTCATTCCTATGAACCTACCAGAGCGGTTGTATCCCACGATTTGATTCCCTTGGCGTAACTCTCCCTGTAGGTGTGCGAGCGATTTTTCTCGAACGTCGGGATTTTCCAAATTTGCTAACATGTCAGCAGGTGCACCGGTCTGAAACTCCATCGGGAGCATCATTGCGAGATGGGTCATACCCGCCGGATAGAGATAGGATTCAAATGTCAAATCTATGTCTTCTCGCTCTACGCGTTTAAGGATTGCAGATGCCTCATCATCAACGCGTTCGTGCGAAATATGCACAGGAATCTCAGCGCGTTGGGCAATCTCGATTGTCTCCTCCCACGCCTGTTTTCTGCCGAGGATACGATAGCGGACGTGTGCTGCATAGATCGCATCGTAACTCGCAGCAATTTTTGAGAGATAGACTAACTCATGCAAATCGGCATTTGCCGAAGGTTGATAATCGAGCCCTAAACAGAGACAGCATGCCCCCGCTTCTAACCACTCGCGTGTGGTACGTTCCATCACTTTCAGTTCATCAGTGGTTGCTGGACGTGGGTCCCACCCCATTGCTCCGAGGCGGACAGCACAATGTGGCACCTGTGGATAGAGATTCGCAGGGATTTTTCCCTCGAATATGCTCAGGTACGCGTCTGGTGTTTGCCAGTTGAGGGCGACTTCAGCATCTCCATAAGCAAATTGGGTATAGTGCCACATTTCCTGTGCTTGCTCTGGTGATAATGGTGCCCATCCAAAACCGTCTGGTGCCGCTAAGTGCGTCGTTACACCTTGACTAACGGCGGCGAACTGGTCCCGTCCACCCAGTAGCGCTATTTCGGAATGCACGTGCACGTCAACAAAACCGGGACAAACGACCTGCCCCTCAGCAGAAATCCGACGCGATGCCTCTGCCTGTCCAAGGTCACCGATAGCCGCAATGCGATCATCTTGAATGCCGATGTCCGCTACAAACGGTTCCTGTTTACCTGTGCCATCGACGATATTTCCGCCAGAAATGATTGTCTTGAATCTCATAAAATACTCCTTGGTTGTTGATTTAGCCTATCACCAAAGGCGGTGTTTGTCAATAGAAAATCGGAAAGATCAAGTCCTGGATCATGACCCTCATCTGGAATTTTCTTTGACAAAAAATCCGATGCTTGATACAATAGAAGTTAGGATTTAGCCACTTTATTTTTTCAACTCACATAATTTAGTAACTCGGGATTTCCTGCCCTACAATAGGAGAAGAAACTATGCATCGTGCCTACGCTTTCATCAGGATGTTGCTCACAAATCCCTATGCTGCATGCGGAGTAGCCATATTGCCCTTGATGATTGTGCTGATCGGTTGTAGTGAGACTTCTTCTGGCGGCAGCGGCTTGACGGATGTCGGACGCGATGAACCGACTATAGTGGATTCTGTTTTAGCGATTGACGTCTTTGAGGACAGACCGGATGGTATCACCACAGACTTTTTTGCCGATGCTAACGACCGAGTGTATTTATGGATTCTATGGGCAAACGTAGCGAAACAACACACCGTTGAAGTCTCATGGTTCTCGCCAGATGATGATTTGGAAGATCCACCGTTCTGGAACGAGAAACAGACGCTCACATCAACAACTGGCGATAAAATTACGTGGTTTTACATAGACCTACCTGATGATACAGGTGAGTGGTTCGTTGAAATTTACCTCGATGACCTCTTTGAACGGAGCCATGTCTTTTGGGTAGAATAGTAAAGATAAACTCCGATCTTGGATAGCCAGAAGGAGAAACCATGGATACACTCAAAATCGCACATATCGGTACAGGCAGGCGCGGGTCTGGAACTTATCTACCTATTATCTCAAAATTGACTGACGATCTTGAATTAGTCGCTGTTTGCGATCAACAGGAAGATAGCGTCGCTGAACAAGGCGAAAAATACAACGTTCCCCATTATACAGACACTGAGCAGATGTTAGACACCGTGAGACCCGACATCTGTTCAATCGTGATTACCCCAAGCAACAATCACATTCCCGGACTTCTCTGCTCTGAACGTGGCGTCGGTTATTGCACCGAAACGCCAATTGACACCGACCTCGGATGGGCAGATAAGATGATTGCGTCCGCACAAGCGAACGGCACGAAGTTGGAGGTCAACGAAAATTATTATCGCGTGCCTACCGAACGTATAAAACGCGAAATGATTTTGGCGGGCGTCTTTGGCAAAGTCAACGCCGCCTATAATGACTTCCGGGGACACGGTTACCACGGTATTGGACTCATCCGCAGTTACGTCGGTTTCGAGAATGAACCGGTACAAGTTTACGGTTTCCGAAAGGAGTATAACGTCCAAGACCACATCTGGCGGCGGGGGCAACCCAAGCGGGATACTGAAGATTGGCAGCATGCCGTAATTGAGTTTGAAGATGGTGCCGTCGGTGTCTTTAATTTTAGTAGTCTTTCTTACGGTTCTCCACTCCGCGGTTTTAACGGCTCAAAGTTCTACGCCGAACGCGGAATGTGTTTCCGAGATAGCGCAGTCATCTTGAACGAGACTGCTGACGCACAACGTCCGATTAACGTCTCACGTAAAACCAATACTGTTGACGGCTACAAAACACTGGCTGCGCTCGTCGCCGATACCGATCCCAAAGTGGTCTGGGAAAACCCGTTGCAAAATTATCCTCTCAGTGATGGTGAGATCACTGTCGCATCGGAGTTGATGAGTCTTGTGAACGCCGTTCGCAACGATACTGAGCCTGAGTATGGGGCATACAACGGTCGTAAGGACCGCGAGATTGATGTCGCTATGGCACGTTCATGGGCAAATAATGGCGTGCCTGTCACCTTCCCGTTTGAATACGAGAAACGCTAAACACCATTTTCACCACTGCGCGATGCATCACATTTTCCTTGTCGTTTCCAGTAAAATCTTGTATACTATTAGATGGATAATTGGAGAAGCAAAAAATTTTGGAGGAATACCATTGTGAAAAAAATTTGGTCTGTTCTTATCCCGTTACTCGTTTTTGCTTGCAGCACGACGTTGATGGGAAATGAATGGGCGAACTACTACTTTCCAGATGCCATCGGAAGTTACTGGGTCTACGAAGATCATAACGGGAACGAATTGACGCGATATGCAGTAGAATCAGAGAATATTGACGGCGACACCTATAGTGCTTTCAGTTATGATCCGGGTTTGGAAAATTGGGTAGACTTTGAGCATTATGTACACCCCTATTACTATCAAGTCGGGGATGACTGGGTGGTGTTCTTTGTCGGGACAGAAGTCCAAAACGCCGTTAAGGCGTCCATGATACAACAGATGGACGAAGCACTCGTCGTAATGCGTCAAGCAATACAGGACCAGCTGCCTGAGGGATTAAACGTCACATTTGACATAGATTACGAAGTTGATGTGAAATCCCAAGATTACTTCTATTTCCTACCGACACCAGCCACTTATAATGAAGAATGGACAGCGATTGAAGTAAATGTTGTCCTGACCATGACTATTGATATCAAGGGTTTACCCGTCGAGATACCCGGTGGTTCTACGCAAACTGCCACAACTTACACTACCTATGTAGAGGTTGGGAACGTCACAGGTACAGAAACAGTGGAAACAGATGCTGGCACTTTTGAAGACTGTTTGGTGGTTGAATATCGAACGGACGCATCATCTGAGACGGCTCTGTCTATGGAAGTTCCCCAGCAACCCGGCGTACAAGAACAAAAAGGCACATCCTACACGACGCTCTGGTTGGCACCTAACGTCGGTATTGTCAAGATGATACAGGAGCACCAACACGACGAAGCATCTGAGGCACTTGGATTGGCACCTCCCGAAGACAAAGCCTTTGAATTAATACAATACGAAATTAAATCTTCAGGTTCAGAAAGCGAATGAGCACCTTCCCTATCTACCGCCCAAGGCGACTTCGCGCAAATGAAAACTTGCGCCGACTGGTTCGCGAAACAACACTTTCCGTCCATGACCTTATTTACCCAATGTTTGTCGTTCATGGGCACAATACCGCAACTGAAATTTCTGCAATGCCTGGATGCTACCAGTATTCGGTTGACCTCCTCGTGACCGCTGCAAAGGAACTCGCTGCCCTCGGTATCCCCGGCACAATCTTGTTCGGAATTCCAGAAGTGAAAGACCCGCTCGGTTCAGAGGCTTATGCCGACGACGGCATCATTCAACAAGCCGTCCGAGCGATTAAAGATACTGTGCCTGATCTGCTTGTGATGACGGATGTATGCCTCTGTGAATATACTGATCATGGACACTGCGGCATCGTTGAAGCTGGTGAAGTACAGAATGATCCCACCCTTGAACTTCTTGTTAAGGAGAGCATTTCACACGCTCGCGCCGGTGCTGATGTCATCGCACCGTCAGACATGATGGATGGACGCGTTGGAGCAATTCGCGCCGCATTGGATGAAAGCGGATACCAAAACGTCCCGATTATGGCGTATTCTGCCAAGTACGCATCTGCCTTTTACGGTCCCTTTCGCGAAGCAGCGGAGTCTACACCGCAGTTCGGAGACCGCCGGGCTTATCAGATGGATTCAGCAAATGCTGAAGAAGCGTTACGAGAAGTCTCACTTGATATTGAGGAAGGTGCTGACATTCTCATGGTAAAACCTGCGCTTGCCTATCTTGACGTAATCCAACGGGTCAAAACAGAATTTCAAGTCCCTGTTGCCGCCTACAATGTCAGTGGTGAATATGCTATGATTAAAGCTGCCGCGGAAAATGGCTGGGTCGACGAAAAGCGCGTCGCACTGGAGGTATTAACCAGCATCAAGCGCGCAGGTGCTGATATGATTTTAACCTATTTTGCGAAGTCCGTTGTTGAATGGCTAAAAAACTAAAGGGTTATCAGTCATTGGTTATAATTGCCGGTTAAGAAAAAAATATGTAGGTTGGGTTGAACAGGAATTTATGAAAATTATACGATAGTAGACTTTTAAGGTTCACTGGGAAACCTGAAAGTACAAAAATACGAGTGAAACCCAACACGTTCTTATACCGACGGATCCCTTTAAAAAGTTGGATTTCGCTACTTCTTTCTACACAAATGTGTTATTAAAATTGAGGTCTGAGTAGAAAGGCAAGAATTTTTAATTTTTTCTGCTCAACCTAACCTACGTTCTAATAATTGACGACTGACAACTATTAAAAAGTTTGG
This sequence comes from Candidatus Poribacteria bacterium, assembly GCA_022826805.1. Taxonomy (GTDB): domain Bacteria; phylum Poribacteria; class WGA-4E; order WGA-4E; family WGA-3G; genus WGA-3G. Next base: position 58,022 of record JAJDUH010000022.1, read on the forward strand.
AGGAAATGCTTTGGAGGACAGTAAATCCTTAGCCGCATGGCAAAAATCACAACAATTCATCCCCGGTGGTGTTAACAGCCCTGTCCGAAATTTTAGTAAGGTCGGTAGCCACCCGCGTTTCATCGCCCGTGGTGCAGGCTCAAAAGTCTATGACATCGATGACAACGAATATATTGACTATGTCGCCTCTTGGGGACCTTTGGTTTTGGGACATGCGCATCCGAGCGTTGTAGAGGCTGTCAGTTCGGCAGCGACGAATGGCACAAGTTTTGGCGCGCCGACGACATTGGAAACGGAACTCGCTGAAACTATTGTCAATGCAGTGCCATCAATTGAGCAGGTACGACTCGTCAATTCCGGCACAGAAGCCACAATGACCGCAATTCGCGTCGCGCGTGGGTACACAGGACGCGATAAAATCATTAAAATTGACGGATGCTATCATGGGCATGTGGACTACCTCTTGGCAAAAGCAGGTTCTGGCGTCGCAACGTTCGGGCTTTCTGATAGTGGCGGCGTACCAGAGGATTTCGCACGCAACACGCTCACTGTGCCCTTTAACAATCCCGATGCTGTTCGCGAGACGATAGCAGCCAATCCGGACGAAATTGCCTGTCTCATTCTCGAGCCTATTATGGGCAATATGGGCATCATTCCACCTCAAGACGGCTACCTTGAGGAACTTCGTGAGATTACTGAGGCACACGGTATTGTGCTCATTTTTGATGAAGTCATCACCGGATTTCGAGTGGCTTATGGTGGTGCCCAGTCTTACTACAACGTCACGCCAGACATGACCTGTTTAGGGAAGATTATTGGTGGAGGGTTGCCTGTTGGGGCTTACGGCGGAAAACGGGACATTATGCGGTGTGTTGCGCCTGAAGGTGATGTCTATCAGGCAGGAACGCTTTCCGGGAATCCTTTAGCCGTTACGGCAGGTATAACGACGCTCAAATGCCTCGCTGAACCGGGCGTCTACACACAGCTCGAAAACGCTGCTGCTGCCCTCGCAGATGGACTCGCCGAGGCCACCCAAAGGCACGGCATTGATGCGTGGCACAGCCGCGTCGGCTCAATGTTGATGCTCTACTTCACGCCAGAAACTGTCACTAATGCCGATGGTGCCCGAACAGCGGATACTGAACGCTTTCAACAATACTTCTGGGGACTCATAGAGCGGGGGATCTATGTCGCACCTTCTCAATTTGAGGCAGGATTTGTCTCTTTAGTCCATTCCGGAGAGGATATCAACAAAACCGTTCAAGCCGCAACACAGGTATTGGCTGATCTCTAAATGAAACAGTAGGTGCGGTTTCTAACCACACTTTGGGAGAACGGAATGTCGAGTTTTGATCAAATTGTTCAATTGATTGCTGATGATCTCGGTGCCGTTGAGGCGAAGCTTACTGAAAACACCGCCAGTGAATACAGTTTCGTTGACATGGCTGTCCAGCATGTCGTGGAAGGCGGTGGTAAACGTCTCCGCCCTATTCTGGTTGTCCTTTCTGCCAAAGTCTGTGGGTATGAAGGCAAAGACACGCATACGCTCGCTGCTGTTGTTGAGCTCATCCATGTCGCATCACTTGTTCACGACGATGTACTCGACGAAGCTGCCATCCGTCGTGGACGCGAAACTTTACACGCAAAGTGGGGCAATAAAGTCGCAGTCCTCGTTGGAGACTACTTACATGCTCGTGTTCTCTCTATGCTCGTAGCCCGTCGCGCCGATGATCCAGCCATGGCAATCCTCGCTGATACGACACAAGCCATGTGCGAAGGTGAAGTCATACATGCATACAAAAGTGGCGACTTTGACATCTCCGAAGCCGAATACCTCAAAATTATCAGTTTCAAAACCGGTAAACTGATTACTGCCTCCTGTACTCTCGGGGCACATCTCGGTACAACGGATCCACAGCAGATTGAAGCACTTACCATCTATGGACAACAAATTGGAACTGCTTTCCAAATTGTCGATGACGTACTCGATTTCACGGAAAATCCAGATAAATTAGGAAAAAATGCGTTCGGCGATCTCCGTGAAGGAAAACTCACTTTTCCAATTATTTATGCACGAAGTGTTTGTCATGACGATGAAAAACAGATGCTTGAGAAGGTACTGGATCCGAATACAGATGAAACAGAGGCAATCGCCTTTGTGGAATCCCTATTCCAGCGGTATGGTGTCGAAGTCCATTGTCTGACAGTCGCACAACACTACGCTGATCGTGCCAAGGCAGCATTGGCAATCCTACCGCAGACCGATGCTTGTCTCGCACTGCAACAACTCGCAGATTACGTCGTTTCACGAGACTCATGAAGAATAACACGTAGGTTGGGTTGAGCGGAGCATAAAGAACCAAACGTTCATAGCGCAGAAAACTTCGCATTTTCAAGCGGCTTGATACCCTAAGATTTTAGCGAAACCCAACAAACCAAACGCTGTGGATTATCGGTTACCAGTTAAAAAGAGTTTTGGTTAACCAAAGCACCTTGATCGGTTAGTTAACTAACAATTAACAACTAAAAACCGATAACTGAAAACCAATCAAATGTTTTATCCTGCCTATATAAACCTTCAGGATCGGAAATGCCTCGTTGTCGGCGGTGGTACTGTTGCCGAACGAAAAGTTGTCGCTATGCTCCTCAGCGGCGGTAATGTCACGCTGATTAGTCCGGACGCAACAGAATTGCTAACTTTCCTCGCACATATCGGCACAATTCACTGGCACAAACGTCAGTTGAAGGCAGGTGATACCAACGGCTACTTTCTCGTCTGTGCTGCGACCGATTTTAAAGATATTAACTCCGCTGTCTTCGCAGAAGCACACGAAAAGAACAAAATTCGCTTAGTCAATGTTGTCGATGTTATTCCGCAATGCACCTTCGCTGCTGCTTCCGTTGTAACCAATGGTGAGCTCATGCTCAGTATTTCTACGAGTGGTAAGAGTCCCGCGACGAGTCGCCGTATTCGTGAATATTTTGAGAAATTACTAAACACAACTTCGTTATACACACTCGGCTATGAGGCTGGAAAACCGGTGCCTATTGAGAATCAAGAACTCCCTTATCCTGTCTATCTCTTGTTGGAAAATCGCAACTGTTTTGTCTTATATAAACAGAAAACACCAGAGATTGAACATCGCATCTCACTGTTACAACAGTGCGGTGCCTCCGTTTTATGTATGGCACCCGACGCAATAAAATCCCATCATCTTGATAATGCATTTCTTGTGATTACAAACGAATCCTCTGCTGTAGGTATGTATTGTGAAGAGAAGAGGGGCTTCATTCGGGAATACCTTAACGAACCCAATACCGGGACCTATTTCACGCCGCATCTCATAGTAGATGACAATCTCATAATTAGTGTCGCTGCTCGCAGCATCGCGGGTACTGAGAAGGCAGAACGTCTCCGAAAGAAACTGGCGAACCAGTTTGAAAACAACGGCTATGGGGCATTTATCGAATTCCTCGGGGCGCACCGTTCTGCGATTCTTAGGTCTTTTTCGACTTCAAAAAAGCGCGCTGACTTTTTTGAGACGCTTATTGATAATGTTGAAGTGAATGGTTCGCAACCGCAGAGGTGTTGTCTTCGTCTTACAGACCCTGGATGTGCTGCTGAATGCCTTTTCAACTGGGTTCGGGGGGACAGGTTGGAGTGTGCCAATACCTACACCTCAAACCTGTTGGACGTACATTCTGATAACTGATAACTGACAACTATTCCTATGATAAATTTTCTATTTCTTGTCACCCTTTTAATATACTTAGCAGCAAGTATTTTTCATACGCTTTCGCTGGCTATAGGGAGTCGTGCTGAAGGATCAGTAATTCGTCCAACGATTGAGCGTATCGCTTTTTGGAGCACTATCGTCGGTTTTGCGTTTCTGACCTTATTTATCGCACTCTGGTGGCTACAGCAAGGGCATTTTCCAATGACGCACTGGACCGATTCCACCGCGTTTTTTGCGTGGTCAATCACGCTGATTTATCTACTCATTGTGCGTTTGACGCATCTCCGTACACTTGGCAGTTTCGTCATGCCCGTTGCATTCATTGCGATACTCATCTCATATAGTTTTGCAACGCACACCGCTGCGCTTCCAGAGCCCTTACAAAACTATTGGCTTCTGGCACATACCACACTCATTTTTCTCGCTTATGCCGCATTCATCGCCGCGTTCGGATTTGGATTGATGTATCTGATAGAGGAACGGAAAATTCGCAGAAAGACAAACGCACTCCTTGACAATCTCCTGCCCTCTCTCGGTGTTTCCGATGAACTTGGATATCGTTGTACGATCCTGGGTGTGATTCTGCTCACGATGGGAGTTATTGTTGGGAGTCTCTGGACCCAATATATTCGGGATGTGCCTTGGAGATGGCTTGATGCGAAGGTGATCTCCACCTTTGTGACGTTGTTTATCTATGTTGCCCAAATTGGGATCCGCCAATTTTGGGGGTGGCACGGACGCAGAGCAGCGTATGCCGCAATTGTTGGCTTTGTTGCTGTCCTCTGTACCTATGTTGGCGTAGACCTATTTTTAGACAGCATGCACACATACCGCTAAGGATGTTGGCAACAGAGGGGCTTCTAAATTTGACACAACCTAAAATATGTGATATAATTTACCCAATGCACGTGTGTTCACCTTTTTCAAATTCTCTTGAGGAAAAATGAACCAGATTGTCTCCGTCGGAACCAGCCATCATGTTGCTCCCATTGAATTCAGGGAAAAATTGGCGTTTTCCGAAGAACAACTTATTGAATTCCTCCAGCGTTTGCGTGAATCTGATCAGGTTCAAGAGGCAGTGATTCTCTCCACTTGTAACAGGGTAGAAGTTTATGCACTTGCACATTCAGTGCAAAATGCCGACGCAGCTGCCAAAATGTTGGTCGAATGCCTCGCTCGCTACCATCAGATCGGCGTGGATTCACTCAAGAAATGGTGTTATCTCCACCGTAACTTGGAGACGATCCAGCATCTCTTCAGAGTGACATCGAGTCTTGATTCCATGGTAGTTGGTGAATCCCAAATACTGGGTCAAGTTAAAACCGCTTACGATCTGTCGCGTTCAGCAGGCGGCGTGGGGGTTGTTCTCAATCGGCTTTTCACCAAGGCTTTCAGTGTCGGCAAACGTATCCGCTCCGAGACAACAATCACTACTGGTGCTGTCTCTATTAGTTACGCTGCTGTTGAACTCGCCAAAAAGATTTTCAATACACTTCAGGGCAAGACTGTCGCCATTATCGGGGCTGGTGAAATGAGCGAACTTACCGCAAAGCATCTCGTCGCAAATGGTGCCTCCAACGTCCTCGTCGCAAATCGTACTTACGAACGTGCTGTCAAAATCGCCGAGAAGTTTAACGGAACTCCTCTCCCTTATAATAGCGATCTCGATTTCCTCATTGATGCCGACATTGTCATCAGTTCTACGAATGCTCCCGACTACCTCATCAAACGGCAGCCTCTCATTGACATCATGCGCAAACGTAAGCACCGATATATGTTCTTCATTGACATTGCTGTTCCACGGGATATTGACCCGGACGTAAGTAAAATTGACAACGCTTTCCTCTACAATATTGATGATCTTGAAGCGGTTGTCGCCTCCAACCTCAAAGATAGGCAACACGAAGCAGTCCGAGCAGAACAGATCGTCTCCGAAGAAGCCAAGCGGTTCTACAACCAATTACAAACCTTTCAGGTCAATCCTACAATTAAAGCACTCCATCAGCAGTTTCAACAGATAGCCGACACCGAATTGCAGGCGTGTTTCTACAAAGCAACACTCTCCGATCAGCAGGAAGCTGCCATTACTTCCATGACGCAGGCAATTGTCAAAAAATTGCTTCACCATCCTATGCAGAATCTCCGCGGCGCCGTCAACGATGGTAGTATTGACCACGCACAATATGTCGAAGCATTACAGGAATTGTTTGCACTGGATGTTAACGATGATAATTCGGGAGTGTAAAAAACCTCTCTATGCGCCCCTTTAAATCATAAGGAATTTTAATGCACAACTCGCTCATAATCGGCACACGTGGTAGTCAACTCGCGCTCTGGCAGGCGGAGTTTGTTAAGAGGCAATTGGAGGGGCTTTTCCCGGAACTTGAAATTCACCTAAGAACCATCAAAACCACCGGGGACACCATTCAAGACCGTTCTCTCGTTGGACTCGGTAAGGGCGTTTTTACCAAAGAAATAGAGAACGCACTCTTAACAGGTGACATCGACCTCGCTGTCCATAGCTTAAAGGATCTTCCCACGGAATTGCCCAGTGGGCTCTGCATTGCCGCTATTCTGGAGCGAGAAGACCCGCGGGACGTGCTTATCACTGCTACAGGGTTTCCTTTGGAAGATTTACTCGGTGGGGCAAAGATCGGTACTACGAGTCCACGTCGAAAAGCACAACTCCTTCACATGCGTCCGAATCTGAGGGTCGTTGATGTGCGAGGGAACATTGATACGCGGTTACGCAAACTTCGCGAAACTGACCTCGACGGCATTATTCTTGCCGCAGCCGGCATTAAGCGTCTCCTCGAACCGGAAATTATCACACAATATTTTGATACGGAACGGATGGTGCCTGCTGTCGGGCAGGGTGCCCTTGCGGTTGAGACACGGGAGGGGGATAGCACTGTTAAAACGCTGCTCGCACCTCTAAACGATTCTAAGACGATCGCTGAGGTTACTGCTGAAAGAACTGTGTTGGGAAGCCTTGGTGGTGGATGTCAAGTACCGGTTGGTGCTTATGCTTGGCATGTGGATGGTGAACTTTCACTTATCGCTGCTGTGTGCCATCCTGAGGGGATCCATCGTGTTGTAGAAATAGCCACTGGGTCACCAGACGCAGCAGAACACTTGGGTAGAATCGTAGCCGAAAAACTTCAAAATAGTGGGGCAACTGAATTGTTAAGATTATAGGTAGATTCTGATGAACGCATCTCCAAACAAACCGAGCGGCGGTATCGTTTACATTGTGGGTGCAGGTCCCGGCGATCGAAAACTTATCACACTCAAGGGTGTAGAGTGTCTTCAACATGCTGATGTTGTCGTCTACGATCTACTACTCAACGATGCCCTACTCGAACATTGTCCCGCACACACCGAGAAAATCCGAGCACCCGATCCAAGAATCCGAACAACGCGCCAGACTGAACTCAATCAATTACTTGTTGAACATGCGAAAGCTGGCAAAACTGTCGTTCGTCTCAAAGGCGGAGACCCTTACATCTTTGGGAGAGGTGGTGAAGAAGCAGTTGCACTCACTGAAGCAAGCATCCCATTTGAGATAGTTCCAGGGATTACGTCCGCGATTGCCGCATCCGCTTATGCAGGCATCCCAGTCACCCATCGCAACTATGCTTCGTCGGTAGCATTCGTTACGGGACATTCCGCTGCGTTGCGTCCCGATTCAAACATCAATTGGGAAGGGCTCGCTACAGCGGTGGATACGCTTGTTGTCTACATGGGGGTTGCCCATCTCCGTCAAATCGCCGAACGGCTGATGACACACGGCAGAGATCCACAGACGCCTGTTAGTTTAGTCCGCGTCGGAACGACACCACAGCAGCAAGTCGTTCAAGGCACCCTCGAAGATATTGTCCGAAAGGTGGAGGCAACTCAACTGAAAAGTCCTGCTGTTATCGTCATCGGTGAAGTCAACCGACTACGCCAGCAGCTCCAGTGGTTTGACACCAAGCCACTTTTTGGAAAACGGATTCTTGTTACACGCGCACGTGCGCAAGCGAGTGGATTCGCAGACCTCTTGGAAGCGAGGGGTGCCCAAGTTATCCAATTCCCTACTATAGAGATTCAACCGGTCGATGTTAACAGCGCGTATATAAACTCCGTAAATGAATACGATTGGATTGTCTTTACGAGTATTAATGCCGTGGAGATTTTCTATGAACGCTTACGAGAGAACGGGAAGGATGTACGAGCGTTCGGCACGAGTAAGATCTGTGCAGTTGGCCCAAAAACAGTTGAAGTGCTAAACCGTATCGGTATCCAGCCTGATTTTGTTCCATCACACTCCCGCGGAAGCACCATCGCCGCTGAAATAGGGGACGTCCGCGATAAGAAAATCCTCTTACCACGCGCTAAAATTGCCACTGCCGATCTACCCAACGGTTTGAGCGAGAAGGGGGCACTCGTCGATGATGTTCCACTCTACGATACCGTCAAAGTAGCAAGCGGTGGCGATAAAAAGCGAGATGAAATCAGAGCCGACCTCTTGAATGGTGGAATTGATTTGGTCACGTTTACCAGTTCTTCAACGGTTACCAACTTCTTAGAGATGTTTTCCTCACACGCACCCGCAGTATTACTCGCTGATGTCAAAGTCGCCGTCATCGGTCCCACGACGCAAAAGACAGCAGTAGGATATGGCGTGCAAGTTGACGTGATTGCAAAAAACGCCTCTGTGGAGAGCCTTGTAGAAGCAATCCTTGAAGCATAATTTGTGGTGTGAAATTCCCTGACTTCACCTACAATATAATGTTGGGCGAGGTCTCCGTGCCTCGTCCTTTGCTGCACTGCTGACGAGGTTAGGAAATTATGCTACGAAAGCATAATTTGTCTTAGCTTTACATTCCTCGCCAGTCGTCCCTAAACCGCTAAATCTGTATCGTATCTATCTACCCAAAAATCGGAAATACATAAGGCACAAGCACTTGTTGATAGACTGTGATGCTCCCGAAGATTGAATAATACCCCGCGCATAACACCAGTCCGATCTGTTTCCACAACGGGGCTTGTATCTCTGGCGGTAAAAATTTTCGGTTCACGTAGAGCGTATGTAACGCCGAGAATACGAGTAGATACCCGCCAATCGTTGCCGAGACCAAGATCATAAAGAACGGTTTAGCGAGATACATCGCAATAATACCCCAGATAATATAGACTGCCAGAATTGGATAATAGAGCCATTTTGCGCTGTGTTCACCCAAGTTTTGCGCACGCCTCACCCCGGTCCAAATAATATCGGTAAAACCGCGCGGCACACCATCTACACCACCAAGTTGCGTCGAAAATAGTACCCAGAAACCGCAGAGCAGTGTGAGATACCACATAACTCTACCGCCTTTTGCCTCAAGTCCCTCTGCTTGCATTGCCGCTGCCGACCATTGTCCCATCTCCTGTCCTAAAGGCACATACTCCAAGGTCAGCATTGCGGGCAGTGCGATACCGACGAAACACCCGATCATCCAAATATAATACTGTTCAAAGCGGACATATTTCCACCACTCTTTGAAGCGTTGGAGATTTTCAGGTGTGATGCGAAACACTTTGCCCCAGTGTGAGAGTGTTACGTGCTGTCCACCAATCATGGAGGGAATTGCACCAACAAGACTGCTCATGCCCCATCCCTTATCACGAACGTAGTGGGTAATTCCGACATTGCCTAAACCACCGCTACCCGCATACGCCGCAAACGCACCGACCAACAACCAATTGACCTGTCCATCTGCTCCTGCAGTAGGAAGTGCCCCGAAACTAAGGAAACCTTTAATAACTTTCCACCATGTGCTTGGCGATACCATAAGCAGATCGACGATGACAAGATAGCCGATAATCCAAACCACCATAAAGAGTGATACCTTCTCAAGCGAGTTATAAATCTTGCCACCAAATAGCACAATCCCTAAACAGCTGAAAAAGATGAGATATGCAAACACACGGACCGTCCCACCATCTGCTTCTTGAGGCATATAGCCGAGCCATGCCGCAGCGATTGCTGTCGCAGCCGTCATCGCCCAACCGGGCCAGATCCCGAAAAAGTTTATACCTGAATAGAAAGTCATCCAGAAAGGCGCACCTGGTTTGCACCGCATGTAACCGCTCATCATCGGTTCGCCAGTGTAAAGCGTATAGCGAATCGCTTCTGTATTCAGGACTACCTGAAGCAGAATAGCGATTGTCGCAATCCAGAGCAATCTACCTCCGTATTGTGCGGTAATCGCAGGACCCAGCAGCCACTCACCACTTCCAATTGAACCACCTAACGCAATAATGCCAGGACCCAAGATATTCCGAAACGCTTTTCCAAATTGATATGGGGGAGGCGCGGGTAAGTCGTCAACTTCCCAATCAGGAAGCGCACCACCGTCTACAGTTTCTTTCGTTTCTGCCATATTTTTCTCTTCCCTCCTCAGGTTTTAATTGCGATCAAGGCATAGACGCGTTGTTGCCTGTCTACTACCACTCCCAACAGATTGGGACACCTAACTTCTCAGCAATGCCGGCAAGACCCTTTAGATGGTCTACGTGGATCGGAATGCCGTTTTCAAGGTAGTTATCATAGTTATTCCACTCGATTTCACCGGGCAGATAGGCTTGCTCTACGCCCTCCGCCGTTTTCGAGGTGTGAATTTTGCCGATACCCCGCTGGATTTCCTCAACATAACCGCCGTAATCCGTAAAACTCGCAACGTTCATTGCGAAAAAGAAGTGTTCAGACGGCTCGCCCGATTTATTGCAAGCCATCAAACCGCCGCTCAAAGGTCCGGCGAGGATGCCCATAACAAATGCCAAGCCGTAACCCCGTGGTCCCGCAGCAGGTGCGAGAAAACGTCCCTTCTCTGGGTCGCTTGTAGGTTGACCAGTCTCATCTATAAGCCACCCTTCGGGAATCGGCTTGCCATACATCCGCAGTGTGCCGATTTTCCCCCACGCCGAGACACCACACGCCATGTCCAACACGACCGGATGTCCATCGCCAGTAGGCAGCGCATAACTCATCGCGTTGTTCGCAACTACGGCTTCCGCACCACCCGGAGCCACAATAGAGGCTCCCCCTGTGTTCGTTGTTGAGAATCCGAGCATCTGGTTCGATGCCGCCATGATTGAGTAGCACGCCGCTGCACCGAAGTGTCCAGCGTTGCGAACCCCTGCAGCTGCAATACCGGTCGTTTTGGCTTTTGCTATGGCTGTTTCCATCGCCAACGTACTTGCCAGATGTCCCATCCCATTATCGCCATCAACAACAGAGAAACTCGGTCCCTCTGTAACAATGCTGAGATCGGGTTGTGGGTTCATTTTCCCCTCAATAACAAGATTGAGGTAGCCCGGCAAGGCGCGTGTGCCGTGTGAATGCACACCGCGTAAGTCTGTCTGTACCTGATGGCTCGCGACCGTCTCTCCATCTTCCGAACGCAATCCTGCCTTTTCACAAAGCGTTCGAGCGAAATCGTGTAACTTCGCTGAATCTACCACAATTTCCATAACATTTTCTCCAATCATGAATTATCTGCCTATTCTAACAGAGAAGGTATTATAGATCAAGCGTAATCTAACAATAAATCCTTGACGCGATGTTCCATCTCAGGCTAAAATGAGAAGCGGAGGATAAACAGTCATGTCGCAAAAAGGCGTATCGTTCGTTGCCTATCTCCTAATCGTTTTTGTTAGCATCGCGTCGGATGTTATTGCACAAACCCCTCAAGACCTCTACGCCAGCGGTATGCAAGCCGCACGTCGAAGCGAATATCCGCAGGCACTTCAATATCTTCACCGTGCAATTGATTTGCATCCAGAATTTGCTAACGCACACGCCGCCTTAGGCACAATTTACCTCCAGCTTGGTGATTTTCCTGCCTCTGAAGAAGCACTCACACGCGCACTGCATATAGCCCCCGGTCTGATGCAGGCTGAATCCAACCTCGCCTTGCTCTACGCGAAAACCGAGCGTTTTGATGATGCCATCCGAGTGTATCGGAATCTTACCCAAAAACATCCGGAATCACTGCCAGTATGGCTCGGTATCGCATCTGCCTATCAGAAAGTGGATCAATTCGAGGAAGCGGTTGAAGCCTATCACGAAAGCCTCAAACGTTCCCCCAACCATCCCACCGCGATGACCAATCTCGCCTCCTGCTATGAAGCCGTCAAACAGCAGGAGAGGGCGATCCAGTACTACAAAGCCGCATTAACCCAAGCGCCAAACCTCCCAATGGCGAACGGCAATTTAGGTGCTATCTACCAAAAACAGGGAGAGTTAGATAAAGCACTTCCGCTTTTAGAAAAGGCTGTCCGTTACGATCCACAATTTACTGCCGCTCGCTATTGCCTCGGCTTAGTGCTCATGAAGAAACGCGAATTTCAACGCGCCGCTATGGAGTACCAACGCGTTATCTCGCAACAGAATGACCACGTTGGGGCATACTATAACCTCGCGCAAGCACTCTTCCGACTTAAACAACCAGAAGAGGGTAAACGCGCTATGGAAATCTACCGCCAACTCAACGCAATCGCGCAAGAGATTGATGACCGTGAACGCGCCATTCTCATTGAACCTAACAACCCATTGAAGCAATACCAACTTGGGCTTGTTTACGCAAAACATGGAAAGATTGACAAGGGAATCTTGGCATTTCAGGTAGCCTTGGAATTGGATGCCAATGCCCACTATGCACTAAATGCCTTAGCGAGGCTTTACATTTTGCAAAACGTCCAATTACAAGATGCCATCACATACGCCAAAAAAGCGTTTAACCTAACACAAGCACCGCAATACATGCAGACACTCGCGCTGGCTTATTTTCAGGCCGGCAAACGTGAAGATGCCCTAAAAGCAATTCAGACTGCGGTCGAAATGGAACCCGAAAATGAGGCTTTTCAACGGACTTTGACAAGGATGAGGGAGGCAAATGAAAAGACGAAATAACAGTGTTCGCATCTGTCTTCTTATCCTCTTCACAGTTTTCGCACGAAGTGCCACGGCTTCTCCTACAGATTCGCACACCGGTATCCAGTTCGTTGATGTAACGCAGGAAGCGGGTATCCACTGGAAACACGTGGATGGACGCAGTGGACAAAAATATTTTATGGAGACGCTCGGTTCTGGGGCCGCTTTTTTTGACTACGACGCTGACGGCGACGCTGATTTGTATTTCGTTAACGGTGCTCCGCTCCCTGGCTACATCACTGAAGAAACCCCTACCAATCGTCTCTATCGGAATAACGGCGATGCCACCTTTACTGATGTCACTAAAGTAGCTGGTGTCGGAGATACCGGTTATGGACACGGATGTGCCGTTGGCGATTACAATAATGATGGACAACTGGATCTTTATGTCACAAACTACGGCACCAATCGTCTCTATCGAAATAACGGTGATGGCACGTTTACAGATGTCGCCGAGGCTGCAGGTGTGACCGAATCACGTTGGAGCACCAGTTGTGCTTTCGCTGACTATGACCGCGATGACGACCTTGATCTCTACGTCGTCAACTACATTGTCTTTGACATTGCTGTAAATCCGTGGTGTGGTCTTAAGGAGAAGGATCTCCGTGCCTATTGCGAACCCGATAATTTTCCCGCACAATCGGATACCCTCTATCGGAATAACGGCGATGGCACGTTTACCAACGTTACCAAGTCAGCGGGCATTTACAATACAACTGGCAAGGGATTAGGTGTTGTCTGGGGCGACTATAATAACGACGGTACACCCGACATCTACATCGCCAATGATTCTACGGAAAACCTGTTTTACCGTAATAACGGCGATGGCACTTTTGAGGAAATCGGTTTCATGGTCGGAGTGGCGCTCAGTGAAGACGGTGCCGCTGAAAACGGTATGGGAACAGCGTTTGGCGATTGGAATAACGATGGGTGGTTCGATCTCACTGTCACCAATTATGCCCAACAGACAAACACCCTCTATCATAACGATACGGACGGCTTTTTCACAGATGCAACCGCCACCACAAAAACGGCACAGGTCACCTATCCATATCTCGGTTGGGCAACCGCCTTTGTTGATTATGATAATGATGGGTATCAAGATCTCTTCGTCGCCAACGGACATCTGCACGAGAATCTCGCTGAACTTGGACAGGAAGGGACTTATGGGCAACGCAATCTCTTTTTCAGAAATAACCGTGATGGAACCTTTACCGAGTCCTCTGAAACCCTTGGTGCTGGTATGAAACTTGAAGATGTAAGTCGTGGGGCTACCTTTGCAGACTACGATTTAGATGGCGACATTGATGTTGTAGTAACGAATTCCAACACGCCACCTCGGATTTTACGTAACGATGGCGGTAACCGAAAAAACTGGCTGCAAATTCGATTAATTGGGAGGAGCGGTTCCACGGATGCAATCGGCACGCGTGTTGAGATAACCACCGGCGGACTCACACAGACCCGTGAGGTGAGGAGTGGAGATGGCTATCTCTCACAACGCGATCTCACCCTCCATTTCGGGATTGGGGATTATGAACAGGTAGACAGTATCGTCGTACGCTGGCAAAACGGGATGGAACAGTCAATTAGAGGTATTGCTGCAAATCAGGTGCTTTCTCTTAAGGAGAACGGAAATGAGTAACACAGTGGATGCTCTTGAACGGCACTATTGGAAAGCAGTAACATTTCTTGTGATACTGATTTTAGCTGGCACCGGTTTTTGGGGTGTCCGACGCTACGCACCTACACTGTTTCTTGGAGAACCGGATCTGATCGCTGTGCCGAACACACAGCGTCCGCAGGATAGCACAATAGAATCTATCGTATCCAACAAACCCGCGCTTCTTAATATCAATACCGCCTCCGCAAAAGAGCTCCAGACGCTCCCCAGCGTGGGCGAACGAATGGCGAAACGGATTATCGACTATCGCACACAGCACGGCGATTTTGCCAGTGTCGATGCCCTTCAAGATGTCAAAGGTATCGGTCCGAAGACTATAGGGAAGTTAAGACCTTTTATTCGTGCCAGATAGATTGGCTTTTTTATCGAATATCTATCCTACTGCTCTCTGTGAAAATGTGCTGCATCGGAACATCCCACGCTTGCGGGAATGTATCCTCGACCATCTGTATCTGATACGCCAGTCCCACGCTAACAACGTGCGGACACTTCGCGAGGAACTTATCGTAGAAACCCTTGCCGTATCCGAGACGATAGCCGTTGTAATCAAAGGCGATACCGGGGACAATGATAAGTTGCAGCTGAGCGGTTGGAAGGATTGGGCAGGTTGCATTCGGCTCTAACATACCGTAACGGTGCCGAACGAGCTCTGTTTTGGGGTCTCGAATCCGGTGGGGTGTGAGTTCTAACTGATGTGTATCTACAACGGGGGCACAGACTACCTTTTCTTGGCGAAGTAAGAGGCCGAGCAAACCGAAAGTTTCTACCTCGCTTCTCATGCTCAGATAGGGCATCACAGCATCAAAACCTTCACTTTGTATCCAACTGGCAAGGGAATTGACGATCCTTCGACTGAGTTTACTTCGAACTGCCTCTGCGAGTCCATCACGTCGGTGGAGTGTTTCGGCACGGACGCGTTCCCGTTCCATTTCTCATTCCTCGGTCCCAGTTGATTGATTACTTGTGATACCGCACTTTTCCGCAAACCTCTACAGTATCAACAATCGCCATGATTACGGCATCAACCGGTTTGTTGCTTGTCACCTGCGTCTGCCGCGCCGAGCTACCCGTTGCAATAAGTACAATCTCACCAATACCCGCACCGACTGCATCCACAGCAACCGTGTATTTCCGGTCAATTTCGCCATTCAGATTCACGTCTTGGACAATCATCAACTTGCTTCCGATCAGTTTTTCATCTTTCTGCGTTGCGACGACTGTCCCTGTAACTTTTCCAAGGGTCATTTAGTTAAAAACCTTTCGTATTGGGTAAGTGTGGGCTTTCCCCTTCGCCATTTTTCCCAGCATCACCGAATTTGAGATAGTTCGCTTTAGCCTATTGATGGTAATTATACGCGAAATTCACTGAAATTTCAAGCGATAATCTAAACGCTACCTCATAAGGCTTGTTTTATTCCCTGTATCTTCTGTATCTCATAAAGTGCATCCAAAAATATGTATAAACAATAAGGCCATCTGTTGGCTGCACTGTAGGAGGGAATTCTAAATTGTGCTACAAAGCACAATTTGTCTTAGTTTTACATTTCCCGACTACTGGTTCCGTTGGCGAGGTTTTCTAATCTTGCCTACCGACAACTGACAACCAAAGACCAAGTGAAATTGAAAACGGACATCTAATATGTTAACCTATTTATAATTGTAGTCTTTGCCATTTTCTTTCCAAATGCAACACTTATCTCAGTCGGAGGACAACTTGAGTCAGAATCACGCCGATATCATCATCATCGGCGGCGGCATCATCGGATGTGCTGTCGCTTACAACTTGGCTAAACGGAATGTGAAACCGCTTCTCATAGATAGAGCATCTACCGTCGGCACAGAAGCTTCTTGGGCAGGCGCAGGGATTCTAACCTCACACGCCTCGACGCATGAACCTTATCCTGAGTTGTGTCGCGCGAGTCTTGCCCTTTACCCATCGTTGGCAGAAGAACTCCGCACCGAGACGCAGATAGATATTGAGTTCATTCAATCTGGAACGCTGTCGGTTTTCTTCAACGCCGCTGAAGCAGCAGGACTCATCGGTCTCGCGGACCGGCGGGTAAAGAAAGGCTTTTCAACCGAAGTCTTAACAGCCGAGCAGGCGTGGGAATTAGAACCCACGCTTTCAAGATCTATTGTAGGAGCAGTCCTATTTCCTGAGGACGCACAAGTCCGCAACCCCAAGATGGTCACCGCGCTCGCAAAGGGTGCAGCGAAACTCGGTGCGAAATTCCAATTGGGCAACCCTGTTACTGGTTTCCTCCGGGAGAACGGTCGCGTTACGGGTGTCGTCGTAAACGGCGAAGCCTTATACGCTGATGCTTTTGTGATTGCCAACGGGTGTTGGGCAGGCGAACTCACCGCTCAACTTGATACTCCAATGGAGATTGGACCCGCGAAAGGACAGATCGTACTTGTTGAAGCAATGCCGCTAACTTTCCAGCATATTGTTGATGGACTCGGTATCTACATTGTCCCGAGAGCAGATGGCAGGATCCTACTCGGCGCGACGGTCGAATTTGTCGGTTATGACAAAAGCACAACAGTTGATGGAACCAAGCAGATGATTGACGCAGGTGTTACCATCGCGCCCCAACTCGCACACAGCACTTTCGTGCAAACGTGGGCAGGTTTACGTCCGTATACCAGGAAGGGACCCCTTCTCGGCTATCTGCCGGGGTATGACAACGTTATTTTGGCATCTGGACATTTCAAAAACGGAATTCTCCTTGCACCAATCACAGGGCAGCTCATAGCCGAACTTCTCACAACAGGACAACCTTCGATGTCCTTGGAACCGTTTCAGCCAGTTGAAGTGTAACGGAAACTTTAACGGCACGCCGAAGATTTTTAGGTAAATGTAACTATTTTTTAATTTTAAATGAATTGTTTTTCAATGTGTGGATTAAACTATTAAGAGTTTTTTATTGTCAAAAAAAAGGGCATCAAATATTACCCCTATCTGATAACTAACCTATGGAGGATAAATTGTAAAATGTTTCAATACGTTTTGTGTTTAACGGAGGCAACGCCTCATGCTTGGACGATTAGCAGAAACGTCCGGGATAACGGAAGCGGCGGAAGTGAACGAGATTGTAATTTAAGAGATCGCACTTCCTTGAAAGCACAGGCATCTAAAACTGCCCACGTGTTCCGTTGTTGGATTAGGACTCAATTATGGAGAAGGCACAGACCGAGGAGTGAACAAGCAGGCATCCTCCGTTATGGAAGACAAGGAGGGTTGTACGCCTTCGCTTGAGATGCTCCTCTTTGAGGAGACAAGCATGATACAGACTGATGAGCAGTTGATGCTCTCTGTAAAGGATGGAAACAGAGACGCATTCCAAATCCTAACCGAACGTCATTACGCAAACACTTTGAACTTTATCTATCGGTTTGTCAAAAATCGACCCCTTGCGGAAGATCTTTGCCAGGAAACGTTCCTACGATTATGGCGCTGCGTACCAACGTACCGCCCAATCGCAAAATTCAGAACATTCCTTTATCACATCGCCAAAAATCTCTGTTTGAAACAGTTGGCAAAAGAGCAAAGGACACCCCAGATAGAATCACTGGATATACACTATGGAGATAATGATGAAAACTTTCACCCAATCGCTGTCGCAATTGCGGATACACAATATTCACCAGAGGCACTGCTCATTGCCAAAGAGACTTATGAGGCGATCCAGACTGCAATCAATAAACTGTCTAAAGAACACCAAATAGTGTTCCAACTAACAGAACTTCAAGGATTGTCGTATCAAGAGGTCGCTGAAATTGTCCAATGTCCGATTGGTACCGTTGCCTCCCGCAAAAATGCTGCTATTCGACAACTCCGAAAGTTTTTAGCTCCGTACCGCGCAAATGTTTAAAAGCACGCGGCATTTCTTTCACTAAACCAATCGATGGCGGATATATCTATCCGCCATCACAATAAGCCTACATTTTGCTGGCGAGGTTAAAACCTCGCCTATTTTCTTCAGGAGATTCTGGTATCATCAAGGGGTGCTGGCATTGCCAGGCTTGTACCTTCTCTGCCAAAGATAGATGCCCCACCTGAGTGAGTTCAGAGATACCTTGATTCCAGAAAATAGCGGAACAATTCGCAGGGTTGTATTGATATTTAATGCTGCGCATTGTATAATGATGGGCATGAGGCAGATCAAATTGCAAAACATCCAAACTGACATTACAGAAAGGCATATAGGACAATGCAAAATAGGTATTCCCAAGTGAAGGCACTTACGTTTGATGTCTTTGGTACAGTTGTGGACTGGTACGGCTCGATCATCGCCGAAGGTGAAAAGTTTGGAGATACCCACGGCATTGATATTGATTGGGCACAATTCGCCCTAAAATGGCGCGCCGGCTACGGTCCCGCAATGAACAAGGTGCGACATGGCGAATTGCCGTGGCAGAACATTGACGCATTGCATCGACTGATTTTGAATGGACTTCTTGACGAATTTAATATTACCAGTTTGAGTGAAGCTGATAAGGATCATCTGAATCGAGTCTGGCATCGACTCAAGCCGTGGCCCGATGCTGTCAGCGGCTTGAAACGACTCCGCAAGCAATACATTATTGCCACACTCTCTAACGGGAACGTCGCATTACTAACGAACATGGCGAAATTCGGAGGATTACCGTGGGATTGTATCCTCTCTGCTGAGCTAACAGGTCATTATAAGCCAGACCCCGAAGTTTACGAGACCGCTGCCGCCCTACTCGGCTTGTCACCCAGCGAAGTCATGATGGTAGCCGCACACCCTGGCGATCTCCGAGCCTCGCAAGCCGTCGGTTTTCACACAGCGCTCGTGCCACGTCCATTGGAGCATGGACATGGAAGGGTTCAAGAAGTCAACGCGCACCCGTCTGACTTGGTCGCCAACGATTTTAATGAATTGGCGGACCTGTTAGGTGTGAAATAAGCGGTGGGAATAAGCTCTGAATCGCGATACCCTAAATTTGATTGGAGAAGAAAACGTTATGGATAAAATCCGAATTGCTTTTATCGGTTGTGGTGGGATGTCATCGCAATTGCAACAGTGCATACCGATGGTCCCAGAATTTGAATTCGTCGCGACCTGTGACCTCGTCGAAGAAAAGGCACAATCAAATGCCCGAAGATTCGGTGCACTTCGCCACTATACTGATTACAACGAGATGTTCGCAAATGAGGATCTCTATGCAGTCGCTGTTGTCGGCAGACCGGAGGATAAACTGCATCGAGACATCGGTGTTGAGTGTCTCCAACGGGGGTATCACATCTACACTGAAAAGCCACCCGCCACTACTGCTGAAGGTGCGAAGATGCTCGTTGATGCCGCAATTGAAGCTGGCAAAACCGGCATGGTGGGCACAATGTGGCGACATGCCCCCGCGCATCAGATTGCAAGGCAGTTAATGGACGAAGGAGAATTCGGTGATGCATGCCAGTATCATACGCGCTATCTCGCGCCAGGGCCGCGCCTTCAGGAAGCGGGATCACCCTTTGCCTGGCCCTTCATGCTCGATCAGGTAATCCATCCCACTGATTGTATGCGGTTCTTTATGGGACAGGTGAGTGAAGTGTTCGCTATGGGGACGGTTGATGCTGCATCCAGCAATGTGTCAATGTCTGTGAACCTGCGTTACGAAAACGGGGGTATCGGCACAATGACACTCGGCACTGGTCCTATCTTGGAAGCCATGGTTTTCATCAAAGGCACGAATTATCAGGCAATTCAGGTATTGGAGACCCGAAAATTACGTCTTTACCGTGTCCCGACATGGCTCGGAGAAGGTGGTGGCTATGCTGATACACCCACTGAGGAATGGGACCTCAACACCGCACTCCATAGCATCGGCAGACCCGGCTATCTTGAGGAGATGCAACATTGGGCAAAGTCATTGCAAGAGGGAACACAGCCACACGCAAGTCTTGAGGACTCCTATCAAAACATGCGCGTTTTGGAAGCAATCAGCCGTAGCATTGAAACCGGAGAGGTTGTTCAAATCCCGGCGTAACCTGTGGAATAAATAGACATACTTAGAGGTTTTGTCTAATGGGGGTAGATAATGAGGCAAGTATTTGTTTATCCGGGCGAAGATGGCTACTGGATTGCTGAATGTCCCAGTTTGCCCGGTTGCATCAGTCAAGCTGAAACCAAACAAGGGGCGGTTAGCAGTATTAGAGAGGCAATTGAGGGCTATATTGCTGTCCTTAAAGAAGATGGACTGCCGGTTCCTGAAGAAAATTTTGAGGCATTGGTATTAGCCGTATGAATGGGTTACCGCGAATTTCAGGACGAGAATGTATGAAGACCCTTGCTAAAGTTGGCTTTTATCTAAGACGGCAGCATGGCAGCCATCTAATTTTGCGTCGCGATAACCCATTTGCTCAAGTTGTTGTGCCCAACCACAAAGAATTAGACAGAGGGACCTTGCGTAGTATTATCAGACAGGCACAACTCGGCGTCAACGAGTTTATGGAGTTACATACATCTAAATAACGTTGCTTTCATTGTAGAGAAAAGTTGTTTTAGGTAAGAAATGAAGGAACCACTATGGATTGGGCACCGCGTGTAAAACCCATCAAAATTCGTCAGCTTTACCGCTATGCACGACTCGGTATCTACGAGGATACGTTGCTACACGATGTCGGTTGGGAACTCTACGCTCGCTGTACAGACATTGCCACGGTCGCTGACGTTTATCGCGATGGACGTGTGCCTTGTCCGAAATGCAGCACAAAGATCACACGCCGGATTGACCCGCTCTTTAGCAAAGGAGAGGGTGGAACTCATGAGAACTGGTTTCGCTGTCCACACTGCACCGAACGACTCCTTTGGCGAGATTGCCGTCAAGCACTCCGAGATACCCCGCGATGTTTTGACTGTCGTGCTGTTCTACAGAAAGAAGTTGTGTTGCGATGTGCCTGCGGTAAGACCTGGTCCCAGGAAGCCTACAAGCAATCGATGAGAACCCGTGTCCTCTTACCATGTCCTCACTGTCTCGATCTCGTCCGCAGACCGGATCCGCCGCCGACAGATCGAACCACTAAAAATCGACGACCCGAGCCTGAGTTGCAATGTCCCAAGTGTCAAGGAGTCGCACACCATCAACACGGCAATATCGAGTGCACAGTTTGCGGTTATAAACGTCGATGGCGGGATTACCGCAAGAGTTTAAAAAAGAAGGATGAAAAACTTGAATGTCTGAAGTGCGGACATACCTTCAGATGGCAAGCGTGGCGTAAAAGCGCACGTTCACTGAGAACCGGGAATCCCAAGCCAGCGCGTGAATTCCTTACAAGATGGCGCAAATGTCGCACACCGCAAGCGCGTATGATACAAATTGATACGTTACTGCAAACCTTACACGGTAGAGGTCCCTTAGCCCCACTGTTTATCGATAGCGGTGAACATAACATCCGCCAGATGCTTGATGATCTGGCATCATAAGTTTGAACGCTCCCCGGATATACATATTATGCAGGATTCTGTTACTAAACCGCAATGGGAAGAGGAAAGCTCCCAAGATTTTATCGACTATGGAAAATACTTCGTGCCGGACCGAGAAATCCAAATCGATGCTATTTGCGAAGTAATTCCGTGCCTGTCTAAACCCGCCTATATTCTGGATCTCTGTTGTGGAGCAGGGCTCCTTACGCGTGCGCTATTGGATAAGTTTCCTGAATGCCATGTCTACGGTTTAGACGGTTCTCCAACAATGATCGCACATGCAGAGAAAGAACTCGCCGTTTATGGAGAGCGTTTTAAAACTCGACAGTTCGATTTGGCTGCAACGGATTGGCGTAGGTTTCCTTTTCCTGTTCACGCTGTTGTCTCGTCTCTTGCGATTCATCACTTGGATGGTGCAGAAAAACGGGCGTTATTCAAAGATATAGCAGCTCTCCTTATGCCAGGCGGAAGTTTCATTATCGCAGATCTGACTGAACCGATGGATCAGTTCGGGAAAGGGCTTGCGGCAAAAGTATGGGATGAAACTGTGCGTAAACGTTCTCTTGATCTGGATGGCGATCTGAAAGGCTATGATTACTTCTGTGAGCTTGGGTGGAATCATTACGCACAATCCGAACCCGACCCAGATTCGATTGATAAACCTTCATCCCTATTTGATCAACTCAAATGGCTTGATGAAGCCGGATTTATTGATGTCGATGTATACTGGATGAAGGCTGGACACGCCATCTTCGGGGGTCGCACGCCGAACCCAGAAGCAAAACAAGCGGTTTCTAACTCCTAATCGAAATTATGGTGAATTATCAAAATATATAGGCATTTATCAGTAGCATCGCCATGAACAAAGTTTCCAAATTCCCCTTGATAAGGAGGTTGGGTTCTGGTTGAGGATGTATAAGTAATTCTAAAATTTGTCATAGTAACTTAGGAGGAAAACCATGAAAGTTCTGTTTATGATAACCGTTGTCGGTCTGATAATTCCAAGCATGATTTGGGCGCAAAATCTGGCACTGGAACTGGATGGTGAAACCGCTATTGAAGTCCCAAACAGTGACAGTTTAAACCCCAAAAATGCTATAACCATAGAGGCATGGATGAACATGAGTAAACCTGTGGGTGAGTGCCTGGCAAAAGATTGGGGCGGCAAAAGAGATTATATCTTTCCAGAAATTGTTCAAGGTGGAAACGGATTACGATTTGTCCTTTGGCCCGGCACAAAAATCCTTGATGTGCCTGGGTTGAAGCCGAACGAATGGCAACATGTCGCGGGTGTCTGGGATGGTAAGGAGATGCGGACATATATTGATGGGGAAGAGAAGGGTGCCGCAGCTTTTGGAGCAAAGGAATTAGCGGCAACTGACGCTTCGCTGTATATTGGTGTTGGTGATAGTCAAAATTGGTTCTGTACAGGTGCCATTGATGAGATTCGTATCTGGAGCGTTGCTCGCACCGAAGCAGAGATTAATGAATTCATGATGAAAGTCCTCAACGGTGATGAAAAGGGCCTAAACGCGCACTACACCTTTGATGGAGGCAACGCCAACGATAATACCAAAAACGGAAACGATGGCGACGGGGGATTTGGTAAGCCGAATTATGTTGATGTTACCAAAGACCTGGACCTCCAGTCACTTTCTGTTGAACCGGGAGATAAGTTGACAACAACGTGGGCATGGGTGAAAAAGATTCGATGATTGATTAACGCTCCTCTACTCGGTAGGTGAGGTTTCCTAACCCCGATGGTCTTTCCTACACCACGGTAGGCGAGGTTTCCAACCTCGCTGGGGCAAGGTGTATAGGTCTTCTAAAGTCTATCATAATTTCGGAATGACTGAGGTGTGTTGACAAAATTTGTCTCTTGAACTCATTAAACGAGATTGAAGGTTTCTCTTTAACACACAAAACTGGGTAAAATTGCTAACATGCCGAAGGACAAGCACCATATTCAATCTATAAACAATGAATTTCTGCGGCGAGTAGAGCAACTACAAATTGCCCCCGGACCATCGGGTGATGATGTCCCCGAATGGACAACCGATGGTATTGAGGAACTTCCGGGCTTCTTCAATGCAACTGCTGACATCTGGGATCAGAAGTTCGGTGCTGAACCCGACGATCCCTTCTATCAGGCTGTCGCGCTTCAGATACCACAGACAGATGAACCGATTGATATTCTGGACCTCGGTTGTGGTACCGGAATTCAACTTGAATTCGTTTTTACAAGGGCACCTAACGCCAGAGTTACAGCGATTGATAGGGCACCGAACATGCTTAATCAGCTCCAATCGAAATTCGCTGATAGAACCGAACAATTGAAATTACAGCAAGGTTCTTTATTGGAACTTACGTTTGAGCATCATGCGTATGACTACGCTATTTCTACACTAACTATGCATCATTTTCTTCCAGAACGAAAGGTTGCTATCTACAAAAAGGTGAGAGAGGCGTTACGAACAACTGGCATCTACGTCGAGGGCGATCAAGCTGCCACGGTTGAAGAGGAGAAGAGTATACTCTATTGGTACGACAGGTGGATTGCGAAGTTACCGGGTGGTGACAGTGCTGAATGGAATTACGATATCACACTGTCGCCAGAGACACAATCCCGCATTCTTCGGGAGGCGGGATTCTCTGAGGTGCAACTTACGTGGAACTGCCCATCGAAAGGTGCTGTGTATGTTGCTAAATATTAGGATTAAGAACGGATTGTAACCTCTGGAGAAATTAACTATGATAACAGATGAACAACTCAAGATAGAAGGCTTAAAGGCTCTTACGGAAGTTTTAGGGGATGTACAGGCTGAAAAGTTCATAGCATTGATTATGCGTTCTCCATTTGATTACACCAAGTGGCAAAAGAAATTGTGGGCTGAAAAAAGCGTTGAGGAAATCAGCGATGCAGCAATGGAACTGAGAAAATCAGAATCTGATTGAATTATATTAGGCAATTTCGTTAGCAAATGTACACAAATGACCAGTTTCGATAGGGAGTAATCAATTGTATCAACTTTCAGAAAAGATCCTGTCGTTCTATAGGCAAACGCAAGAGGCGAACAGACTTACAACCAATACCAAAGGTCAATTGGAATTCGTACGCACCCAAGAAATTATCACGCGCTATCTACCCGCGCCACCAGCAGTAATTTTAGACATCGGTGGCGGTTCGGGTCCATACGCCTGTTGGTTAGCGAAAGCGGGTTATGAAGTCCATCTCGTCGATCCAGTGGACTTACATATTAAACAGGCAAAAGAAGCCTCAGATCAACAACCAGAACATCCAATAGCCAGCGTATCACTTGGCGATGCCCGCCAACTACGTTTTTCCGCTGAGTCTGCGGATGCTGTGATATTATTAGGACCGATCTATCATCTCATCGATAAAACTGAACGCCTGCTTGCACTCAACGAGGCATATCGGGTCCTGCGAAACGGGGGCGTTATGGTTGCCGCCGGTATCTCACGTTTTGCGTCTATGCTCGACAGTTTTTTTGAGGACCGATTCAGGAATTCTGTTCACATGGACATCGTTCAAAGCGACCTTGAGACGGGTTACCATCGCAATCTAACTGAGAACCTTAAGTACTTTACAGACGCGTATCTTCACCGTCCTGAAGAACTCGGTTCTGAAGTGATCGAAGCCGGTTTTCAGTATCAAGCAACGCTTGCTGTGGAGGGACCCGCATGGCTTTTTGAAGCGTTTAAGAGTTATTGGACAGATCCTGATCTGCGTTCTGTAGTCTTAGATTTGGTTCGCAAAGTTGAAGCAGAACCTTCACTACTTGGCATGAGTGCCCATATCCTGGCAATAGGAACAAAATAGAACGATTGTATTACAGTTTATAATTATTTTTATCCTATGGTAGGCGAGGTTTCCAACCTCGCCAATCTGTGATTATATAAAATTACGAGAATTGAGAATGCCTGAAGGTCAAGTCGTTGGCAAAACGAAAGGACCCGCCACAGTTGAATCGCTACAAGCCGATTTTAAGGCACTTGGTATCGAGAAGGGAATGGTCTTATTAGTTCATTCCTCTCTAAGCGCGATGGGATGGGTCTGCGGCGGTGCAGTCGCTGTCATCATCGCCCTTCAGAAGGTCTTAGGTGAAACCGGGACGCTTGTGATGCCGACCCACTCAACCGATTTAAGCGATCCGAGCCAATGGGAGAATCCACCTGTCCCTGAATCGTGGTGGCAGACAATACGGGAGACGATGCCTGCCTACGATCCCGGCTTAACGCCTACGCGTTCGATGGGTAAAATCGTTGAGACATTCCGAAAGCAAGAGGGGGTCCTCCGTAGCACACATCCACAGAGTTCGTTTTGTGCAAGTGGTCCGCAAGCATCATATATCATAGATAATCATTCTTTGGCATTCGGCATGGGCGAAAATTCACCACTTGCCAGAATCTACGACTTGAACGGTTTTGTCTTGCTGCTCGGGGTCGGGCATTCCAGTAATACGTCCATACACCTCGCCGAATACCGAGCCGATTTTCCTACCAAGCGCGTTGTGCAAGACGGCGCCCCGATTTCACAAGCCGGTGCGAGGACATGGACTACCTTTGAGGATATTAATGTAGACGCTTCAGATTTCGATCGTCTTGGTGCAGATTTTTTACATTCCGATGATGGGAAGTTAGTCCGGCACGGCAAGGTTGCCATCGCAAACTGTCAACTCATGCCCCAACGTGCGGTGGTTAACTTTGCTGTTGGTTGGTTTAAAAAAAATAGAGTTTAGGGCAATCACTTACGCGGAAATTTCAGCGCGGTAGGCGAGGTTTTTTAACCTCGCCGGTTTCCCTTAAACTTGGTAGGGAAGGACTCATTGCAGGAGAGGAATCTCCGTCCTGACCGTCTATGCTCCAGAGGAGCAATATATCTATAGCAAAATATCGTTTAAACATCCGCACTCCAGCGGAGTGCTATGTCTGAGAACTAATAACTGACCACTGACAAAAAATTGATTTTTTATTTTGTATATGTTATACTATAAATAACTATATTGATAAGGATTTTCACTGAAAAAAATAAGGAACAACAGTTTTGGGACATAGGTAGGTCCAAGGAGAAAGTCACATGGAGGAACTAAAAGAACTTCGCATATCCAACGAGGCGATGAATGATCCGGAAGAATTGCGCCATCGGATTTCGGAAGAAGGCTACCTCTTCTTCAAGAGGCTACAAAATCCCGACAAACTCTGGACGTTACGACGAGAAATGCTAACGACAATGCAGGAAGGCGGTTGGCTCGTCGCCGGAACCGACCCGATGGACGGTATTGCCGATATTTCCGCCCAGTGTACTGAAGGGGACCCCGAATACACCGATGTGTACCACGAGGTATATAAGTTGGAAGCCTTCCATCGTTCTGGGCACTGGTCCGAAGTCGTTGATATGGTGGAAAGAATTGTCGGTAGAGAGATACTCCCCCATCCCCAGAAAATTGCGCGCCTCTGGTTTCCTAAGTACACGGCGCATACCACACCGATACACCAAGACTTTGTCCACTTCCAAGGAAATTTCCAAACCTATACCTGTTGGGCACCCATCGGAGATTGTCCGATTGAGTTAGGCGGTTTAGCAGTTCTCCCCGGTTCTCATAAAGTCAATAAGGTCATGGAACACCACTTTTCGCTCGGTGCTGGCAGTTTGTGTGTTAATGAGGACGAATTGTCCGGCGAATGGTATTCCACGAACTATGAAGTTGGCGATACGTTAATCTTCCCTGCTTTGACCATTCATAAGGCACTGCCAAACTTGACCGAGGACCGACTTCGTGTATCGCTCGACAACCGCTATCAGGCTGCCGATGACCCCATCGCTGAGCACATGCTTGAACCGCACCTGAACATCTTCAACTCCCTTACGTGGGAACACGTCTATCGTAATTGGGAGTCTGATGAACTACAGTATTATTGGAAGGATTTCGACCTGACTGTCCTGCCAAGGGATTTCAGTTATGGAAACAAAGGGTTTGAGGAAGCGTTGGAGTTGGCAAAAGATGGGGATGAACGCGCAATCTTACACTTAAACCGGTCTATCAAGCGTGATGCCACAACCGAATTGGCACAACGAGCAGCAGCAGTTCTGCAAGAAGTTAATGCTGGAGCTGCCCAATAATGCATTTTCATTACAAAGACATCGTGCCGTGGGGAAGATCGTTTGGCGAATACCTCGGTATGTTTGACTTGTCTGAGGACGACTTGGCGCGGGACATTGTAGGCGTAGGCGACGGTCCCGCGTCATTTAATGCCCGGATGTACCAGCGCGGTACGCCGATAATCTCTGTAGACCCAATTTACCAATATTCAGAAGTAGAATTACGTCAAAGAATTCAAGAAACCTACGACGATATCATCGCACAAGCCCGACAGAATCAAGATAAATTCGTCTGGACAAAAATTTCGTCTGTTGATGAGTTAGCGAAAGTCAGGATGCAGGCAATGGACGAATTCTGTCGAGACTTTGAGAGTGGCAAACAACAAGGACGCTATATTGACGCATCACTCCCCAATTTGCCCTTCCCTGACGGTCACTTCGACCTCGTGCTCTCCGCACATCTCCTCTTTTTCTACTCAGCAAACCGAGATTTAGCGTTCCACCTTGATGGGATACGGGAACTACTTCGTATCGGAACTGAAGTAAGAATTTTCCCCATCGTTGATGTCAACAGCAACCCTTCCCCTTTCTTATCGCCTGTTATCGATGCCCTTAAAAAAGACGGAATTACTTGCTCGGTTGAACGCGTTCCGTATCACTTCCAAAAAACAGGAAACGAGATGCTGCGGTTAAAGTTGTGCTGATTGGTTGAAGGGATTCAAATAGGTTGTTTACAAAAGGAGCGAGCATAACTCGCCCCTTTTTAAATTGATGGATGGGATACTTTACCGTTTATCGACTTGGAAGTTGGCATCTAACGCCTTCTCAATTCGAACTTGTGATTCTTCAAGATGTGCCAAGCTATAATCGTCAAGTTCCCCTCTGGCGTTCTGAAGTGTGCTCTGTATTTTACTATTGATCTGCCCAAGATGGCGGCGTGCGAGCGATCGCGCATCCTCAGGTGTACCACTATCCGCATCCAGCACCAATTTGATGAGTTGTTTCAGGTGTTCCCGTTGCAGACCACGACGGAAACTGGAGATAAACGAGTTGGAATTCGACCACTGTTTACCTCTGGGATCTCGATTGAGATCTACCCAAACCGCATCCGTAATCCCTGAAAAAAGTTCTGGCATTGTGAACGCGTCTTCACCTTTAGCAAACTTGAGTTCTGTATCCTGAACGCGCGACAGAACCGACGGATAAAGCAACCGCTCCAAGATGAGAGCCTGATTGCTCAGAATAACATCATGCACTGGATAATCAAAACGTGAGGAACTCCAACTGGCTCTTCCCCAATCGCTCCAGCGGGTGATTGCAAGGCTGTTAAGCAAGTCAGCTGGAAAATCGAAAGCGCTGTCTGAAAGCGCGTGTTCCTTGAGGAATTGGAGTGCTTCACGTTGTTTTGCCGCTGGGACAGGCACGAACGGTAAACGTCCATTTTCATCACCGCGATGATCGCGATGGTGGTACTGTCCACCAATGTATCGACTTGCGAGGTACATTGTATAGGCGTGTTCAAAAAGTAGGTTCCCAAATGCACGCCTGACACGTTGATAGCCCATCCCCTCTTTTGTGACTTTGTTTGCAATCTTGTCCCAGAGTTCAACAACAATCTTCCTTCGTTGTTTGGCAAATTCAAGGGGATCGTCACCGAGATCCCAACGGTTTACCAGTGGATCTAAATCCCTGAAGCGATACCAAGAAGCATCCTCATCTGTACCATAAGTGAGATCTGCACTCGCGACACGGGAAGCGATTTTGCCTAACGCCTCTAATTCGCCTTCCGGTTTGCTTGCCTCAATCGGTTTATAAGCGTACTCGACTACCCAGTAATCCCAAGGTCCGATTGTTTTTGTATAGTAATCTCCCTGTTTCTGACCTTCGGGTGCGATATTCACAGCATCGTATTCCATAACGGAGCCGATAAGTGCTTCGCCATCTTTATTGTTCACCTCATCAAGGGAAAATATCGTACTCGCTTTAAAGTTGTGGCGAAGTCCCAACGTATGGCCGACTTCGTGCATCGTCAATGTTTTGAGTGCCTGCCCGATGAACTCTTCCGGTAATTCACCGTCTTCGTCCGTCAGACCCCGCGCCTGCAGCACGCTCGCCATAAACCCCATCTGTTGTGCCAATCCAGATGCTATCTGACAATGGAACCGGGAATGATGATCCGTCGCGTGATCGCGTTCGTGCTTTAATTCATCAAAGAACGTCATATACTCTCGCTGCCAATATCTAATCCAACTCTCACCGATAAGGATATCCGCATCCAATATCTGACCTGTTAATGGATTCACGCGAGATGGACCAATTGCGAAACCCGCACCGACAACCCAGCGAATCGTGTTATACCGCGCATCTTCAGGGTCCCAGTCTTCATGGTCTTGCTGAATTCGCGCTTCAATCGCGTCGGCAAAACCTATTTTTTCAAACGCCTTGTTCCATTCCAAAATGCCCTGTCGGACATAAGGGCGATAACGATGTGGTACCGTTTTCTCAATGTAGAAGATAATCGGTTCTTTCGGTGGTGAAAACTTAGCGTCTTTGTCTGCTTTCTCTAACTGCCACCGGTTGACATAACGGATAAACGGTTCATCGCTGGTTTTCGATGAATAGTCTTTAACCGCTGTCATAAAGTGCCCGAGACGATCATCAGCTAACCGAGGACGGTAATTGTTTTCTGGAAGTTTAGCGAGACTGTAGTGCAGAGTCATCTGGATACCGCGACTGTCGGGAATGGTTTCCATGTATCTTTGTGAGGCATACACCGCTTCAACTTTCAGTTCGACGTTCTTCGGAAACGCCTTGATTGCTCCCCAAGTGCTACGCGTTTTATCAAACCGCGCATCGGAGGCAATACTGCGTGCCAGAGGCGGCAGATCGGATATGAAAACGGGAGAGATATTCACCAGTAGACTCTTTCGCTGTGGATGGATACTTTCAATTTTCAGAGAGAACAGCACAGAGTCGTTGTGTCCTAAGTCAACCGCTTCTGCAATGGGTGTTCCTTTCGTAGCACGAAAACGCACATTTTTCCGGACCAGATGCACCTTGTCGCCAACGCGCCTCCAGACGAGCAGCCACTCTTCTAAGGTCATCCCTGAGAGCAGGAATCCACTCCCCATGCCGCGTGCAACGCTAATCATACACAAAAAAGGCTTGTCCAACTGTGAGGGTTGTATTTCACAATAGAGGTTCTCTTTTTTCTCGTATAGTTTGAAAAATCCCTCGTAGTTTTTACTGTCTTCAGTAACTTTGCTAAAATCTTCAAACTCTTTTTTCTTTTTCGCGGTTGCTTCCGTCGTCGCTGGTTTTGCAGCTGGCGTCGCTTCCTGCGCGAATATTGGAAGACAATAGGTGCTTATTAGGATTAAACATATCCAAAAAGTCAGTTGATGTCGCATTGTCTCTTCTCCTTAGTTTATTTTCTAACCTAAGTTTAGTATATAACGATTACAAATCGCCCCTCCCAACGAAATGCGTAAATCCTATATGGGTATATAACCCGAAAGTAAACAGAAGTTTCATTCGACCAGACAAGTTTTCGGAGAGGCAAATTTTCCTCAAGACAAACAAACTTAAGTATTATCCGCTTTGCTGGTAATGAATCCGCTTGTTACCGTCGAATGAGAACCGGGGCCAATCGCGTTCCCAGTTTTCGGAGGCATACGGAATATAATGGCATGCCAATGCATGTCTACGTGTGCCAGGCTTCAAAATCTGCGCCCCACCGTGGATTAACTTACCGTCAAATAGAATTACATCGCCGGCGTTTACCTTGACCTGCACCGCGTCAATACTGTTTTCTTGAAAAACCTGTTTGACTGCTGGAAAGTAGCGATTATGCTGTTGGAGTTCGTACGTCTCCCCCGGTAGCAACGCCATTGACACGTCCTTTTTCGTAACCAATCGACCCTTGTGTGAACCGGGTTGTACCAGAAGCGGACCGTTATCCTCATCAACACCGACCATTGCAATCCATGCAGACATACAATCGGGTAAATAATACTGATCTTGATGAAACGGGTGCTCTGATCCTTCGTAAAAGTGCATCGTCTGAATACCTTCAGGTTCGCCACCAAAACAGTCTGTGAGCGGTTTATGCAAACGAGCGTCGATAAGCAAATCCAATACGCGCGGATCGTATAAGTGCTGATTAAAAGTTCGCTCCCCATATTTATCCTGTTGAAAGAATCCTTCAAGATGCTTGCGTCCTGTGTGAAGGTCTTCCATGTGCGCCACAAAACGTTCGCATTCTTCCTCCGAGAGGACACCTTCAAGGACAACATATCCGTTTTCCTGATAGAACGTTTTTTGCACAGAAGTTAAGCCTGTCTGTTCAGATGCCATCTTTTCTCCTTTATCATTGTGTCATGTTTTCGGCGGTTAAACCTAAGCAATTTTATCACGATTCTAATTCAGTTGTCAAATTCCCAACTATTTATAAATTGCTGTAGGAATGATCTTCTGATCGCGAATATCTCTATAAAATGAACAAGGACTGCACACTTTTTGCTAACTGCTGACCGCTGACAACTAATACCATATCTGATTGAATATTTCTCATAAATGTGTTATTCTCTGCTGCCTCATTTCCAAAGGAGTGAAGCCTCAATGAATAAAAAAGTGCCAGAGATTACCGAAAGTGTTGAAACCCTGAGAGTCTTGTTACGTCAA
>JAJDUH010000008.1 GCA_022826805.1 Candidatus Poribacteria bacterium
ATTGACGTAACAAGACTCTCAGGGTTTCAACACTTTCGGTAATCTCTGGCACTTTTTTATTCATTGAGGCTTCACTCCTTTGGAAATGAGGCAGCAGAGAATAACACATTTATGAGAAATATTCAATCAGATATGGTATTATAAACAAAAGGGCGATTAGCATTTGCCGCTCAACCCAACCTACGTCTACTGACTGGCAAAAGGAGATTCACAGTTAGAAAATGCTGAAACCAAAAGTCCTTATCTTACGAACTGCGGGAACTAACTGCGACGCAGAAACGGATGCTGCGTTCCAACTCGCCGGTGCAGAGACTGCCTTAATTCATATCCAAAACCTCATATCTGAAAAAGTCGATCTAACTGACTATCAGATCCTCGCCATTCCTGGCGGTTTCTCCTACGGCGATGATATTTCAGCGGGCATTCTACTGGCAGTCGAAATGAAACACAAACTGACAGACGCTCTGAATAAGTTCGTTGCGGATGGCAAACTGATACTCGGTATATGCAATGGATTTCAAGTCCTTGTGCGGACAGGTTTGCTGCCCGGGATAAATACATCTAACTGTAGCAGACCAGAAATGACACAGCGAACGACGCTGGCAATGAATACCTCAGCAAAATTCGAGTGTCGATGGGTAAACTTGAAAAAAGAAGAGAGCACATGCGTCTTCACAGAAGGCATCACAGATCACATCTATCTCCCTGTCGCACATGCCGAGGGCCGGTTTACTGCCCCGTCAGATATGCTGGCAGAATTAGAATCAAACAAGCAGATTGTGTTTCGGTATGCTAAAAATCAATACCCCCACAATCCGAACGGCTCTGATGCTGATATTGCCGGTATCTGCGATCCAACAGGTCGGATCTTCGGATTAATGCCCCATCCGGAACGGTTTCTGATGAAGTGGAACCACCCGCGCTGGACCCGACTCGCGGCGACAGAAAGGACAAGTTCCGAGGAAGGCGATGGACTTGCTATCTTCAGGAACGCCGTTAATTACGTCAAATCGTATGTCAAATAAATTATATCGCCGCCTCCTTCCGTTCTATATGAAATTACCTGTCTTTTGGGCATTTATAGTAGTGTCTGTATTAGGGCAACTGCTTTGGGTGGTTGCTATCTCGCATGACGTACGTATTGACCTGCGATGGTCGAGTTTCGGATACGGTCTGGGAATTGGCTTGGGTTTTATGCAGGGGAAGTGGACGTCTCGACTATGGGATCAATCGTACATAAAGGTTTTAAGGCGGGAGATAACCTTCTGGGAAGCAAAAGGGGCTAAACTTTTAACTTTTTACACCTGCTTTGCACTCGGTCTACCGATTCTCTTCCCCTTCCTCACTCGTTCACTTGATACGTTAGCAGGTATTCAGTCCTATGTGTTCGGTTTCATTGGTGCGATGAACGTAGCATTGCTGCTATGGGTTCGGCGTATGCCGAAATAAAAAATATGAGACTCGACAGGAACCAAGAAAAAGCCGTTAACCACACAACAGGCCCCGCAATCGTCATCGCAGGACCCGGCAGCGGAAAAACGACAGTTGTAACGGCACGAATTTTAAACCTCATCCAGACACACAGTACCCCGCCCTCACACATCCTTGCCATCGCTTTGAATAGAAAAGCCGTCGAAGAAATGGAGACACGAATCCTACGTGGACTTGT
Source organism: Candidatus Poribacteria bacterium (assembly GCA_022826805.1). Taxonomy (GTDB): domain Bacteria; phylum Poribacteria; class WGA-4E; order WGA-4E; family WGA-3G; genus WGA-3G. The sequence continues at coordinate 1,670 of JAJDUH010000008.1, forward strand.
TTCATTAAAATCGATTGACAGGACCGAACGAGATCAAAAACCTAAAATCCGAACCCTCCACGCGTTCGGCAAAGATATTATCGTTGAAAACCATGAACGCGCAGGATTTAAGAAATCCCCTGAGATTTGGACAGGACAGATTGAGAAAATCATTTCACAAGAACGAGAACAGATTCAGCAGGAAGCTGCCACTACCAGGGTAGCCATCTATAAAATTGAGAATCGAAAAACCGGCAAATGTTATATCGGACAAACCACGAACCCAGATCGCCGTAAGCAGGAACATTTCAGGCATTCATCAAACGATAGACTTCGACAAGCAATCCGTTCCCAAGGTGAAACAGCGTTCCGTTTTGAAGTCTTGGAACGCGTTCCAGGACGAGATGCCAACCGTCGCGAAGCGCATTGGATTGCATGCTATAAGGAACGCACCAGCGTATTCAATAGAGCAGATCCGTTGCGAGTGCGGTATAGTAACCAACTCCTTCTTGAGATGTTCTGCCAACACTTTGATATCCCCTATAAAGAACACCTTGACAAAGATCCCGATTTCGAGAATCTCCAAACCCGTTTCAACGACATAAAAGAGACTATTATGCATGCAAAACGGCAAGTTGTCACAGGGGTGTTCGATCCAAAGACGCTTGACGATCGCGTGGTACAAGCATTTGCTGTGAAATACGAAACGCTCAAAACAGAGGCAAACGCCGTGGACTTTGAGGATATGATTATCCATGCAGCACACCTGCTTGAAACCCACCCAGACCTTCAACAAAGTTACCGCGACAAATATCCTTACGTCCTCGTTGACGAGTTTCAAGATATCGCCCCCGCCGACTTCCGCTTAATTTCGCTCCTTTCAGAAAATATCTTCGCTGTCGGTGATGACGATCAAGCGATTTATAGCTTCCGTGGTGGCGACTCGAAGATTATGCAGAGGTTTACCAACCGACGAGATGTAAAAAAATACAAGATCACGCGTAACTATCGTTCCACATCAACGATTGTTGAACACGCGAGAGCCTTGATTGAACGAAATGCACCCCGCATCCGCAAAAACCTCCGCGCCTACAATCCAGTCCAACAAGAGATAAAAATTATTGAAGCGACCCCTGAAACCGTAGAACCCATTTTGCGACGTGAATTGGAAACACCACAAGAGATAGCTGTTTTGGCGCGAACCAACCATGAAACAGAACGGATTCAAGAAATACTCGCGAAGCACTCAATTTCTCCCGAAGTAACAACGATCCACAAAGCGAAAGGACGAGAATGGGAAAAGGTGATTCTCATTCACAACACACTGGATCGGCGTTTTCCGCGTAGAAACAGCGAGATGTTAGAGGAACGGCGGATTTTTTATGTCGCTGTGACGCGTGCCAAATCAGAGTTAGTTGTGCTTGGCGGAAGATGTCCGTTCGTGCCAGAATTCGAGAATATCCCCAAAAATTTCGGGTATTATATCCGAAAGTCCGGATATTGGTGGGCGCGCCAGAAATTGAAAAGCAAGTGACGCAAAATAGGAATTGTGGTATAATTTACTATAGACCCGTTTGGATTGATATAACTTATAAAAAACAAAGGAAAAAGAAAATGACAAACGAAGAACTTTATCAACTCATGAAAGACGGTTTTGAACACGTCAATCAACGTTTTAATGAAGTGAATCAACGTTTTAATGAAGTTAATCAGCGTATAGATAGGGTTGACACCCGTTTAGATGGGATGGACTCTCGGCTCCGGACTGTTGAGAACGGTATATCGGAACTCAAAGGTAAGCAGAGTGCAATTGCAGGGGTTCGGGGGTGGATTGTCACTGCATGTGCCGTTGGTGCCTTGGTTATTTCCATTGTTGTCGCTATTTTCAAATAGATATGCAATTTCCTTGTGGTTTACTACACTTGGTACACTGATAAAGAGGTTACGCGTAACTATCAATCTTCTTCAACCATAGAAAATCCCACTAAAGAACCCCCAAATCACACCACTACACGTTCTAATCCTACTATCTTTATGTCGGATGCGAATTCAAAAAAATCAAATTCTTATTTCGGTTTAATGCAATTACTCTTACAGAAAAACTACATGTCCCTATTGACCATAGCTATTTATGGCAAGTTTTAGAATTACCTATACATTGTGAGTGGGTGAGGTTAGAAACCTCGTCAGCTCTTGAGTGTCCATTTAATTTTAGACTTTACTATAAATGACCCTACCTATTGACTTTTGAATGTGGTTTGTTGTAAGATAAAATGTAATTCTAACGGGTTTTGACAGATTCAGTACATCTCAGTAAGAAGGAGATAGATCGATGGCATTTTTGAGACATATTGCGCTCCGGACGAAGGATATGGAAACCTCCCGCCGTTTTTATGAAACGATCGGTTTTGAGTTTGTTGGGTACCGAGGTCGCGGCGGCCTGGATCTCTCGGACGGCACTTTGAATATGACAATCCTCCAATATAACGGTGAAGAACGTCCCCCCTTTGAGGAAGGGACAGAGTTTATCCACTTCGGCATAATTGTTGAGGATTTGGGGAGTATTTATAACACGCTTCGCGATGGCGGTTTTGAGTTGATTATGGATAATGTGAAGAAGGGTGATGAAATTGGCGATGACAAACCGCCGGAACGCTCTTTCAAGGTTGCGGATCCAGATGGAAACGTTGTGGATATTACATGTGCAACCGATGAGTGGCGGGGTGTGACAGTTTGACTGTTGCATTGGTAAATACAATGACCTTTCAATTTCAAGATTCCATGGTCAATGCGTATCTCTCGCAAGGGTATATGATTTTTCGTGGGATTGTTCCGCCTTCTTTGCTTGCTGATTTGCGTCACGAGGCAGAAAAAGCACGCGATTTGGCGCACAAACTCAACGGACCCCAGACCCAACGAATTCAACCTCTATCCAATTATGGTGATGAATTAAACCTTCAGCCTTTTTATGACTATACTGAGTTGCCAGAACTTCGGGATGCCATTGAGAAATTGCTTGGCGATAACTACACGCATGGTCATGTCGATATCATGGGTTTACTCGTTGAACCGCTTGAGCATCCGTGGCATATTGGATGGCATCGAGATGGTGTTGTAGAGGTGCCGCCCGAGGCGCGTGATGAGATCGTCAACGCAAAATTGGCGGAGGTCTGGTACGACTTGCGGCATTTCAATCAGGTCAACTGTGCGATTTACGCCGATTCGTGTACGTGGTTTGTTCCCGGAAGCCATCTTCGTCAATGGGATATGCCCGGTGAGGAACAGTCTACAGGCGATCCAAAACTTCGGAAACCCACAGAAGGGCAATCCAATGCGGAAGCCGAACACTACTGTTTAGAGCACTGCCGACAGTTTCCCGGAGCGGTTCAGGTGCATCTGGGTCCGGGAGACTTTATGGTTTACCGGAACCTTGCGTGGCACACCGGAAACTACATAACCTATCAACCGCGTGCGACGATTCACGATGTTGTTCGGTATGAAGGAAAGAAGGACTGGACAGATTGGCAGCAGACTAAACTGGATGCTGTCCAGCGAATGAAGGAGAAATCGCCAAGAAGGCACAGTTAAATACCACCCAATTTCCACTTTTTTCAATTGACACAATATATCAGATGTGTATAATTTCCTAAAATTGGATGTTTATTCTTGCCCACAAGGAGATGCTGAAAATGAGTCAAATTGGATCGAGACCCGTTACTGCTCCGGGTCGGACCGCTAAACCGAAAAACGGCATCGCTATCGTTGATTGTGATGTTCACCATAATTTTCGCCACCCTACGCAACTGTTGCCCTACCTATCGAAGTTTTATCAGGAACACCTCCTCGACCAGGGGTTGCACCTTGGTGGATATCCCAATATCCCGATTCGGAGCAATCGTGTAGATCTCAAAGGTAGAATCGATGAAGCCATCGAATCGACACCCAAGAATACTGGTGGTGATCCGAGAGATTTCAACTTCACATTAGAATTCATGCAGGAAGAACTCCTGGATGTTTGGGATATAGACGTTGCCGTGCTGACAGGGCCACCTGTATTCTACGGATATTCTGGGCTCCCGGATGTTGATTGGGCCGCTGCCCTCTGTCGGGCTTTTAATGACTGGACAATTGAACATTGGCTTGATAAGGACGAACGCGTTGTTAACGCCATTCTTATCTCTCCATCGGATCCACCTCAAGCTGTTGAAGAGATTAACAGACTTGCAGATCGCAAGGATACTGTTGCAGTTATGGTGCCGATGGGAACGAGCCGTCCCTTTGGTAACCGTTTTTATCATCCTATATGGGAGGCGTGCGAAGCGCACGGACTGCCTGTGATATCGCATATCGGCGGCGGTGGTGGTGCAAACCGAAACGTACCAACACCGGTTGGACATCCATCATATTACATGGAAAGTCGGATGAGTCGTCCGTATGTCGCCAGCACACAAGCGACATCTCTGATCATCGAAGGGGTCTTTGAAAAGTTTCCTAATCTCAAGTTCGCGCTTATTGAAGTCCAACAGATGTGGGCGGTGCCGGTAATGTGGCATCTGGATACCGACTGGAAAGCATTGCGCGACCAGACACCGTGGCTCAAACGCCTGCCAAGCGAGTACTTCCGCGAACACATCCGAATCGGTTCACAACCGATGCACGAGACTGAAAAACCGGAACAGATGTATCAGATGTTAGAAATGATACACGCCGATGAGACATTGATATTTTGTTCAGATTTCCCTCACTTCGACTGGAACGATCCGGTGACTGTTTTGCCTAAACTTCCCGACGATGTGAAACATCGCATTTTTGCACAAAACGCGTTGGATATCCTTCGGATGGAGGATAAGTCGTAATGGCACGTGTTGTCGTCGGAAAAGTGTCGGAGATCCCACCTGGGAAACGCAAGATTATTGTCCCATTCCGTGGCAAAGCGGGTATCGGGGTCTTTAATATCAATGGTAAGTTTTATGCCGTTCGTAACATCTGTCCACACAAGCGAGGCCCTCTATGTACCGGCAAACTTACTGGTAGATTCGCTGCCGATGCGCCGCCTTCTATTCATGGTGCAACGCTTTCTGTTGATGGTTTAGGTGAGATCCTTCGTTGTCCTTGGCATCAATGGAGTTTTGACATCTCTACTGGGCAATGTCTCGTTGATGATACATTGCGGGTAGCAACTTACTCGGTCAAGGTTGAAGGCGATGATGTTGTCGTAGAATACGACGGCTAAGGCGATTGAGGTGATTCATAAATCGGTAATATATAGTGTCAACTGTCTGAATCAAGATCAGAGGATTCACAGAATAGCGTTTCTGTATCTTGGTTGAAAATCGTTCTTCATTGCTTATTGAGTTACTTTCTTAACTTCATTTAGATTTCAGTCTTTGTGGGGCATGCCCTGTTAGATGATGTCTGGCAGCTCGCAAACCTACAGTTTGCAGTACAAAAACGCAACGGAGGACAAAATGATTAGCAGAACTTGTGGACAAACGTTTGTTTTAGCCATTATAGCGACTGTTTTAATGGCTATAAACGTAGCTCAAGCTCGACAAGCTGTTACCGATGGATTGGTGAGTTATTGGTCGTTTAATAAAGATTCAGTCACTGGTAAAACAGTTGCAGACATTTTTGGCACTAACGATGGAACGATGGATGGGAATGTCGAGGTAGTTGACGGTAAAGTCGGTGAGGCACTCAAGTTTACTGGTGGCCATGTTGATTGTGGAGCAAGTAAGGATTTAACCGAGATCGGTGATCAGCTGACCTTAGAAATGTGGATAAAGCCCGAAAAAGCTGGTTGGGGGATTTTCGCAGGTATATCAAGGTCAGCAAATAATTCTTATGTAGTTGCGTGGTCAGACCAAACTCGTATTGACTTTAATATCTGGAACGGTGTCTTAGAGACCTGGCCTTTTCACAGCTTGGCACAGCCTGATTTAGATAAATGGCATCATGTCGCAGGCGTATACGACGGCTCTAAAGCCATAATTTATATCAATGGTGAAGAGGATAGTAATAAAAAATTTGAAGGCGATCTTAAGCATAATGGAGAGAATTTTTGGATGGGCGCGCGAAAATCGGATGGACTTCCTTACAACGGTCTTCTTGACGAACTACGCCTCTATAACCGCGGTTTAAGCCAAGTGGAGATTGAACAGAACTTTGAGGCGGAAGGACTCGCTGTGGAGCCTACCCAGAAATTGGCACTCACTTGGGGAAGCCTAAAAGGATCAAGGTAAGACTGAGTTTGTAGAAAGGTGTCAACTCGTTCAATTGAATATACCGACGTGCGATAAATCGCACTACTACAAGCAGAGCAGTTTACAGTAGGGTGTTTTATTGCCTGTCAATATACATAATGAGCAAGCAACAACACTTTTCCATTGAAGAAGTGACAACCGACCATCAGGATTGGCAGGATTTTGTTGCGCTTGTCAAGGATGCAAATCAGGAAGGCTGGGCATTTAATCCGTATTTTGAGCAGTTTTCACGCTATTTTTTGGCGGCAAAACAGGATGGAACTATCGTCGGATTTCTCATGTTTGTAGTGTGGGACATCGGTCCACATGATCGCGACCATCCACCTATTCAGATACACGGAAAAACGCTCAAAGAGGCGAAAATCCTGGCGTTTGGTGTGAAACAAGGATATCGAAGGCAAGGTATCGGCACAGCACTTCAAGAATATACCATCAAGCAAGCAAAATTGTTTGATTGTTACCAAGTTCGATCTGTTAGCGGCGAGAATCACCCAGAAAACCACTATCTTAAACTCTCTATGGGATTTGCTGTAGAGCCGATGGAACGTGATGAAAAATGTTTGGCTTTTGTAATGCCTCTTAAATCATCGAAAGAGATCTAACGCCTCATGAGACAGTTAACCGACACTGAGAAAGAACAACTCGAAGGAAAAATTAAAAAGGAACAGGAACGCCAGCAAACCCTTCGCGAAACGAACCCAGACCTACCGAAGTCTTTTGAAACGGCATCGGTAAAAACGGGATTTGTAAGAAAATTTACATCAAAGAATCTCTGGAAATACGGTTTGCTTGGACTTATTCTCTGTCTGCTTGCTTTCAACGTGTTTCAATTTTTTACCTGGCACAATTTTGGTTCTCACAGGCTTCTCAATCTCAACATTCTCGTTGCGTTGATGTTATTGTTCACTCACCTCGGCTTTAACTTCACAAAAACAGGATGGAAAAGTCACGTTATGAAGACAGTTGCCTGTGTTTGGATAGGACTTGTGTTTGCTTACATATACAAGTCTGGTTTACATAGATATATCTTGAATAGCTTAGGCATCAGATAGCTTGTCAGTTCATTATTTTATAACATCTGAGGAAAGATGATTAAAGCAGTATTCTTCGACCTTGATGACACACTCTGTAACTCTGATGAAGCCTGGAGTATTGCGACAAGAGAAACTTTTCAACTTTTACGCAAGCATTTCCCAGATATCTGGGAAACAACTCTCACAAGGGCATGGACAAAAGTTCACCAAGAACTTTTTCAGCAACTCAATGCAGGAAAAGGTTCTATGGCAGAATTAAGAGACATACGCTTCCACTGTTTATTCCAAGAACTGGGTTTACCGAGAGGTAAAATTACAGACGAACTCAACGATTTTCTCAGTTCACGCTATCTCATGAGTTTACGTCTCTACGAAGATGTCTCGGTACTGGCGGCGTTGCCCACCTACCATATCGGTATCGTTACAAATGGTGCACATGATAACCATACCGACAGCCAATTTTCTAAAGTAAATCATCTTGGACTCAGCGAACGCATTCAGTCGCTTACGATTTCCGATGAAGTTGGTGTCAGAAAACCGAATATCAAAGTCTTTCAAGTGGCTTGTGAACGCGCTGATGTTTCACCGAAAGAGGTTATGTTCGTTGGCAACTCCATTCAAAATGACATCGTCGGTGCCAACCGTACGGGCATGATAAGCGTTCTTATCGACCGAAAATCAGATGGACCTATACCGGAAATAGGGAATGAACGACCCGATTACTCAGTTTCAAATCTGCATGATGTTTTGTCCTGTTTGGCGAGCGAACAGGATTAGAATCGCGATGATAAGACCAAAACACGGTTTAAGAAACGAGAGGAATCCACAATGGACAAAAACTACAACGTTGCAATAATTGGATGCGGTGGGATTTCTCACATGCACGCCGGATGGTACGTGAATGAACCGAGGGCCTCCTTGGCTGCGATTTCTGATATCGATGCAGAACGAATAAAAGCGTATGGGGAACAGTACGGAGTCGAAAAACAGTATACCGATTACATCGAAATGCTCGAAACGGAAGAGATCGACCTGGTTTCTGTTTGTACGCGTCCAAAATTGCATGCCCCGGTTGTGATTGAAACTGCAAAACGGGGTGTGAAGGGGATTCTTTCTGAAAAGCCGATGGCGGAGAATCTCGGACAGGCGCGGGAGATGCTTGAAACATGCTCACAGCACGGCGTGAAATTGGCGATTGATCACCAAACACGGTTTAACCCACCTTATGTGCGTGCGAAACAGATGGTTGCGGACGGTGTTATCGGCGACATCTTTCGCATTCACGGTATCTGTGGTGGAGGCGACCTGAAAGACAATGCGACGCATACCGTTGATATCATGCGATTTCTCTACAGCGACCGTCCTGTCGCTTGGGTGATGGGTCAGATTGAGCGTATCGGCACACCTACCAAGTATGACCTGCACTCCGAGGATTTCTCAATCGGTTATTTTAAGTTTGAAGACAATGTGCGGGCAGTCATTGAATCGGGAAACGATACCGCACCCGGTTATCACCATATCTACTGCTATGGAACAGAAGGTGAAATTGAATTGGCTGCTCCGGGTGGGCCGTCTCTTCGTTTCCGAAACACAGAATCCGATGGTGTTTGGGTGAGTCCTGAACTTCCACCAGAAATAAGCCCTGTGCAAGATATGATCGCAGCTATTGAAGAGGATCGGGAGCACCGCTCAAGTGGTTATCAAGGATACGCCACTCACGAACTGCTTATGGCGATTTACGAATCGTCTCGGAAACGGCGGCGGATTCATTTGCCTCTTGAAGAGATGGAGTCCCCATTGACTTTGATGATTGAGGATGGCTGGATATAAATGAAAGCGTTATTCATTGACGACCATATTGTTGAGGAAATCAACAACCTCGCCCGGAAATTACACCCACTGCAAAAGTTTGACAAGAACGTCGCGCTTCGTCCTGAACATCGTTGGGAAAACTGCGGTATTATGATGTGGACAACTCCTGCCTGGATTCCAGATGAAGCGGTTTTCAAGACGCTCTACTATGCCAGTTCGGAGTCAGATAGTCCAGAGGTCAAGCTTGACGTAACCGGGGCACCGATTGGTGGGCAGAGTTTTATCTGTTATGCAACCTCGGAAGACGGTGTGAACTGGAAGAAGCCGGCATTGGGACTCTACGATTACGATGCCCTTACATGGCGGGGAACTCCAATCGGCACAGAGAATAATATCCTACCGACAGGGATACCGTTGGGACCAATCTACGATCCCCACGATCCCAATGAACAACGTCGCTACAAAGGCATGGGATGGGGAAAAGGTGGTGGGCTGACACCAGCAGTTTCCCCAGACTGTCTTCACTGGACCTACCTTGATACGCCACCTGTGCCAAGCTCGGATGAGGCACACTTGGGTTATGACCCAGAGAATGGATTCTTTATCGCTACTGTCAAACATACTGGACCGGATGGTAGATCACCTTATGGACGGAGTTTCTGTTTGAGTACGAGTGAGGACTTTGAAAACTGGAGCGGGTTGGAATTGGTTTTTCATGCTGACCAAATTGATCAGGAGAACGGGGAAGAGCGGATACAAAAATTTATTGAGGATCCCGATTATCTTACCCCGATATACAATCGACCTGAGGAATGGCGCACGGATGTTTACAATTTTCCTGTATTTCGCTACGAAGGATTGTATCTGGGGCTACCTGTGATGCACCATTGGACAGGGAAGCATCCACCGTTATACGAAAACGTGGACAGTCGCAAGTCTGTGGAACTGGCTTCGAGTCGAGATTTGCGGCAATGGGAACGGGTCGCGAACCGCAAGCCATTCATTGAATTATCACCTGTAGGAGATGGCAGTGCTTACGATACAGGGCAGCTCTCGGTTGTCAACGGACCGATTAGACGCAATAATGAGCTGTGGTTTTACTATCTTGGTGTTCGGCACCGCAGCCAGCCGCTGGCGGACATAATGAGTAGAAAATACCTCAACAACTTCGCTATGGCACTTGCGAAACTGCGCGTTGATGGTTTTGTCTCTCTCAAGGGTGGAATTGAGTGGGGCTCCGTGCTGACTAAGCCGATAGTTGTGAAAGGCAGTGAACTGCACGTTAATGTGGACTCCTGGCGCGGTCGGGTTAAGGTAGAGGTCCTCAATGCGGATGATTGCCAGCCCCTTCCGGGATATACCCTAGACGAAAGTATCGCGGCGATGGTGGATAGTATTGACGAACCGATGCGTTGGAAGGAGAAGACTGACGTTGCTGAGCTTCGCGGCAGGACCGTCCGTCTTCGCTTTTCTCTACTGCAGTCAGAAATTTATGCATTCTGGTTCGCCGACTGATTTGGTGTATTGACGCTAAGGTAGTTACTCGCTACTCACTTAGAACTTGGACAGAATAAAAAACAATTCAAATTAACGGGCAATGAATTGCCCTACTACAAACGGATTTACCTGTAGATGATGCGTATTCAATTCGGCACAAGGAGCACTCAATCATGAACACAGCCATTGAAAAAACGGAAGCACTTATTCATTCTACACGAGTGCTTGATGCGATGTATGAGGACGACCCTTATCGACCGCGCTATCATTTCACTCCACCGTTTGGTTGGATGAACGATATTAACGGCTCAATATTCTGGAAGGGACGCTACCATATTTTTTATCAGCACAATCCAGAAGGGGGCTATTGGAAGTGGATGCAATGGGGACACGCATCAAGTGTTGATCTGGTGCACTGGGTGCATCACCCGATCGCTTTAACGCCCGACCTTGACGGACCAGACCGCGGCGGATGCTTTAGTGGTGGTGCCCTTGTGAATCGTGAGAACATTCCGACGTTTATCTATCACGGAATCCCAGATGGAACGTGTATCGCAACGAGTGATGATGATCTGCTCCTCACATGGGACAAGCATGCAGCGAATCCGGTGATTCCAGTGCCAAAACCGGGGGAGAAAGGACATGGCGAGTATATTGTATTTGACCCGTGTGCTTGGTTGGAAGGTGATACCTATTACGCACTCATCGGGAATACGATACCCGGTCAAAGTGGAGATGGCACTGCTTTATTTAAATCATCTAACCTTGCAGAGTGGGAATTTGTGCGCTCCTTTTATCAGTCCCAGCGGGAATGGACAGATGCGAAGGAAGACTGTGCTGTGCCTGATTTTTATCCGTTAGGTGACAAGCACATGCTGCTGTTCTGTAGCCATTGGCAAGGTACACAGTATTACGTTGGTAGATTTGAAAATGAGCGGTATCATGTTGAAAGTTATGGACGGATGAGTTGGGCAGGCGGCATGCTCGGTGGTCCGCGTTCACTGTTAGACGATCAAGGACGTCGCATCTTTTTCGATTGGGTTCGCGAAATTCGCGGCATCGAAGAGGAACGGGCAGCGGGTTGGTCGGGAATCATGACAGTGCCACGAATCCTTTCCCTCGCAACCGATGGTAGTTTGCAGATTGAACCGGTGCCAGAATTGGAATGCTTACGGATGAATCCGAAAGCGCATAAAAATATCACTCTGAACGCTGATGCGATGGACTTAGAAGATATTCAGGGGAGCTGCATTGAGTTGGCTGCCGAAATTGATCCCGGTGATGCCACCGAAATCGGTGTCCAGGTGCTCTGTTCACCGGATCAATCTGAACAGACTGGGGTTGTATATGTTCCTGAGGAAGGGACTTTAAAAGTTGACATCAGTCGTTCCACCTTAAATGAAGCTATTAAATACCCACACTATCGAGACGCGGGCGGCACTGCGAGATTACCAGCAGCCGAGCGTTATGTTGATGCTCAGCGTGCACCTTTTGTGTTGAAAGAGAACGAAATACTTCAGCTTCGTATCTATGTCGATAAGTCCGTGGTCGAAGTGTTTGCTAACGGTAGGCAGTGTATTACACAGCGGGTCTATCCAACGCGATCCGATAGCACCGGCGTAAGATTGTTGAGCCGCGGTGGACGGGCACACTTTCGATCCATTCAGGCGTGGGAAATGGCACCAGCATTCTAAGAGATTACCTTATGATTGATCCGAAGTTAAATTGAGGTGAACATAATGGCTTACGAGATACCGAAAACAGTTTTAGGTCGTACAGGTTTGATGGTTACTCGGCTTGGTATCGGTGGTGCGTATTGTGAATCGGCTGAGGGGTATCGCAAAGCAATTGATGCTGGAGTCAATTATATTGATACAGCGCGTGCATACAATAATGGCGAAGATGAAAAAATCATTGGAGCTGCCATAAAAGGCAAGCGTGATGCGTTAGTTCTTGCGACGAAAACCCAAGCGCGCGATGCTGACAATGCGCGGAAAGAACTTGAAGAATCCTTACGTGCTCTTGATATTGATTATATCGATGTGTACCAACTTCACCATCTGAACACGGAAGCAGGACGCGCCCAAGCGTTGGCACCCGGAGGCGCATTAGAAATGGCACAGAAAGCACGAGAGGAAGGACTCGTGCGATTTATCGGTTTGACTGGACACGATTGGTTTCAGGTGCAGGAAGCGGTCGATACTGGACTCTTCGATACCGTTCTTTGCTGGTACAATTGCGCAATGAAGATACCCGAAAAAACTGTCTTCCACGCGGCAGATAAACACGATACGGGTGTGGTTATTATGAACGCCTCACGTAATGATAGACTTTATGATGCATCAGATGCGCCACCTCCAGAGGAGTTCTATCGCTACGTGCTCAGCCATAAGAGTGTAGACTTAACGATTATGGGGTTGAGAGATATCGAACGATTTCATCGAGTTGCCGAAGCACTCTCCGAACAAGAGACCTTAACATCGGAGGCAAAAACAGGTTTGGAAACCTATGGCGCACGGATGTTCCAAAAAGGTAAACTTTAATATGCCAAACCTATTACAGATGAATTGGAATCTTAATGAATAAAAGTGTCTCTGATCAGAAAAACAACGATTCGACAAAATCTTATCCACATGAAAAGCGCAATTTAATCGTCTTCGCTCTGAACCAAATTATGATGCGTCTCGGTTGGATGTTCAAAGCCGAGTCTGTGGTCATTCCAGCGTTTATTGATACCCTTACCTCATCTGGCACGATCCGTGGGTTGCTACCGCTTATTCTCCGAATCGGGCAAAGTCTACCTCAATTTCTAATTGCCCAGCGTATCGCGCGAATGCCGAAACAACAAGGATTCTATATTTTATCAGGTTTCGGTTTCACCATTCCGTGGTGCGTATTGTCCCTGATATTAAGTTTAACGAACTGGTCAGCAAATATTATTGTTGCTATCTTTCTTGCGCTATGTACTGCGCACTGGCTCATGGTCGGTTGCAATCATTTAGCTAACGGAACATTACAGGGCAAACTCATCAGTCCTGAAAAGCGGGGTAGGTTACTTGCCTATTCCAACGTCATCGGTTGTACGCTTTCGATTGGAGTTGCCGTTTACTTCATGCCGCGCTGGCTTTCTGAGAGCAACCCGCGTTATGGGGTACTTTTTGGTGCAACGGCTGCCACTTTTGGTATTGCAGCTTTGATCAGTTTCTGGTTTAGGGAAGTCCCTTCACCGTCCCAACGCACTGCCCCTTTTTTCAGATTCCTCGGCGAGGCACTTCTTCTATTGAGATATGATAGAAATTTTCGACGATTTGCAATCGTTATCTTACTGTTTTACTCGATGTGGCCCCTTTTCCCACACTATGCGGTTTTCGGAAAGCGTACATTAGGCCTCGCCTCTTCTGGTTTCGTCACCCTGATAGTTGCCCAAAACGTATCCAATGCTGTCGGTGCGGGCATTATGGGTAATATCGCAGACCGTTCAGGTAACCGATTTGTCTTGCGTCTCCTGATATTAATCAGTGCCTTTACACCATTACTGGCGGTTGGAATTAGTCGAATCCCTTCCGGTGCGCAGTTGTACTGGATTATCTTTGCCCTTATCGGATTCACACCGGTATCTGCTCGCATCGTCACAAACTATACCCTTGAAATCGCACCACAAGAACAACACCCACAATATCTCGGTGTGATGAGTCTTTTTCAGGCGATTCCCTTGTTTGTTTCACCTTTGATTGGAACACTAATTGAAACACTCGCCTTTGAACCAGTTTTCATCGGTTGTTCTGTACTGGTTTTGCTCGGATTCGTGCTTACTTTCAAATTGGATGAACCGCGACACAGCCAAAGTTTCTGAAAATCAACGTGACTTGGCGTGCTGCTTTTGTGTTTAAACGCCACAGATTTAGGAAACACCCGACCATGATAGAAACAATACCGTGTCCGATTTGTGGGGCTCAAGTTGAATACGCTATCGAAAATTCTCCTGCATGGTACCGAGATCCATCTTTACCGGTCTACCGAATCAATTGTTATGATAAATGCAGACGGTATTGGCTTGAAGGCATTTCTGACCCGCACCCACACATTGATCCCAGTATCACCGTCTTTCTTGATTCGCTCAACGATGAGCAACGAACGTTTATATCCGAATCAACACAACACGCTTGCGACAATGGGATTTTGATAGTTTATAATAGAAAGGGTTTACAACACCTTGCCATCGATTGGCATTATGTAAAAGCAGCTGTTATGTCGTATGGATTGAATAACGCTTCATTTCGAATTAGCGGTTCTGGATTTGACATTGCTAACATGTTGTTTTTCTTAGATACTGAGGACACTCGGTTCACACTGAGACTTCATCAGGCAGGCACCGCTATTGATAAAATCCGGTCCAAAATCTATTGGTTAACTGCGCTTTGGGATAAAGCGCGGATCAAGACCCTTTCGCCCGTACCAGGACGTGATGGGAAAATGATTCAACGCCTCTCTCCAAACGACTTACCCTCACGCTATGCGACTGTGTATGACTGGATTCCCGGCGAAACATTGGGTGCCGTCTCCGCAGCGGAAAAGACACCAGAACTGATTCGGAGTCTTGGGGTCATGGTGGGTCGCATGCACGCTGTGTCGGAAACGTTAGAATTGCCAGACTGGTTTACTCGCCCTCGGTACTACGATATAAAGTGGGTTACGCTGCAAGTTGAAAAGGTACTTGCAAGTAGCAATATAGATGACTCAGCGGAGAAACTTGCCAAACTCGCTTCCCTTCCTTCGCGTTTCTCACAGTTTGCCAAAGCACAAGGCAAAGGACGGGACGTTTTCGGACTGATTCATTTGGATCTGGCACCCCATAATACCATTGTCTCAGAGGGACAGCCCTGCCCAATTGATATGATCCAGTTCGGATTTGGTTATTATATCTCGGATATTCTGACGCTTTCACGCCAATTGAGTGAGGACGAACGGACAATTTTCTTTGAGGGTTATCAAGAAATTCGCTCCCTACCGAAAGATTACCTTCAACAGTTGGCTTTATTTGAGGAGATACGCGAGCTTTAATCTACGCGTGAAACTTGATGATAAAGTAAGTAGAATACTCCATAATGATTGACTTGCGTTCACATCTATAGTAACATATCTGCCCAAAAGAGATCGGCTTCTAAGGAATTGCCACATGGAATACCGTTACCTTTTCCTCGATCTACATCACATCACGCGAATCGAAGGACTTTATCGTCGAACGCACCAACCGCAACGGCATCACGATAATCCGATTTTACGCGGCGAGAACCCGTGGGAGAGCGTTGCATCCCTCTACGGCACAGTCCTTTACGACACACAGAACTCGCTCTTTAAGATGTGGTATCTCACGGGACCATACGCGGATGGAATGGTGAAAATCCGTCAACGGAACGCACTGGGTAATGTCACGCTCCTTGCATACGCTACTTCGACTGATGGTGTACACTGGGAGAAGCCTATCCTTAATCAAGTCGATTTCGAGGGAAGCACCGCTAACAACCTTGTTGACATCGGACGGACGAACTGCGAAGGAGTCGCAGTTATCTACGATGAACACGAAACCGATCCCATACGGCGTTACAAAGGGTTTTATTGGGAACATGGCGGTATTGACACCTTCGTTCAGCACGAGGGACGTACGATATGGGGACGTGGGGATGGAGACGGTATGTGGATATCTTTTTCGCCAGACGGCGTTCACTGGACGAACTGCGAAGCCAATCCTGTTATTCCGCTTGATAGCGATACAACCCAATCACTGGTGTGGGATCCAAAGATAGAGAAGTACGTTGTCTTTGGACGATTCGGGGCTGGTGGACGCAAAACCGCTCGCGCTGAGAGTCCTGATGGAATTCACTTCAGCGAACCGAAACGTGTGTTTGAGTGTGATGACATTGATGAAAAGGGGACGCAAATTTACGGCATGCCGATCAATATCTACGAAGGCATCTATCTTGGTATGATCTGGGTTTATCGCGAAGGCGTTGATGGCACTATTGATACATCCCTGGCAATGAGCCGCGATGGTATAAACTGGCAACGTGTCTTGGATCGTCAGACTTTTCTTACACTCGGACAGCGGGGGAGTTGGGAGGACGGGATGACACGCATCAGCCAAGATTTCATCATATACAACAATCAGCTCTATTTCTACTACGGCGGCGTAAACGGGCCACACACAGGCAGGAAGTTCAAGCAGGTTGAACGCAAGTACCCATCTATGCTCGGTCTGGCAACGCTGCGACGTGACGGGTTCGTCTCACTTGACGCGGGTGAAGCAGAAGGACAGATGCTAACAAAACCGTTGATGCTCAGTGACAAAGAATTACACCTCAATGTTGATGCAAGCCAAGGGAGCGTTGTTGTCAGTGTCACCGATGATATAGGTACTCCCTTGGAGAATTATACCTCTCAGCAGATCGTTGGCGATCAATTAGAGGCATCCGTTAGGTTTGCAGGCTCGTTAGAAGCACTTAAAGGGAGAGAGGTTCGGCTCCAGTTCCAAATTAGGAATGCAAGCCTATATTCCTACTGGTTTTCTTAGGCATAAATCACTGTGAGAGGTACAATCTGTGGGAATAAAGAGTATCCTCTTCGATCTCAATGATACACTTGCAGAGGTTAGGAAACCTCGCCTGCCAAGCAGAGGGTTTCATCCCTGTAATTCACTATAGACTTAAGCACAAAAATCAGAGTTGAAACTTAATTTTGGAGGAAAAAGATGAAGCACATTTACCACAAAGAAGACGCTGAAGTTGTTCGGATCGAAGGGGAATCACCGAGGACCTTGTATACACTCGTAGAACCGAATACTGTAGGGACTGCACATTTTGCTATGGGCTTGGAAGAGGTTGACCCGAATAGTGAGATTCCTATGCATTCCCACAGCGACGCTGAAGAGATCATCTTTGTCTATGGCGGGCAAGGTAAAGGGTTTGTCGCCGACGAAGTCGCTGACTTAAAGGCCGGCACAGTAATTTATATTCCACCCAATGTCGAACACCGTTTTGTGAATACAGGCGATGAACCGCTTTGGATTACATGGACGCTCTCGCCGCCGGGTTTTGAGAAACAGATTCGACAGATCGCAGATGGCTCCGCAGGAATGGAAGTTTTTAGTAGCCAGTCATGAGGATGTTCCTTAAATTTTTAGCGAACTGTGCGTTGAACCGCGGAGGATTTACAGGTGAATAATAGAGCATGGGATTCGGTCGCCTCCTCAAAGAACTTTACTTATAAAGCAGAGGCAAAACGTCCTTGGATCCCTAAAACTATTCTTGAGTTATTAGAACACACGCGTCAAGAATTTGAAAAACTCATGGGACCGGGGCCAGACATTGTTATTCAAGTGGAAGATCGAATCTGCGAATCTAATAACTATGGTGCACGATCTGAGATAAATAGACAAATTTATTCCCTTCGCGAGCGCTTCAGAGAAATCAAAATTATCTGCGAACTTCCGATGGAATTTGGTTACACAGAACCAGAACAGGATCTCGCATACCACTTTTTCGTCCATGAACTTTTTCATTGCTGGATCAGTGGGTCAGTATCCAGCCGCTATGAACCGAGCGTTGAAGCGATTACCCAGTATATGACGAGTTGGATACTCGTTCACTTGGGATGGTGCAGCGAAGATTTATGGGTTCAAGAGCAAGTTAGTTGGCAGGAAATAGCAGAAACAGAAGATCCACCATACACGGCTATCGCCATATACAAACTCCTGTTCGACAAGATGTACACCGATAATCCAGAAAATCTATTTGCTTTCTGTAGAGATTTAGCCGACTGTTTCTATCAGCAACGGAATCGAGAAGAAATAGACCTCCTACCGATCTTGCAGCACTACTTAGGAATAGAGTTGGTAGAAGATGAAAAATTGATAGGAAAAATAAATAGATCCCTATGAATCCATTTGACTGCTTTTAATCGGGTATGTTAAAATATACCGTAGAGGTTGCGAATTAACACACTCTAAAATAGAATCTTAGCAGAATATTAGCAATACAATAATGTTGTGGAGATGATAAGATGAACATCACCCAATTTACAATGGAGGAAGTCCGCTGTTTTAGTGAACGCCAGACGCTTGAAATCCGGCCCCTGACGTTTTTAGTCGGAGAAAACAGTACTGGCAAAACCACGGCATTGGCATGTTTCCAAATGTTGGCAAATTATTTACGGCGTGAGGGAGTAGATTTTAATGCCGATCCCTATTCCATGGGAACTTTTAAGGATATCGTCAGGAACAGTAGACCAAAAGGACAGGTTTTCAAACTGGGGTTTACGGCTGATAAATGGGCAGATCCTATTCGACAGCAGTTTTCAACTGAAGCTGTCGAATGGACGGTCGAATTTTCCCAAAAAATAGGCGGAATTGAACCTGCTGTCAGCTTAGTCAAACTAAAGTTCTCCAATGGTGAAATAGTTTTCAAAATTGGAGATGACACCACAGAAAGGCCAGCACGTTTAGTTTCCTTTAATAAAAAGCACGACTACTATGAAATAAATTGTGATCCCGATCTTTTGGACATGCTTCCATCCCACTCCCTTTTTCGTTTCGTACAGTTTGAATCCAATCACTTTTTGGAAGGAGACACTGAAGGAAAAACCGCCTTAGCAAACTATGTAGAAACGCTTCAAAATTTGGAAAAAAGGCGATACAATCCTTGGGACGTCGGTCACTACCTATCTGCATTTAGTACATCTCCGATTCGCTCGCGCCCCAAACGTACGTACGATCCGACGCGGGAATTTAACGATCCAGAAGGAAGCGATGTCCCTATGCTACTGATGCGGATGGAAGCAACCCAGCAAAAGCGATGGCAAGCACTGAAAGCACAGTTAATCGAATTTGGAAAGAGCTCTGGATTATTTCAGAATATAGAAATAAAGAATCTCGGACGTTCCTTGGGTGCTCCATTCCAACTGAAATTCAAGGTGAGGGGACCGAATGCCAATATTGTTGATGTCGGTTACGGTGTAAGCCAAATCTTACCAATTTTAGTGCATGTTTTGAATCCTGAAGATTCTCGACGAAACCCCCGCAGTCTGCGAGAAACGACCTACTTCTTACTACAGCAGCCTGAAGTCCACCTGCATCCACGCGCCCAAGCTGAACTCTCCTCTTTGTTGGCAAACTTAGGGAGCCAGGGCAACCGGTCATTCATTATTGAAACACATAGCGACTACATGATTGACCGCGCACGCATTGAGATCAGAAAAGGAACCATCTGTCCCAAAGATGTGTCCCTGGTATATTTTGAGCCAAAGGGCCGTATTGTCATGGTGCATAATATCAGTTTTGATAAGATGGGCAATATGGAAAACGTCCCACCACATTATAGGCAATTTTTCCTGAAAGAATCCAAACGGCTCATGGGGTTTGAGGATTAGCTAATGTGTGTGATTTTGGATACGAATACGTTTGGTAAATTCAAAGACCCAACCGACGAAGATATGGCACCAGTGTGGAAATGGTTAGATAACAGAAATGGCAAAATTGTCTACGCTAATACTAAAAAATTTGAAGACGAATGGGAAAAAGGTGGCATGAGCCATTTAAGAGGCCAAATGATGCGGGCCGGCCAACTCAAATTGGTATCTGAAGGCGTACAAGAGAAAACAGATGAGTTAAAAGGTAAAATAGTATCAAACGACGAGCATATTATCGCATTGGCTCTGATAGCCCAGGTAAAAGTGTTAGTATCCTACCGCGAAGGTGATAGAGATTTATTTACAGATTTTAAGAATCGTGAGTTAGTTAGCGGCAAAGTATATACAAGAAAAGCACACGCACGTATGCTTACTAAAGACACCTGCCCTTAAAATGCGGCTGCGAGGTATAGGAACCTCGCACTACCGCATAACCTAACTTTAAGACGGCATCCACGCTCGTGGTGCAATCCCTTCCACATGCGTTTTGACGTCCACAACCGCCGGTCTCCCTGAATCAAGTGCCTGATCCAGCGCACTCGCGAGTTCGCTTGGTTTGTTGACCGTGATTCCGAGACACCCCATCGATTCTGCCATCTTCGCGAAGTCTGCATCCGGGAACAACCAGAGTTCATCGGAACCAGGTGTCCGACCACCGTAAACCCCCTCAACACCACCTTGCTCTTGGTTCAGCGAGTGATTATTGTTCACAACTATGACTGCGTTAATTCCAGATTTCATTGCTGTATCGAGTTCCGTCATGTGATACCAGATACCGCCATCACCCGTGAAACAGATCACGGGTCTATCGGGTTGTGCACATTTTGCACCCATTGCTGCGGGGAGTCCCCATCCGAGCGAACCCGAACAACGTATGAAAGATTGATCGGGATGTTTAAAGTCAATCATTGTACCGGTCCATATCCCCGAATGTCCTGTGTCGGATACGAGAATCGCATCTGATGGTAGGTAGTCAGTAAGCTCACGGCATAGCCGTTCTGGTAGCATAGGAAGCCGATCGGAGTTCACCTTCTCACTGACTTCCTCTTTCCAGTTCCCCACTAATTCCTGGACGCGACTTATCCACTCAGTGCGTGGTGCTCCATTCTGTGCCTCGGCAATTATCCGACGCAGTGTATTCCTGACATCTCCCTGCATTCCTAATTGGATCGGATAATTCCGTCCGAGTTCATCAGGATTGATATCGAGTTGTATAACCGGCGTACCTTGTGGCGGAATCTGGTATCCGTTGGTTACCTGTCCGCCGGTGTGGCTCCCGATAAAGAAGACAAGGTCTGCTTCGCACACAGCCTGGTTGGCGCATGCACGTGAGTATGAACCTGGTGTTCCGACTGCCAGCGGATGGTCACTCGGAAACATTGCCTTCGCATTTAAAGACGTCGCCACTGGAATTGAAAGTTTTTCTGCCAATGCGACAAGTTCCGCGCTTGCATCCGACGCCGTTACACCGCCACCGGCGACAATGATAGGTCGTTTCGCATCAGTGAGTATTTTGATAGCCTCTGCTACTTTTTCTACTTCTGCCTCGGGTCGAAACGGCGGTAATTGCGTAAACGCCTCTTCAATGATTACCTCAAGTTCACCTTCTCGATCAATAACCGAGGATCCGGCAATACCTTCAAAATCAAGATGTGCAGGTCCTGGTGTCCCTGTTGTAGCAGCTCGGAAAGCTTGGCGTAGATAGAAGGGGAGCTGCTCTGGCGTAGCCACATACGCGCTATATTTGGTAACGGCAGAAAATGGATTAACGTGGTCTACCTCTTGGTAGGCGTGCCGTTGTTGATTGATCTGGTTTTCCTTGCCAGTCAGTGCAATCACTGGTGAGCAGGCGAGATAGGCATCTTGTAGCCCGGCGGCGAGATTAACTGCCCCAACCGACTGCGCCATACAGAGACTGGGAGCACGGTTCACACGGGCATAGGCATCAGCCATATACGCTGCCGCTTTTTCACCGTGTGTCTGAACGCGTTTGATTCCGAGCTTCTCCATCTCCATTAAAGCCCGCGGTCCGATATACGGCATAAAAAAAACGTGCGTAACCCCATATCCGTGGACGGTATCAGCAATAAATTTAGCACCTGTCATTTTCGGCATAATTCTTTCTCCTCCCTTTTCGCGTAGCTTGCAAGCGAAAACTTGCTATTAGAAGTCGGCGTGGTTTGCAACACGATATAGGAAGCATTTTAGCAGTTTTGGATATAACTTGCAAGCGTGAACTTGGATTAAAAATAAATTTGGTAAGAAATCCTATAGGTGCTATAATTAACTCACCGATTCCGAAAGCGTCAAGACTATATCAGACATCTTTCATAGATGCGGAAACATACCCACTTTCGTTAGGAGGAAAGGACTATGAAAAGACTATGCTATCTCCTTACACTCGCCTTGACCATCGCAACACTCTCACACAGCGGATATACGGCACCTGTCGGCACGGACGGACTTGTAAGCTATTGGACGTTTGACCAGAAAGACGTCGCTGGCGGCGCCGTCAAAGATGTCTGGGGCGAAAATGACGGCAAAATTGTTGGTGCCCCGAAGGTTGTAGGTGGGAAAGTCGGAGATGCCCTCGAATTTGATGGGAGCGACGATTATGTTAATCTGACAAACCTCGGCAATTTTGGTGAAGAGGTAGCTTCATCTACCTTTGAAGCTTGGGTTAAAACGAGTTTCAAGAAAGACTGGACAACGCTTTTCAAAGTTCTTGATCAGGGTTGTAATATGGCATGGGCAATTGATGTCAATCGGAGTGCGAAAGCAGGTTTTCCGTTTGCCGAGGACATTGTCCACTACTACGTTCGCCAGAAATCAGCGGCGGGATGCAATGCGATCGCTGTTGAAATCGAGTTTCCATTGTCGGACGGTAAATGGCATCACATTGTTTTTGCAATTGAAGACGCTGGCAAATCCGAGATTAGCATCTATATGGATGGAGAACCACAGGAGGTAGTTGTCGGTTCTGCAAAAGATCTCGACACCTTTGTTCCGTTTGTGGAACCAGTCTATATCGGCGCGGCGAACAACCGTGGAAAAGTTGAGCGTCACTTTCCCGGTCTTATTGATGAAGTCCGCATTTACGATCGTCCACTTACCGCTGATGAAGTGACCCGGAATTTTGAATCGAAAATCGGGCTGTCTGTTCAAGCCGCTGAGAAGTTATCTGTCGTGTGGGGTGCCCTCAAGACAGAATGGTAACATTATAAGGAATTCCCATGCTCACACCTGACGAAAAATGGTTCTTTGACCATCACGGATTCATTATTCTTCGCAAAGTCGTTCCACCCGAAGATATTGAACGAATGATTGAACTTGGCAACCAATGGCACGATACATCTCTGGATAAACTACCACCGCCCCTTACGTCCACCTCCCGAACAGGTGAGACTTCACCGACGATCGCGCATTGGATTAATCATATTCAATACGGCGATGTTGTGTTCCAACGACTTGTACTCAACTTAGAAATTATGCGGGTGATTATTGCTCTCACGCGAGGAGTTCCGTGTCTCGTTGATTGCGCGCTAACCAAGAATTACAAAACCTCTGACGATATTACATTTCATGCCGCCGGTCAAGACTATAGTGTCGAAACATCAGGACCTCGTGCGGGTTTCCTTAACGCTGCCATCTCCTTAGTTGATGTCCCACCCGGAACTGGTTTCGTTTGTCTACCAGGCAGCCATAAGCGTAACTTTGAGCCCCCTGAAAATCTCTCTATTTACGACGGACCGCCCACGGTTATCAACGTTCCTGTCGGCGCGGGCGATTGTGTTATCTTTACAGAGGCACTCTATCACGGCGGGAGACGTTGGACAGAAGACTATCCTCGCTTTACTATCTTCAACCGATATATTGATAACGGATCACACAAAAACCTTCCTATTGAAAACTATAAACATCTGATTTCCGACGAAGTCTACGAATTGGAACACCCCGCAATTCAGGGACAACGAAAACGGGTAGTAGAACGAATTATGAGTGATTTAGAGACACGTTGAGAGGCAATAATGCAAACGTCTAAAACCACCGAAGGCAAGCCATATCCGCTTGGAAAACCGGGACGAGTGGCGATGTACCAACATGAAAGCGAAGATCCACTCGTCGAAACTGTGGTGAAGACGTTGACCTTAGCAATCGGTTCGAGTAAAGAAAAGGCTGGTGTGCTGTCCCAATGGATGTGTCTCCGTGCCATGAAAGCATCGGGTGAAAAATTCGTAGTCTGGTTGCTCAGTAAAAGCACACTGTCTGAGAATATACAGATAGACAACCCAACGATCTCTCGCTACATTCTGCAGATTGGAGACGACATTCCGTTAGAGTTCCACGATAGATTTACAGACAGACCGGTTTTGCCCAGACTCGGTGCGTGGCAATATCTTTTTCCGAAACCCACTGATAATGAAATAGAAAATGCGTCTTTTCCGCAAAGTGTAAAATACCTTGGACATCCCTATCGTTTGACGCATATATCTGATTCAAATGAATTTCCCGAACCCCCCGATACACAAATCCTTTCTCTCCGTCCGGATGTCCTTATTGGACCACCCAGCAACATGAGACAGCAGGACGAGACACGCCGTTACGACATGTCTGATTATGAACTTATACGGCTGACAGAAGCAGATTATGACGAAATGATTGCAGCAGGGATCAATTGCGTTCGTGTTGATGCAGAACAGGTTGAATGGGTTAAAAATCGCGATGTGTTCCATTGGGGAATTGACGCGGCTGCACTCGGCTATCCTGAGTGTTTATACCGAAGCAACTATCTCGGTCCCACTCTTTTTATGGACGAACCGGCTGTCTGCACACGGGACCATGTGCTTCGTCCTAAATTGGAAGCGGACCCTGCCTATCGGAAAGCGTTAAACCCACAACTCGCTTTTAAGGCGTTTCAAGATTACTTTCACACTGCCAAATATGATGGTGCACCTACGCGGTTATGCAAGGGATTGGAATCGCATCCAGATGTGGATTTAGGAGATATGCAGTTTCTTCAGGAAAACTTATATACATGGGATACCATGATCAGCTCTGCTGCGTATCAACTCTCAGAGGGAAATACGAAATCGCCCGCTGCTATCGTCTTTGAACCGCCTGGTAGAGTTGGAACGATGCGAACCCTGCCCGAAATGAACATGGCTTACGGTTGTCAAATTCCAATAGACAATCCAAAAAACCTGGCAAGTATCCTCTACGGATTCCTACGAGGTGCTGCGAGGCAAACCGATAAGGGCTGGGGAATGAGCATCTATGGACAGGTACACCGTGCCGATGCCTTCTGGCTGCAGACCCACGCTTACGACTTAGGTGCACGACATTTTCACTACTGGGATAACCATCAACTTGCCTGTGTTCCATACAGCGAAATTCTCGCGCTCTCACGAAATCTGAGTGCCCATGTCGAAAATCATCCACACAGAAAACTTGACGAATTACGCAGAGCAGCGGAAATTGTTATTCTCCTGCCACCCGGCTACAATCTCGGACATGTTGAGATGGGAAGGGGTAATCTCTGGGGTGTAGGAGAACTGAATTTAGAACGGCACAACAGAGAAGGTATCAAATACCGCACCGTGATGCGTAACTTTTTTATCGAAATAGAAAGAGCGATCCGGCTTGGTGTCGCTTTTGATCTCATCTGGGATTTGGAAGGACTTAAGTTGTCCGATTATCGTGAAGCCGTCCGCATTCGGGAAGATGGCAAGGTAGAGGTAGACGATGGTAACGAGACAGTTCTGTACGAAGGGGGGAGGAACCCAGCCCGTCCGAACGGCATTCCACCAACGTTGCGCGTCAATATACCTACTCCACAAGCCGATACTCGGCTTGAAGTTCAGGCATTTGCTACTGTAACCGAAGGATCTGCCTCTATTTACTATACACGGGGTGCTGATGAAAGTGGGGTCTATAATAACGAAATGGTGCTATGGGAATTGTTCGGTCCAGCGGAAGAGGATTATCGATTCCTGAACAGAGAGGCATCCGAAATTCGTATCAATCGGAGAGAATCAGGAACTGAGGTGGAGATTCGCTTTAGTCTTAAGGGCACCGGAGATTACCGTCTTCGCGTCGCAACTGTTGATATGGCAGGGCGTACAGCAGTGGTATGGGAAACTATTACTGTTCCTCGTGATCACACGTAATTTCCGCTGGTTGTGTTCGACCATGGTACAACAAAGAAGTTGAATTTCACTATGTTCAACCCAACCTACGAATTTCATCATTTCTTTTCACTGATTTCTACGCCTCAATTAGGGTCATTTATGGTGGATTTGAAAAATAAACAGACATATCGGGGCGGTTGGGGTGTTTCTTCAAGGTTTCCTAACCTCGCCGATGCAGAGTGTCAAAGTAATTCTAAAATCTACCATAGTTTAAGAAACAGGTTTACATCCGTGAAGGAGTTCTCTTTCTGGATGCCCGAATTTATTCGGGACAGCACACTTTTCCCGAACAAGCTCGGGCATCCTTTCATAAATTCTTGGAAAACTGAATGCCTCTACTCCTCAATCGAAAGCCTTTCTTAAAAACCTCAGCTATGATACAATATTTGCTCAAAAGGAACAGAGAACAGAACCGATTCGGTGCGTGCTGACGTATATGTAAGCACCCCACAATGTGGTATTTTTTATAAACGCTCCGAATTTAAACATTAGAGCATTTTTCATCGTCTTATTAAAATTACAGATACACGCAAAAACACGAGGAGGAATAGAAATTTGCACTACCAAAAACCGATCTTTCGTCGGCTACTCATCTGTCTTGTTTTGATCGCCCTTCCTATGCAGGCGATTGCTGGTAACTGGCCAACGTGGCGGGGACCGAATCAAGACGGCACCTCATCCGAAACTGGGTTAATCTCAACTTGGTCAGTTGAAGGCGAAAACCTTCTGTGGCAGACAGAATTTATAGGACGCTCAACGCCTATCGTTCTCAACGGCAGGGTCTACGTCATCGGACGCGTCGGCAAGGACATTACTGAACAGGAACGGATTGCCTGCTTTGACGCAGAAACCGGCGAATTGATTTGGAATTATCAATTCAACGTCTTTCATACCACCATATCTTTCAACCGCGTGGGATGGACAAGCCTTGCCGGTGATCCTAAAACAGGTAATATCTACGCCCACGGGGTCCAAGGACTTTTCTTTTGCTTCGACAAAGATGGAAACATACTTTGGTCGCGCTCGCTTACAGAGGAATATGGACGCATATCTGGGTACGGCGGACGCGTTCACACACCCGTTATCGCAGGCGATCTCGTCGTGATTAGTTACCTTAATTCGGGATGGGGTGACCAAGCAGCCACACGCCACCGCTATTTTGCCTTCGACAAACGCACTGGCGAACTGATTTGGGTTTCAACTCCCGGCGGCAGGCCGTTAGACACTACCTATTCCACCCCCGTTGTTACCAACATCAACGGACAACAACTCATCATCGGCGGTAATGCTGATGGTGGTATCTACGCCATGAAACAGAATACTGGAGAGATGGTTTGGGGCTTTAAACTCAGCCAACGTGGTATCAATACATCCGTCATTGTCTCAGGCACGAATGTCTACGCATCGCATAGCGAAGAGAACATAGATAGCACAGCAATGGGACGGATTGTGTGTATTGACGCAACTGGCATTGGAGATGTTACCGAAACCCATGAAGTCTGGCGATACGATGCTGTCAATGTCGGTTACGCTTCGCCTACGACTCAAGGCGAACACCTCTATGTAGTGGATAACTCTGCTAATGTTCACGCTGTTAATGTTGATACGGGTGAACTACGCTGGATGCACAACATCGGCAAAGTCGGAAAAGGTTCTCCTGTCTGGGCAGATGGTAAACTCTATATCACGGAAGTCAATGGAGGTTTTGCTATACTTCAACCAACCGAAGGGAAATGTGAGACGCTCAGCACGCAAGAGATACATCGAGCCGAGGAAGATCATTACGTCGAAATTTACGGTTCGCCCGCTATCGCCGATGGACGTATCTATTTCACGACTGAAGAACGACTCTACTGTATCGGAGAAAAAAAATAATGAGAAATTCTATTCCAATTTACGTCATCCTGATTGTGTGCCTTCTCACTGTGGGTTGTGCCAGCAAAGAGATGGCACCAGAGCCAGTGAAACCGCCAACTCTCCCTGCTGTCTCGCTTCTGATTACACCTGCTGAAACCCTCACATCGGGTGAACCTGTTGAGCTCCAAGTTGTTGGTTTCGATGTAAACGGAAAACGGACGCTTCCGTTTGAGGATACAACACAGACGCAAGCCTGGAATCAAACCGGACTAACCGGAACACTCCATGTTACACCTAAAAGCACTCAATTCACACCCGACACAAGCGCTGGTGCACAAGCGGGCACGATTACCGTGGAATCGGGTGATATGAAGGCGACGGCTCGAATTCGCGTTATTCCCTCCCTTCCATGGACTGAGGATTTTGAAACGATTGAACTCGAGAAAATACCGACGCACTGGATCGGCGCGACTGGAAAGTTTTTTGTGCGCGAGAAGGACGGTAATAAAGTTTTAGTGAAAACACCCGTTCAGCGTGGATTAAACAGGTCTAATGTTTATCTCGGTCCATCAACAATGAAAGATTATCAGATTCAAGTTGATTTGATGGGCACAAGAAATAAACGGAGACTGCCAGACTTGGGATTAATCGCGAACCGTTACACGCTGGATATGATGGGCAGACACCAACGCTTGCAAATCCGTTCGTGGGCATCAGACTTACGTATGGCAAAGACAATTGACTTTGCGTGGGAGATGGATGTCTGGTACACAATGAAAATGATGGTAGAGGTTACGGACGATAAAGCAGTGATTCGCGGCAAGGTATGGCGTAGAGGTGAACCGGAACCAGCAGAATGGACGATCACTGCCGAAGATCCATTGCCGAATCGCGAGGGGAGTCCGGGTATTTACGGCTACTCCGCAACCGAAATCTACTACGACAATCTAAAAGTATGGTAATTGGTTGTCAATTATCGGTTTTCAGTCCAGAGAGGATTGTAAAACGTACATGCCCGTAAACGCTATATGTCTTAACTGACAACCAAAAGGCTGCGTAGCAGCCGTACTGACAACTGATAACCCCAAAGGAGTCTTTCAATTGAAATTTATTTGGAAAGCACGATTCATCTACATCATAAAACTTGCAGTGCTTCTCGTTTTTGCAATATCCACCACCTCCGCGGAAAAAGAGATTGCATTGTGGGGCGGCACATTGAGCCGTAACATGGTCTCCGACGAAACAGATGTCCCTGCAAGTTGGGATTTGGAAAGCGGTGAAAATATCAAATGGGTAGCAGAACTCGGTTCGCAAAGTTACGCGGGACCCCTCATCATCGGTGGAAAAGTTTTTGTCGGAACGAATAATAAAGCACTCAAAAATCCCAAATTGACCGGCGACCGTGGGAACATAATGGCGTTCAACGAATCCGATGGTAAATTTCTCTGGCAATCCACCCACACCAAACTCACTTCAGGTAGGGTTAACGACTGGCCTCTACAGGGAATTTGTTCGACTCCGTATATTGAAGGCGATCGCCTCTACTACATCTCCAACCGTTGCGAAGTCGTCTGTATTGACACGGAAGCGTTCCTTGATGGTGAAAACGACGGTCCCTTCACCGAAGAAGCAGAAACAAGCGAGATTGACGCTGATATCATCTGGAGTTATGATATGATGGCCGAGTTAGACGTCTTTCCACATAATCTCGCCACCTGTTCACCACTCGCCGTCGGCGATCTTCTTTTCCTGGAAACCAGCAACGGTGTTGATGAGGGACATATCCACATACCATCACCCGATGCCCCGTCTTTCATCGCTTTGAACAAACACACTGGTGAACTCGTCTGGGAAGATGCTTCTCCGGGTGAAAGTATACTGCATGGACAGTGGTCAAATCCGGCTTATGGTGTTATCAACGGTGTACCGCAGGTTATCATCCCCGGTGGCGATGGCTGGGTTTACGCTTTTGCGCCGGAAACCGGTGATATCATCTGGCAGTTCGACTGTAACCCGAAAGATTCCGTTTGGGAGCTTGGCGGCCGGGGCACTCGTAATAACATTATCTCGACCCCTGTGGTTTATGACAATAAAGTCTTTATCGCTGTCGGTCAAGACCCAGAGCACGGCGAAGGCGTAGGGCACCTCTGGTGTATTGATGCGTCCCAAACCGGTGATACGACCGAAACCGCTGGTATTTGGCACTTTGGTGATGAGCAGTTTAATCGTACGATGTCCACAGTAGCCATCGCTGATGGACTCCTCTATATCTCGGATCTGAGCGGATATCTCTACTGTTTGGACGTAAACACGGGGGATCTTTACTGGAAATATGACACCTTTGCTGCGATCTGGGGTTCTCCGTACGTCGTAGATGGAAAAGTCTATCTGGGCGATGAAGATGGTGATGTTGTTATCCTAAAGACAGGTAAAACAAAGCAGGTGCTTTTTGAAACCAACATGGGTAGTGCTGTCTATACCACACCTGTGGCAAAAGATGGGGTGCTCTATATAGTAACCCGTAATACATTGATTGCAATAGAAGAGAAGAAATGAGTTTTTCCAAACAAATTGCTGACGCCCGAACAGCACTCGATGCCCATGTCCGGGATATGGTCGAATGGCATTTTAATCCAGAGACCGGTTGCCCGTTTTGGTTGGAGTTCGCCGAAAATCTCGATTTCGATCCGAGAAAAGAGATTGGTGGGTATGCGGATCTCAAACTCCTTGGGCATTTCCAAGACGAATGGCTACGCGGTGGCCCCGTCCGACGTTGGGTCCCGAAGGCTTACGCTGATAAACCCATTTATGTTTTTGAAACCGGTGGCTCAACAGGGGTCCCCAAGTCGCGAATTAGTATCCGTGATTTCCATATCGATTATGAAATCTTCAGTAAAACACTTTCCGATGAAGGTTTCCCACCGGGTAGCGACTGGCTCATGTTGGGTCCAACAGGACCGCGTCGGTTGCGGCTTGCTGTTGAACACCTCGCTCAACATCGTGGTGGCATCTGTTTTCTCGTTGATCTCGACCCGCGCTGGGTGAACCAACTCGTGCGTTACGGAAAAAATGAGGAATTGGACGCATATAAAAACCATGTCATCGGACAGGCACTCAACGTGTTGCGTGCCCATGAAAACGTCCAGTGCCTCTTCACTACACCGAAATTGCTGGAAGCGTTATGTGAGAAAATTTCCTTGCCAAAAGTCGGTATTAAAGGTATCTTTTGTGGAGGTACCGAGATGGATGCGCAATTCCATCGCTTTGCTCGCGAGGAACTTGTTCCCGGCATCGATTTTATTCCGACCTATGGGAATACCTTGATGGGTTTAGCTACCTGTAAACCTTTTGATCCGGCGGATAATTATGCTATTATCTATTATCCACCGCAACCGCGTGCTGTCATTGAACTGGTTAACCCAGAAAACCCAGAGGAACCTGTTGATTACGGTGAAACCGGCCGAGTTATGCTCACAACACTGACAAAAGAATTTTTCATGCCCCGTTTTCTGGAACGTGACGAAGCCGAACGCGCCAAACCGATTCCCGAATACCCATGGGACGGCGTTGAAAACCTCCGCCTGCTGACGGAACTTCAAGAGAGTGTCGTCGTGGGTGTTTATTAATTCTTCTGCCTGAGTCTGAACCAAATCACTCCGACCAAGAGGCAAAGTGATGATAGACTTTAGTAATGCTCTCAGCAGTACAGCAAGTGTGACAGTACAAGCACATTGGGATCCGATCGCGGATGCCACCTACAACTTGCATCAACCAACGAAAGAACAATTTGATCGGGCCAAAGCAAAATGTCCAGAATTAATGGATATGGGGTGGGAGCAGGCATTAGAACTATTCAATCCTAAACTTGCGTATCCACTAAAGAACTACAGCACAACAGACTTTCAAGTTTTTCTGCCACTTTCAACTGTTAATGTGGGCGATGTTTGGAACATAGATTTGAATGAAATTCTCCGTTTTCTCCGCCAGTTTCACCTGGGTGCGACAACGGAGATCACCGTCTCTTCTCACAGAACGCCTAAATCTGACGGGGCGCGAGCGTGTTTACGGGCGATTTCACCAAACTATGCTGAAATTGTTTTGCGAATTCATGCCCAATTCGTATTGGACGCGTCCAGTGTCCGTTTGTTACCATCACAGTTTGCAGGACGCTTGGTACTGGATCGAAAGGAAGGAGCAGTTGTCGAGTTTTCTTTGTTTCTTCCCTCGCGCAATAGTAATGTAGATGTTAATGCGTTCAGAGCAGCAGACATGGCTTTTATTCCCCGCATGGAACTTTCTACCTTATCAAGTGGGCTATCTACACACGAGATAACATGGGAAACCGCCATTACTGAAGAAGAAGCCCGCAAAAAGTTAAAGTCTGCGTTCTACAAGTTTGCTGAAATTGAATGGATCCCGATTGAAGATGTGGTTGAACTCGCGAAAAGAACAAATCGTCCGATCCACGCGTTAGTTTTATTTGGCGCACTTGATGATGAGTCATGCTGAGGGACGGGCAAAATTTTGAGAGCGGGTCCGCTCTCCGCAGCGAAAGTTATCAAGTTGCTTAACACAAAGTTTGTGAATACATGGGTTTTACTCAGAGAATTACCGGATCTTCAGGATGGTGCCAAAGGGGCTGCTGCAGCTGCCTTAGCGACAAAACTTCAAGAACACTTTGTTTATCCTGTTGATCCCATGATTCTAACACCGGAATTAGCGTTTATCCAGCATCTACCAACAAACGAGTTTATCAAGTCCTTTCCAATCACTAAAGAACGGAAATCCCAATATTTAACGTGGCTAAAGTCCTCTTTAGCACAAATAGATAGACACCAAAAAGGAGTCTGATATGATAACGAAAATTGAAAAACTCTTCCGGTCACCTTATTCGGTGCCGAACGGTTTACAAGTTACCGAAGACGGTTTGTGGATCGTCGACCAGATTACCGATAGAGTTGCATTGGTTGAAATCACGGCAGATGAGGACTATACCGTTCCGAAGCTCATTCGTGATATTCCGAGTGAATCCTCCAATACGAGTGGTATGACGTACGGCGATGGGGCACTCTGGTTAGCTGCAAATGGATCTGGAGAACGCTGGCGTCCTGTCCGTGATACAGATGCTCAGACAGGCGAGGTTTTCAAAGTTGATCCCGATACCGGCGAAACCCTCGGACGTTATCCGATACCGGATGGTGGTGGCACACACGGCATTGAATACGACCACTACGATGAAGGCCATCTGTGGGTTCAGACTCTCAAAGATCAAGTTACACATAAAATGAGAATTTCAGATTGGTCCGTGGTAAAGACGCTGCCGCTACCCCATGGACGTGGACACGGTATGGTTCGCGTCGAAGATGGACTCTGGTCAACACATACCTCCGATAGGCTTATTGTCAAACTCGACCTTGAAGATGGCACACCGATGGATCAGATCTATGTACCTGAAGATTGCCCTGAACCGCACGGTTTGTCCCTCTATGAAGACAATTTTATCTATTGTGATGCCTCATCAGGGTGGGTAGGAAAGATTTCATGGTAAAATGGTTATTAGTTGTCAGTTATCGGTTTTTAGTGAAAACCTTTATGATGGGAAAAAGCATTCTACTCATCACGAACTACTCTCACTAACCGACTACTGACAACTATGTCCCTAACCTCTGACAACCGATAGCCGACAACTATTAAAATGATGGCAGCCTGCAACAACGGCGCAGGCGGTGGGCACCCCAAAATTGCTATCAAACCAATTGCCTGATTTAACGCCTTGCGAATTAATAAAAAATGATACACATCCCAATTCTACGTGCAGGACGTTCCTACAGAAGTCTGAATACTATTCGCGTATCACATATCAAGACAAGCGAACCCTTAGTTGAGGTGAGCCAAGCGAACCGTGGATTGATAGCGAAGGATCTTCTTGATATCGCTCTCCAAAAGGAGATACTCGGACAACGTTCTGTCGCTGAACTGATTTCCATTTGTAAGGAGGCGGCGCGCCATTTCACAACGACGACGCTGCCTCTTGATGGAACCGTTCAGTCTCCGACAGATTATATCCAACAGGTCTCCGGGACAACCGGTTTGCCTGAAGCACTGTGTCGGGAAAATTTGTTCAAAATCCAAGGCGTTTTGGAAAATATTGATACAGTTTTAGACGGACTCACCCGTGGACTGGATTTACAAGTGCTTGACACTGGCTGGGGAGTCCAAAACGGACACACGCTGAGTTACGTCTGTGAAACCAATTCCTTGGGTGCTGTGTTGCCGAGCAATTCGCCGGGCGTGCATTCATTGTGGGTGCCAGCTATTCCGTTGAAAGTTCCGCTCGTTCTGAAACCGGGTCGCGAGGAACCGTGGACCCCCTATCGGATAGCCCAAGCATTTATCGCGGCTGGTGCTCCCGCAGAGGCGTTCAGTTTCTATCCTACCGATTACGCCGGTGCCAACGAAATTCTCGTCCGATGTGGACGCTCCATGCTTTTCGGTGGCGGTTCAACCGTTGCTCCATGGGTGAACACACCTCGCGTCGAAATCCATGGACCAGGACGGAGTAAAATCGTCATCCACGAAGAAGCGCAGAACAATTGGGAACAGTACCTCGATCTTATTGTAGAATCGGTCGCCAAAAACGGCGGCAGATCCTGCATTAACGCTTCTGGTGTGTGGGTAACAGCAGAGGGACGTAAAATTGCCGAAGCATTGACAGAACGCTTAGCACGTATTGCACCGAAACCGCTTGACCATCCAGAGGCAGGTATCGCAGCGTGGGCAAATCCGAAAGCAGCCCACGGCATCTCATCGCTGATTGATCAGTATCTCAAAGAACCTGGTGCAACGGAATTAACAACTGGAGATAGAGTTGTTGAGTTAGATGGCTGCACCTTCCTCAGACCGACGGTCATCTGGTGCAAGAATACGGAACATCCATTAGCAAACACGGAATTCCCTTTCCCCTTCGTGACCGTTGTCGAAGTTCCATCTACGGAGTTAGTTGAATCTATGGGTGCGACACTGGTAGCCACGGCGATTACAGAAGATGCGTCGCTCACACAAGAACTGATAGCAACACCCCTTATCGACCGACTGAATTTAGGGGCGATTCCAACAAACCAGATTTCTTGGGATAGTCCGCATGAGGGAAATCTGTTCGAGCATCTTTACAGGCAGCGGGCATTTCAACGTGGGTAATCCCTTCAAAGACCTTTTTTAGCGTCCAACATTATACTTATGGCCGATAACCCGAATGTCATTCTTATCTACGGTGATGATCTCGGACGGGGTATGCTGAGTTGCTATGGACAGCAACATTTCGAGACACCGAACATTGACCGCCTTGCAAACGAGGGAATGAGATTCAACCACGCCTACGGTTGCGCTTTTTGCGCTCCCTCTCGCGCCAGTATGCTGACTGGTCTCCATGACTGCCACAACGGGACATGGACATACACACAGGGCGGACTCTATGACAGAATAAGTGCGGGTGAGCTGACGCAAAATCAAATTACGGAGTTGATTCATACAACCGGACTTCAAGCGGATCCTGATGATATTTTCCTTGCACAAATTGCTGAGGAATCGGGTTACGTTACAGGACAGATTGGGAAGTTGGAATGGGGTTTTGCTACAACGGGTGCGCGTATCCGTCGGCACGGCTGGCAGTATCATTACGGTTACTATGACCATGCACGCTGTCACGGATTTTACCCACCTTTCCTATTTGAGAACGGAGATTCAACGCACATTCGAGGCAATACACATGCAGACTGTGGTGTGCACCTGGATTGGGATTCTGAGGAAAACAGAGCGCGCCGCCAGAATCGACAGGGGAAAGCAGTATACTCTCAGGATATTTTTAACGAAAAGATTGTTGAATTCCTTCGTTCCCACCAAGACAAACCTTTCTTTCTCTATCATCCCTCTCAGCTGCCACATGGACCGATTGCGATCCCTGATATCCATCCAGCAGTGAAACATTCTTCGGAGTTAACAACGTTTGAGAAAGAGTACGCTTCCATGATCCTAAAATTGGATGAGACGGTAGGGATCATCTTGGATGAACTCGAAAGTCTCGGAATTGACGACCGCACAATGATCATTTTTTGTTCGGATAATGGTCATGAAGTGTATGCTTTGCAGGAGAGACGCACTTCCGGTCGGAGAGCAGATTTAAACGGTGAACCCTTTGACGAAATCACAACGAAATTCTATTCGGAGACAGGTGGCGATGTTTTTAATGGGAACGACGGTATGGGCGGCTTGAAGTGGTCGAGTTGGGAAGGTGGCACGCGGATTCCTTATATCGTTCGCCTGCCCGAAAGAATCTCG
Organism: Candidatus Poribacteria bacterium; assembly: GCA_022826805.1. Classification (GTDB taxonomy): domain Bacteria; phylum Poribacteria; class WGA-4E; order WGA-4E; family WGA-3G; genus WGA-3G. The sequence continues at coordinate 38,093 of JAJDUH010000008.1, forward strand.
CCGGGGAGTGTGTCTAATCACAGGATCGCTAATTACGATCTCATGCCGACACTCGCCGACTTCATCGGTGCAGAGTTACCAGAGGGGAAAGACGGTGTGTCTTTCTTACCGACCTTACTTGAAGAACATGAAATGCAACAGAATCGTGAGTGGATTGTATATGCCTCTCGTCTCGGTCCTGCATTGGTAACACCAGATGGCTGGAAATTGCGGTATATTAATAGCACCGACGGTTTCCAATTGTATCATCTCCCGCACGACTATCGCGAAGAGAACGACGTTTCCGCGGATTGCCCTGACATCGTTGCCCGACTGAGTGGATGGCTTCTGAATGCTTGTGATGGCGATTATCAAAATGGTACGCCCCAAGCGCATCTTGCTGCATATCCAGATTTTTAATTCAGGGTACCCAAGACTGTGTTCCGCTATACATTTCCTTGTATTTTCTCGCGAGCAGGGAAAAGGTGGCACAGGTTTTCCCTGATTCTGTCGGTAATCGGAGTCCTCTCCTACAACCAGATCCGTAGATGGTAATGGAATGGAGATCGGACACTAAGGACAGTCCATCAAAGTTCTAATCTACGTTGTCCTCCTGCAAGGTAAATTAAAAAATGCTTATTATTGATGCCCATCTCGATTTATCCATGAATGCGTTGCAAGGCAACCGGGACTTGTTGAGTTCCGCCTATACGATTCGCACCCAAGAAAGCGGTATGCCCGGTAAGGGGCAAGGAACCGTGGCGCTCCCAGAGATGCGTCAGGGACGCATTGCCCTGAGTTTCGTTACTCTGTTTGCTCGCTCCACTGGTAGGCCCTCCCCACATTCTGATTTTGCCTCGCCTACTCAATCCTACGGCATTGCTCAAGGGCAATTGGCTTACTATCGCGCTTTAGAAGAAACAGTACCCGTCCGTATCATCACGGACAGTGAAAACTTAGACAGCCATATCGACGACTGGCGGACTTGGGAAAATGAAAAGGCACATGATACAAGTGATCACAATCATACACCACCTTTGGGATTTGTGATTAGTATGGAAGGTGCCGATCCGATTCTCCATCCGAGTCAATTGGAGGTTTGGGTTAACAGTGGCGTGCGACTTATCGGATTGACGCATTACGGTCCTGGACGCTATGCTGGTGGTACAGGTACAGAAATCGGATTGACTGAGCTGGGTCAGCCGTTGTTGGCTGAAATGGAGCGTTTAGGCGTAACCCTTGATTTGACCCATAGCTCTGATCAGGCGTTCTGGCAGTCGTTAGAACACTACAGCGGATTAGTCCTCGCCAGCCATAACAACTGCCGGGCATTGGTTCAACACCAACGTCAATTCAGCGATGCGCAATTACGTGCGATCTTCGAGCGGGATGGGGTTATTGGTGCTGCTTTTGACGCGTGGATGCTCCATCCAGGCTGGGTTACTGGTGAAACTCCCCACGAAGCGGTTACTTTGAACACTGTCGTGGATCACATCGACTATATCTGCCAGTTAGCAGGCAACAGTCGCCACGCTGCTATCGGGACAGACTTAGACGGAGGTTATGGTCGTGAACAATCTCCCAGTGACTTGGATACCATTGCTGATCTACAGAAGTTAGTGGGTTTGTTAGAGACACGTGGCTATAGCGATGACGATATTGCTGCGATCATGCACGGTAACTGGCTGCGGTTTTTACGCGAAGCATGGACTTAGATAAGGAGGTCTTCCATGAATCGAATACTTAGAGTTCTCGTGCTAATTGTTATCGGATCGTTTGTTGTTTTGATGAGCGGATGTTCAAGCATGAACCGCCCTTACATTGACTTTGACGGGATAGGCTTCAGCGTCCAATTCGGCGGTCTGAACAAACGTTCAGATCCCGTCCGACACGTTCAAGGCGGTGCACGCATGATCTTGGCTTACGATCCCCAAAACCGCTCTATCAAAGGACATGTGGAGAACACAACTGACCAAACATTGAAACGGGTCAGGGTTAAAGTCCGCTTATCCAATGGTGTAAAATTCGGTCCAACGCGCGCAGTAGATCTGCCGCCAAGGACAACACAAGAAATCAAGTTTGCCGAGATAGATGGAGATTTTGCAGGTTGGACAGCGCATGTTGAAGTCGGTGGGAGTGAGGATTAAATGTAAACACGACTTACGTAATTTCTATGTGATATCCCACAGCAGCACTGTGCCGTCGTCACTTGCACTTGCGAGCGTCTTACCATCCGGACTGAACGACACACTAAAAATAACCCCTGTATGTCCGATAAGTGTATGGCGTTCTGCTCCGGTCTCTACATCCCATAAACGAACAGTCTTAAAACTTCCACTTGCGAGCGTCTTACTATCTGGACTAAACGATACACCATACACCCAACCGATAGGTCCAGTAAATGTAAGTGTATGGCGTTCTTCTCCTGTCTCCACATCCCATAAACGAACAGTCCCGTCTTCACTCCCACTTGCGAGCATCTTACCATCTGGACTAAACGACATGCTGTTGATGTCATCTGTATGTCCAATGAGTGTGTGCCGTGCTTCCTTTGTCTCTACGTCCAATAGACAAATAGTGTTATCTGTCCCATTACTGGCAAGTGTGTGCCCATCTGGACTAAGTAGTAGACTATTGCTCTGCCACATATTTTCCGTGGGCGGTTGATGTTCTTCTCCTGTTTCAATATCCCACAGACGAATAGTCTTGTCATCTCCAGTACTTGTCAAGGTCTGCCCATCTGGACTAAAAGATAGGTATCCCACCGAACCTGTATGTCCTGTGAGTGTCAGACGTGCAGTAGGAGCAACATTCCATAAATATATGTCGTCCCCCCCGCTTGCGAGCGTCTGCCCATCTGGACTAAACGACACAATATCAACTAAACCTATATGTTCTGTGAGTATCTGTCGTTCTTCGCCTGCCTCGACATCCCACAGCCGGATGGTCTGGTCCCCACCGCCGCTTGCGAGCATCTTACTATCCGGACTAAAAGAGATACTGTTCACTTGATATCTGTGCCCAATGAGCGCGTGGCGTTGTTCACATATCTTTACGTCCTGATTCCACTGATCCCACGGACCAAAATCCCGAGGAGGAAAATCCCATAGATAAACTGTTCCGTGGCTATTCCCAGTTGCCAGTATCTTACCATCTGGGCTAAACGACGATACACCGGTCAGCTGATTATCGGACGTGTTAGCTATAATCATAAGGCGTTCCCCTGTCTCTACATCCAGTAGTGTAATGATATGGGACCAAGTCCCGATTGTGAGCATCTTACCATCCGGGCTAAACGACACCACACCATTGGCTTGGGAAGTAGTAAATCTCCAGCGTTCCGTCCGTGTAGTAACATCCCACAGCCGGACGGTCTTGTCTGAACTCTCACTTGCTAAGGTCTTACCATCCGGACTAAATGATACACTGTTCACCTGATCTGTATGTCCTGTAAGCACATAGAGTTTTCCGCTTGTTTCCATATCCCACAGACGGATAGTCTTGTCAAAACTCCCGCTTGCCAAGGTCTTACCATCCGGACTAAATGACACGCTGTTCACCTGATCTGTGTGTCCTGCGAGTATGTAGTATGTTTCGCCTGTTTCCACATCCCACAGACGGATAGTCTTGTCAAAACTCGCACTTGCCAAGGTCTTACCATCCGGGCTAAACGATATACCGTTTATTCGGTCGGTATGCCCAGTGAATCTGTCGTATTTTGGTTCCATAGGAACATCCCATAAACAAATAGTACCGTCTTTACTCGCACTTGCGAGTGTCTTACCATCCGGGCTAAACGATACACTGTTCACCTGATCTGTATGTTCTGTGAGTATCTGTCGTTGTTCACCTATTTCCACATCCCATAGACGGACGGTCCAGTCTCGACCCCCACTTGCGAGCGTCTTACTATCCGGGCTAAATGACACACTGTTCACCTGATCTGTGTGTCCTGTGAGTATGTGGCTTTCTTCACTTGTTTCCACATCCCACAAACGAATAGTCTTGTCCGAACCCCCGCTTACCAAGATCTCACCATCCGGACTAAATGACACGCTGTTCACCCAATGGGTATGTCCAATGAACGTGTGGCGCTCTTCGCCTGTCTCGACATCCCATAGACAGACAGTCTTGTCCGAACCCCCGCTTACCAAGGTCTTACCATCTGGACTAAACGACACGCTGTTCACCCAATGGGTATGTCCGATGAGTATCTGTTGTTCTTCGCCTGCTTCAATATTCCAAAGGCGGATGGTCTCGTCCGAACTCCCGCTTGCCAAGATCTTACCATCTGGACTAAACGACACGCTATCAACTAAACCTGTATGTCCTGTAAGCACATGGAGTTTTGCCCCTATCTCCATATCCCACAGACGAACAGTCCAGTCCAGACTTCCACTTGCCAATGTCTTACCGTCTGGACTAAATGACACACTTTTTACACGATCTGTAAACAAGCGAAGTTCTTTGCCAGTCCGGGCATCGTAGAGCCAGATACCAATAGAACTCGCAACCGCCAAAAGCGTACCGTCTGGCGAATACTGAAGATCGTTTATTTTCCCCTTACCGAGCCTGGCTTTTGCACCTTCGGGTAAACTCCATGTTGTCCAGTCTTGCGCGAAGGTTCGTTGTTCTTCCATAATCAAATCTTTCTTTTATTTTTACGTTTTTGATTCTACGCCGAATATTTCACCTATTTAGGGGAGTTTCAACAACTCAACTCCCAAACCCTCATTATTGGAAAAATTATAGAAAAAAGTGTAAATATCGTCAACAAGTTTTTCAGACTGTTCCGGAGCATCCAACGGAATTTCTATGTAAAAAATTTATCCGTTTTTTATAATCTGTGTATGATATTTTGCAGATTTGCGGTGTCCTAATTCATACTGTTGCAGTAACTATCCAGTCGGATACTCGGGCGAAATAGACCTACCGAAGGAAAAATGGAAGAACATAAAGATGCCATCATTAACATGGCAATTGAATCTTGGCGTTTTGCACGCTTGTTTGAACGTCTGCTTACGAAACTTGACGCTGGCGCGCACAAGCGCTATGTAGGGCAGTTGAAATGGTTCATCAAAAAGACAGAAGAATCGTTGGATCAAATCGGTCTACAGCTCGTCAATGTTGAGGGACACCCTTATGATCCGGGTATGGCTGCCATACCGCTCAATATTGAAGATTTCAATCCGGACGATGTTTTAATAGTCAACCAGATGTTAGAACCGATTATTATGGAAAAGGAAAAAGGAGTTTTAGTGAAAACAGGAGCTGTTGTTTTAAGGAGGGCAGAATAATGGAGCACTTTATCGGTATTGACTTGGGGACAACCAATAGTGTCATCTGTTCTTATGATGGCAACGATACCCGAATTTGGAAGAGCCCAGATCAGAACGATGTAACCCCTTCTGCTATCTATATCACCAAGTTTGGGCATAAATTCGTCGGTCAACATGCTTACAACACTGCTCAGCTCCGTCCTGACAACTGCGCGACGCTGTTCAAACGTTTCATGGGCACCAGCACCCTTATTGAGTTATCTGCAGTCAATCGCACCTTCACGCCTGAACAATGTTCTGCCGAAATCCTAAAGACGTTGTTCGGTTATCTCCCAGAAGAAATTAGAAATGATCCCGAAACAGGCACCGTTATTACTGTGCCAGCGGCGTTCAATCAGATGCAAAAAAACGCCACGATGCGAGCCGCAGAAATGGCTGAAATTGGTAAGGTCGCGCTGATGCAAGAACCCGTTGCTGCAGTGATGAGCGTTATGAGAACCCGTAACACCGACGGCATCTTTTTAATCTATGACATCGGGGGCGGAACGCTTGATATAGCCATCGCCGAAAGCATCGGCGGCACGGTAAACCTACTTACACAGGGCGGTATCCAGATGTGCGGTGGACGGGATTTTGACCGTGTTCTTATGGATAATCTTGTGCGGACCTGGTTACTCGAAAACTTCGATCTCCCTGAAGACCTTGCTGTAAACCCAGCCTTCAAACCACTTATTCGCTTAGCGACATGGGCAACCGAACGCGCCAAAATTGAATTGTTCACCCGTGAAAACACAATGATATTTCTTGATGACCAAACGCTTCCCCGCGATCTCAGTGGCGAGGAAATCTATCTCAACATTCCGTTGCAGCGAGATACTCTTGATGCGTTGATTTCAGATCGGATCGAAAATACAATAACTGCCGCCCGTGAAACGTTATCACAAGCAGGACTCACGCCTAACGATGTTGAAGAGATCGTCTGGGTCGGAGGCCCAACAAATTATAAGCCCTTACGGGATAAAGTTGCTTTTGAGTTGGGGATCCCCGGAGACGCAATGACGGTTAATCCGATGACTGCCGTTGCAGAAGGGGCAAGTGTATTTGCTGAATCCGTCGACTGGAGCTCTGAAACTCGGTCAAGAAAAGAGAACCGCGGGCAGATTTCATCCGGCGGTGCGCTCTCGTTGACATTTAATTACATTGCGCGCACATCAAGTCCAACTGGTAAGATTGGCATCCAAATCAACGGATCGGTTGTCCTTGGTTCTGAATTCCAAGTCAACAGCTCGGATACCGCGTGGAACTCCGGTCGACTGGCACTCAGAAACGATGCAACCGTCGACGTCCCCCTCGCAAAACCTGGAGAAAACACGTTTAAAATTTTTGTGTATGATGATGTAGGTGGAGCTATAGCGATAGAACAAGACGAGATTATCATCACCCAGACGGCTGCAACCGTTGATGCGATACCGGCTTCACACGCAATTGCTTTGGAGGTCTTAGAGAAACCTGGCGGACCTTCAAAGCTTGTGTACCTTATCCAAAAAGACGAACCGCTTCCAAAACAAGGAACACTCCCAAAACTGAAGACGGATGTATCGGTGGTAGCGGAATCGTCCACTCCTTCCCTTAATTTTAGACTGTGGTCAGGGGAAATTGAGGAACCTATCACAGATAATCAACGTATTGGTGTACTGAAAATAACTGGGACAATGTTCGATGCAGGTCACATTCCAATCGGTGCAGACCTTGAAGGTTCTTATGAAATACTGGATTCAGGTGAACTCAAACTTGAAGTATCAGTTCCGTGTATCGGAGCTACTTTCGACTGTGTCTACTACTACGGAGACATAAAAGTTCCAGATGCACGCCAAATTGCTGAAGAGGCTGAGAAAGCGAGCGACCGCATCAAGGATATTAAGGAAGTCATAGAGGATCCGAAACTGGAGCAAGCCAAGCAGAAACTGACAGGGACACTTACGCTTGATCCAGAGGAATCCGATCTCGAAAAGAGACAAGAGCAGTACCAAGCCGCCTTAGAGGCGAAACAACTGCTATATCAGATCCGAAAAGAAAACCTCAAAGAGATTCGTCAGATTGAACTCGACGAGGTTCACACATTCTTTGATACGTATATTCGTCAGCATGCCCATTCAAGAGAGGCAGAAGCGTTTGATAATCTGATTGAAACGGCACGGCGTGCTATTGACAATAACGAAAATGACTTTGAGGATCATCTGGATGAACTTAGAGGTAGAAACTTTGAAATTCTCTGGTGCCAGGATTGGTTCGTTATTCAAAGATTCAAGTATATGGCGGATTCACCCCACCTTTTTGCTGATAAAGACCGCTTTGAGGAACTTGTTCACATTGGCAACCGTCTCATGAACCATGAAGACGTACAACGGATTATATCCGGCATGGGAGGCCTGAACAAATCCACCATAAAAAGCAAGGTTGTTGATCAACTTCGGGGCATTGTCGCACAGATGATGAGCATCCCTCGGACGGGCGCGGCATCTGAGTATGACGAAATTCGCGATGCCGTTACGATCATTCTCGCCAAATAATATAGGATGAAAGCCAAACGGAGATCGGACATCGCAGTATAGGTTTATCCGATTTTATGCCACTATACCGTTATCCTAAGACCTGATAGGGAACAAGAACAGTAGAATCGGTAGGTCAAGCGCGTCGGTTCTACACAACCTGCAAAAACATGGACATTCTACAAAATCCTTTTCATATTCTCGGTGCAACAACCCAAGATACTAAACAACGGATTGTGGAGCTTGCAGAGCGCGCTCTATTGCAGGATCCTGACGCGTTGTCCAGCAATGCCCGTCGCACACTGATGCTCCCCAAAAAACGCATCGCTGCCGAAATCGCATGGCTGCCAGGGGTTACACCAGAATGTGTTTCTCAACTGTTGATACTGTTGAAATCATCCGCAGGAAATCAACACAGTGGAAATATACTGATGCCCACTGTTAAAACGCCACCTCTCGCTGCTGCCTTAGCTGCACTGCCTTATACCGATTCCGCTACTGTTGCTGACAAAGTTTTAGAAATACTGAAATTGTCAAGTACGACACTTCCTGAAACAGACAATTTGGACAGCATCCAAAATTTACTCGGTATAGACGCGTTGAATCCTTTGTCCCATGCAAATCTGCTTGCTGCGAGAATATCACGTCTACCGGACTACACAGCAGAAGACGTGACGGGATGGATACTTGAAATCGTCCGCGTGTTTGAGAAGATAAAACCGAAAGATATTTTAATAACGCTCAACCATGAGCGCGAAATAGCGGGCTTTCCTAAAATCGCTAACGTCTCGGTTATAGAAGAAAAAATCCAGGAGCGTCGATACTACTATCGGCGAGTTATTCGTTCTGCTTTGGAAAAATTGTCTGCTGAAGAACGTTCACAAATCGTTATGACAGCAATAGACTCAGCAATAGGAAACACCTGGCCCCTCCTAATTGAGGATTTAGTTGACGTTTATGAAAGTGGGATTCAAGAATTTCTCAACATACAAGAAAAAAACATTACAATACAAGATACACGGGTTCGAGAGGCAGCGAATGCAGAGTTTTTCGATGAAAACTTCACAACTATCGTAGATGAATTCGTCCAAACCGTTGAAAAGTGGGATGCCATCGCGCAACCTATCCAAATCAGTAGGAAACGACAAGGGTTGCACCATGAGGAGAGCCTGCGCGTTGGAAAAGATGCCAGACAACTGGCTATCTATCTTTACAACGAACATGATAAACTTGAATCTTCTCGGCAACTTATCGGAATACTGGAAGAAGTGTTCGCAGAAATTCCAGAGGTCGCCGAACAACTTGCCGAAAATGCAGAAGCGTTGGATAAAATCGCCACTGCTGAAGAAGAACTTTCAGAAGCATTGGAAAATCTTAAGACACATATCGACGAACTCCAATGGACAGCAACGCTGGCGAACATCAAGAAACAAGTCGAAGAACTCCGAAAGGCAGTTGATACGGGAAATCCTGACTACATTTTGGCTTCAAGGGTGAGGGAACTCGTGCACGCTGTGAAAAAATGGGATGCTTTATCACAGTCGATTGAGGCGGATTATACGATAATGACGCTTGTAGGAGATTTAGCAGATCACTTGTTAATCGAACACAATGAACCTGATTTGGCTTTACAAATCATAAAAGCCACTCGTGATGTTTTCCCAAAGTTTCTCGATATATTTCCAGAGTTTCTGGTAGTTACCAATCCCGATATTGACAGACTGACAGCTCCTTCATTTTGGGATGATCTCAAGTCAAAACTCCCTATGAGGATTAGGTGGGGCTTACTTACAGATGAAATTCCGACTGTCAACGCCGTAGGTGTGGTTGAAATCCCGTGTTCACCGGGTTATCTTCTTTTTCTCTCGGATACCGATAAGAAAATTATCGCTGGTGCCTTAACAGAGGCGGTTGGTAGGCCTGTAGACATAGAACTCGTTCCACTAGAGATTGTCCAATATTGATGATCGCCAGACGGCCCGCACTGCGAAGGCCTGTAGACATAGAACTCGTTCCACTAGAGATTGACTCTGAATCCATCCCTTTCTGAAACTTAAGTACACGCGGTGCTATCGTCTAACAACCATGGTAAACCTTAGAATTATAGTGGATTCCGGAATTATTTACACGCCATGCCTCGGCGAGGTTTCCTAACCTCGCCTACCAGGGGGCGGAAGTGTAAATTTATTTTTAGGATTCACCATAATTAGACATTTAGCACCGGTGCGGCTTCAAACCGTGAAGAAACACCCAAGCAAAAACCCTACTGGGTTGGGGTAAAATGTCTGTTTATTTACCTATTTTACCCCAAGTTGCTACTTATAGGATTTTAGATAAATAACCCTGTTTTTCATTCAAGACAGTTCATGATTCAGCGGCATTTTGTAGCGTAGACTGTTAGTCTGCGTGTTTAAGATGCACAATCTAACAGATTATGCTACAACTGGCAACTTGGGTTAGACATAGATAATACTGCCCTTGATCGATTAGACAACGTGTGAAATTCGGATCCCTTCAAGCCCACCGACAGTAAGCACATCTACCGGTTTCCCAAGAATCTCCTCAAAATAGTCGGCAAACTCCATGAATTTAAAACCCAAGGGTGTTTCAAATTCGACGATGATGTCAATATCGCTGGCTTCAGTGTAGGTGCCATTCGCATAAGAGCCAAATAAGCCAATCTTCTTAACGCCATACACCTCGGCAAGGTATTCGGATTTTTCGGAAAGGATGTCTGTAATTTTTTCTCTTGTTAACATCATCTATCCCATCTCCAATGTCCACTGATAATACGCGAAAAATAAAGTGTTAGAGCCGACCAAATTGTCCTGAACGAAAAATACAACACAAATTATTTTACCACGGTTCCAGAGAGTTGTCAAACTCTTCACGCTTCTTTGCCAATCGTTTCTGACTTGACTTTGCCCCTTGACTTTTGGTATCATGTTAAAAAACAGTGTGGCGTAACAGAGGACAGGAATCCACAAAATTGACTCAACCCTAACGCACAAACATGCATGCTTTTGATTCAGAACTCACGCAACGGGTTATCTTTGGCGACAACAGCATAGAAAAATTAGGCGAGTTAACTCAGATACTCGGTGGTAGTCGCGTCCTCATTGTGACGGATCGCGGTATTGAAAAGTCGGGGATTCTTGCGCGAGCCGTATCAGCGTTGCAAAGCACTGGAATTGCCACTTATGTTTTTGTCGATGTTACGCCTAACCCTACAACGGAAGATGTCGAAGCTGCTGTTGCAGTCGCGAAAGCCGATGTGCCAATAGATTTAATTATTGGACTCGGTGGTGGCAGTCCAATGGATTGTGCGAAAGGCACGAACTTCCTGCTTACAAACGGCGGCAAAATGGAGGATTATTGGGGCACCAACAAAGCAAAACGACCAATGCTTCCCTCCATTGGCGTTCCGACGACAATTGGCACCGGAAGCGAAGCGCAATCCTTTGCGCTTATCGCGCAGCGAGGGACGCACATCAAGATGGCATGTGGGGATAGAAAGGCGAAATTCGGAACCGTGATTTTGGACCCTACACTTACTGAAACTTTGCCGAGATCCGTAGCGGCAATAACAGGCATAGATGCCATTGCCCATGCGATCGAAAGCTTCATCTCAACCAGACGGAATCCGATGTCCCAGATGTTCTCACAACACGCGTGGCAGTTGTTAAACGCCAACTTTGAAGCAGCTCTGGCACCCAAAAGTGGTGCAGCACGAAGCAACATGTTATTCGGTGCCTACCTCGCTGGACTGGCAATCGAAAATTCAATGTTAGGCGCTGCACATGCATGTGCCAATCCATTGACCGCAAGATACGATATTATCCACGGTGTTGCTGTTGCACTGATGTTACCACATGTTATTCGATTTAATAGTACCGACGCAGGAAAATTCTATCGCCAATTTCACCCAGACGGCAGTTTAGCGGACAGGATTGTTCATTTAAAGCAGATTGGTGATTTACCGAACACATTACGCGCTTGTGCTGTCCAACATACCATTACCCCAACCGATATACCAATATTAGCAAAAGAGGCATCAATACAGTGGACTGCACAATTCAATCCACGTCCTCTGAATATAAAAGATTTCACAAAACTCTATGAAGCAGCTTATTAATATAAACCACTCTGTATGCAAATTCGTTGTGCTATGCGTGATGCTCCTACTGTTCTTCATTGGACACGCATCTTTTGCCAATTGGGCAAGTTTTCGTGGGAATCCACAACTCACCGGTGTTAGCGACTCCGAACTTTCCGAAAATCCTCGGTTGCTCTGGACTTTTCAGGCAGCAGATATGATTGAATCCACCGCCGCAGTCGTTGACGGCACCGTCTATGTTGGCGCGTTAGATGGCTTCCTCTACGCAATTGACGCACAGACAGGAAAAAAAAGATGGACATATCAGGCGAGTGGATTTACTAAAGCATCACCCTCGGTTGATAACGGGATAATTTACTTCGGTGATAGTGAAGGCGTCTTCCATGCAGTAGATATTTCGACGCAACAAATGAAATGGCAGTTTAAGACGGAGGGAGAGATTATATCATCAGCAAATTTTGTTGGTGACCGTGTGTTATTCGGTTCGTATGACGGATTTCTGTACTGTCTCAATCGAGAAAACGGAGAATTGATTTGGAAATTTGAGACGGAAGGTTATGTCCACGGTACGCCCGGGGTATGGACACAGTCTACAAAAGAAACCGGTGATGCAAGAAATTTCACCATCGTTACTGGATGCGATAGTTATCTTCGCGTTCTCAATATCAGCGATGGAGCACAAACCCAACAGGTTGACCTCGGGGCTTACGTGGGTGCGAGTCCAGCAATTTCAGGAAGTTACGTTTATTGTGGGACGTACGGCTCTGAGATTTTGGGAGTCAACTTAGATACCGGGGCGATTGCTTGGCGGTATCGGCATCCGAAACGGCGCTTTCCATTTTTCGCCTCCGCTGCTCTTACGGATAACGCGGTTATCATTGGCGGACGGGATAAGATGGTCCACGCGCTCTCGCCTGAGACTGGAGAATCGCTATGGACTTACACAACCAAGTCTCGTATTGAGTCATCGGCAGTTATTGTAGGCACGCGCGCTTTTTTGGGAACGACAGGAGGTGTACTTATCGCTTTAGACGTATCTACAGGAGAATCGGTGTGGGAATTTGCAACGGGTTCATCAATTGTGGCTTCACCCAGTGTAGCTGATAACAGACTCTACATCGGGACCGAGGACGGGATTCTCTATTGTTTTGGAAAGTAGATTCATCGTGGAAAAATTTCTCAGTAATGAGCCTCATAAGAATATATACCAACTTTATACAGTCTATGCGTTGCCGTAGGATTAGAAGATACTAACGCATATTTAAGACAAAGGAGCAAAGATAATGCCTAAAACAAAACCAGAACCGGCAACAGCAGGAATAGATTCAAAACAGACGACCGTTGGAAGCGTTTTCGTCTCGAACTATCCACCGTACTCTACTTGGGGTGAATCAGATGTGCCAGAAGTAGAACGAGCACTCGGCGAACAACCGCGACCTGATGCCACGCTTGGGCTCTACCTCCACATCCCTTTTTGTCGGAAGCGGTGTAAGTTCTGCTATTTCCGCGTTTATACCGATAAAAATAGTTTGGAAATCGACACCTACCTGAATGCCCTCGCGAAAGAGATTGAACTTTACAGCAAACAACCCGCAATCGCAGGCAGACCTCTGCGTTTCGTCTATTTCGGAGGCGGAACCCCGTCCTATATCAGTGTCAAACATCTCACAACCCTTGTTGATAGAGCGAAACGGGTGATGCCGTGGGATGCTGCTAAAGAGGTGGCGTTCGAATGCGAACCGGGAACCTTGACAGAAAAGAAAGTAGACGCCATCAAAGGGATCGGCGTGACCCGACTGAGTCTCGGCGTCGAGAATCTAAACGATGAAATTCTTGCTGAAAACGGCAGGGCGCATCTTTCAAAAGAGGTGTATCGCATTGTGCCATGGATAAAGTCGTTAGCGTTCGATCAGGTTAACATTGATCTCATCTCGGGCATGATAGGCGAGACGTGGGAAAGTTGGCGTGAAACAGTAAAGAAAACGATAGAACTTGATCCAGACAGCGTCACTATCTATCAGTTAGAATTGCCGTTTAATACTGTTTATTCTAAAGATCTCCTCGGTGGTGACTCCCTTCCGGTAGCAGATTGGAAACTCAAACGTGAATGGCAGCAATATGCTTTTGGGCAGTTTATGGAAGCCGGTTACGCGCAAGCCAGCGCGTACACAGTGATTAAGAAGGGTAAACCGTGCGAATTCGTCTATCGCGATGCAGTATGGCGGGGAAGCGATATGATAGGTACAGGCGTAGCCTCTTTCTCACACCTCAGCGGGATTCACTTTCAGAACGCCCCATCATGGGGTGATTATCTCAGCCATCTTGAAGAAGGCAGGCTTCCAGTTTACCGCGCACTGAAACCTACAGATGCGGAACAGTTAACGCGAGAGATGATCCTGCAACTCAAACTCGGAAAAATTAGACCGTCCTACTTCAAGGCGAAGTTCAATGCTGATATCCTCACGCTTTATGCCGAAGCCTATGGGAAACTGCAGAACGACGGTATGCTACACGTCAATGCTGAATCAGATGAGATCCAATTGACGCAACGCGGTCTGCTCCGAGTCGATAGTTTGCTTCCAGCGTTCTATGCCCCAGAATACCAGAACACACGGTATACATAAGAACGTTGTCTAATAAACATATTTTTCAGTCATGGAAGGAGTGAAAACGTGGATAATAAACTAATCGTATCCAACCCATCAATTATGATGGGTAAACCTGTTATTGCGGGCACCCGCATCACTGTTGAATTAATCTTAGAAAAGTTTGCAGCGGGTGAGACAATTGAGCAGTTACTTGAGGCACACCCACGCTTGACCGAGGAAGGTATACTCGCAGCGTTTCACTTCGCGTCTCAAGCCCTTCGAGCTGACGTTGTATATCCAATAGTTGAAAGAAATCCATGAACCTACTTGTGGATGAAAACGTTGACAAATCAATTGTGGATGAACTTCGGCAAAATGGACACAATGTGCTATACATCGCCGAATTTGCTCCGAGTATTAACGACGAGACGGTGCTACATCAAGCCAATCAAAACCGTGCTTTGCTGCTTACAGAGGATAAAGACTTTGGCGAACTTGTTTTTCGTCAAGGCCTAGTACATATGGGTGTAGTACTTGTTCACTTTGCTGGTTTGTCCCCACAAGCAAAATCGACAATTATTTCAACCGTCTTTGCAAATCACGAGAACGAACTGAAAGAAGCTTTCAGTGTTATTTCACCCGGAAGAGTTAGAATTCGTCGAAACTTGTAACCAACTAATCATATCAACTATTCTTAATTTTCATCATTTCCATTAATTAAACTCAAGAAACATGGATACAAAGGCTCAATTACACCGTCTGCGCGAGATGCTTGCTCCCATATTAGAGACAAACGCCTTCTACCGTCGAAAACTCACTGAAGCTGGGATTACAGGTCCAAACGACGTGCAAACGTTGGAGGATTATTGTCAATTACCCTTTACCACAAAGGCAGAACTGAGTGCAGATCAGGTATCACATCCTCCGTATGGTACAAATCTCACCTTTCCGTTAGAGCATTACACCTCCCTCCATCGCACATCGGGAACAACCGGCGCTCCCCTACGATGGTTGGATACAGCAGAGTCGTGGGACTGGTGGGGTAAGTGTTGGCGAGAAATCTACGACGCTGCAGGTGTGACATCAGCAGATCGGCTCATGCCCGCTTTCTCGTTTGGTCCGTTTATTGGGTTCTGGAGCGCATACCACGGTGCACAGCAACTCGGGGCGCTCACAATCGCAAATGGTGGTTTCACCTCGGGTCAGCGTATACGTGCCATCCTCAGTAACGATGTGACAGTCCTTATTTGTACACCAACCTACGCGTTGCGACTCGCCGAAGTTGCAGAAGAAGACGGGATCAATCTCCGCGAAGAATCTTCGGTTCGGGTCACCATTCACGCCGGTGAACCCGGTGCCAGCCTACCGGCAACCAAAGAACGGATTGAAAACAGCTGGGGTGCGCGCGCTTATGATCACGCTGGTGCAACGGAGGTCGGGGCATGGGGTGTTATGTGTAAATCACAGGCAGGCGTCCACCTCAACGAAAATGAGTTTATCTGTGAGGTGCTCGATCCAGAAACCGGGCATCCAGCAGACGCCGGGGAATTAATCATCACCAACTTAGGGCGGATTGGCATGCCGGTTATTCGTTACCGGACTGGAGACTACGTTAAACTCAAATCAACACCGTGCGAATGTGGTAGAAAGAGCCGTGTTCTTGAGGGTGGTGTTATCGGCAGGGTTGATGATGCGCTCATTATCCGTGGTCTGAATGTGTACCCCGCCACGATCGAAAATATTATTCTTGAGTTCCCAGAGGTACGCGAATTCGCTGTTCGCGCTTACAGCACAGAGACATTCGATGAGCTTGAAATTCAGGTTGAGTCTACAAATCCACGCCCCATGGACACCGCCACTGCTGTAACTGCTGCCATCCGAGATATTTTAGGTTTGCGCGCCGTAGTCAAATCAGCACCGCTCGGAACACTACCGAGATACGAACTCAAGTCAAAACGGTTCACCGATCAGCGAAAAACAGACTAAAACCGCGCGCAGGTATGACTTCTGTGTAACCTTCAGTAATAGGAACGTTGTTAGCGATCAATATGCTTAGGGATTTTTGATATTTTTCATAGAGGTGAAATATGTTACGGTTATTTTTGTTTTTCCTCATAGCAGTGATAGTTTTCAGTGTGCCATTGAGGGTTGAAGCCAAAATTGAAGACGCATCCGCCAAACGCGATGCAGAAAAGGACGTAAGAAGTTACAATGAATATAAATGGTTTGCTGGCGGTTGTTTAGGGGCTGCCATCCCTTTGATGTTGTTGTCCGTTTGGCGGTTTGCTGATTATCATGGCCATGGCGTATATATTGAAGATTATATTCCACATCCCCAGGGGCAAAATACCCTTGATTTTTCTTATACTAATTATTGTTGGTTGTCTTCTCTCGTTGCGGGCGCACTTATGCCGACATTGTACGCGATATTTCATTCACCTACGCCACCCGCCGAGAAGTTTTTAGGGAAATCACCCGATTATATCAATGCCTATATCATTGCTTACACCAGCAAAGTTAAACGACAGCGGATCGCATTGAGCACAGTGGGGTGTATAGTCGGCACGTGCTTGGGAACGTCTACTCACCTGCTTATACCCGAGTCATACGACATAGCAGATTAAGGCGCGCGGGCAGCCTGTCTGATTTTATAGTAAAGTCCGCAAATAAGTTGGCATATTCTAAGATTTATTCGATTCTCTAAGTCTTGAGCAATAAGTTCGGGACCTCTCTGCTCAGTGTGTTCCTTAACTCCTATTTGGGGCAACCCCTGATGAAACTCAAAGACCTTGTTCTCGCATGAAATCTAATTAGCACAACTCGTTTTAAAAAGAATAATCTATTTGTTTTTTTATGAAAATGTAAATATATAGTGTACTTAACGGGATCTGTATCTATGGACTAAAGCCCATAGTTTTAGCCCCCGAACTCATCAGATAAACCATCACCCTAAAATTACACAACACTTGTCACGACACCGAACCCTATTCTCACGCCCATCTTTTTCACCTCAAATCGGGTACCGATTTCCATCACCAACGGTAGGTCAAGTGCGATGGTGATATGCGCGTAAGCCCCCGACGTCAAAAGAGAAAGTTCTGGTGGAAATTGCAGATGTGCCGGGATATCAACACCCCATAGGAAAATATCAGGTCTATCGTTTTCTATGAGCGGGATATGCGTACCACTCTCTTCAAACGTCAGTAGGTAAACGAGTGCAGTAAACTCAGAGTGCGATTTGACAGTTTTCGGTGTACAGAGCACCTGCCCGACGGACAACCAATCTGGTTCAGATTCGACCCGCACTTCACTCCCATCGATACCAATTACCCGCGTCTTGATTCTGTCCCCCTTACCGACAATATCCACTGCTTGTCCGACAGAGAGTTGACCTTGCATAATTTCGCCTCGCACGGATACACTCTCTTTCGCCGCCTCAGTAATCTCATAAATTGGCATAATAAGCGGTAAGTGTTCGGTATCCACGGGTGCGGGCATTGTGCTGTTCATCGCGACGACCAAATCAACAATCGGTTGCCACTGAGGAGAGGTAATTCGATCGCCTTTATAGTCCAACGCCTTACGTACGTCGCCGACGATTATGGGTGTTGTTTCTTTCTCACTTCCATACACATTTAGGAGTTCCTGCATCTCTTGGTGGCAGATGTCTACAATCTCATCGTCCTCTGGCACATCACCCGTATTGAGGAAAGCAAGCACTGCGGGTAGATGCATATCGCTCGTGAGTCGGAGATGTGCTTCGGAGTCTGGTGTAACACCTTCAACGGCGTTCACTACCCAAATCGCGCTTTGAATTCTCGGTGAACCGCTGATTAGCATCTTGACTACATCAAGGGATGTCTCGCAGTCGATTTGGGTGTAAAATTTGCCGCTAGTCTCATAATCAATCGCACGGTAGGTGATGCCAACCCCCTCGCGGATTGGATGATGGATTGGGAGTTGTGCTTCAAAATCGCCGTTTCCATCTGTGTGAATTGCCCCGATTCTTGCGATGACTTTTGCCATTGCAGCGGTTAACGTCGTTTTACCGTGTCCATCTGCACCGAGGGTACAGATAGGCAGCCTGTTACGTGCATTTTCTTTTTTTTCTGTCATCTCTTCTCTCCTGATGGCATAATTTCCTTACTGCGATTTCCAGCTCATTATAGCACAAAACCGTGAATTAGACAATAATGTGATTAGAAAACTTGTTCCATTCTTTATAGAATTCTGTGTTAGAAACATATATATTGAAAGGGAAGTCGCGATGCGGAGATCACTCCTACAGAAAAGGAAAAATTTGCTAAACACCCCAAAGCATGCTAAACTATTTTAATGGTTACGGACTATCGGTTTTCAGTTTTCAGTCAAGAGAAGTTTGGGTAAGGAAGTAATACACAATTAATAGAAAGAATTAATCGACAACTAACAACTATTGCTAAAGAATATGGCAAACCAAAAAATCTATGATCGCAATAAACTTGCGAGCATTCTTCAACAAGCGAAATCAGAGGGTTCCGTTGTTGTCACTACTAACGGTTGTTTTGATGTCCTGCATTTAGGTCATCTTCGGTACCTGCAAGCAGCACGTCAACTGGGTAACCTACTCGTAGTAGCGGTTAATAGTGACAGTTCAGTCCGGGAGCTGAAAGGCGAAAATCGTCCACTTGTTCCTGAAGAAGAGCGGGCAGAGATGCTCGCAGGATTATCATGTGTCGATTACGTCGTCATCTTTCCAGAACTCACGCCAATTTCGCTGCTTTCCGAACTCAAGCCGAACATCCACGTTAAAGGTGGCGATTATAAATTGGAAGAACTCATTGAAAGAGACGTCGTTGAAGCAAATGGTGGCAAAGTTATTGTCGGTCTGAATGTTCCCGGTAAATCGACAACCAATCTTATCGAAGTGATATGTGAACGGTATCAAGATACTCATTCCGCAGACGCGTCGTGAAGCTGTAGGCGGGGTTTCTAACCCCGACAGAGGAGGCAACCATAGTATAATGCATATAAACGATTCATTACGTATTACTGACCTGAAACCTCAGATTGAGAGGCTTTTTGAGTGTTCAGGTCAAAAGATTTTAGCCATTGAGGACACGTGGCCTCCTGAAAAAGGCACACCCGTCTTCACCGTTGCTGGTACTTATACAACACGCGGCTGGACAGAATGGACCCAAGGCTTTCAATTCGGCTCAGCTATCCTCCAATTCGATGCCACTGGTGATGAGCAATTCCTTGAAATCGGCAGACGGAACACAATTGAGAAGATGGCACCGCACATCACACACATCGGTGTGCACGATCACGGGTTTAACAACGTTTCCACTTACGGTAACCTCCGTCGATTGATGCGGGAGGGTGTAATTCCGTGGAACGATAGCGAAATGGATTTTTACGAACTTGCATTGAAAGCCTCCGCTGCCGTGCAGGCGAGTCGCTGGACTCAAATCAAAGATGGAACGGGGTATATCACCTCTTTCAACGGTCCTCATTCGCTCTTTTCAGATACTATCCGATCACTACGGGCTTTAGCACTTGGGCATACACTGGGTGCGGTGTTGATGGGTGAAGGTGATGTCGCTATCAGTCTGATGGAACGTCTGCTCCATCACTCTCAAACGACGGCAGCCTATAACGTCTATTACGGCGAAGGACGTGATGCTTTTGACGTGCGTGGACGGGTGGTGCATGAGTCTATCTTCAATACGAACGATGGAAACTACCGCTGTCCGAGTACACAGCAGGGATATTCACCATTTACGACGTGGACACGCGGGTTGGCATGGATTGTTACCGGCTATGCTGAGCAGCTTGAGTTTTTTGACACACTATCTGCAGATGAACTTGAACCTTACGGTGGGTACGCATTGGTAACAGCACACATGCGTAAAGCGGCGGAAGCTACCGCTGATTTCTATATTGAGAACACTGCACAAGATGGGATTCCGTATTGGGATACGGGTGCTCCGGGCTTAGCGGAGCTTGGTGATTATTTGGCAGTTCCTTCGGATCCGTACAACGATCTTGAACCGGTGGATAGCTCAGCGGCAGCGATTGCAGCACAAGGACTCATTCGACTTGGCAACTATCTTAAAAAACATGGCGAAGCAGAAGCAGGCAATTCCTATTACCAAGCGGGTTTGACGGTAGCCAAGACCCTTTTCGATGAACCGTATCTGTCCGAAACTGACACACACCAGGGATTGTTGTTGCACTCGGTGTATCATCGTCCGAATGGGTGGGATTATGTGCCTGAGGATCAGAAGATTCCGTGTGGAGAGGCTTCAATGTGGGGCGATTATCACGCTCGCGAACTGGCGGTCTTATTGTGGCGGGAAATTGTTGGGAAGCCGTATTTGACGTTTTTCTAATCTTGATTTGACAAGCGCGCCTTGCGATCTGGCAGGCGCGCTTCTTTGATTTATCCGTTTATTCTATTACCTGCTCAACCTGACCCGTTTCCAACGAGCGGTTCGCTGCGAGTGTGACGGCAAGGGATTTGACGGCATCCGCATAGGACGAAAGCACCAGTCCTTGATCGTTTGCTTCAACCGTTGTGATGAACTGTTCAACCTGTCGGAAGTAACCCGCTTCCGTGCCGGTGTAGTCAATTGCTTCACCGCTGATTTGTCCGCGCAATCCGAGGTCAAGCGTAAGTTTCAGATAGAAGTCATCACCGACCAATTCGGTTGCGAAATGGTCGTGGGCACGGGCAACACACGTGCTGGTAATACTGCCTACCGCGCCACTCTCAAACTGCATATTGCAAACGGTGCATTCCTCAAAATCCGCGATACCTTCGGAAACCCCTTTGATGCCATACGCTTGAACACTCGCCACATCGCCAAGAAAATAGCGGATGAGATCGAAGACATGGGTCGTCTGTTCTACCATTTGTCCACGGGATACGTCGTATTTCCCCCACCATGGGTGGTTGATACCCATTCGCGTGAGGAACCGTCCAATCCCCATAGCAAGTTGCCGATCTCTGACCAACTCCTTCGCCTTTGCTGTGATGTCGCTGTATCGCGCCATATAGCCGACTTGACTAAGGACACCGGCTGTATCAATTGCTTCGCGGGTGCGTTGGGCAGTTTCTAAATCCTGCGCAACAGGTTTAGCGACGAAGAGTGCGGCACCGGACGCAGCTGCATCAGCAACCTGTGTGGTGTGTGCCCCTGGTGGGATACAGATAAAAACGACATCGGGTTGCTCTTTCTGCAGCATTTCACTGTGGTCGGTGTATGCTGTTGCATTTTCTTCAGCGGCGATAGTTGCTACGCGCTCTGCGTTTATATCACAGACTGCGGCAATGGGACGTTCGAGTTGTTTGAGGCTTTGGCGGTAACTCCTGGTAATCCCACCAACACCAATAAAAGTAATTTTCATATCATCTCCTATCTTATCTATAATAGATTTTAGAATTACTTTACAGTCTAAACCAGCGAGGCACGGGGACCTCGCCAAACATCTGTCGCAGGGGCGCGGTTCGGAAATTTCGCCCTACACTCTTGGTTAATCATCAGCTGGGATAGCAGCACCTAATAAATCTTCGTCTGAAACGGGTTGGAACCTTTGCTCTGGATTTTTTAGGAAGATACGGCGTAGATCCGTCGTGATGGCATATAATCCCGGCATCACGAACAACGTCATCAATGTTGCAACGGCGAGTCCGAAAATGATCGTATACGCCATCGGCATCCATATAGGCGACTTGCCACCTAACCCGATTGCCATCGGAATGAGTCCGAAAATCGTCGTCACCGTGGTGAGAACAATTGGACGCAATCGGAGACTACTGCCTTTCAGAATAGCGTACCACTTGTTATACCCCTTTTCTCGGTACTTGTTAATGAAGTCGATAAGAACAATTGAATCGTTCACCACAATCCCCGCGAGTGCAACAATGCCAAACATTGCGACGATACTCAGCGTCGCATTGGAAAGGAGGAGGCCAATCATCGCACCGATCATACCGAATGGAACGGCAAACATAATGATAATCGGTTGTATAAACGACTTGAATTGGGCACCCAATACAACATAGATAAGCAACAGCCCAACAATGAACAACTTCCACAACTCGGAAAAGGATTCTGTAATTTCATCAAAAACCCCTCGAAAATCGAGTTGGTATCCCGGATACAAAGATTCTATACCAGCAAATGCGCTGATGAGCGATTGATTCACTTTAAAGGCAGTCGTCTTTCCTCTATCTACCGAGGCATAAACCGTAATTGCCCGTTCTCCATCGAATCGATGGACATCTGCGTATCCCTTTTCTACCACGATGTCCGCAACATCCTTGAGTGGAACAATAGCACCAGCGGGTGTTGCAATCAAGAGGTTATTAAGTTCAGCAAGATTTGTAAGTGTGTCCTCCTCATATTTGACGATGACATTAATCGCCTCGTCTGCTTCACGATAGGTTGTACCTTTAGCACCTTCAATGGCTGTACGCACCGTTTGTGAGACTTGGAACGTGGTTAATCCATATTGATGCGCTTTCTCTGGCTTCAAGTAGATACGCAGTTCAGATTTTCCGATGCTGAAGTCATCTCGGATATCGTAAACGCCATCTATCTGAGATAGGGCTGTCTTAAGAACGCCAGCGAGTTCAGTCAGATTCTCAAATCTCGGTCCTTTTACTTTGACACTCACATCTGCTACTTGTGGTGCACCACCGTCCTGTGTGACGAAACTCAGTCGCTCAATTCCACTAATGGTTGTGGTTTTCGTCCGTAGTTCTGCGATGATCTCATCCACACCTCGGGTGCGTTCTTGCTTTGGTGTGAGCTCAACGATTACCTCTCCTAAATTTGAGCCGTAGGTAACACTTCTTCTTATCAAACCTGACATAAATGTGTGTAAACCGACATTGCTGATGACCGCATCAACTTCAGTTGATGGAAGTCTTTTAGCCATCTCTTCAATTTGGACAATCACTTCTGTTGTTTCCTGTATTCCGTAGGAAGGTGGCATCTCGGCTTGGACATAAAATTGTGGGAACTCTTCACCAGGGAAGAGTTCCCTGTCAAGAACAAAAAATGCCCCAATGCATGCAACCAACCCGAAGAAGAGGACACTACCTACAAACGCATATCGGTGTCGAATGGTTATTTTCAGGATTCTAACATATCGGTTCCGAATTAATTCAAAAAACATGGCAAACCACACGAAAAAGCCGACAATGCGGACACTGAGGGTGAAACCGCTCGGAGACCCGGTTCGGAGGTTTTCAAGCCTGCTGCGTCCTGTGCGAATTTTGGTTCTTCCCCATTCAGCGACGTGGGCTGGTAAAATTACGAAGACTTCAAAAAGAGATGCTATTAACACCAGAATCGCCATAACCGGCACGATCCGCATAAACTGTCCAGTAACACCAGACATAAACATCAACGGCCCAAAAGCACAGATCGTCGTCAAGCTTGCTGCCACAACGGGCCAACCGACCTCTTCTGCACCACGAATGGCGGCAACTTTCGGTGATTCACCTGCCTCAATATGCCGGTAGATGTTCTCTATGACAACGATAGCATCGTCAACAACGATTCCAACGACTAAAATAAGCCCAAACAAAGAGACACCGCTGAGTGTATAACCAGAGATGGACATAAACCAAAACGTTGCCATGAACGCCACTGGTATGCCGAGTGCCGCAAATAGGGCATTCCGCCATCCAATAAAGAGAAGGAGCATTAGCACAACAAGCACTAAACCGAAAAAGGCATTTGTTTCAAGAATTCCCAATCGTTCTTTGAGAACAACGGAATAGTCATTAACAACCGTCAACTCAGCACCTT
This sequence comes from Candidatus Poribacteria bacterium, assembly GCA_022826805.1. Taxonomy (GTDB): domain Bacteria; phylum Poribacteria; class WGA-4E; order WGA-4E; family WGA-3G; genus WGA-3G. The sequence goes on from JAJDUH010000008.1 coordinate 62,411, forward strand.
CAGGGAGATCTCTTCTCCGATTGTCGACTAATTCTCGAAGTTTAGTAACTAATGCAATTGTGTTCCCCTCAGTCTTCTTTTGCACACTCAGGCTAATCGAAGGTTGTCCATCAATTCGCGATAGCGTTCTCACCTCCTCGTAGGTGTCAGAAATCGTTGCAACATCTTTCAGACGGAGAAGCGCACCCATCGGCTGAACAGTAATGAGAGTTTCGCCAATAGTGTCCAAATCCGTGAATTCTCCCATTGTTCGGATCATGAATTCTGTGCCTCCCAGTTCCATTTTGCCGGCTGGGAGATCCAAGTTGTTTGTTCCCAGCGCGGTAATGACCGCTGAAATTGGGAGTTGATATGCCTTCAATCGATCCGGGTTCACCTCAATCCATATTTCCCTCTCACGGAGACCTGCCATTCGGACAGAGGCGATGTTTTTAATGTCCGAGATTTCATCTTTGAGATTTTCAGCAATATCTCGCATCTGCATTTCCGCAATGTCTCCACCTACAACAATCGTCAAAATAGGAAAACCAAATGAGATATCAAATTCTTCGACCCTCGGATCATCCAAAATCTCCTCTGGCAACTCATTTACCTGCTCAACAGCGGTGTGTAGGTTTCCAAGTTCCTTGTCAAAATCCCGGTCGCTTATCTCCTCAAAATCGACAAAGATAACAGAACGCCCCTCTGAAGAGGTAGAAAACAATAGGTCAACTTTGTTGACGTTCTCCTCAATTGCGTCTTCAATAGGAGCAGTGACAAGTTTTTCGACCTCTTGGGGAGATGCTCCCGGATAGAGTGTTGTCACAACTGCGCTCTGGACTGAGACTTCTGGGGTGAGTTCCCGTGGTAGGTTTATCCATGCGTACAACCCAAAAATGATGATTATAATCATTAGCATGTTCGCTAAAACAGGGTTGTTTACAGATATTTTGGGAATAGACATGATGATAGAATTTAGGGGTGTAGGGGTGCTGAGTGATTGGGTTTACACTGCGGGTTTTCGTTTTAAACGGTTGAAAACCGTGTAGAGTGAGGTCCGAGGACCACACTCTATCACCTTATTTCAATTTAATCATCAGCTGGGACCGCATCACCCAACAGCTCATCCGCTGAAACGGTTTGGAAACGTTCCTCTGGATTTTTCAGGAAGACACTTCGTAGATCCGTTACAATTGCGTATAGAGCAGGCATCACGAACAGGGTCATTGTGGTTGCAAGCGCGAGTCCAAAGATAATTGTATACGCCATCGGCATCCAGATCGGTGATTTGCCACCCAAACCGATTGCCATTGGAATGAGACCGAAAATCGTCGTCAGTGAAGTGAGAATGATTGGACGCAATCGGATACTCCCGCCTTTTAGGATCGCATACCATTTGTTATAGCCACGCTCCCGATACTTGTTGATGAAGTCGATAAGGACAATCGAATCATTCACCACAATTCCGGAGAGTGCGACGATCCCAAACATGGCGACCATGCTAAGTGTCGCATCGGCAAGGAACAACCCAACCATCGCCCCTATCATCCCGAAGGGGACAGCAAGCATAATGATAATCGGTTGTAGAAACGATTTGAATTGCGCCCCTAACACGACATAGATCAACAACAGCCCGACGATGAACAGTTTCCATAATTCGGAAAAGGACTCTATAATCTCATCGAAAAGCCCTCTAAAATCGAGTTGGTATCCGGGATACAGGGATCCAACATCGGCGAACGTGCCGATTAACGCCTGAGTTGCCGCAAAAGGCGTTGTTTTTGCCCTATCTACGGATGCATAAACTGTAATCGCCCGTTCACCGTCAAATCGACGGATGTCAGAATAGCCTTTTTCCTCTGTGATATCGGCGACATCCTTGAGGGGAACGATAGCACCGGTAGGGGTCGTAATCAACAGATTATTCAGTTCAGCAAGATTTCCGAGCGTCCCTTCCTCGTATTTGACGATGACATCAATCGCCTCATCTGCTTCACGATAGGTTGTCGCTTTGGCCCCCTCAATAGCGGTGCGCACTGTTTGCGCAACTTGGAATGTGGTTAATCCGTATTGATGTGCTTTCTCCGGTTTTAGGTAGATACGAAGTTCGGATTTCCCCGTGCGAAAGTCATCACGAATGTCGTAGACACCGTCCATCTGCGAGAGTGATGCTTTAAGGGTATCAGCGAGTCCTGTAAGTTGCTCAAATCTCGCCCCCTTCACCTTGACTTCAACATCCTCCCCTTGTGGCGGACCGCCTTCTTGCGTAATGAAATTCAACTCTTCTATACCACTAATCGTTGTGGTTTTCGTCCGCAGTTCTGCGATGATGTCATCTACCCCCCGCGTGCGCTCCTGTTTTGGTGTGAGTTCAACAATAACCTCTCCAAAATTGGATCCATAGGTAACACCTTCCATTATAGCCCCGGTCGGCGTGTGTAACCCAACGTTGCTGACGATTGCAGCGACTTCACTTGATGGAAGTGTTTTAGCGGCTTCTTCAATCTGGGCTATTACGTTAGTCGTTTCTTGGATGCCATAGGAGGGCGGCATTTCGGCTTTGACGTAAAATTGTGGGAAATCCTCTCCGGGGAAGAGCTCCTTATCAAGTATCACGAACGCACTAATACATACAACCGAGCCGATCAAGAGAACACATCCGACAAACGCATATCGGTATCGTATCGTTTTCTTCAGGACTCTCACATATCGGTTTCGGATGAGGTCAAAAACCGTACCGAACCATGCCAAAAAGCCGACGATGTAGGCAGTTAAGGCAAAAGTATTCCGAGATCGAGTTCGGAGGGGCTCAAGTCTGCTGCGCCCCGTCCTGGGTTTGGGTCTTCCCCATTCAGAGACGTGCGCTGGCAAAATGACGAACACTTCAAAGAGAGAAGCCACCAGAACAAGGATTGCCATAATCGGCACGACCCGCATAAACTGTCCAGGAACACCAGACATGAACATCAACGGACCAAAAGCACAGATCGTCGTCAAACTTGCTGCCAGAACTGGCCAGCCAACCTCTTCTGCGCCGCGAATGGCGGCAACTTTTGGAGGTTCACCTGCCTCAATATGCCGGTAGATATTCTCCACAACAACAATAGCATCATCTACAACAATCCCTACGACTAAAATAAGTCCAAACAAGGAAACACCACTGAGTGAGTAGCCACCTACAGACATGAACCAAAACGTTGCCATGAACGCAACTGGTATGCCGAGTGCCGCAAACATAGCGTTACGCCATCCGATAAAGAGAAGAAGCATCAACACAACAAGTATCAACCCGAAAAGCGCATTTGTTTCCAGAATGCCTAACCGCTCTTTTAAAATAACAGAGTAGTCGTTAACCGCTGTTAATTCGGCACCTTCAGGCAGGTCCTTTTTCCATTCTTTAACCAATTCCCGGAGTTCGGCAACTAACGCGATCGTGTTGCCCTCAGTCTTTTTTTGCACACTCAGGCTGATAGAGGGTTCTCCACTAATTCGGGATAGAGTTCTCGCTTCTTCGTAGGTGTCCGAAACAGTCGCAACATCCTTGAGTCGGAGCGGGGTCCCTGTCGGTTGAACAGCAATGATGGTTTCACCAATTGTATCTGGATTGGGGAATTCACCCATCGTTCGCACCATGAATTCTGTATTGCCGAGTTCCATTGTGCCAGCTGGTAGATTCAAGTTACTGGCACCGATTGCAGTAACAACAGAGGCAATGGGAATCTGATATGCTTTCAACCGATTTGGATCCAGCTCAACCCAGATTTCTCTTTCACGGAGACCTGCTATCCGGACAGATGCGATGTTTTTAATATCCAATATTTCGTCTTTGAGATTCTCAGCAATATCTCGCATCTGTCTTTCTGAGATATCCCCACTCACAACGATTGTTAGCATAGGGAAACCGGATGAGATATCAAGTTCTTCGACCCTTGGATCGTCTAAAATCTCCTCTGGCAATTCATTTACACCTTCAACAGCAGTGCGGAGATTTTCAACTTCCTTGTCATAATCTCGGTCACTCATCTCTTCAAAGTCAACAGAGATGACGGACCGCCCCTCTGAAGAGGTAGAAAACAGCAGATTGATTTTGCTGACATTTTCCTCAATAGCGTCTTCAATGGGGGCAGTAACGAGTTTTTCAACTTCTTCCGGCGAGGCTCCCGGATAGAGTGTTGTCACCGTCGCACTCTGTAATGCGATTTCTGGTGTGAGTTCTCGGGGTAGGTTTATCCATGCATACACCCCAAAAGCGATGATTATAATCATTAGCATATTTGCCAAAACAGGGTTATTCACGGATATTTTAGGAATGGACATGGCGGTAGAATTTCTCCTTACGCTTTGGCTTTATATTCCGTAAGCCTATTAAATGTTGTCTTTTGAAACGATACGGTCTTGATTAAGAAGTGGTATTGGGGTAGTGCATTTACCACCCCATTTTAAATCTGTTGGTGTGTTAGACGGATTCCTTCTCTTTCTACAGGAAACCCAGTCTATCCAAGATTATCGACTCGCTTTAAGCGTACTCCATGTTGTCGTTAATTTGCCATTTGGAGCAACTTCCAAGGGTTCAATTCCTTCGCCTTCAATGGAGAGTGTGTCAACCAGAAAAGTGACTGTTTGGCCTCCCCAACTGTTCATGAATCCGATCCCGACACGCTCTACATCAAACTTGTGGTTCCACGTTTTGTTGCCAGAGAGGGTCCAGTCATCCTTTTCGCTTTCACGGTAGTAGCCAGAGAACAGATCGTCCTCTTTGACGATCTTGAGGTGAAGTGGGACATCAAATCCGGTCTGGAAGTGTCCTTTGTCTTGCCAATTGGCTTCAACCATACTACCGATCAGCGTTTTCTGCGGTTGATTGGCTTCGCCACCAAATAACAAGCAGGCGTAGTTCAAATCGTCATCACTATAGAGAAAAATGCCAATCCAAGAATCGGCAGGTTTATCTGGCTCAGTGGTAAAAATCCCGCTGACCGTTATATTCTTAGCTGCGGTTTTTGGAATTTCCCGTTCAAGCATAGGTTTGTCTGGCGTCGTATGCCCCCATCCACCGTTTGGATTGGTCATCTGTAAGAAGCCGTCTTTGACTTCATAGGTTGTAACTTTGTCACGATAGTCGCGAAATTCCCAGCCTTCAACGAGTTCGTCGCCATCAAACGGATCTGTCCATACACCAGCAGACCCTACTGCAATAAAACCGAACATTAAGGCACCGCAGATCAGAATCATAGACATTTTCATAGCTAGTCCTCCTTTTAGAAGTATAACTATTATAGCATGTGGGAAGGTGTTACCACAAGGAAATCCCAAATTATAGATTTGCTTTGAGGCTCCATGCGATCGCCCAGGCAATTCCTAAAACTAAGATCAATTTTCACATCTGCGTCTCCTTTATCTACTTTGGATCGTTGGGTTTCGCTTATCTATCCTCCCAATACAATAAGCACTGGAAGGTGGAATCCTCCATATAAACAAGGTGATCTTGTTTCTTCCCGCTTAACCCAACCTACGTTTTCGGAAAGGTTTCCTCAATAAACAGCTGAATTTTGGTAAGTGATATGGATTTTATAATTATAACATGTTGTATAAGACTCTAACAGATAAAGAAATATTTTTGAAACCACCTGTTATATTTCTAATTGGACATTGAACAAAAATTGTGGTAAACTAAGTACAACTATAAATTGCCCTTGGGAAGGATATAGAATATGGACCAAAAAGAACAACTTGTTGCTGACCTTTCTACGCTTCTGGGTCCTAGAAATGTTCTAACGGATGCGACTGCCTTATCGGTATATGAATGCGATGCCGCCCCGTCTTTCAAGGCGATGCCAGATGTTGTTGTTTTCGCAGATACAGCGCAGCAAGTATCGGACATTGTAAAGTTGGCGAACAAATACAGTGTCCCCTTTATCGCTCGTGGCGGCGGCACTGGTTTGAGCGGTGGTATGCTTTCTGTCCAAGGTGGGATTATTATTGCTCTGAATCGCATGGATCGTATCTTGGAGATAGATCTTGAAAACGAGCGAGCAGTGATTGAACCTGGGGTCGTGAATCTCTTGTTGACGGAGGCGGTGGAAAAAAGAGGTTACCACTACGCGCCTGATCCGTCGAGCCAGAAGGCATGTACAATAGGTGGAAATATCGCCGAAAACTCTGGCGGACCGCATACTTTGAAGTATGGTGTCACATCCGACCATGTACTTGGACTGGAAGTCGTCTTACCCGATGGCGAGATAATTGAATTGGGCGGCAGCGTTGAAGAAGCAATCGGCTACGATCTCCGCGGTGTGATGGTCGGTTCTGAAGGTACATTCGGGATAGTCACCAAAGCTACCGTACGTCTTACTCGTAATCCGCAAGCATACCAAACAGCACTTGCTGTCTTTGAAACGATGGACGATGCCTCAAACGCCGTGTCAACTATTATCGGTGAGGGTATTATTCCTGCGGCACTTGAGATGATGGACAGCCTCGTCATTCGTGCTTTGGAAGAGGCTTTCCATTTTGGTTTTCCACTTGATGCCGAAGCCATCTTGATTGTGGAACTTGACGGTATTCAGGCAGGCATGCAGAATCAAACAGACCAGATTTTAGAGATATTCAAGCAGCATAACGCGCGGGATGTAAGCTATGCCAAAAATGAAGGGGAGCGGCAGCAACTCTGGAAGGCGCGAAAAAGTGCTTTTGGCTCATTCGGACGACTTGCACCGAATTATATCACCCAAGATGGCGTTGTCCCGAGGACAACACTACCAAAGGTTTTACGGCGTATCTCTGAAATCTCTGAAAAATATCAGATTCCGATTGCGAATGTGTTTCACGCTGGAGACGGGAATATACATCCTATTGTTCTCTTTAACGAACGCGATGCCGACCAGTGCGAACGCGTAGAACATGTCAACAAGGAAATTCTGACAGTTTGCGCTGAAGTTGGTGGTACAATCACCGGCGAGCACGGTATCGGTGTTGAAAAGATGGATTACATGCCCCTGATCTTTAGTCCTGCAGATCTGCAAGTAATGGCGACAGTTAAAGGTATTTTTAATCCAACCGGGCTTTGCAATCCTGGGAAGATATTCCCGACAGCTGAATCCTACGCGAAACTCGGTCTGCCATCCGATGCAGTGGAGAACTTTTAAATGAAAACCTATTCCAAAAACGCTGTTATCAGCACCATTCGGGATATGCTCCAAGATGTTACTGAAGTTGAATCTATTGAACATCTGGGCGGCAATGAATTTACAGTCCGCATTATTATTAGTGAAGCAGACAAGATACCGGTTATCCCTACCCGAAGTTACGAACGCTTTATTGACACTTTTGCTTCCACTTTAGGACATAAATTTGACTCCGAGGGCAGCATGTCAAGCACTGGTGACAAGATGGAATACCTTGATAGTAGGTCAGGGGAGTACTGGACGAGACAGATTCATTTCAGTCTTGACCAGATTAATGTGGAGGGATAGGTGAGTGATAGAGACAAGTGTCATAGCTGCCTTACTTGCAGCTAGGGTCCCTGTATTACTTGGTATCGTGGGCGGCATCATCTGGATTGTTCGAGAATTTGGTAAAGTGAACGCGCGGCTAGCTTTGCTTGAACGGAGTGTGAAACATTTGGAAGATTTTTCCATTTACCAAGCCCCTGTTCAACCAGATCAAGTTGAAAAGATAGAAGGATTTGAGATAAGAATCCTTAGTAAGAAGTCTGAGGCATAGATTTTCAAGATAAATTTGACAGTAGACAATACCTTCTACCGATTGATCTTTAGAACGATTTTATAATAACGACTGAGAAAGAAAAACAGATGGAAAATTCACGTGCACTGCACGATGAACTTAGGCACGTTGTTGGAGAATCAGGTGTCCTGCCTGAGGCGGAATCTGCAGCTTATGCTTTTGATGGATGTTTTCCGAAGGCGGTTGTTTTACCAGCATCTATCCAAGAGATACAAGATGTTCTCCAATTTGCGGCAAAACGGGACCTGTCTGTCATTCCCGCCGGTACAGGCACGAAACTTGGCATTGGAAATCTTCCGCCAAAAATAGACATGGTATTGGCGACAACGCGTCTGAACGATGTTATTGAATATGAACCGGCAGATCTAACTGTCACTGTGGAAGCTGGTATTCGCTTGGTAGACCTCCAAAAGGAGTTAGCGAAACATCGACAGTACTTGGTGTTGAATCCACCGTATGCTGAACAATGTACCATTGGTGGGATTGTTGCGGCAAATGCAAGCGGATCGTTTCGTCTTCGACACGGAACTGCGCGAAACCAAGTGTTAGGATTGCGAGTTGTCCACGCGAACGGTACTGTCGTTAAGAGCGGCGGGAAAGTCGTGAAAAATGTTGCAGGCTATGATCTCAACAAACTCTATATCGGTGCCTTTGGAACACTCGGTATCATCACTGAAGTGGCACTCAAGTTGTCCCCGATACCGACTCGGCAAGCAGCAATCGCAGTAGAGTTTCATGATATTCACAATGCAGCCAACACAGGCTTAAGCATTGTAGGTTCACAGACCCTACCGATGTTTGTAAATCTATTCATCAATTTCGATCCAATGCGTGTCGAAACCGATGGACAGGGATCCAATACAGCAGACAGGGGCACATTCACCCTGATAGCCGGATTCGGCGGGGATCCTGAAACTGTAGCGTGGCAGTTGACTCAAAGCCAAGAAATCGTGAAACAAAACGGTGCTATGGGTGTGACAACAATAGAGGGTGAACCATACCAACGCCTCCAAAAGACTATTCAGGAGTTCTCGGCAGATAACGGGGAAACTGAGAATGTGATTGCCAAAATAAACCTGAAACGCACCGATATTGCTGAGTTTGCCGGGCACATTGCAGATTCAAGTTGGGGTAGCGATGTCCAAATGATGCTGTTACTCGGAAGTGGTGTATTGTATTTGACGATCCCTTTAGTAGGAGAAACAGATTTCCAGTATCTTGCGGATGTGCTGATGCAGCTGCGTCAATCCGCCGTGGAGAAGCGAGGGAATCTTATTATAGAAACTGCGCCTCCTGAGCTCAAGCGGCACATTGACGTTTGGGGACCGGTTGGCGATACACTCAGATTAATGAAACAGGTTAAAGCCAAATTCGATGCGGGCGGTTTATTGAATCCCGGGAGGTTTGTTGCCAGTATTTAGTTTCTGTTTTGCTCAATAGAATACCGTGGCAGACTTCTCTGCTTTTCGTCAGAAGATTCACAACTGCTCACCCCGAAAAAAACCAAGTACGCAACGGCGCGTGCATTTTGCAAGTCTATATTGCAAAGAAGGGGATTACTATGGAAGAAAGAAGAAGGAGGATTTTGTGGATTGACAACGAGGTTTCTGATGTACGGCAATCAAATGTCCAGACTGCAGATCGATATTCTGAAAAGCAAACATATATCACACCAAAACCTTACGTTCCCTTTTTGGAACACCAAGGATATGATGTGTCTGTAGCAAACAGTGCTGCACACGGAATAAGCGCGCTCAAAGACAGGACGTATGATGCTGTTCTATTGAATTATGACGGACCGGCGCGAAAAGAAAATCTGCTCTCGCATATTCGGAACTCCGATGCACACATCCCTATCCTACTCTTAACACGCAAAGATGGCGAAGAAATAAGACAGGAAGCAAGCCTTTACGATGTTACCAACATCTTTATAATGCCAACAAACCCGCCGGACGAGGCTTGCGAGATGATATTGTGCAAACAATTGGCAGCATCCCTCGCTTTTCTGATTGAAAAGCGAACAGTGCGTGAGTCGTACATGCCACAAGCTTACGTTCAAAACTTTAATAGCGGGTATATCTCCGACAGTGTAACCCAAGCACATAACCTCACCAACGGTTGGCAAACGTGGATCGATACTTACCTTAACCTGATCAAATGGGACATGCAGCTTGATACGCTCCATAACGTAGACGAGCTCAAAGCCATCCATGCGATGCAAAAGCAGGAGGCAAACGCTGCATTCGCGAATTATATTCAAGATAATTATAGCAGCTGGCTCGTTAATGAAGCGTCGCCTACCTTATCGGTGGATGTCATTTACAGGTACGTTATCCCCGAACTTCAAGCGGGAAAACAGGTGTTGTTTGTTGTTATGGATTGTATGCGTTTAGATCATTGGTTAGAAATTGAGCCGATGCTCTACCCAATGTTCGATATAACAACGAATTACTATTATTCCATTTTGCCGACAGCCACTCGTTATGCAAGAAACGCTATTTTCAGTGGACTGTTCCCCCTTGAACTGGCTGAACGGTACCCACATTTATACGCAGAACCAGATCAAGCACACACAAGCATTAACCGCCATGAGAAAGAACTCTTGCGCTTACAACTTGATCGACACGGTATCGCACTCAAGCCGCCACCGCATTATTTTAAGATTTTTGATACACAAGGTGAGGCACAATACCTACAGTGGCTCAGTACCACTGATCGCATTAGTTTGGAAGCAATCGTTGTCGACTTCCTCGATATGCTGACCCACACACGGTACGAGACGGATTTACTTCGGCAGCTTATCCCAGATGAATCGGCGTTTCGGACCCTTGTGCAAGCGTGGTTTCATCATTCATGGCTCTATAAGATATTCAGAATGGCTGCCGATCGCGGTATAACCGTCGTCTTGACATCCGATCACGGTTCACTACTCTGTCATAACGCGGCAAAAATTTCAAGCCAAACTACCTTGACCACCGGATTACGGTTTAAAGAAGGAAAGCATATTACCTGCGATCCTGATGCCGGATATCTCATAACAGATCCGGAGACATATCGTTTACCCGGTAGCATAGAAGGGAAAAGCTACATCCTCGCGAAAGAGGATTATTATTTCATTTACGAAAGACAGTTCAATGTCTATAAAGAACTATTCCACGGTAGTTTCCAACACGGTGGCATTTCGCTTGAAGAAATGATTCTTCCTTGCATTGTGCTTGAACCAAAGTAATTGAGGAAAATTAACGCATGCTTAAAATTTTCAGACCCCATAAACCCATACTCTGGATACTGCTAATCCTTAGCACGATAACTTTTCCGATTTGCGTACAGGCACAACTCGCCGACTTTGGCCTTGTTGAAAAGGCGCCTGCTGAAAAACTTACCGTAAAAGGATACCTTTCGGTTGACAAAGTGCAACCGGGAAGTCAATTCCAAATTGCTGTTGTCGTAGACATTGCCGAAGGGTGGCACGTCAACGCTAATCCGGCGGGTGAAGGACTTATTGCTACTGAGATCCTTCTCCCTGATACACCGGACTTCACTTTTGGTGAAACTGTATATCCGACAGGCGAAGTGCTACAAATTGATTCAATTGGGGAAGCCCCTGTCTACCACAATACCATTACTATTGGTATCCCAGTTGACGCAAGTCAAAATGTTCCGATTGCACCGATAGTGCTGGATTTCCAGCTGCAGTATCAGGCGTGCAATGACGACCAGTGTCTACTCCCCGAAACCCTTGCTTTTACTGTCCCTGTTGAAATTGTCGGTATAGAAGAGACGATTCAACGAATGAATGAAGCGGTTTTCGCCAATATTGAGTTTGGAGCACCCCCAAGTTCAGGTGGCGATGAGGGAAACCTTGCGCGTGCGCTCTCTGGAGGACAGGTGTGGCTTGCTTTTCTACTCGTGTTCGCCGGAGGTATCTTGACGAGTTTGACGCCCTGCGTCTATCCACTTATACCCATTACTGTCTCCATCTTCGGTGCCAATGAATCGGCGGGACTTTTCAAATCTTTCCTGCTCTCTGTTGTATATGTTCTCGGAATCGTTGTCACCTATTCAATTTTAGGCGTAGCGGTTGCATCAACAGGTGCGGTTTTCGGTCAGATAATGGCAAATCCGTGGGTTGTCGGATTCATTAGTTTGATCCTGGTTTCTCTTGGACTCTCCATGTTCGGTGTCTTTGAAATTCGGTTGCCGTATGCGGTGCAGAATCGCCTTAATACCGTTGGAGGCACCGGATTTGCTGGAGGATTTGCCATGGGAACAGTTGCAGGTGTGATCGCTGCACCTTGCACGGGACCGGCATTAGCAGTGGTATTAACTTATATCGCAACGACAGGGAGCCTGTTCCTCGGTTTCTGGCTCATGTTCACCTACGCTCTCGGAATGGGGCTACTCTTTATCGGCATTGGCACTTTCTCAGGTCTACTCTCTGCGCTGCCACGGTCAGGTGGGTGGATGTACGTTTTGGAAAACATCTTTGGAATTGCTATTATTACGATGGCACTCTATTTTCTCAAAGATGTATTTCCACCGTTGCTGAACTTCCTTCAAAACTCGCTACCCTTCTTCGCTATCGCTGGTGGCTTAGTGCTTATAGGACTGTGGTTGGGTAAGTTAACAGAGCGTTTTAGTGGTATTTCTGGAGGGATGCGAATCCAAAAAGCGTGTGGTCTCTTGTTGGCTGTCCTCGGCACCTATATGCTTGTTGGTGGTATTCAACAACCTGCAGGACCGCACCTGAATTGGGTTTATGACGAAACCGAAGGTCTTGAAATCGCAAAACGCGAGGACAAACTCGTAATGCTTGACTTTTACGCGTCTTGGTGTGCGGCTTGCAAGGAACTTGACCACAAGACTTACGCTGACCCGGCAGTGGCTGCAAAACTCGCTGACTACGTCAACGTCAAACTCGATTTCACCCGCAGTTCTGAGACCACTGAGGCATTGACGGAAAAGTATCAAATTCCAGGATTACCTGTTGTTATCTTCATGGACGCCGATGGGACAGTTCTTAAGAGGTTCACAGGCTTTGTTGCGCCAGAAAAGATGCTTAGTGTTCTCAACGAGATTGAGAATGGGATGTAGTAACATGTATCCGACGGCTTAATCGAAATTAGTGGAATAGTTCTCAGTTGCCAGTAGTGTGGATAGACGGATTGGATCCTATTATTCGGGTAAACCGGCGAGGTGTTTTTGCTTGGGTGTTTCCCTTAAGAAACCTCGCCTACTATAATAGTTATCAATTGTCGGTAAGCGGATAGGTGGATTAGATACTTTTATTATCGACAACCAGCAAAGCAGGAAATTAGGACTACCCACACAGATATAAGTAGAGGAATTAAGATGCCTTTTAACACAAAATCACTATTTTCTTTACGTAGCTGGCTCTTCTATGCAGAAGTGTTAGCGGTAATAGGTTTTGTCGTGCTTGCGGCACTGTATATTCGGCGCGGGAGTGCTGATCCTGAACCTCCCCCTTTATCGCAGGCAGGCACATTTATTGAAAAAGCAGACGCTCTATTCGAGAAACAGGATCTCGTCGATGCTGCGCTCCTCTATTGGCAAGCGTTGCAAGCTTTAGAAACGAGCGGTGAAGATCAGAACGTCCCAATAAAGGGTAGGTCTCAGTCAAGTTCAGAAGCGCGTTTGCACGCCAATCTACGTATTGCGGAGATTTATTCACACAGCAGTTGGCTGAAAGATGCAAAGGCGCGCCTTGCGCATGCTGCACGCATTCAGCCTGAGCATTCTGGTGTTCGTCTCCTACGGGGTAAACTGTTTCGCGATGAAGGCTTACTCAGTGAAGCAACAGAAGAGTTTCTCGCAGTCCTCAAACAGGACCCACATCACGCCGAAGCCCATTATCTCCTGGGTGTCCTTTACCAAGGGAGTAAGCAACTTAAATCAGCGGCAGAATCCTATAACAACGCGATCGAAAATGATCCGGATTTGAGAGAAATTTCCTCTGAAAAAGCACCCATCGGTATCCTTGCTCGCCTTCAGCTGTCAAGGACCTACGCCAAAATACTTCTGGATTATCAGTTTCTCGATCGGGAATTCACCGACGAAGATCTGGCTGAGGTTACTCGACTTGAATCGGAGTCGGTTCGCTTGCTGGAAGAGGCACATAAAAAGTATCCAGAAATGGATGAAGTGGTAAATGATCTTGTCCGTTTGTTATTTGCCCGTGCGGTTTCACTGGAGCGCGAGGATATCGAAACGCGTCAGTATGCAGATGCTCTTCGCGTCTACGAGCGCATTGTAGAACTCGATTCACGAGAGGTTCGCGCACTGGAACGGATGGGTGAAATTTACGCCAGTTTCCTCGGTGATAAGGCGGCTGCGCTGGAGATGTACCGGAAAGTGTATGAGATTGAACCACATCCGACTGTCTTAGCGAATGTCAAATCGCTTGAAGAGGATGTCGCTGCTGAGATGGTATCGGAGGAATAAAAACGAAAAGCCGATGAGAGGATTTGAACCTCCGACCTACTGATTACGAATCAGTTGCTCTTCCCCTGAGCTACACCGGCTTATCAAACTATTACAATTGGAAAGAAAGAAATGCCGAGAGGCAGAATCGAACTGCCGACACATAGATTTTCAGTCTACTGCTCTACCGACTGAGCTATCTCGGCATTGGCTATATAATAATATCATAAAACGGTAGGAATGTCAAGTTTTTTTCAAACAGACCCAAGGGATTTTAGGACTCCAAACGCATCGGCATCACCAGACAGACATGTGCTTCATCACCGATGGGTTTGATTAGAACAGGTGAAAATTCGCCTGTGAATTCTATAGCGAGTAACTCCGTTTCAATGTGGGCGAAAATCTCTATGAGCAGACGGGCATCAATCGCAATCCGCGCATTTGCGGTGCAGGACTGGATGGGGACGGTCTCATGCGCCTCTCCCAATTCCGGTGTCTTCGCAGAAATTGTAATCTGTTCCGCCTCTATGTCCAAAGAGATTGAATAGTTCTTCGGATTCGACAACAAGGCAACACGTCGAGCTGCGCGTAAGATATCCTCTTTGGAGAGAACCGTTCTACCCGTTGTGGACTCCGGAATGAGTTTCTCATACTTCGGATAATCCCCTTCCACAAGCCGAGCGGTTAGGGTGGCGTGTTCATCAGCAAAAAGAATCTGATTTTCAAACATTGAGATGGTCACTGCAGATGAATCTGCGAATGTGCGTGTGATCTCTTTAACGGCTTTAAGGGGTAAGATAAACCCGTCAACATTCCCTGGCGCCTTGAGTGGGTCGGTGTATGCGAGCGCGAGCCATCTTGAATCGGTGGCAACGACTTCTGTCCTATCTGCAAGAAAACTAAAATAGAGCCCGTTTAGGAAGTAGCGGACATCCTCTGTAGATGCGGCGAATTCTGTTTTGCGGAGTAGCGCGCGTAGGGTATCGCCATCAATCGTCAACAATTCTCCGTCAACAGAAGGCAATTGTGGGAATTCTTCGTCGGACAGTCCAATAATTCTGTAAACCCCATCACCACAGGTAATTTCGACGCGGTCATTTGCTGTCGTCGCGAAGTGTATTGTTTCATTTTCGGGTAATTCTTTGACGATATCTGCTAATTTTCTGGCGGAGACAGTGATTGCCCCATCTTCTTGGATAGCCCCTTCTACTCTGATTTTAATACCGACTTCTAAATCCGTGGCGACACATTCAATTTTTCCATCTTCGGCTTGGATGAGGACATTTGATAGAATCGGCAGCGTGCTACGTCCACTTGCGACACCTTGTAACACCTGCAGGGAATACAAGAGGTTATCCCTTTGAAAAGTTAATTCCATTTCCATTTCTCCTTATTAAGCATTACCTACAATTTATTATACCCAAAAAGTGTGTTAAAGTCAAGGTTTTTTTAACTTTCGTTAAGTAATGTTAATAAAGACAACGATTTCAGGCACCCCTTGCATTCCCGCGGATTGAGCAACTCTACTTGATAATATTTTCAATGTGAAGCGGTTGATCCATCTTCTGGTTTTCGGCTTCTAATTTTTCACGACTCGCGACGACACAGATCGAGGCCTTGTCCCTGTTTTCCTCAAGCACCTGAAGTAGTGCGCGTTTTACTTCTTTGGGAGTTGCGCGTCGGAGTTGGGCATATCTTCCTTCCACTATTTCACGTGTTTGCCCTGTGAGGTAGTGCGTGAGCGCATCGGTTGCGGCTTGACTGGGACGGACTGTCTTTTGATAGTCTGATGCTGTCCGGATAATCGCTTTGTCAATATCGGTCTGCGTCCACTCTACCTGTTTGACGTAATCGGCAGTTTGTTCAAAAACATTGAGCGAACGCGCGATATGGGGACCAAAATACGAACCTTGAGAGAGCATCGCAGCAAACGGGTTATATTCAAAAGTACCAAGGTAAGCGTTACCTTTAAGTCGGACTTCGGTCATAATGTAATCAAGATCCAAGATGTGTGCGCCAATCGTCAACGGGATAGAATCTGGGTGTGAATAGTGCGGTGCCGGTATTATATGCGTGCAGTTCGCTATCTGAATGGGAGCTGCCAGTCCTTCACGCGGATATGTGTCAAAAGGTCTAAACCCCGTTGATTTTGGGTTTATCGGTTCATCACGCATGTTATCAATCCAGCCAGCAAACTTTCTATTGAGCGTCTCAAAAGCTGCATCGGAACCGGTAAAACTGGCACTCACGCGACTACGCACTAACAAGAAATCACGAATTTGCCCAATGTAATCGCTGAGCTCTTCATGAGATTCACCAAAATTTTGGAGTAACATCTCACTCCTGCGGAACTGTGTTAGTCCGTAGACGATTTCTGACAGATATCCGTGTGGCGCAAGTCCGCGGGCAGCACGATGGTTCGTAATATCTAAACACCGATAACCGTGGATATACGTTCGATATTCTGCTACCGATTGGCTAAGCACATCGTGAAATCGTCCAGTATCCCGTGGATTCACAGCAAAAATCAGATCGTGCAAGACATCCAAGGCATCTCCCATTTTATCATCAAGCGCTTTGAGTCGAAACTGCATATTCCACACAGGCTGATTAGGGTTAAAGGCGTGGGTGCTAAAGTTCGGAGAACACTCGAGTCCCCCGGTAGTCGATGCGGTACGGCGTGCCATCTGCTCATAATTCATCTTACCAGCACCGAGTTTGCTGATCGCATCGGTGTATCTGGGTAGATACTGCCAAAGGTGTTGTGGTAACCCTTGCAAATCAAAATTTAGCACGAGATAGTTCACGCCGTTGGAAAAAACATCATTTAGGAGTAGGGGCCGTCCGCTAACCGCCTCAACGGTTGTAGGAATATGCAGCGGTTTCTCCGGTAGATCAGAGACCTGCAGTTGTGGTAACTTTGCCAAATCTTCGGGGGCGTTGGGTTCTCCGCTGAGTCGTTCGAGTTCAGCAGCGTCGGCAGCAATCTCTCTTACCTGTTCATCGGTGAGTTGTGCGCGGATCGCCTTCAAGCGTGCCTCCTCAGCCGCATCAAGACGCGCTTGCCTCCCTGGATCAGGGGCATAGACGACCGTCAATCGATGTGGATTATCAAGGAATCTCTCACGAATTAGTTCATTAAAGAGGCGCGGGTTTTGCTTCCAACGTTGACGGATGGCAGATAGGACTGCGCCCATTTTTAAGAAGAGGGTCGGTTCCTTCTCATATATCCAAGTGTTTACAACACGCTCCATCATCTGAAACGGGAATCCCGGCGTGATCTCCTGATAGTCGTAAGTGATTTGTTGAAATGCGGCTTCCACCTTCTCCGTGTCAATGTCTGTGTCCGCAATGCGCGTTAATGTCCTGACAATCAACTCCGTGAAAACATCAACGCGATCGGTTTCACTACCGGTCAAGCCGATGTGAAAAGTATTATGTGGACCCACAATACCGGCTCCAGCGGGCATCCAATAATTATCATGTATATCAGTGCCAAGTTCAGAATCAACAATCTCCTTGCGGAGCGGTGCCGCCTCGTTTCCGAGGAGAATCAGGCTTAAAATTCGGCACAAAGCGACATCTTCAGGATCTGTTGCATCTCCGACACACCAACTGAGCATCAGATACGTTTTTTCGGCGAGTGATTCATCCGGAGCAATCGGATAGACTTCTCTCACAATCCGCGGGGACTCCCATTTGGGCGGATGTGTGACTTCGGGTCGGAGCGGATGCTGAGATCCGTCTATTTCAGTCCTTGGTAGTGCTGCCAGTTTATCGGTAAAAAATTCGAGATAATCGCTCGTTGGAATATTGCCGTAGAAGAAAAGGTAACAGTTACTCGGATCATAATGGGTTTGGTAATAAGTTCTGAGTTGTTCGTAGGTTAGATCCGGTATAGCTTGTGGATCCCCAGCACCATTATAAGCATAACAGGTATCAGGCAGAAGCCCCTTGTGAACAATCAGGTCCAAGTAATCTTCTGGACCGCCACTTTTTACTTCATTATAGACAATCCCATTTATTTTTAAATCTCCTATAGGTTGATTGGGGTCCACGGGTTCAAGATGGTGACCTTCACGCTTGAAGGTTTCCTCTGTCAAAAGTGGGTGAAAAACGCTATCAAAGAATACCTCCGCCATATTGAATAAGTCTTTCCGTACATTGCTCGAAGTGTAGTAAAAAGCATGATCAATGTAGTTCATGGCATTCGTACTGTCAAAGGTTGCGAGGCTCCTCTTCATCATCTCAATGAACACCTCTTTTATAGGATAGTTGCGGGATCCTGCCATTACAGAATGTTCAAGGATATGTGTTAATCCTGTATCGTCATTGGGGTTTGGAGTTATCGGACTGATTGAGACCCAATTTTTGGTATCGTCTGTATAGAGATGTAAGAGCCGTGCGCCACTGTGTAAATGTGCGAGTTCTATTGCTACTGCTTGCAAGTCGTCAATGGGTGTGACGGCTTTCACTTCAAAACCGTGAAGGTGTTGCCCTGGGGACAAGTTAACGGATGGATGCTGAGAATCTGTTCTGCTCTGTTCTGAATTCATCTTGACCTCCAAATTTCTTATATTTCTGAAAAGCGAATGAGACTTCGGTCTGAAAGGAGAACGGTCTTCCGCAGACCGAAGCCGACTAGAAAAATGGTATCTCAGTCAAGCACATTTCTTGACCGAGAAAACCTTAATTCCGGTCCCTCTTTGCGCGTATTATTATTACAAATGAATCATGAAATAGTTGCACTTTATTTGTAATCCAAGAAGATGCTATACACTTCTATACACATGTCGCCCCGCTGGGGCTTTTCATTCATATTCAATTAAGTGTTGATTTCAAAGTGCGGCTATAGGAAAACGCCTATATATTGATTATATAGAGGCGTCTAAGGCTAAAAGGATAGTGAAAATCTGGCATAGGTATGTTACTATCTGCTTTATGTCCGTAAAACGCGTAGATTGACATCTTTAGCAGATTTTAGAAGGACTTGGACATTGTGACCGGCGAGGTTAGGGGGAAACACCCCAGCAAAAACACCTCGCCTACCGAAGGAGAGGGTATTAAAGTATGAAAAATCAGAGGAAGCGTTTATTTGTTCCAAATGCCGATTTCGCGATAGAAACGGATAGCCCCCGGATGGAAAGCCGTGCCTGTGTCCTTAACGACATTTTTCGGATTGATGGCTTTCCCGGCACCGTGTCGTTTAACGACTTCCGCCCGGTGTGTATACAAGGTCTTTGTGAACTGGTAGACCATATCTTCATCTACGTTCTCGGCGGTGATTAGGTGCATCGCGCCTACATTCATGCTGGGGAATGGCTCCGTCTGTCCTTTGTAGGTATTGGCGGGGATAGTTATTGCGTTAAAGAAGGGATAGTCTGCGAAGAGGGACTGTTTCGCTGTTTCGTCAAATGGAATGAAGAAGATGTTTTGAGAGGTACTGGCTTGGGTAGCTGCGGGGGTCGGAACAGCCCCACCGATGAATGCAGCGGCAGCCGAGCCGTCCGCTAACAGATCCACTGCCCCGATGTAAGTGCTGTTGATGGGTGTGAAATCTTCGTAGGTAATGCCGTGTGCTGCTAATATAGGTCTAAGGAAATACTCAAACCCCGCACCTGCGGGTCCAACGACAATTCGTTTTCCAGCGAAGTCTTGAATTGTGCGGATATCCGACGATTGTGGCGTAAGAAAGAGACCGACATTAGGAGCAAGCGTCATGACGCTACGGATGGCATGTTCAGTTTCCCATGCGCCTTCGCCGCGCACTGCGAAATAGGAGATGGCGGCGTTGGCAAGTGCGAATTCCAATTCACCACCCACGATGCGGCGGATGTTCTCTTGCGTGCCTTTGGTGGCTTCGGCTGTGACTTCCCAACCTGTTTCGGGGGCGTTACCAGCGACGACCTCGGCGATTGCGGAACCAACGACGAAAAATGCCCCACCCGCAGGAGCTGTACCGACGCTGATGTACCGGCGTTTTGAGGAACTATCGTTTACTAACTCGGTAGATGTATCGTCTCCCTGGCTTTGGGTTGTATCACGTTTTGAGGCATTATCGCATCCGAAGGCAAATATAACACAGATAATTGATAGATAGAACAGGATTGATTTCATGAGTTTCTCCAATAAACTATTTCGCGTTTACAAAGCCCTCCCACTTTATATTAACGGAGGGGCATCTCAGGTGGAAATGGACACATCTCTGCCATGGCGGGGAAGATGTGCGTTACGTCTTTTCTAAACACATCCCCACTCAAAATATCAACGATACCGCCTTGATGTTCCGGGTACTGCGACAGAAACCGAGCAAAACTAAATTCCTTTGTGTAAAAAGCGTAGACGAGTTTCCGAAACGCCTCCATTCCCTTCACAAACTCAGGTCCAAAACTTCCGAGTTGTTGTTCGGAAAAATCATCTTTTTCAAAGGCTTCAATGATTGTATCCGCTGCCATCTCACCGGATTTGAGTGCGAGAAAGAGGCCTGTTGAGTAGACAGGATCCAAGAATCCGAACGCATCCCCTACTAACACCCAATGATTGCCTGCGATACGACTGGCGCGGTAGGAAAAGTCTTTAGTGCTTTGAATGGGAAAAAGCTGCTTCGCACCTTTAAGTCGTTGCTGTAGTGGTGTGCATTTTGAAAGTTCTTCCGTGAAAATCTGCTGAGTATCGAGTCTACCGTTGGCATCTCTTCGATCCTGAAGGAGATAGTCGAGTTCACCAACGACACCGATACTCGTGCGATCATAGGGCAGCGGGATTGACCAGAACCATGAATCCTTCGCTTCGGTATGTAAGATGAGCGTTGCCCCCTCGTCAATGCCGTCGTCTCTGTGTCCGCCTTCATAATGCGTGAAGAGCGATGCCATTTTGAGATTCGGTTCTGTCGTATTTAGGTTCAATTGCTTTCCGATAAGCGAGCGCTGTCCGGTAGAATCGACGATGACGGTTGCGTTGAGCGTTTCACGAGAGCGATTCGCGGCTTGTACCACGACCGCAGTAGCTGTGTCTCCTTCAAACAGCACCTCTCGCACGCTGCCCCCGTGCACCACCTCTACCCCTTTCTCCTTGGCGTTGTCTAAGAGCATCTCGTCAAACTCGCTCCGCAACACTTGCCACGTAACGGCACTCTCATGCGGATTGGTTTGAAAGAAGTAGAAGGGGCTGGAGGCTTTGCCGGTGCGCGAATAGAACTGGACGCTGTACTTTTGCGGAAAGTGGCTTGCCCGTAGTTTTTCGAGCATGCCGAGTCTTTTGAAAGTCCAGTAGGTAGCTGGGATTAGCGACTCGCCGATTTTGAATTTCGGTTCGGCTTCCCGCTCAAGCAGCAACACACGATGTCCTTGTTCAGCAACGAGTGTTGCAACGGTGCTGCCAGCGGGTCCCCCGCCGATAACGATGAGGTCGTAATTGTGGTGTGTGTTCATCTAATTATTATTTTCAAACCTATTCCGATTGAGTTCCTATAGTGAGTGGCAAATTGATAGAGATTTAATCGATTACAGAAGTCACACAACGGAAACCAATAGTGAGAGACGTAAATGTTGGGAGTTTGGAGTAGCGTTTAGCGGCACGCATGAACTGTCCTCCATTGCCCCAGTTCCCACCACGCAATACGCGAGGAGTTTTAACATTTATGAAATTATTTATGATTTCATTAGTGCTGTCAGCACCTACAATAGGATTCGGACGCGGATAATTCTCATAGAAATCCAAACGGTATTCATCCAGACACCACTCCCATGCATTCATGTTATACCTATAACCGGACATTTGATAACTTCCCATGCGTGATGCTTTCTCCCATTCCGCTTCTGTTGGTAGACGCTTACCCACCCATTGCGCGTATGCCATCGCTGCATACCAACTTACATAAGCGACAGGATGATAGTCTTCTCCATTCGGATAAGTGTTCTCATACCAGCGTTTCAAGTAGCTGCCATCATGGTATTCTCTAGAAATAAGGTTTTTGCTCCATTGCGGGTTTGCATTGAGGAATTTTTTATATTCTGCATTCGTCACCTCATGCGTATCTATATAGAATGAATCAATGTGGACACTACGCATGGATTTTTTGTCATTCCAGGCCGCGTTGTCGTTGTGTTTTATCTGAAATGTACCTTCAAAAATCGGGGTCATACCCACAGGCGCACCGTGTACATGCTTTACTTTTTTATTTAGTTTGGAGCGAGCACGCTTAAGGTAATCACGTGTTTTTGCACAATTCTGATCAATGTTTATTGCCTTCCGAAATAGATTTATAGCCGTTTGATACTCGCTCATCCAATAGTAAGCGTTTCCAAGATTAGTATGTACGGTTTTATCATTGGGGTCTATGTCAGTAGCCTTCTGATAGCAAGTTGCGGCCTTAGCATAATCATCTATCCAATAATAGGCCCGCCCAAGATTAGTCCATACTTCCTTATCATTTGGAGCAATATCGCTTGCTTTAAGAAGTGGGTTTATAGCCTTCGTATATTCGCTATCCTCTATGTAGGCGAAACCTCGTTTGCAATACGTTTGCTTTATATCTTCCAAAAGTGCCAATGCTAGTTGACAGTTAGGTTCAAGTCTTAAAGTTTTGTTCGCAGAATTTTCAGATTCTATTAAGTTACCCTGTCCAAAGTACGCACGGCCCAGTCCATAATGTGCATCTGCATAAATAGGGTCTATGTCTATTGCTTTCTTGAACTTGGCAGCTGCTGTCTCATATTGCCCCATGTTCGAGTAATCATAACCTGCTTTATAGTATTCCTGTTTTCGCTTATTGCCTTCAAAGCGAGAAGAATTGAGATGACTCCGGAGATAGCAAAGACTCACAGCGATTGCGTCGGCTTCATGGTCTGTTTTGATTGCCTTTCTAAGGTTAGAGCGTTTTTGGACCCCTTGCTCGACTTGTTCCTTGTTTGCCTGCTTATCACCGGTAGCAGCATATTTAACCTCTTGTGGTGTATAGCGGCGACATTCAATTCCACGTTGATCGGCGATAGTGCTTATGGCTGCTACACAACCCGCGACATAGAGGAACCAGTCTTCTTTTGCTTTCCTTGTTGCAACTTCAAGTTTCTCAACTGCAATCGCATCAGGTCGATACAGATCTACTAAACGGTTGATCGTATGCTTAATCTTTTCGAGTTTGTCTTCTTTGTTGCCTATAGGGTGCTCAGTATTGTGATCCAAAACAGAATATCCACCAGAGACTTTTTGCGTAACTGACCAACCCACATTTGTTTCATGAGCACCAATGTTCCCAGGATCAACGCCGATCACAGTCATACCAGACCCAAGCAGTTTCTCGGGGAGGGGTTCATAACCAGGAGGTTCTTCAGACCCTGTTGTCTTCATTTCCTTGGGATGGGGTGGGATAGAAGTGTTTTCAAGCGTCTTTACAGATTCAAGTAGGCTTTTAGGAATATATTTTAGAAATGGAGAGCGTCCACGTTTATGTTTTGTGTCGACCTCATAAGACGATAAACATAACCAATTCTTTGCTCGGGTCATCGCTACGTAAAGCAGACGAAGTTCTTCACTCCAATCCTCTTCTTTAGAATTGTAGTGGGGTAACAATCCAGAGCACACTCCAGCAACAAAAACATTTGGGAATTCCAAACCTTTTGATTTGTGAATTGTCATGATAGATACCTTATTTGTAGGTATATCTGATAAGTCTTCAACTACATGAAGTGGAATTCCTGAATTCTTAAACGCCTCTTCAAAAATAGGTGATTGCGACTTCGTACTGCGGCAGAGTATGGTAAAGTCTCTGGGTTCCCGATCACCTTTGATAGAACGAGCGATAAAATTAGCGATGGTGTTAGCCTCTACATTAGCATCCTCACAATGGAGATTTATTACTTTCGGGTCCGTGTCTTTAGATTTTCCCGTGAATAGATCTTTCTCGCGATGATCCGGATTAAATTCCGCTAAAGCACGAGAGGCCTCCACTATCCTTCGTGTTGAACGATAATTTTGACCAAGTGTGATTGGTTTTTTACCAATAGAATAATCATTCTCAAAGTTTAATATATTTTGGATATCAGCTCCTCGCCATCCATAAATGCTCTGGTCGTCATCACCCACAACACGCAGATTTGGATGCTCTCCGGCAAGTGCTCTGATAATTTCGTATTGGATAGGGTCTGTGTCCTGGAATTCATCAACGAAGATAAGTTCAAATTTCTCTTGCCATTTGGTTCTAACTTCAGGTGCATCTCTGAGGAGGGCGTTGGTAAAAAGCTGAATTTTTGTAAAAATATCGCTACTATCCTCTAAAATATCTTTGTCTTTCTCCTCTAAAATCTGTTTGTATTTTTTGTAGACCTCGACACAAATTCGTGGGACTTCTTGATCACTAATTCCCGCGGGGGAAATGTCCTGCTTTTCCCATTGTTTGATAGTATTAAGAATCTCTTTGTCATCAACAAACTTATGATGTTGGAGGCGGTCAATCTGATAGCGCATCTTATAGACCCGCGTTAATTCCTCAGCAGTGAAGTCTCGTTCATTTTTTTCTATGATAAGTTTTCCAGGGTGGTTGTTCCAAACGTGTCCACAGAAACTATGGAATGTAGAAATCCAAACATTATCAACTATATCCTGCTCCACAACAAAATCACCAACTCTATTTTTTAACTCATCTTTAGCTTTGTTCGTGAAGGTAAATGCAGCGATTTTACTGGGATCTACTTCAAGATTTCCTATGGCATAAGCAATAGAGCAAGCAATCGTCCGCGTTTTACCGGAGCCAGGACCAGCGATAATTAGAAGGGGACCATATTTATGTGTAACAGCTTTCCGTTGTGCAGGGTTTAGTTCATTTAATAGTTTCGACATCTGAGTTCCGTTCGGGTTTATTTGGAAGCAAGGCAGATCGCTATTCAATCCGCAGCTTCTTCATCTTTTGATTTTGCTACTTTCGGCTTCTTTGAGAGTGGATCTACGAATTTGTACTTTCCAGATTTCCGGTATTCTTCCTCTAATGCTTGATAGTGTGCGATCAGTTTGTCCACATCGTGGTCGAACCGAACTAATATTTCTCGTTGAATTCTGTGAATTTCATCAAGTTCATAGTCTGCCATTTTAATCATCAACTCCTAAACAATTATAACCCTCCGCAAAACGGTATGTCAAGGTAAAGAGAAAGAGCAACAAACCATTCAGTTTTGTCTATCAGAAAAGTCGCGAAATGTAGAACTAAGACAAATTGTGCTTTCGTAGCACAATTTGGAAATCGCTCCTACAAAAGAACAGAACCGTTTTAACGCGCTGCAGCGATGGCATCGCTGAGCGTGAGGTCCCCTGTATACAAAGCACGTCCGATAATCGCGCCGCTGGCACCTATCCCCTTCAGTGCAGCTACGTCAGCAAGCGATGTGACCCCTCCTGAACCGATTACATTCGCAGACACGGCTTTGACGATATCGGCAGTGGCATCAACATTGGGTCCCTTGAGCATGCCGTCGCTCTTGATGTCGGTGTAGATAAGCGTCTGTACTTCTGCCATTTCTTGTGCAAATTCAACGGCAGATTTTTGAGACACCTCCAGCCACCCATCAGTGGCGACCATTCCGTCTTTTGCATCAATACCGACAGCAACGCGCCCTCCATACTTGGCGCATGCCTGCTTCACGAAATCGGGTTGTTTGAGGGCAACTGTGCCTAAAATGGCGCGATCCACTCCCAACGCTAAAACAGTATCCAACTGTTCCAGATTGCGGATACCGCCACCAAGCTGGACTGGAATTTCAAGCGCGGCGATCATCTCGCCAACAATGTGAAGGTTCGCCGATTCGCCTTGAAACGCACCATCAAGATCCACGAGGTGGAGATATTCTGCGCCTTCCGCCTGCCACCGTAGTGCCATTTCCACTGGTGCGTCGGAGAAGACGGTCTCCTGTGTCGCAATGCCTTGAACCAGATTCACACACTTTCCGCCGCGAAGATCGATTGCGGGTAGTATTTGCATTTTTAATTTTCCTTGCGATTCGTTGAGGTAGGTTGGAGGCCTGAAAGTCCCTTACTCATCTCGGAAGATACCGAGTAATTTCAATTGTACAATTGAGATTACAGCGATAATGAAAAAGAGTACCCATCCGATCGTTGCTGCATAGCCGAGACGCATGAACTGAAACCCGTTTTTGTAGAGATACATGACGATAGTTGAACCGGCATCCGCAGGTTCGCCGCCATTTGTCAAAATATAGGGGAGATCGAAGAGTTGGAGTGAGCCTATCATTGATACAACAAAAACAAAAGCGATTACAGGTCGCAAGGAGGGGAGTGTGATGTGTAGAAACGCCTGCCACCAATTCGCGCCGTCAACTGCTGCTGCTTCATATAACTCCTGTCGGATACCTTGCAGACCAGCTAAAAAATAGATCATATTGAATCCTGCCCACTGCCACACGCCGGTTAGGATAACTGCTGGCATCACGTAATTTTCCTCGTTTAACCAACCAATTTCTTTACCAAAGAGAACAAATTCCTGGTTTACTAAGCCTGCTCGCTGGTCATAGACGAGGTTAAAGATGATGGCGACGAAAACACCAGCGACTAATACCGGAGCAAAGAAAGCGAGCCTCAGCACATTCTTTCCTCTGACAAATTTGGAATTGAGTAGAATCGCTAACAGCAATGCAATCGGCAATTGGAGGGTCAACGTGCCCGCAGCAAAATAAGCGGTGTTTCGGAGGGACTTCCAGAAGATTGGGTCGCGGAACAGGTCCGTGAAGTTCCCTATTCCGACAAATATTCGACTTTGAAACCCGCGCATCTCATATAGACTCATAACGAGCGACGAAATGAGGGGATACCCCATAAATACAACGAAGAGCAGGTAGAAGGGGGCGATAAAAAGATAGGGAGCGATTTTCTGTTGTTGATTCCAGAAGCGGTATGTCGTTCGGTTTGTTCTCATATTTTTTAAATTAGCGCAAGCGAGTTGTCAGGAACACTGTAGTGTGCAGGAGCATCTTTCAAATCTGCATTGCTGCCGTTGTTGCAGTACTACAGACCTTAGCCGAGGCATTTCATCAGCCGATGCTGCTTGAGAAAATTATAACTCCCCCCAGCGTCCTAAGTCTTTTGCGA
Organism: Candidatus Poribacteria bacterium; assembly: GCA_022826805.1. GTDB lineage: Bacteria > Poribacteria > WGA-4E > WGA-4E > WGA-3G > WGA-3G. The sequence goes on from JAJDUH010000008.1 coordinate 89,666, forward strand.
TGAGTGCCCGGACTTTCTTGGCAAGGTCTGTTAGGGCTTCTCTGGGGGTCTGCTTTTCTGTTACTGCGGCGAAAATAGCATCATTCAAGAGGTCAGCCCCTTCCGACCAATAGGGATTTTGATAACGCGGTGGCATATCAGGCGCGAGTTGGATAAACAAATCTCCAAGTGGCTGCCCTCCCAAATAGGCGTCAGGCTCTTTAAAGATTGGTGCGTCCCATGCGGATTTGAGGGGCGGAATAATGCGTGTCGTCTCATACCGGTTCACAAGTCCAGCTCGGTCAAAATATGTGAACTTGAGGAGCTCCCAGGCGCGGTCAGGGTTTGTGCACTGCTTTGTCATTCCAATCATTGTGCCGCCGCGAGTAGTGGTGCGCCTGCCGCCTGGATGCCATGCTGGCATGGGTATCGCCTTCCATTTGCCGGACATCTGTGGCACCTGACTTTTGAGAATACCGACGTACCAATCTGGCGAGAGAATAGAGAGGATCTTGCCGTCTTGCATGGCGGCAAAATTGCTTGGGTCGCCGTGCCATGTGCCGTATACCGGGGTGGCGATTTTATGTTCATTGAACAGCGACGTAAAAAACTCCAAAGTCTCAATTGCGAGTTCACTGTCGATAATAACGTTGCCTTCCTCGTCAAAAAAACCGCCGCCCTGTTGGAGGAGTAGGCTGAAGTAGTCGCTCTCAGTCCGGCGATCTAATACCATGGCGTACTGATCAATCTCACCATCGCCATCAAGATCGCGGGTCGCTTTTTTTCCGGCAACGATGAAATCATCCCATGTTTCGACTTCCGTCATCTCAACGCCTGCAGCTTTAAAGAGATCATCACGATAGAGAAGTACAACCGGATGTAAATCGTGTGGGATTCCGAAAATCTGTCCGCGATAGGACCAAGGAGTGAATCGACTGACGACTAACTTCTCCATCCAGCCCTCGCTTTCTAAACGCGGGCGGAGATCGACAAAGCCGACCTCGTCGATTGCGCCTTTGAGGAACCTGCCGATGGATGTAATCTCGACTTCAACGAGATCTGGGGCACCGAAATTGGACAGCATCGCAGCGAGAAGTTTGTCATGCATTGTGTTACCGAAGTTGATAAGCTGCACGTTGACGCCCGGGTTCTGTGCCTCAAAAATCGGCACACGTGCTTGGTACTCCTCATAGTGGGTATTGGCAAAGATCCAAAATTCGAGACTCTCACCCTCTTCCTCAGAACGACCGAAAATAAAAAAGGTCGATATGACGAAAAGAACGAGCATCACCATGGGTCCCTTACCGAGCGGAAACCCTTCAGCGTCAATAGGAAGGCGAAACATAAAAAGCTCCAATTACAAAATATTGCTTGACTTTAGCCTACGTAACAGTTAAAATTTAGCAGAATATCTTCTTTTTGGCAATATCTTTTTGTGGTTGTCAGCAGTCGGTTATTGGCCGTTGGTGATTGGTTACCAGGCGTCGCGAACCGGAATTTGCTTCTACAAGAAGAGAACTCGACAATCTTATCAGGACTCACACAAACTGAATAGAAAAAGGGATTATTTTGCTGAAAAATCCCTTATTTGGTTGTATCTAACCCCTAAAGCCCTTAACCCCCCTATCCCCCTTATCAGGGGGGAATTTGGGACCTCTAAAATGTAAACCTATTTTTGGAATTCACTATAATGGAGGACAATTTTATATGCCCACATACGAGTATAAATGTCTCGTCTGCGATAACCAATTTGAGCGATTTCAGGGTATTACCGCCCCACCTATTGAGGAGTGCCCGGAGTGTCAGGGCAAAGTGAAGCGGCTGATTGGAGCGGGTGCCGGGTTGATTTTCAAAGGCTCCGGATTTTACATCACAGACTACCGGAGTGAGGGATACAAAGAATCGGCAAAGAAGGATAAAAACTCGTCATCAGACAAAGGCAGTTCATCGGACAAAGGCGAGAAAAAAGAGACGAAAACCGATACCAGTAGCGAATCAAAGAGCAAGTCTACCGACTCAGATTAAACGCACCGGCATTATAGGGCGAGGGTTCTATGCCTCAGTCGCGTTTCGCTTAAGGGAGACGCTGTGCACAATCACAGTCACAACCATCACCACGATCACGGCGATGGGCACACGCATAGCCATCAGACGCATCTTCAGAAGAAATTTAAGTTTGCTGTGCTTGTCACGTTTTGCGTTTTCCTCGGCGAACTGATTGGGGGTATTTGGTCGGGGAGTTTAGCACTGCTCAGCGATGCGGCGCATGTGATGTCGGATGTCTGCTCACTTGTGATTAGCTGGCTGGCGATTTATCTCTCGACCCGTCCTGCGACGGCTTCGCGGACGTACGGTTATCATCGCGCAGAAGTATTTGCGGCTTTTATCAACGGCGTGACGCTCATTGGCATCTCCGGTTGGATATTCTACGCAGCATACCAGCGTTACATGTCGCCAACGGAGATAAAAGTGACAGGGATGTTCATTGTGGCGTGTCTCGGTTTCGCGGGGAACCTACTTATCCTATGGCAGCTCCACGGTGCAAGTCACGATAACCTCAACGTCCGGAGTGCGATGCTCCATGTGATAGGGGATACCCTTTCCTCAGTCGCTGTTGTCGTTGGGGGCGCGATTATCTATTGGACAGGTTGGTATCCAATCGATGCCCTGCTGAGTTTCCTCATCGGCGGGATTATACTGATTGGTGCGGTGAATGTGACGCGGGAGGCAGTGCATATTTTACTCGAAAACTCACCGCGGAACGCAGACGCAGACACCGTCGCCACGCATCTTCGAGACTTAGAGCCGGTAAAAGATATTCACGACCTACACATCTGGTCACTGTGTTCCAACTATTGTGCGCTGAGTGTACATGTCGTGGTTGATGAAAATACGACCTTAGCCTCTGATCAGATCCTTGAAGAGATTAACGCTGAATTACAAACACATTTCGGCATTAGCCATACGACCTTACAACTCGAACAGGTGGCGTGTGCACAGGCAGGAAACCTCCTGTGCAATGCGCAACACTCGTAGTCTCGTGGAACACTTTAGCCGTGTTCTGCTTGTAGACGATGTGCTCTCCGAATCAGTTCAGGATCTCTTGCAAACCGCTGTGTCGCTTTAACCAACCCACCTACATGTGATGTCATATCCTTCTCTACTTGCACGATCCTGTCCATCAGATAGGGCTGATTGCTCTGCTCAATCGCCTTTCTCATGATAGAGAGGAGGTGCATATAGATGGCATCCGCCTCGCTTCCCTCAATTGCGATGGCAATTGCAAAAGCCTCATCAAGCGAAACATTCCCAGTGTTGACCTTCTGTTCATGGGCATCCAGTGCGTCCGTAATTTGTTGAACTGGTACATCGGATAACTCGGTCACAGGCGAATCAATTCCGAAGGTATCAACACATAAAGCACGCCCGAAATCGACGAGAATGTAGTGTTGCCATTCTTCCGTGCTCATCTGTTCCCAAAACCGCGCGATCCGTTCATCAACGCTCCCTAAATGCAACGAGAGAGAAGCGTAGAGTTTCGCCTGTCGCAGTTCAATGTCTTGACAAAGATTAAAGAGCTCACCGAGTGTCAAATGTTTCTCCTTTGTAGTAGCCAAGTGCGGTTTTGCCCTAAATTGCGCATCTATATCTGAACAGGCAAAGTAATCACCTTACCCGATTGCATGCTCCGTGTGACAGCTTCCGTAAACTCCATGTACTTCACGCCGGTCTCAAGGTCGGTGTGCGTGATAACCTCTTCGCCACGGATAGCGTTCACAAATTCTTCCTCGACTCGCCAGCCGCCTGCCTCTGAATCCGGAATATCAATCTCGCTGAGTTCAGTGTCGCCTTTCTGTCCGCCATAGAGGTTATTTCCTGAAAAGCGTAAAGTTCCGTTGCTACCGAAGACATAAACTTCCGGTGCCCCTGCTAATCCAGCAACATTAGAAACTTGTATGTGGAGCTGTGCGCCGCAGGCAAGATCTCCAACAACGTCAATATGTTCAGGAATACGCACAGAACGCATGATACCGTCAGCATCAGGACGCATTTTGACGAAAGTCTTGCCCATCGCCATAATGCTTGTTGCTTCTCCGACCCAGCGTATCAATGCCTCATACCAAATCCCCATAGACATAATGTTCAAACCACTGAGGTCAAAATCCTGTCGCCATTGGAGCGGTGCTTCGCTGTCGAGAAATGCGCCGCCTGCGCGTGCTTCCACGGCAAGCACATCCCCGATATATCCCTCGGCGATGAGCCGTTGTATAGTCTTGTCTGCTCTCAGCGTCATCGGCGATGGAACGATCTGCGCGATGAGGTGTGTTTTCTGACGGGATACGGCACGCATGATGTGTGCTTCTTTGGCGTTCATCGCCATCCGTGCCTCGCACATCACGTGCTTGTCTGCCTCAAGTGCTGCCACAGTGGCGCGGCAGTGCATGTAGGGCCATGTCCCGATGACGATTGCGTTCGTATCTGGATCAGCGATTGCATCCTGCCAATTGCCGTAGGTTTTAGGGATGCCGAACTCGTCTGCTACCCGTTGCGAGGATTCCTGACTGCGATTGCAGACGCCTACGATTTCAACGCCTTCGATTGCCTGTAGTCCGGGAATATGTCTTGATCTTGTGTTACCACCAGCGCCGATAACGCCGACTCTAATTGTGTCTTGTGCCACTTGTTTTGCTCCCTTCATTTTTTTCTGTCGTAGTATTTACTTTAGCAGAAATTAGGAGAAATGTCAAGCGGTAATTTTCGGACGGTCAGAAAAGAATAGTCAGATCTATTCATCTTCTTGCGCAATGCGCCCGAAATCTTTCAACGTTTTCAGGGTATCAATCGTGATCCTGGATTGCCACTCCTTTTTGGCTGTGCGCCACGCCTCTGGATATTGATCGCCCCAAGAGAAATTTGGGGACCAAGAACCGTCCTCACCCTGCTGTCCAATCTCAAAGTCCAAGTTCATCTCCACTTCATCTTTAAGCCCAGCAGCTAAAGGTGATTCCGGAGAGGGTACTAACCACAGCGGTTTGAGAACATAGCCAGTCAGCTGCTCCGCGTTCCGGGCAACGCCCTGCGCTGCTGTTCGAGCGAGTTTCGCCCAGACCTTGTCCCTATTCGGCAGCGTCTCCGTTTCCGCGAGCCGGACGAAACAGAGGGTATCGTGCATCTCCATTTCGTCGGGTAGAGAATCCAGATGCTCCAGAACGGCTGCTGTTAGTGTTTCCAACAATTTCGTCGGCACGCCATCGCTAAATTCGTGCAAATATCCGACAATCTCGGCGCGAGGATTGACCAGAAACCGACCAAAAGTTTCGGCACTACTCTCGTAACTCCACCAGGGCGCGTGAGGTGCCTCATCCACTTCAGGTGGGACGATGTGCCATACCTGTTGTGGCTCGTCATAGGTGGCGAGAAAATATTGGATTCCCTTCCGTACCAATATGTGATTTGCTGGTGCTTGAATTTCCCTGAGAATCTGGAAACCTAGTGTGGTCCCAATCGCAGACGATGCAGGTGTTCTGATGTCGGGTTCTAGCCTGTGCCCGAAGCCACCGTCGTCGTTCTGATAGGGTGCCAACGCGGTGAGAACAGCATCAGCGGATCCATCTTCAAAATGAAATTCAAAACGCCTCTGGTCTAATACTCTTCCCTGCTCTATTATAAAATTCTTTGCTCTCTGAAACGCGGCTTGCGTGAGTTGTTTCATTTATTAAACCTCTATCGGTCCGCAAACGAGCAGTTTGCGCTACAAAAACGCTGCGAATAACGAACCATCCTCACTCAATTTCTACGATCTGAATATTGTTTCCGCAAGTATCATTGAAAACAGCAAAAATTGTTGTTCCTATCTTAGTAGGGTCTACACTGAATTCGACCCCAAGGTTGATTAATCGCTCATATTCTTCCTGAACGTTCTCCACACTGAATTGGGTACATGGAAGCCCTGCATCAAATAAAGCTTTTTGATACGTTTTGGCGGGTCCAAAACGGTTATCAGATAATGGTTCTAACAAAAGTTCAGGCCCGTCTTGTTCTTCTTTTGCTACTACCGTAAGCCATCTGTCACCATTTTCTAAGGGAATGTCCCTCTTCTTAACGAATCCCAATTTTTCAGTATAAAATTTTAACGCTCTTTCCTGATCTTGAACCAAAATGCTGGTTACTCTAATCTTCATAATGTTATTTACCTCGAATTCGCCCGATGAAGCGAATACTTTTTACAATTTCGCCAAAAGTGTAATTTGACGGAGAGAGATGGATTTGAACCCACGGTGTAGTTCCCCGTACAATAGTTTTCACGCATCTAAAACTAATCATCCATATCTGACACAAACATTTGTAAAATAAAAGATTTAGCCGTCTGCATCCGGTGAGCTGAAGCATGGGGATTTGACGCGAAGGCGTTAAACCCTTAAAAGATTGGGTACGTCCTAAAAATGTTACACTGGTGTAACATTTTGTGTACAGTATGTAACGTTAGAGAACCCAGTGGATATAAGGATCGATAGACTTTTTTAATTTCCGTTGTAAAAAAATAATTTGACGAAAAGTGTAACATTTTTTAGTCGGCAACAGCTCGCTTTCCTGACCTCCCCCTTTTTCGTAGTTGACGCAGGATTTTCCTTTTGGAAAAATTACAATATATTATACTATTTTTATTAACATAAGTCAAGTTAAATTGGAGAAATAGATAAAAGTTATCCACAAGAGAGAAAATAAAGAGAGGTCAATCTTTGTTGGTTGTCAGCATCAGGATTTGTTGGGGATTCTGTAAATCAAAACTTGACACTCGATAAACCCAATGGTATACCGAAAAAATGATTTAGCCCTGTAAGGGCGATATGTTTATAGATATGAAATGCCCATTCTCTTTAGCCCTGTAAGGGCGATATGTTTATCACAATAACAAAGGCCCATTTAAATCGAATCCGGAGCATCGGGATCAAAAACGTACCTCTCATCATAATCCACATTAAAACGCTTTAAAAAAGCAAGGTATTCCTCTTGGAACGTTCTGCGTTCATGATGCTTTTCCTGCCTTCTAATGTAGGCAGCCACCTCATCAACATGAGACTGTGAGTAGGAAAATGCCCCAAATCCCACTTGCCATTCAAATTTCCCGGCAACCCATTGCTTGTTGTTGATAAATTTTGAAGAATTTGCCTTGATACCTCCCACAAGTTTTGAGACTGCAATGTCTGGAGCCATGCCCACAAGAATATGAATATGATCCGGCATCGAATTGATTTGAATCATAGTCTGTTTTTTCTTAGTGATGATACCGGTAATATATTTGTGAAGTTCAGCTTTGTGGCGTTTTGGAATGAGAGATTGTCTGTTCTTAACAGCAAACACGATATGAACGTAGAGCTGGGTGTAGTATTTGCCACAGTTTCTCCTCGTAGAAATTTTTATACATATCGCCCTTACAGGGCTTAGGTTTTTGTTAAATGCGACAACTATAAACATATCGTCCTTACAGGACTAAAGCACATCTGCATAGCCCCAGCGGGACGAAATGTGTATCCTCTAAAAAAATTGTCCAAAGTTTAGTTTAAATTAGAGATATTTATTTTTTTGTAGACTGGAGTGCCGGATCCCGAAACCTCTGGATAGGAGCCGATCCCCGAACCGCGACCTATCGAAAAAAACACTAATGCCGGAAGTATTAACAAAACCTCATTCAACGGAAATATATATCACTATCGTCCCTTAAATGTATCTGATATGGAATATACTTATCACGTATAGCCTTATAGGGATTTTTGTTTATATCCAACTGATCATAATTAATGAGCCAAATCAAGACCCGAATTCGTCTTTCCAAGGCAGCCTGATGTGTTTCTTCAGGACTTTCGGAAAACCTATTCGCAATCTTTTGTCGTTTTATAACCTTGTCCATCTTGTCTCCATTATCAAGAAGTTCCATCCAAACTGTCTCTATTTCCTTTTGCTTTTCTTCCATCTTGCGCTGGTAATCCATCATTTTAGCACAAGCTTCTCGCATTTTCGCAGCGTATAATCTTTCCCGCTTCGCAAATCTATTCTGTCGCCATCTCAGAAGAACATATTTATTTGCTCTTTTAAAACGAAAACACCATCTAATGACCCAAAAGAGGAAGAACACAACCACACTAATAACAATATAAAAAGTCCATTTAGCGCTGCGATTCTCCCATGTCATGAACCAGAGGCCTAGTCCAATGATACCTATAATAGGACTGCTAATTCCAACATAAGTGTACTGCCCCCCTAAATTCGGGCCACTCCCTAAACCAAGATTGTGGTATAATATCTACGACTTGAAAGGAGACCCCGATGGCGAAACGAAAACGAAGAACCTTCACCCCCGAGTTTAAAGGCCGAGTTGTTCTTGAGGC
>JAJDUH010000067.1 GCA_022826805.1 Candidatus Poribacteria bacterium
TATTGGGCATTTTATCACACACGTCTATAATCTCAAACGCCCACATTCGGCGTTAGGGTATTTGACACCTATGGAATTCGAGCAACAAAACTTGGATTAAATTTGCGAAAAAGTGGTCTGAATAAACGGTGGCACTTCATATACCTAATAATAAATATAGCGAAACCCAACAAACCAAACTATAGGTGCAATCATGCGTTGGGTTTCACTCGATATTTTTGCGATGGTCGGTATATGTAGCAAGCACCCGTTTTGTTAGAATGCTAACGACTCCTTCCGTTTCGTTCAACCCAACCTACGTTCAGCAGATTCTTAACTACAGACAATTTCTTTAATCCTTTTCGTCCAAAATTCCCCTCTTTAATATGAGTCCGGTGTCAGGCTTCTACCGATTTAGAGAATTAATGCAACCTTCTTGGGTTTAAATTGTATCTATATTATCGGGTAGAGGGTATTCCATTACTTATGTCAAATTTAAAACTCACATTGAATTTCCCTACCCCCCTGATAAGGGGGATAAGGGGGGTTGGGCACTTTTCGACAGTGTCCAAGTAATTGTAAAATTCACCAGAAAAAATCTAATCCAGAATCGGCAAAAACAAATCACTATAATTTGGAGGATGAAATGCGTATAGTCGAAGGGGCATCTGTCGGAATTTCTGCGATGCGTAGCAACAAAATGCGTTCATTGCTGACCATGCTTGGCATTATCATCGGTGTCGCATCGGTGTTGGCAATGATCGCTATCGGTGACGGCGCTAAGGAAATAGTAATACAAGATGCCCAGAAGCTGGGAGGTGCTAATAAATTTGTAATATACCGTACGTGGTGGAAACGCGTAAATAATCGATGGGTCCGCAATCGTAGCAGTGAAAACTTGAAATATGGAGACATATTAGCAATCGCCGCAGCATGCCCATCTGTCAAGGCTGTCACGCCGGAAAACCCGAACTGGTCAGGGGTGCTCATCCAAGCACCAGGCGGTACTGAAACCCGTGCAGGCTGGATGGGCGTAGATGCCACCTATACCACCGCAATGGACTGGAACCTTAAAGCAGGACGCTTTATCACAGATAAAGATGTGGAGAACGCAACGAAAGTCTGTGTATTGGGAGATGAAGTAGCGACCGCTCTGTTCGGGGATAAATCCGTTTTGGGACAAGAAATCAAAATCGCACGACACAGCGATTATTATAACCAGCACAACCGAGAAAAGGGGAGGCGATTTACGGAGCGTTTCATAGTCGTCGGAACGCTGATGCCGAGAGGTACCAGTCTTCGGTTCGGCTGGAGTTTCGATAATCTTGCCTTTATCCCTGTGTCAACCTCCCAAGAACGCTTCACTGGCAACGATTATATCCGGTTCATCTCGGTCAATGCACACACCGTCGAGGATGTTCCTAAGGCAATTGAAGAAGTAAAAACTGTCATGAGAAAAAGACATAGAAATCAAGACGATTTCTTTGGAATCTTTGAGATGCACGCCGGTATGGCGCAGTTAGAGAAAATCAGTAAAATCATAAAAATCACCTTAGGGAGTATCGCCGGGTTTTCGCTCCTCGTTGGCGGCATCGGGATTATGAATATGATGCTCGTCGCCGTAACGGAACGTACCCGTGAAATCGGACTTCGGAAGGCACTCGGTGCAAAACGCCTGGACATTCTGCTGCAGTTTTTAATAGAGTCGGTGATTATGTGTGGTGTCGGCGGCGCAATTGGTGTTGGGTTGGGCATTCTTGCGGGTGAAGGTATGGCACTCCTGGCTGTTAAAATCGTTAAGATTGTTCCCCAATGGCCCGCTGTTATCTCCTTGGAGTGGATATTAATTTCGGTATTGGTATCGGCGATCATCGGTATTTTCTTTGGGCTATATCCTGCGCTAAAGGCATCATCGCTCGCACCGATGGAGGCGCTCCGTAAAGATTAAAAGCAAGAAGGCATCCACAAGGACTGCCTCTACAAGATACTAAACCTATTCCCCTTAATTGCGTCTAATAAGAGAAGTCTAATTTACAGAAATTGTGAATATCAGGATTCGTAGATCGCGCCCATAAAAAACTTTACAAAAAAGTGAACTTTATTTACCCTATGCCTGTCTAACTATTGAGTATAGAACTATATTTAATAATTGGGAGGCAGAAGATGCGTATATTTGAAGGGTTATCTGTTGGCGTTTCTGCGATTCGCAGCAATAAACTGCGCTCCTTGCTTACAATGCTGGGAATTATCATCGGTGTCGCCTCTGTACTTGCGATGATTGCTATTGGCGACGGTGCGAAGATGATTGTGCTACAAGACGCACAGAAATTAGGTGGCGTGAACCAATTCACGATGTACCGGAGTAGCCATAAGCGGGTGAATAACCGATGGGTACCCAACCGAAGCAATGAGTATTTTGAGTATGACGATGTGTTGGCGATAGAGGCGGAATGTCCGTCCGTTAAGTTGGTTGTTCCGCGGATACCCGAATGGCGTGGTGTCCTCGCCCAAGCTGGGGGAGGTACAGAGCATCGGACAGGCTATAATGGGGTAAACGCTTCGTTTGCCGAAGCAATGGATTGGAATATCGAGCAAGGTCGTTTTATTTCGGATGAAGATATTGGCAATGAAGCAAAGGTTTGTGTGCTTGGCTCTGAAGTGGTTGACGCTCTATTTGGCAATGCATCACCTGTAGGAAAAGAAATCAAAATTGGCAAAGGACCAGGCGGTCGCTTTGACCGATATGGTAGAAAAGATCAGAAGCGGATCACTGAACGTTTCACTGTTGTTGGAACAATGGCAAGTCGAGGACGAAGCCTCCGATTCGGCTGGAATTTAGACGACATGATCTTCATGCCCCTGACAACGACTCAGGAACGCTTCACGGGCAATGATAGGATTGTGATGCTCTCGGTTCACGCTCATACCGTTGAGGAAGTGCCGCAAGCGATTGAAGAGGTAAAAACCGTTCTGCGAAAAATGCATAAAGGTCAAGACGATTTCTTCTCAATCTGGGACATGCGGGAAGGTATGGCGCAGTTAGATAAGATTAGTAAGGTGATTAAAATCGCCTTGGGGAGTATCGCAGGCTTTTCGCTCCTTGTGGGTGGCATCGGAATCATGAATATGATGCTCGTCGCTGTAACGGAGCGCACACGCGAGATCGGCTTGAGGAAAGCCTTGGGGGCGAAGCGTTTTGACATTCTGTTGCAGTTCTTAATAGAAGCAGTTGTAATGTGTAGTGTAGGTGGCGCGTTGGGTGTTTTAGTCGGCCTCTTCGCTGGCGAAGGAATGGCAATGCTTGCCGTCAACATCGTCAAAATTGTGCCCGAATGGCCCTCGGTTATCTCAACAAACTGGATATTGATTTCGGTATCTTTCTCAGCGATAATTGGTATCTCCTTTGGACTGTATCCAGCGATCAAAGCGTCAGCACTCTCTCCCATTGAAGCACTCCGTAGCGAGTAGGAGGAAACCCAAGTGGATATAATTGAATGTATCATTTTAGGAATTTCCAGTTTGCGGCGTAATCCGCTCCGTTCTGCCTTGACGATTTTAGGGATTATCGTAGGCGTTGCCTCCGTAGTCAGTATGGTATCTGTCGGCGATGGGTCGAGTGCTATGGTCTTGCGAGAGATTGAGCGGACGGGCGGCACAAAGATGATTGAGGTTTATAAGGACGATTGGGATAAACAGTCAGGGACCTTGAGCCGCGCAGCTGGGTCTGCTGTGCGTGGTAAAGGACGCTGGCAAAGGAATCGCGCCGAGGATTTGGAAACCGAAGACGCCTTTGAGATCCTCAAGCATGCCCGCGGGGTTGTCAATGTCGTGGCTGAAGACGATATGCCGGGCTGGACAGTGAATTACAAGGGACGCACAAAAGAATCCCGCATTGTGGCATCGACCGCTGGCTATGACCAGTCGCACAACTGGTACCCGTCAAATGGTCGGTTTTTCACGGCTGAAGAAGTGGAAGCGGCGAGTAGTGTGGCAGTGATTGGTCACAAAGTTGCCGAAGAGGTTTTCCTCGACGAAGATCCGGTCGGAAAAGAGATTAAAGCCTCGCGCCCTTCCTACTGGCGTGGAAGGAGAGGGATTTATGAGGTACGTCTCAAGGTCATTGGTGTGATGGAAGAGAAAGGCGACGCTATGGACACATCGGGTTGGGACGACCGGTTCGTTATTCCAATAACCACGCTCCAACAGCGTTTCAAGGGACGCGAAGACGTCGAACGTATCCGTATCGAAGCATCGGATGTTAGCACGATTCCGATTGCGATCATGGACGCCAAGCAGATATTAGGAAGACAGCACAATAACACGGGCGAAGAATACAACTACTGGACAGCTACCGAGGAATTGGCAACCGCGAATAAGGTAGGTTTAGTGATGAAAGCCTTGATGGGCGGCATTGCAGGTATCGCCTTGATGGTTGCTGGCATCGGTGTGATGAATATCATGCTTGTCTCGGTGACTGACCGGACGCGGGAGATCGGATTGCGGAAGGCACTCGGTGCAACACGCGGCGATATTCTGGCACAATTCCTGATTGAAGCAGCCGTACTGACACTCTCCGGTGGTATTCTCGGCGCCATCTTAGGCATCTTTATGGGACGCGGCACCGCCGCACTCATCTCCAGGTTTGTCTGGGAAGGAAGCAATTGGCCCTCAGTGGTTTCAGTCGGGACAATGGTGATTGCCCTACTGGTTTCAGTCGCTATCGGTGTTTTCTTCGGGCTATATCCCGCCAACAAGGCGGCGAAACTCACGCCTGTCGAGGCACTTCGTACCGATTAACGTGAGCTTGAAAATAAATCTGTAGGTGTTTTTGCTTGGATGTTTTCCCCAAGTAGAACGATAAGCACACAGACAAACACGCGTAATTTGGTCGGGATTTTGTCCTTTTTCGCGGTTTGCGCTTCGCTAATTGCGATTTGCTAATTGAACACATAGGCGAGGTAGGTTGATCCGCTGTCGCCTACCCCAACGAGAAGGTGCCTGTTTCTGCAACATCCTGAAAAAGATCAGGCACCTCTGAACATTCTCTGGGAGGGATTAGTTTTGAAAAATCTAATTATTGCCGTTGCCGTTATTTTGGTACTTGTCGTCGCAATTGGCTGGGTCGTCTTGGGACGGGGCAAAAACGGCGACGATTCGGCATTGGCTCAGAAAATTGAAGTCATCAAACGCGACGATTTCCAAATGCGCATTAGTGCAACCGGCAACTTAGAACCGCTGATCGACGTAGAGATTAAATCCAACGTCGAGGGTGAGATCGTTGAACTCCTCGTTAAAAATAGTGATTACGTCGAAAAAGATCAGGTGCTGCTGAGGCTTGATCCGGAACTCTATGAAGAGGGTAAAAAACAGGCGGAAGCGGATGTCGCAGCTGCCAAGGCACAAGTCAGGCAGGCAGAACTAAATATCGAACTTAAAAATGAACGGCTTGAAAGTGAATTGACACAGGCTGACGCAGATTTGAAAATCGCGCAAGCGAATCTTGAGACCGTTCAAGCTACAACCATAACACAAGTCAGCCAAGCAGAAACAGATATTCAGACGACGCAGAACTCGCTTGACCAAGACAATATAGCCTTGGAGCAAGCCCGCATCGCGCTTGAACAGGCAAAAATCACATTGTCGGAGCAGGAAACATCGCTGAAATCCGCCAAGATTTCGATGGATAACGCCAAATCGGAACTCGACCGAAACACAGAGCTCTTTGAAAAAGGATTGGTATCCAAAAAAGCTTTGGAAGACGCACAAGCAGCACACGCAAATGCCGAAGCACAGTATGAAACTGCTGGAAAACGGGTTGAATCACAGAAACAGACCATTGTTTCACAACAACGAACGATTAACGTCCGCGAAAGTTCTATAGCAAACCGAGAGGCAATACTTGAAAACCAGAGGCTGAACCTCGACAACCTGAAAAAGATGCGTCAGAAAGCCGAGGAAGAAGCCAAAATCCGGGCAGACAATGCTGAAACGCAGTTGCAGGAACTGATGCTCACTTACGACAATGAGAAATTGTTGACCCAGCAATCCAAAGTCAGTGCTGAAGCGAATAAATTGCGAAGGGAAAGTAGTCTGAAAAACGAAGCAGAACGGCTTGAGTGGACCACAATCAGGGCACCGATGGCAGGGGTCGTTACACTCCTTGAACTCGAAGAGGGCGAAATTGTGACCTCCGGTCGTTCGGCATTCTCGCAAAGTCCACCCATTATGACTATCGTTGATCCCTCCAAAATGGTCGTCAAAACCTTCATCAACGAGGTCGATATGGAACGCCTACGCTTGGATCAGAGAGCGGAAATCGTTGTCGATGCCTTCCAAAATAAAACGTACGATGGCAGGGTCTACGAAATTTCACCGAGTGGTCAAGAGCAAGACAATATCATCTCCTTTGAGGTGATGGTAGAAGTCCTTGGATCCCCAGAAGAACTCCGTCCCGGTATGAGTGCCGATGTTGACATTATTACCTACGAAGAAAAGAATGTCCTCTTGGCACCGATTGACGCAGTTATCAATGAAAAAGGCGCGATTGTTAACGCACAGGTAGGCAACACATCGCCCTTCAAAGCGAATCAACCGATTGTGATGCAGACAATCAGCGAGAAAACTTTTAACGGTACGGTTGAGAATGTCGGAAACGGTAGCGTCACGATTCGTTTGGACGGCTCACAGCGCGGTATTATGCCAGGTCCTACGACTATATCGCTCCTCGTCAAAGGGCAAAAGAAAGCCGATGGTGTCAGTGCACAGGTGAACCTCTTAAAAGGGAAATTCGTCATGTTAGATGATGGCAGTGCTAAAGGCAACAGAACAGCCATTGAGACGGGGATGCAGAATGAGACACAGGTCATTATTAAAGGCGGTGTAACCGATGGTGACCGGGTCGTTCTACAGCAACGGAAACCACCACCGGGCGGTGGATTTGGTAGGTAAAGAGAAACGTTTGTTGCCTCGATCTTTAGTTTAGATCGAGGCACACATTATAGCTGAATAACCTGCCCATCGTAGGCGAGATAGGCGTTGTCTGAGAGTTCAATCTCCATCTCTTCGCACTGCTCCGGGAAATAGCGATGATCCAACCGGTGCATAATATGCGTAAAATAGGTTTCCTTCGGTTGCAGTGCCTCGCTAATTTCTAACGCTTCACCCACCGAGAGATGCGTCGGATGCCTCGGATTGAAACTGAGCGCATCAATCACTAACACCTCAATCCCGTTTAGCAGGTCTTGTGATGCTTTCGGTAGCCGTTTGACATCCGGCAGGTACCCGAAATCGTCTATTCGGTACCCGTAAGTGGGGACATTTCCGTGTTCAACCGGCACGGGTGTAATGTCAAAACCGAGCAATTCAAACCGCTGATCCGGTTCAACAACATTTGGGAGCAGATGACCAACTCCTCCCCCCTGAAACGTCTCCTTTGTGAACATATAATCAAAGTTGCGTTGTAAGATGCTCATCGTCTGTTCGGGACCGTAGATGGGCATATCCATCTGCTGTTTTCGGCACGGCATCACGATGTCGTTTGTGCCACTGACGTGGTCGGCGTGAGAGTGTGTGAAGATCACAGCATCTATCCAGTCAATCCGGTTCCGAACGATCTGATCCATGAAATTAGGTCCAAGGTCGAATTGAAGGTGCTTTTCGTCTTTTTCGATATGGATCGATGAACGGGTCCGATAGTTTTTTGAGTTAACATCCCGTGCATCTTCGCAAGTTTCGCAGTCACATTTATACTCAGGAACGCCTGTCGAGGTGCCTGAACCCAAAATTGTAATCTTCATTTTTTTTTACAAATTAAATACGAGCGTTGCGTCCGTTGTCCGCAACGGTCTAAGATTGGTAAAAAACCAGCTTTAGGTTGTGAACGGTTTGTTAACAATTGGAATACTGTCCTAACAACGGAAGGACAACTCAGAAGCAATCGTTAAAAATATGACTAAACTTACGTCCCAAGAATGTCTCGCCCTGGCTGATGTCATTGGCGATACACCGATGACGGTTATCTCTGCATCCCGCCTGCAACACGGAATGTGTGATGCCTACGTCGCTGGTACATTACCAGATGTCACCGCTTCGCTTGTCTTTGATGCGTACTGCCCAGACGAGCCGTGCGGTTTCGGTACCAATGCCGATGCCCTGTGGCAACTGCTAAAAGCGACCGATGGCTGGGGCTGCATCAACGTCCAAACCGCATGCGCTGCCTCTCTTGGTGCCCTGATTGAAGCGGACACCGGCAGACCTGTTCGTTATTATGGCGATGTCTGTCACGCCCTTTTAGCACCTGTCAACCGTTATCCGAATGAAGCAGTCCGCCTCTTAACATCAGAAGATGTTGAGCGTCTGGCGAAAGCCCCCACGGAAATCCAAGGAAACGGCTACGAAACACACGCAGCAATGGTAACAGACGGCATCGCCGCTGGAGCCGTTGTGAACGACAACATTGTCGCTATCGCCCACACCCACGCGGAGACCAATCTGCATGCCGACATCGGGGTCTCTACACTGGAAACGTGGCGCGAAAAAGGATTCTCTACTGCGGCGGCAGCCCTTGTCGCTCAAGAGATTCAAGCAAGAGGTAAGGTCCCGGCTTGGAGTTGCGGTGAAGATAACTACGCTTCGCTGCGCGTGGCAGAAAAGCTCGGTTTCACTGAAGTCGGTCGGCGCACCTACGTTATTCCCATCTCACCCAAATAGAGTCTACTACCCAAGGGCATCGTCCACTTTATTGATAGCGGCTGCCATCAGTCGTGCGTGCTCTTCCTGCATGTTGACGTTGAACCCGAACCGTAGGGCACGTCCAAGGATGGATAGCGTCTGCGGACACATATCCCGCGAATACTCGACATCTCCTGTGTAGCGCGGATCCTTCCACGGATACCCCGATGCATCGGGCGAATGTTTGAACAGAATCGAATCCCAATACGTATAGATATGCCGATCCGGGAAGCCTTCGTTGTAAGCCGTGCCAGCGTTGAGTCCTTCTGCTTTGAGTGCATCGGCGTACTTTTTGGCGAGTTCCACATCTTTCACGATAATCGCGGCACTGATACCGCATTCGCCGCTTGGATCATCCACATGTTGCCGGATGTAGCCTTTTGGTGTCTCGGCGAGTTCCGCGATGAACGCCTTTTTGAGTCGGCGTGTGTGGCTCAAAATCCCTTCTAACTTTGAGAGCTGCACGCGTGCGATCGCGCCTAAAATTTCACTGGTTCGGTAACACTGTCGTGAGAATGGCTTGCTCTGCCATTCAGAATCGCTCATCCACATTGGTAGACCGGGTTCTGCAGCGAATGCCGCACGCTCATAGACATCGTAGTCGTCGGTAAAGACAAGCCCGCCTTCCCCACAAGAGATGATCTTGTAGTAGTTGAGGCTCCATGCGCCTGCTTCACCCCACGTGCCCGCGTATTGCCCTTTATACTGTCCACCAACGCACTGACAGCAATCCTCAACAACCAAGAGATTGTGTTTCTGTGCGAGTTCTGTGATCGCCTCAAGCCGGGACGGTACACCTTGCATGTGTACGGGTAAAATGGCTTTGGTATGGGGTGTAATTTTCCGTTCTACATCGGCGACATCCAAACCGAGCGAATCGTCGATTTCCGCTATCACCGGAATGGCACCAACGCCAACAATGGCAGCGGCGGTTGCGATAAAGGTATAGCCGGGTAAAATCACCTCATCCCCCGGTCCAATACCGACCCCTGTCAGGGCACAGATAATCGCCGAGGTGCCTGAGTTTACCATCAAAGCGTGTTTGGCACCGAGATGTGCAGCCGCCTCTTTTTCAAAACTGGCTACGTTTGAATCCTCAACGAATCGAAAAAGCTTCCCGCTGCGTAGGACCTCGGTTACGGCATTGATCTCGCGTTCATCTATGACGCTGGGACCGTGCATTCCACTGGGTACGGGTTCTGCGATAACGGGTGTTCCACCATCTATTGCTAAACGTTCTGTCATCTTCTTTCCTCCAGAAATCAATGTAATACATTGTCCCGCAAGTCCAGACGCGACTTGCGCTATGGATTTCGTCTATTCCCAGAATAAATCCAGGCATCGTTTGGAAGTCTACTGAGACAAGTGCGAATATGCGGATACTCTACCAGATGCATGGGTTTTTGTCAATTGGGTTTTGCAGTTATCAGTTGTTAGTTGTCAGTTGTCAGAAAGAGTGGCTTCTATAGGAAGTTTGGAAGATTGGATGGGAAGATAGGTTAATTGTCTGAATCGCAAGCTACGCAGATTACACGGATGACGCAGATTTTGGGGATTGTTTATTGACGGTTTTCGTCTCCGCTCGTGTGGGTTGTTTTTCCATTTACCTGATTACCGACGCCACCACGGCTTTTTGCCTTGATACGATCCAAGAAGTCTGGAAATCTCCCGCGCCCTTTTGTTTAGACGCAATACGGCTTCACAGGCTTCAATCACTTGCTGTTTGGCACTTTCGTCTTGGGTTGTCTGATAAATATGGTGATAACTCTGCGCCACAGCGGTGTGATATGCCTCAAGGTCTACGCCTTCAGGCACTTCCTCAGCGGACAGTTGCAAAAGCGTTTCGATTGCCATTTCCCACGCCTCTACTTCGGCATGACAGATAACCTGTCGATATCGCAACTGTTGCTGTGACGGATCGAGCCAAAGTGCCTGTTCATAACATGCCGCTGCCTCTGTATAAGCTGCATTATCAACATGCAACTGGGCGAGTTCGGTATAAAAGACGGACAAGCCACTCTCTGCTATCGTGTAAAGCGACACACCTGTGCTAACAAGCCAGTCTTTCTCCAACAGGAAATTGATCGCCGAGTTCCGCTCTTCTTCTGTGATCTGGATGTCGGTGAGGAGATGCTTGGCGACAGCGGCGTTTGGAAAGATTTTGGTACGGCTCTTTAGCAGTGGATAGGCTTGGACGGGTTTGTCCATTGTGATGAGCTTAATCCCGGTAGCGATACGGAAGAGGGATACGATCTGGTCGCTGTTCTTGCGGGTCATTTCATCCGCAACCGCTTCCCGATTCTCTGAAAAATGCTGATTGAGTTCCTCAATTGCGTTTCGGATATCCGTGTCGCTTGGGGAGAGTTGATGCGCCTTCGCTAAAAACCGTTGTGCTGTGAAGAGTTCTCCCCACGTCCGATAGATCGAACCAAGCCTGAAGTTCGCACGCGCGAGGATTGATGCCTCGTCATTTGTGTTGAGGATGCTATCGTAAGTCTGGATGGCTTCGTTTAGATTGCCTTCAGCTTCTAACGCTTGTGCATCGGTGATTAGATTCGACATGGAATATATCGTTACGCCTCCGAAACCCAATCCGCTGTCGCTTGTTCAAATTCCTGCGACAACTCATCAGAAACAGTATCCACCAAGAGTTGGATTATATCCTCACGGAATTTAGTCCAATCGTCTCCGCGACGGGTAAATCGATACCTATCCCCAATTTCAATAAACATCGTGTCGTTCGGTTCGGACATGGATTCAAAATAACGCCTAATATTCATAAGTGTTTTCCCTTTTTATTATTTATAGTAGATTTTAGAATTGCTTAGACATTGTAGGGAGTCGAGGTTACAAACCTCCCTACAAGTGTTGGGTTTCGCTCGACTTTTGGAGTGTTCAAGTCGCTTGAAAAAACAAAGTTTATTGTGTTAAATGCGTTTGGTTTTTCCTGTTTCGCTCAACCCAACCTACGTGCTGTCACTGACAACTGAAAGGGGCGCAGCCCCGTACCCACAACTGACAACCTTCTACAGCCATTCGTGTAGCTCCCAACCAGAGTCGAGTGCTTTCTGGCGGAGCGCTTTTCCTGGGTTTACGACGACGGGATTTCCGACGCATTCCAACATTGGTAAATCCGATTGACTGTCGCCGTAAGCATAACAGTCTTTTAGTGAAATTTCGTGTTGCGTGGCAAACTCTCGCATCACCTCCGCTTTCCGCTCCCCGATGAGCGGCGGCGTTGTGAGTTCACCTGTAAACCGACCACCCTGTTCATGGAGTTGCGGTGCCAATACAACATCAACACTGAGGTAGTCCGCGATGGGTTGGACGATAAAATCGAGCGATCCGGTTACGAGAACTGTCATCATGCCTTGTTGCTGATGTTCCTGAATTTCCGACACCGCTTCGGAGAAGATTTTCGGACGCAGGTAGGTCTCAAACATTTCTACTGACAACGCTTTAACCTCAGCAGCATCCATCCCGCGATAGTTCCGATAGAATACTTGATTGAAACGGGTTCGGCTTATCCTGTCCAAAATTAAGTAATAAACGATTTTCGGCAGAAACCCGACGAGCCATACCAGTCTCAGGAGGCGCGGAACCTGGGTGGAACGCATCCAAATGTAGTAGTGCACAATTGTAGACTGCAGTAAAGTGCCGTCTACATCAAAAAAAGCGACTGTTTTTTTTGCGTTTGGATCCGACATGATCAACCTTTTCAAGTATCCTTCTGCTGTTTTAACACTGCCCCAAGTTCTGCAACGCGATGCTGTGCCAATTCCAAGAATTCCTGATATTTGTCCGGATCTGTCGGCGTTTTGCCTCGGTCACCCCAACCTTCTGGCGGGAAGGTAATCGGTTCTCCAAATATGATGCGTACTGGGTGCTTCTTAGGCAAGTTCTGCCCCTTTGGCAAGGCGCGATAGGTGCCATCAATATACGCCGGTATAACCGGGATGTTGGGACTGTAGATAAGCAGACTAAGTATCCCAGGTTTAAACGGTTGAAGATTACCGTCAAGTGAACGCGTACCTTCAGGAAAAATAAGCAAGCCGTTATTCTGTGCCATCACCTCGTTTGCAGTCCTGAGATCCTGTAGAAACTCGGTAAAATTGCCTTCCCGTTCTATTGGAAGGGCGTTGAGGCACTTCCCAGCGAACCAGCCTTGGAGACGCGTAGCAAACCAGTAGTCCCGCGCAGCAAGCACCCAAAGTTGGTACGCCCTCTTGCCAAGCGCAGTAATCACTGTTAGCGTATCGAGATGGCTTGAGTGATTCGGCATAATAATATAGGGTTTGTCTTGCGGGATATGCTCAAGTCCATAGCATTTCAGTGAGAAATAATTTCGATAGAAGCCAGTAATCACAGCACGGAAGGCGCGCGCATACCATCGCGGCATTTGCCGCAAATCCAGCTTTTCAGTTTTGCTGTGTGAATCTATTTGTCTCGCAGCGTCAGCCTGAAACGTTTCGGTGAGTTTAACGACATCGCCTACCGTTTCCAAGTCGGCGAGCATGGCGTCGGGAATTGTTGCGCCAAGTCTGGCTTCAAGGACCAATAACAGGTCAAGCTGCGTCAGAGAATCGAGTCCTAAGTCGATACCCAAGCGACTCTCTAAGTGAATCTGGTCTGCTGGCATGCGCGCCAATCGTGAAAGGGTGGAGAGAATTTCTTCGGGGATGTCGGTTCTTGGTGGAGCGGATTCGGCGTCCGTTGCTTCTGTTTCGGACGCTTCATGGAGGCGTGCTGTGTCTTCAATATAGGCTTGCAAACAGTGTTGTAGATCGTGCCGATCTATGAGTCCGTCTTCGGTCTTTGGTAGAGCATCGTCCCAGAGATGAAATTTATGAAATTGTTGGTAACTCGGCAGCTCCTTTGCCCGCGCTTGAAGATGGTGTTGAATTTCCGCCTTTGTTGTTTCGTCGGGTGATGTCGGGACAATCACGGCGTGGATGGCTGTATCAGATCCGTCCTCGTAAGGGATACCAATCACACATATTTCAGAGATAACCGAACTGTTCCGATACAGTGCTTCCAATTCGATGGGATAGACGTTTTTTCCAGAAGCCGGAACGATAACATCCTTGCAATGCCCAGTAAGGTAGAGATAGCCATCAGCATCCATATAACCGAGGTCGCCTGTGTAGAGCCAACCGTTACGGATAGCCTCTGCTGTAGCAATCGGGTTCTGATAGTACGCCTTCATCGTGCTCGGTCCCTTAGCAATGATTTCCCCAATGCCATCCCCATCTGGATTTTCAACCTTGAGCTCCACACCTTCTACCGCCGGTCCGACAGAGCCACGTCTGCTCTTTTGGTAGGGGTTAACAGTCAAAACAGGTGCTGTCTCGGTCATACCGTAGCCTTGGTAAATCGCCATGCCGAACTTTAGGAATCCGTCATAAATCGCATCGGAGAGCGAGGCACCACCACTCACAAGAACGCGAATCTCGCCTCCCATAACCGCTTTTGCCTTTTCTACTAAAGTTTCACCGGGTGTGTCTTCTCGTGCTGCCTGCCGCTCAATTGTGCCTTGGAGGAGCTGAAAGAGGCGTGGAACACCGATGAAGGCGGTTGTTTTCGCCTCACGCATTGTCTTCAGAAGTGTTGTTGGACGGAGGGCATTGACGTAGGTGGCAGTTGTGCCGCTGTAAAGTGCCATCAATAGGCTGCACGAAAAACTCAAAGCGTGATAAAGTGGGAGTGCCGACAGGATACGCTCTGTATCTGTCGGTGGGAGTGCCTTTGCGACTGCCTGTACGTTAGAAAGGAAGCCCCCATGCGTGAGCATGGCACCCTTAGCATCAACGGTAGTTCCCATTGTGAAGATAATGGAGGCGACGGTATCAGGCGATATTTCGACATTTGGAAAATCGACTGGAATCTCAGTAGCGAGGTCTCTGTTCTCCGAGGGTTCGGAACCGACAATCTCGCAGCTGTTATTGATGTTCTGTAGCATCGCCTCTGCTGTCGATAAAGCCGCCCCGGACCTCTCCAAAACGGTATCGGATGCTAAAATTGATTTTGCCGTAGTGAATGCTGCAATCGCCAAGACCTCGTGTTCAGGGGTCTGGGCATCAAGCGGAACAACAGCGATGCCAATCTGAACGGCTGCAAGGTAAGCGATGCACCATTCCGGTTGGTTCTCGGAAAGTAACACCACACGGTCGCCTTCACGTAAGCCGCTCTCCCACAACCGCCACGCGACTTGACGCGACAGTTCGTAGGTCTCCGCATACGTATACTCTTCCCATTCACCATCGCTTGCCATCTGCAGGGCAATTCTATCGGGGATTCGCGCTGCCTGTATCTTAATCAGATCTACGATCGTTTTCGGGTCAATCCGTTCAAACGGCGTAACAGACTCCTCGGATTCGTCTTGTGCGTCCGCCTTGCTCGATTTTGTCGCAGCGGAACGTGCCGCGCCAGTTTCCGAGTCATCGGTTGTACCATCTTCGATTTTTAACACATGCCTTTTGATGCCAGGAATATGGATTTCTTGGAAATATCGTTTCCAGTGGATTTTCGAGACATCAAAGTTAAAGCGTTGCTGTTCGGTAGGCGAAAGCGCATCGTAAAGCCCTTGCATCTTCTCGGTTTCAAACTCAAAGTTGGTTCGTGTGTACGGGGCATAGATTCTGATGTAATGCAGAAGCGCTTTGACTCCGCTCTGCTTCAGGATAAGTTGGCGGCGCTTCCGTTTGGCAGCACGCATCGGTAGTCGTCCGAGCACCGCCGTGGTAAAATCAATGAGACGCATACGACTGTCGAGTTTCCGTTGAAATTCCTCTAAACTCGGATATTTCCAAATAGGCACTGCGACGGGTTTCCCATTTTCCAGCATTGGGTTTTTGACGAAGTAATCGTAGGTTGCCTCGAAAATATCGCGAAAGTAGAGCGGGTTCCGCGTTCCGGTAGCGACGTGATACACCTCAATGCCGCCATGCTTTGCCGTTGCCTCGGCAGCTGCCAAAATAGCATTCACAACAAAATCAACGGGGATAATATCCAGAATTATATTCGGATCTGCAGGAAAATCTGGAAGCCGCCCTTTCGCGAAACCGACAATCAACGGTTCGGACATTCTAAACTTTCCGAGCCACCCAGGTTCAGGTTCATCAAAACTACTCTCAATAATTGAGGGACGTACAATAGCTGTAGGGAGATCACCGCGCAATGCCATAACCATCTGTTCAGCGAGGAATTTCATGTAGGTATAGGTATCGTTCCACCCACGCGAGCGTGCATGTTCTAATCCTGCTTCAACCAAACGGTTCTCAAGCCATTCCGCCTTTACTTCCTCAACCAACGCCTCCAACCCCTTCCGAGTTCCTTTTTTCTGTTCCTCGGCTTCTCGCCGGAAATGTTGGAGATTTTCAGGGGTGTCAACCTCGACATGGATAGCGGCACTCAGAGATAGCAGTTCATCAACCTCTTCAGCGAGTGTCTGTGGAATAGCCATTCCGCTCTTTTCCTGATACTGTGCGGCGTACTGTTCATAGGGAAGTGGTAATTCCTCAGGGACAGGTCCCGGCTTATCTCCGCAAACGTACGCCGTTGAGACGTGCAAGAATATCGCGTCTTGGCAGCCCTTTGCGAAGTTGACGACATGCTTGGCGGCAAGCGCGTTTCCCCACAAAGAGGCATCAAAAGGCGGATCGAAATCCACGAGTCCCGCAATGTTAATGAAAATCTGCACTTCGTTTTGGAGTCGTTGATACTCGGCATCGCTGAAGCCGAGATGTTCGTGGGTGAGGTCGCCCTCAACAGCAGTTAGCTTCTGTTGTGCCCAAGCATCAAAATTTTCGCCGTGCAAGCGACGGAGGGATGCGAAAACATCTGAGGCGAGAAGTTCATTTTCTAAGCGCTCTTGAGCGGAAACGTGTTTCCCAGTTGTATCGGTGCGGCTCCGGATGAGGAGATAAATCTTTTGGACATCGGGAAGTGCGGTTAAAATTTTTGCTAACATCGGTTGACCCAAAAACGCGGTGCCACCGGTAATGAGCAGAACTTTCCCTCGAAAAAAATCAGTTATTGACATAATTCCCTTTTCAGTGCCATGATAGATATTTGGACGTACAGCAGGGTCCTCGATCTCCCGCATTGCCTTCAACTTATATATGTAAATTTCGTCTAATCTTTTGGTAAATCTCGCTATAGCGTGTTGCTTGCAGTTGAGTCAGATCGCAATGCAAATTGAATACTCTCACTCAGCACGTTAATTTGCCATAGTCCAGAGGTAATCGTTGCCCACATTTTAACACATTTTCTACAAAAAGTCAAAGGCTCAATAGACAGACAATGTTAGCAGAAACCGATAAGTTACAATTTTTACAAAAAACAGAACTTTTCGCGGAAGTCCCAGAAGCCGAATTAAGGGCGATCTCTCAGATTGCGAACGAAGTTGCTTATCCTGCGGATTCAATGTTATTTGAGGAGGGAGACGAAGGCGATTCGCTTTATCTTTTAATTCAGGGTAAAGTTAGCCTTATTAAGGCAGGGACGGAACTGTTGTTCATCGATGAGAAAGGTTATTGCCTTGGCGAAATCGCTCTGATTGACAACAAACCGCGGAGTGCTACAGTTAAAATAGTGAAACCGACCCAATTTCTGCGGATTACCCGAAGTGATCTTTTCAATGCGATAACACGTGAACGGCGAATTGGTCTCGGTCTGTTTCGGGTTCTCAACGATAAGATCAGACGCGACCTCGAGATTCAGACGAGTGCTATCCGCAAAGAGATTGCACAAGACGAATCAATGCGCCTCGCCGCTGATGTCCAACAGTCTCTCCTCCCGAATCAAGAAATTTCGCACCCTCGCGTCAGTACTGCCGGATATTGTCAACCGGCGAACAGTGTCGGTGGCGATTATTACGACTATCTGGAACTTTCCGAAAACCGCGTTGGGATCTTCATCGGCGATGTTATGGGACACGGATACCACTCAGCGATGGTGGCGGCGATGACGAAAAGTGGCTTGCAAACGCAAATTCGCTTTGACGCTTCCGTGCCGGAAGTCATGAAGACCATCACACGGGTCGTAGAAGAAGATTCACAGGCTTTTATCTACATAACCTGCTGTTATCTAATCATCCACCCAGATAATCGATTCGAATACGCCAATGCCGGTCACCCACAGATGCTTCTCTACCGTGCTGAATCAAACAGTGGTAACAGCGAAGGTGAGGAACCGCTTGAATTGGAATCCTCATTTCTACCAATCGGTATTTTACTCGTTGAAGAACCGGTGCAATATTACAGCACCGAGATGGCATGGCATCCCGGTGATTTGCTTGTCCTTTATTCAGACGGTATCACTGAAGCATTCAACCCTAAACTTGAAATGTATGGGCTGGCGCGTCTCAAAGCACTGATTTCCAAAAAGCGCCATCTGTCTCCAGAAGAGATCAAAACTGAGATTCTGTCTGACCTTCGAGCACATCAACAAGGCGAAAGTACAAACGACGACATTACCTTGGTTGTAGCAAAGTTTCTGTAGGCACGATAGATAAATAATCCGATCCGTGTTTTACTTGACCTTGCCAACAACATAGTGCATGATATTCTCTATGAGTTTCTTGTTCATCGCCGTTGTATATTGGCTATCGTTGCGAAGGCTGGTAATGACATACAAACCTTTGCCGTATCGCCTTGCACCCACAACTAATTCCTTCTTATTCTCGGTGGTCGCAAAAATCTCATCGCGGCGATTCCAGTTTGTCCATGCATCATCAATAAAGATCTTGCCCGACTCAATGTGGTTGGGTATGGAGAAGAGGTCTTTGCCTTCTTCCGTAACGACGAACTGCTGGGTCGGTGGGCTTTCAACGCCCTTCAATTTTCCTTGTAGCCATCCGGTTTCGCACGGTTTTTCGTCACTGCTGTCTTGCCCTGCAACGACAACAATACCGCCGTTTTTCACGAACGTTTTAATTTTTTTCTCCGCTTCACCTGAAAGGAGGTAGTGCCCATAACTTGAAATTTCTTCGTATCCAATCCATAACACATCAGCGTTTTCTAATTGTGGGAGCGCATGCGCTTTGGTGAGTTCATGTACAACCGGACGTTTCCTGACCTCTTTCACGGATCGTAGGGCGTGATATTCATAAGTAGCCGTGTTGGTATAAACGGGGGTCTGGCTCCAAGTCGGATGTGTGCTGTTTCCTGTCAGGACTAAGACTTTCACTGCATTTTTCGATGCACCAACCCACATTTTACCAGCCAACATGTCGCTAACAATCTTTTGGAACGCCTTGGTTTTGCCGTCAAACGTGCGTGACATCATTGGATCAATGTGTGTGAAGGTCCACCAAGAACCACCGTATCCGCCGCGATATGCCCGCATCTGAAACCACGTATTGTCAACAAAGCACATACTATCAATGCCGTAATGGTCACGATAGAAAACAATGATGGGCATTTTGGGTTTCAGCAGGCTTGCAAGTTTTTCTGGTGAGGTACCAGGTTTGTAATGCCCAGTGGCGAAGTTCATTTTGATCTCTTTGAGATTACTTTTTCCTTTGACATCTTTTTTCACAGTAACAACGCCTCGCAAGCGTCCCTTGTCAACACTCTTTACTTCGCCGAAGACGATGTTTGTACAGGCATCAACGACCTCACGGATTGTATATTCACGCTCAATAAAAGCAGTGGCAGATGGCGAGGAAAGCAGACTAATGAGACAAAACACCAGAAGTGACGCAATGAGGCTGGATGTAAAGCGCATGGTGGAACCCCCTTAGTAGATGTTTTTACGCGACTAACGAAATCGCGATTTTTGCTATATATCTTGGATTCTCTGATTATCAGACATTGTATTACATCTCGTCGAATTTTCCAATAATTTTTTTAGTGACGCTACATCTATGTCAGAACTGAAATCCTCGTCCCCCAGACGGTTTACACCGGCAAAAGCCTTTGATACCGCAACTTACATCGGATTCATAATCTTTGTTCTATCCCTACCCTTCGGTTATTCAACAGCGTTCCTTAACACAGGGATTTCGCTTGTCCTATTTGGATGGGTAGGACGCATGATTTCAGAGCGGAAAATCGGTTGGCAACGAACACCTCTCGACCTTCCTATCGCTCTGTTTTTAGGGTTAGCGTTGATAGCCTCACTCTTCGCGCCGCATCCTTCGACCAGTAGCCTCGGCTATTTTTGGAAATTGCTCCGGGCAATTCTGCTCTTCTACGCAGTTGTCCACAGCCGCTTGGGGACTCGGTGGCGACATGTAGTTATTGCTTTTATCGCCGCAGCGTGCATCTCTGCTGCGCTTGGACTCTGGTATTACGCAAACGATACCCGCTTAGGCATCGATTTTATGGGTCGAATTGGGTTACAATTTCAGGAGGAATTTGCTGCAGGAGACGGATTTTCGGACGAATTACGCACCGAATTGCGTACATGCCGTGTGCCACTCTCCGAAACGGCTTTCCACGTAACGGACAGAAAACCGCCAGCACAACTCAACGAATGGCGTATTGACGATCCAGCGAGAGACAGACGCTACACAGTCCGCAAAGGTGAGACGCATCTCATGGTGTACATGATTGAGCAACGACTCACCGGAACATTCAAGATGCCGAACGACCTCGGCGCATATCTTGCCCTCAGCCTTCCATTTGTCATGGGCTACTTTGCAGCTGGCTTTAGGAACAGTTTCCAGAGGCTACGATTCCGCCTGATCTGCTCAACCTTAATACTGGGGACAATTTTAGTTTTGATGAGCGCGAATCTTGTGCTGACTTTGACGCGCGCTGCGTGGGTGAGCGTTGCCGTTGCAGCGATATTCATCGGCTTTTATCTCGTCATCAGCATGCTATCTACAACTATTTCGTGGAAGCATTGTTTATTAGCACTATCTTTAGTGAGCGTTGTGTTCTGCGTACTATTTCTGAACATAAGCACCCGCCAAGCAATAATTGACACCGTTCCGCGGCATATTAAAGGACGCTTTCAGACGATGCTTACGCATCCTGAGGGGTTCATGAGCGAACGACCGCAGTGGTGGCGAACATCGCTCGAATTTATCGGGCAGCACCCGCTGACTGGCATCGGACCCGGCAGATTTCGCTACGAGTACCAACTTAATGGACCTCCTGAGCAATATGATACACCTTATCACGCACATAACATCTACCTGCACATCGCCACTGAGCACGGCATTCCGTCACTTCTATTGTTCCTATGGATGGTCGCAATCATTTACAGATCGGTGTTTGCTATGCGGCAGACAGAGGATTTTTGGGGCATGGGAACGTTTATTGGCGCGAGTGGATTTCTAATCTCGGCACTCATTTATGGGCTTGCAGATAACATCCTACATCAACGTACAGTGTTGCTTTTCTGGTTCATTATCGGTATAATTTTTTATGTACAACTCTCAAAGGATGAATTTGATGAAAAAACCTTGGAAACCGGTTGACATGTCTGCTGTGACGACCTATCCACTTCAGAAGCGTATCAACAAAGTCTCTGTTCAAGACTTCGCGAGGCTGCCAGAACCAGAGACAGATATTTCCACATTTTTAGCGAGCCTCCCGAACATCCTCAAGGGACCAGATTTCTTGGCACTCGTCGATGACATTGTTGCAGCGCATCAGAACGGAAAACCGGTCATCGTGATGATGGGTGGACATGTTATCAAGTGTGGGTTGAGCCGACTTCTAATCGATTTGGTAAAGCGTGGTGTGATTACCGGGTTTGCCTTTAATGGTGCAAGTAGTATCCACGATTTCGAGATCGCTCTTATCGGGGAGACCTCGGAGGATGTCTCTGCGTATCTCCAAACTGGGCAATTCGGGATGTGGGAGGAGACCGGTGGATTGATGAACGCCGCAATTCAATGCGCTGCGAATACAGGGATCGGAATGGGTGAAGCACTCGGTAAGCAGCTGGTAGAGATGGACGCTCCCTATAACGCGTATAGCCTCCTTGCGAGTGGTGTCCAACACGATGTGCCGATCACGGTGCATGTCGCTATCGGTACAGATATTATTCACCAGCACCCTGATGCGAACGGTGCTGCTATCGGTGCAGCGAGTTTTACCGACTTTCGGCTGTTGACAGCATTGGTAAAGGAGCTGGAAGGCGGTGGGGTTGTGCTAAATTTGGGTTCAGCGGTGATTCTGCCGGAGGTTTTTCTCAAGGCACTAACAATCGCTCGAAATCTGGGGCAGACAGTGTCCCGCTTCACGGCTGCCAATTTCGACATGAATCAACAATATCGTCCTGTGGAGAATGTCGTCAGAAGACCGACGGAGATGGGAGGGAAAGGCTATACGTTCACGGGACACCATGAGCTGATGATCCCGCTTTTAGTGCAAGCAGTTAACTCGCGCTTGTGAGGAATTTCCATTGGAACCGCGTCCGAAGAAAAAACGCGCTGTCAATGTGTCCTTCACAACCATGACACGGGCAGCAGGTTATTTTTCTCTCGGTGAACGCACGTGCCTTGCATCTTTGCGCTTTGACTTTCCTTTTAGTTCCGTCAAAGATGCTCGAGTAGCTCGCAATGCCGGTAAAGACGGAATGTGTAAATAAATCCTCAGAAGTTTGTTTCGTCTCGCACTACCCACATCCTTGCAGGCTTCAAAAATTTTTTGATACATTGAACCGTTCATTTTGAACTCCTCCCGCTTTTATGAGATAGGTCGAAAATTATTTACGCGTTTTGCATAACAAGATCGCTGTAGGATACAGCAATCGGGTTGGTGGTTTCCAAGTGAAGTGTGGTTTTAACGTGTTGATGTTCTTCTTTTGCTTCGGTTTCGGTTTGTCCTTGAAACATTGTCTCCAGTTCAATGAATTGTCCCAAATCGACAACCCTATCAAGATGGATACGCGTGTTATTGAACATCCAGACTTCTCGCTGTTTTCTTACAATCGTTTTGATTCCCAATGCGGCGGTTAATAGGTTTTTGAAGGTTGATGGATTGGTAATCTCGCAGAGTTGATACTGACTGTAGCGCGAGACGTCCTGATTTGGACGTTCATAATAGATGAGCCACGCTTCAGTCATTTCGTCAATTTCACGCAGTTTAAGGCGTGGTTCACACGTTTCCGATATTGCGGGGTCCTTTCCCACCGGTACATAGAAATACGTATCAGTTTGATATACAGTTTCGCGATGTGTCGCATTCAGATCCGCCAACCTCGTGTAAAAACCATCAAGTGATTGACACTGTGCCTTAAATTCTAAGTTTGTTGCCATATTTGTTCAGATCTGAACTTAAATATCCGGTTCATAGTTATGGACACAAGAACGGTTGCAAACTTCACCATTTTTCAGCAATTCACAGACCGGATGCGGCATTTCATCACATTTCCCTAAAATCCGCATCAGACTCGAAGTCATCGATACATGAACGGTTGCAACGTTCCCCATGCGCTAACAACCAACACACCTCATGCCGTAATCTAAGTGAACTCATTAGACAGGTGCGTAGCTGCTCTGGATCAAAATCGCGTCCCATTAAGAAACTGTAGCTGCCCTTGCGCATTGCCTTACGCGCGCTTTTATTATTAGGTACGATTGAGATAATCTTGACATGGGGCTGATACCGCTTAATATATTTAAAGAGCCGCGATCGACCACCATTTGTGCAATCCGCTATTACCATCCGATATTTTAATAACTTCAGCATACCGATAGCTTCCAAGGTCCGCTCTGGAAGATCGCACCCGTAGCCCTCGGAACGGAGAAGATCTCTCACCTTGTCGTGTAAATTGTCATCCCGTGAAACCAGCATCACATCGCCTTCCAATTCAGAGATGCTGAAGTCCTCTTGAAGATCAAGCGGAATAAGTGCCTCGTCTACCTGTCTATCAAGGCGTCTACGTGCTCTCCGCATCCGATCGTCTACGCGATCAAGTCTATCATCTAAATCCGGGAGTGGACCAAGAAATTTCCGCATTTTATATCTTACAATTCCAACCGAAGTATTTCTATTATTAAATGCAAATCTACCGACCTTATTATATCGTACACTATGACATATATCAAGTAATTTTGTTGATAAAAACAGCAATGTGCTATAAAATGTTAGCGGTACTCAGTTTTGGGTTGTTAGTTTTCGGTTTTTTGTCAGCAATCAGCACTCACTACAAGGAAGATTTCAACATGGAACGCCTTCGAGAAAACGCTGTCTGTTCAACCTCAAGGAAAACTGGCAACAAAATGGGGTGTGCTGAAAAGCATTAATTGAGCGTATCAACATTTGCAACGAAATAGGAGCGACGCTATGCCTACACCACAACTTCCACTCCCCCCACATTTCGATGCAGATCGGGTAGATCAGGTCTGGCGGATTCCTTATCAAGAGCACCAACGCCAAGCACAGGATTGGGCACCGGAACATGGAATCCGCCCGGCATCCGAGGATACTTTTCGGACTTGTCTACTCCTTATCGATGTTCAAAATACGTTCTGCATCCCGGATTACGAACTTTTCGTCGGCGGTAGGTCTGGGAACGGCGCGGTAGAGGATAACATTCGCTTGTGTCAATTCATCTATCATAATCTACCCCATATCAGTAAAATCGCTTGCACCATGGATACACATACAGCGATGCAGATATTCCATGAAGTTTTCTGGATTAACGACGCAGGTGAGCACCCGACTCCCTTACAGACTCTGATTACACAAGCAGACATTGATGCAGGCAAATGGCGTGTCAATCCCGACGTCACGGAGAGCGTGATGGGAGATCGAAGTCAGTACGAATGGCTCAAGGCATACGGCGAATATTACGTCAAAACGCTCACAGAAGATGGCAAATATCCACTGGCGATATGGCCCTATCACGCGATGCTCGGTGGCATTGGACACGCCATTGTTTCCGCCGTTGATGAAGCTTGCTTTTTCCATACAATCGTCCGTAAAACCCAGATACATTACGAAACCAAAGGACGGAATCCGTTGACCGAAAACTATTCGGTTTTGCGTTCGGAAGTCCTTAACGATGCCGATGGGAAAACGATTGCTAAAGAAAATAGTAAATTTCTCGAAACGCTGCTCGGATACGACCGAGTGATTATCGCTGGACAGGCAAAGAGCCACTGCGTCGCATGGACTGTCAGTGATCTGCTTGAAAAAATTCAGAAAACCGACACTGAATTGGCAAAGAAAATCTATCTGGTGGATGACCTAACTTCACCGGTTGTTGTGCCGGGTGTGGTGGACTATACCGAATCTGCTGACACTGCTTTCGCCATAGCTGCAGATGCCGGTATGCACATAGTGAAATCAACAGCACCGATTGAAGGTTGGGATTAGGCAACGGAGGAACCGACTATGGAAAACAGACAAACAGATTTCGTAACTTATGTCCGGCTATCAGGCATGATGTTCTTACAATTCGCTATATGGGGCGCATGGGCAGTACTCATCGCAGGACACATGCAAAACCTCGGTTTCACTGGTAAGCAGATTAGCTACGTCTTCGGCACCACCGCCATCGGCTCGATAATTTCCCCAATCATCGCAGGTTGGATTGCGGATCGATTAATGCCCGCACAGGTATTCGCAGCGATCTCGCATCTACTCGGCGGTGTTTGTCTACTTTTCGCGTGGAAACAGACAAGCTTCCCGATGATGTGGGGCGCGATTTTTCTGCATGCCATTCTCTATATGCCCACGATCGCGCTGACGAACGCTATCGCTTTCCATCACATGGGACAGTCAAATAAATTTGGGAACATCCGGGTCTTCGGAACGCTCGGTTGGATTGCAATTAATTGGGTGCTGAGTCTGTACCTTCGATTTTGGGAAGGACGGGAGGTAACCCTTCCACACGTCGGCGACTGTCTCCTTTTCGGGGCTGTCCTCTCCTTTATTATGGGTGCGTATTGTCTGACACTCCCTAACACACCACCAAGCAAAGAGGCGAAGAACCCTTATGCGTTTCTTGAAGCCTTCTCTCTTGTCTCAAATCGTAACTTCGCCGTCCTGCTGATTATTTCCTTTGTCGTTGCGATCGAACTCCCTTTCTATTACAATTTAACCTACCTATTTCTGACCGAGGCAGAACACGGCGTTGGGCTTGCCGGGAGTAGTGCCAATTTCGCGATGAGCCTTGGGCAGGTTGCCGAGGTCGTCCTCATGCTCCTTCTGTTTCCGTGCTTGCGACGGTTTGGAATGCGGTTTACCATCTTTTTAGGCATCCTTGCGTGGCCGGTTC
The DNA here is from genome assembly GCA_022826805.1 of Candidatus Poribacteria bacterium. Lineage (GTDB taxonomy): Bacteria > Poribacteria > WGA-4E > WGA-4E > WGA-3G > WGA-3G. Next base: position 25,897 of record JAJDUH010000067.1, read on the forward strand.
GGTACGCTATTTTCGCCATAGGTCAACCTGTATGGTTGGTCATTGGAGCACAAACACTGCATGGGATCTGTTATTCGTTCTTTTTTGTTGGTGGGATGATTGCAGTAGAGCGATTGAGTCCACAAGATATTCGAGCGAGTTCTCAATCCTTACTCCTCTTTGTAACTAACGGCTTTGGTATGTTAGTCGGGCATATCGTCAGCGGACGTGTCCACGACTACTTCGCTTACGCCGAAGGTGGACACGCATGGGCAAAAATCTTCATGGTGCCTATCGTTGTAACAGTCGTTGCTGCGATCGCCTTCATTGCGTTATTCAACGAGCAGAAGTATCAGGCAGACGCCGAAATAACGTGACGCAGCACTACACACCGCAGAATTGAGGAAGGAACTATGCCAACTCACAAAACACTCGTGTTTCAATCGACTGGCGACGATTTACCTTTTCCGAATTTGCGGAGTATTGCTCCCAATGTTCGTTATTTCCTGCACAATAATGCCAAAGGGGTCTTCATGCAGGCAAACGGCAATGGGTTGACGAGCGAATTCTCCGATCTACGGAACTATCTAATCTCGCACCTCATCTGGGATCCATACCTCGATTCGGACGCTCTCTTAAACGAAGAGGAACTGCGTGACCAATAATATGGCTTGCTCGGTGAAACTTCTTGATGTTTGATTTCCGCGCCCCCCTCTTCCTAATTCTGCTCGCTGCGATCCCCATAATAATCTTTGTGCAGCACCGTGCACACCTCGGCGCAGCGAAGTGGCGAAAAAGCGTAACCTTCTGCCTTAGAGGTGCCGCACTCTTATGTGCGATTCTCGCCTTAGCCGATCTGCATGGCACACACAAAGAACAGCATCTCGCTGTCGTCTTTCTGCTCGACGCCTCCGAAAGCATTCCACCTACGGAGCACGAAGAAGCATTCACACAGATAAACGCCGCTGTCGCAAAATTGAAACCCACCGATCAGTTTGGCATTATCAGTTTTGCAAAGGAAACCTCTGTCCTTCGAGAAATCCGTTCCAAGCAAGACTTACCGCCTGAAGATTCGCTTGCAGTGTCGTTGAAGACGCTCACAGAACAGACGCTTGGGCGAGAGGGTACGGACATACTCACAGCACTTAAGCGGGCAATTGCTCTGCTGCCGGATGACTATCACCAACGAATCGTCCTCTTTAGCGACGGAACGCATAACACTGGTGGGACATCTCTCAAAGACTACCTGCCACTGCTTTCGGCAAGCAAGGTTGAAATATTAACAGTCCCTCTTAATGCTGTCGATGATGCAGTACGAGTGGTACAGCTGCAGCTACCAAGTCAAGTCCGCAAGGGACAGCGTTTCGGAATCGAGGCAGTGATTGAAACCGATGGGCGCATCCCAAAACTGAACGCCACCCTCTATCACGAAGACACACCGATTGACGACTTTGAATGGACACTACCGAGCGGCAGACACGTTTATCCACTACTTACACAACAGATTACTGAAGAAGGAAACCACACATATCGGTTGAAGTTAAACGTAACCGATGAAATCCCTGAAAATAACCAGGCGTCCGCTGTTGTGCAGATTCAGGACAAACCACAAGTCTCCGTATACACAGAGGGCAATCCCACAGATACCGACGCTCTCAAAACCGTTCTTGAGGAGAACGGTTTCGGTGTTGAGGTGATGTCACCCGCCGAGATGCCAACAGAACTCGTGGCACTCCAACGCAGCGATGTTTTGGTTCTGAGCAACGTTTCTGTTGACTCGCTTTCGTCCGAACAGCTACAACACATCGAAAATTACATCCACGATCTCGGACACGGGTTAGTCGTTATCGGTGGTAGACACGCTTACGGACCAGGCGGCTATACTGAGACGGCACTGGAACGCGCACTTCCAGTGGAAATGACACCGCGTGAACGCAAAGACGCTGTCGCTATTGTCTTCGTCCTGGATACATCGGGCAGCATGGCAAACTACGTCGGGGCGCGACAGAAAATTCAACTTGCTATTGAAGGCGTGCGCACCGGTATCCGTAATCTTGACGAGGAGGACGCGGCTGGAATCCTGGGTTTCAATACCGACATTCATCGTATCTCTGATCTCACATCCAACCACAGCGCACTCATCTCCGCCGTGAGTAAACTCCGTCCAACAGGCGGCACCACAAAGATAAAAGATGCGACTGAAGACGCATACGAAATGCTCAAAGCAAACGAGTCCAAACGGAAACACATTGTCCTTTTATCCGACGGCAAATCCGATGACACAGAATCTGATTTTCTTGAACTCGCGGCACAGATCGCTGAAGCACGTATCAGCATCACGGCGATTGCAGTAGGCGATGCCAACAGACAACTCCTCACACAAGTTGCGGAAACCGGCGGTGGACGCGCTGTCTTCGTTCAAAATCTCCAACAATTGCCCACAGTCCTAACAGAAGCCGTACGAGAGACACGACGTTACATTGTTCAAGAACCGTTTCAACCTGTTACTGTTGTTCCGGATGAACCGATTCTGGCAGGTCTTGGTACGGTGCCTCAGCTCCACGGCTATGTCTCAACGACGGAGAAAGAGATCGCACAGGTTTTTATTCGTTCCCACAAAGACGAACCGATCTTGGCAGGTTGGAATTTTGGATTGGGGAAATCGATCGCGTGGACATCGGATGTCCAACCGGCATGGTCGAAAGAATGGATTCCATGGGACAACTTTGGGAAATTCTGGGGACAGGTCGTCGATTGGGCACTCCCTGCAACAGACACAGATGCCGACTTTGACCTCTCGGTATCACTTCGTCACGGCGTAGCACGGGTGAGTATTGATACGCGAACCTCGTCCCAAACAGCGTACAAACTTCACGTTGCAGGTCCGGACGGGGTAAGCGAGTCCGTTGAGATGCAACAGGATACACCGACACGTTACAGCGGCACATTTCAGATGTCGAACAGCGGTGCTTACATTGTCACTGCCCAACGCGAAGGCGACGAACGCAGACGCACCGAAATTTTGTCGCTCTCTTATCCGGCAGAATACGCCGAATTCGGGGTCGATACCGATCTGCTAAAGATGCTTGCTGCCGGCACGGCTGGCATTCATGAGCCTACGTCAACCCAGATCACAAGACCTGCAGGCACACCCGTTGAAAAGCAGGTCTCATTGGCGCAAACGTTGCTAATCGCTGCTGCTATTTTGTTCGTGTTAGAGATGATTCTTCGGCGTTACAGCGTAGCGAATAGGCACCTGACGGCGTTTTTTGAGCGACTGTTTGGAAAATCTACTGATACATCGATCAGGACCCAAGTCCCAGGGACATCAGCGAACATAACACCTTTAGATGGACGTACTTCAGAAGATACAGCATCTTCGCAGCCTGCAGAGGCGACAATGACGCGGTTGTTAGCTGCTAAAAGACGGGCGCGCTGATGTTATATGGTCAGCATGTATTGGTTTCGTCAGGAGGGTGAATTATCAAGATGTAAATTGGGGTAAGATGAATTGAACCTAAAACCGGTTTTCAAGATGTAGTATCCGCTGAATTAAATTTGACGATTTCTTCCCAAAGCATGTTTCCCCCAGCGTCGCAAAATGTCCCCATGAATTCGAGAGTAAACTTATTGATGACTTTAGCATACTCATCCATAAACTGCTCATTTTTTTCCCTCGCCCGATGTCCTAAAGGTTCAATTATGTCAGTGTAGAGGTTATCATCACCCGATATAAATTTCCAAAATTGTTGTCCACACAATTTCAAATAGTCGCCCTTATCTGGTGTCCCATCTTTTCCATAGCAGCACCCATTGACAGCGACAACATTCGTTGATGATGTATTCGTCCCGAGGATTCGTTTAGCCTGTCTAAAGTTATCTCGCAGTTTTTTGACTTGACTGCTATTTCCCCAATTCGGTCCAGATTTGATTGATACAATGTATCTTATCCTATCCCTTTCAAACTCTAAATCAATCCCTTCGGCTGCAGACTTTTGACCACCGTATACCTTTGAGCAGATGAAAATAGCAAGTTCCTCCAGAAACCCACCAAAAATTGTTTCTTCCTGCGAAGATAGACGAGCATCTAAAATGGTCTTTACAAAATCTTGTGCTGTATTAACGTTCTTCGCCTTGAATAGATAGGGATTTTTTTGCCGGACGACATTCATTAGTTTTAGTTTTTGAAGGTTATCCAATCTTCTCTGATGAAATACTTGAATGTTCGCCTCAACATAATCAGCGATCTCTTGTTGTGTAATGGATTTCATATTCATTCTCTTCAAATAATACACATTGTGCTGAGTTGATACTTTCTTTTGTCAATTGATAGTACTCAGGTAAAATTTCAATACCAGCGGAATTTCTTAATAACTTTTGAGCAACCTGACATGTCGTACCAGCACCTGCAAACGGATCAAGTACCCAATCATTTTCCTTCGTAAACAGTTTGATAAACCATTCAGGCAACGCCCTGGGAAAAACGGCACTGTGTTTTCGATTTCCTGTTTCCGTTGCTAAGTGCAAAACATTCGTCGGATATGCCATTTTTCGATCTAACCAATTTGAAACATTCTTACCAAATCCGCTCCCCACTTTCGATGTGTCCCGATTTTGATCCGTCTTGCTGAGATTTTTCAACCTTTTCTCCGCCCAATCCCCCATTGGCACCATAACAGCCTCTTGGTACATATTGAACTTTCTCGTCTTATTAAACTGCAAACATCTCTCCCAAGCGTCCCTAAATCGATTCGGCCATTTGCCTGGATAGCAGTTTTTCTTGTGCCAGACAAACTCCTCTGTCCACAACCATCCCTGTTCTCTCATCTTAAGTATCAACTCAATAACATAAGTATGCCGTTCTCCGTCAACAGCTTGTTCCTTGATGTTCAGAATGAATGTCCCAGACGGTTTGAGGACTCTAAAAAATTCTTCAGCCCGAGGCATGAACCAATTAACATATTCATCGGGGCTAATTCCGCCATACGTTTTGGACCGGCGGTCCGCATACGGAGGCGAAGTCATAATTAGATCGAATGAATCGGCATCAAAATCGGCGAGTACTTCTAAGCAATCTCCAAGATAAAGGTCTGTTTTTATTTCTGTCATCGAATGATTGTCCCTACGGGATGAATATGATGCTCCACAATATAAATGAAAGGCTTTGCTCAAAAATACTATCGTAGTATACGGAAAACTTTTTCAACTGAGCCACTATGGATAATTTAAATGATACCATAATTACTTAAAAAAAACCAAGCAAAAAGATTGGCGTCCTTATAGCGAAACCCGACACCTCAATCTAACCAAAAGTGTCGGGTTTTACTCGTATATGAAAGATTTTAATTAACCTAAGTTGCTACTTGTAGCACAAACTTTCCAGTTTGTGCCAGTGAATGCGCAAACTAAAAATTTACGCTACGAAAGCTACGGAGATCATGAACTTTTTTCATCAAAACGGGTATTTTTATACCTAAAGTCTTGTAGGTAGCAACTTGGGTTAATTGTCAAGAAATAGGCACGTTAGCGTTAGGTCAGAGGGCGTTGTCGAATCTCGTGCCAAGGACCGGTAATCGCCAGTGTAATCCCGTGACTTTGAATGTTTACAAAGAGCGTTGTACCGTCAGGTGAGAACGTCGCACCGGCGAGTTCAGACATATTGCCGGCATTTCGAGCAAATTTATAAAGATGCCCTTCAGGCGTTACACCGACAAGGAACTCTTCCTCGGGTCCGTCTTCACAAATAATGAGGTCACCCCACGGTGTGACCGTTAGGTTATCCGCATTTTCCATGAGATTCCTGTCGTTTGGCTCAATGAAGAGTTGCAGGGTACCGGGTTGTTGTTCCTCACGACTTGTCGCTTCATAAGGGCTCGGTGTATACTTCCAGATTTGCCCCTTGTACGCAATACCACCATTCGTGCAGGCAATATAGAATTCTCCATTCTCGGAGTTACTACCGTACCATATCCCTTCGCCCCGCGCAAACTTCGCTGCACCTTTACCTTCATTCCCCTGCACGCGGAGGTCATCATCTGGCGACTCTACATTTTCAATATCCACCCATTCGACCGCGAATGTTTCACCGACCGGGACAGGGTTGTATGTCCATGGAAAAATCTTTTGCATCCGACTCTGCCAGTTTCGGGTATCTGCGCCTTTGAGATCTCGGATCCTCATCGCCTGTAGTTTGCCCCCTGCTGCCAGTTCTCCCGGTTTGTTGGGAATAAATCGATACATTAAACTATCGCCTCTGTCTTCCGTTTGATAAACAATCCCAGTCTTAGGATCGACAGCAACCGCTTCATGATTGAAACGTCCCATCGCTTTTAGCGGGATGGGATCGGCTATTTCTATGTCAGCAGAGACGGGGACTTCAAAATTATACCCGTGGTCGACTTCATAAGTCGTTTCTGCTTCAGCCTTTTGCATGGTTTCTTCACAAGTAATCCACGTATTCCATGGCGTGAGACCGCCAGCACAATTCCGGATTGTCCCTGCCAAACTCAAGAAATGCTTCTCCAATGTTTGCGTTTGCGTGTCATAGACGAGCGTTGTTGTTCCACCGAGACACGGTAGTTCACCAGAACCAGCGTCATATAATTTATTGGTGACGGAGCGTTCAAGCTTCTCGTTATTCCACCCAAACGCACCGACCGACTTGCTGGTGGCGACCAACTCGTGATTGCGAACAAGGATCGTTTTGCCGTTGGGACCCGGATAAGCTGCCATGCCATCGTGGCCACCAGGCACCCAAAGTCCATCGTCCATGATCTCACCCGTTCTTGAAAAAGCGTGAGCGGTAAACCCTTCTGGAAGGTCAAGGAGACGGTTTGGGGTTGGCATGAACTCATAAGGCGGTTCAGGTCCAAAACCGGGAACTTTTTCAATCAGTGCTCGGCTACAACCCATAAATCCGAGACTGACTGCTGCAGATGCAAACGTACCGAAACGTAGAAATTGTCGTCGAGATAGTCTATTCTTCATATATTTTTCCTCACCAAGGCATTAGGCACGGTCAGTGGTCTCTCTATTGTGGACGCGACATTTTGTCATAGCGTATAGTATAACTTCAGCATTATACAATATTATTACGAATTTTTCAAAAGTTTACAGCATACCCGCGAGATTATTCATGAAAAAAATAGCAATAAGTAGTTTCGGACTTGGGAAATTTTTGTTTATTGTTTCTTAAATTTTGCCCAAGTTGTAGTGATCTTGAATTGCGGGGCAATAGAGGCTTTTTGCTGGTTATTAATCTCTAAATTTAAATCTATATTAGTAATATCAAACCTATCTTTAGAGAAACTCAGAATAGTGTTGTATGGAGAAGGGTATTCTGATTTTTTCGCATTTCCGCTATGAATCATTTCAAAATTTACAAACTTTTCAACTGTTCCATGCCGAATCAGGAATAGATATGCTAAAGGTCTACCGAATGCGCCTCTTTTTATTCCGTCTAAAGTTGAATCTGATGCCTCAAAGAGGACTATAATTTCTCCTCCTACTTGTAGGTGTTCTATTATTAAATGTGATAGAAATAACTTGCTCGTTTCTGCACTATCTCTTTCTTCCTGTTTGCTTAATTCAGGGGCATCTATACCAGCAAGTCTGACATTTACTTTACGCTTGTTTATCAAAATAGTTACTGTATCACCATCATGTATACTTACTATCTCAACTTTATGGCATAAATATGAACCGAGATTGAGTTTAGGATAAATAACAGTGTTTTTTGTTTGAATTTCAGCTGGCTGTTTAGCATTGTGGCAGTGTCGTTCTCCCCTTACATTATCATTATGACAGCCATCTGCTGCTAATTTTCCTCCGTGAGGGTATGCATTATTGGCAATCCCAGCTAATCTTGCGACTATAATAAAGATGATGATGCTAAAAGTTAAATTCTTAAACATTCTTAAACTCCTTAGGGAATCACCTTGATTTTGTTGTTCTATACGAGTAACAAATCCCACAAGGGTCATGATTCTTCTCGGCTTCATCCAAATAAATGGCAAATTTGTTTTCTACGTTATACTCCCGCAAGAACTCGCAATTGTAGGTATGGTATTTTCTACCCGTCCGCGTGATATAAACAATTGGTTCTGGTGGATCGGGCCACAGCAACAAAAGTGATGAGATGCTAACAATAAACAGAACGCCTAAAAACAGGGCAATCCGTTTCCACCAGTGTGAAGTGCTATGCTTCGCTTGTCCCCCTATGGCTGGAGGTTCTGCCGATACAGGTTCCCAGTTCTCAATGCCTCGTTCAAAATCTTCCCGATTGATCTCAGCAAACCAGTTGTTATACCTGTTCTCGCAAAATTCCCAATGCCGGGGATCCGTGCCGACAGCGAGAACACCATACCGTGTGTTAGTCGCACTCATATAACTTTTCAACTGTGATCTCGCTTGTGCTCGTAGGATAGGGAGAGGTAATCTCTTGCACTCCGCAATCGCGACAAAGTATCCTTTTTCATCTTGAATGGGCTGATGCAGAACAACATCGGCGATGCCGTGTCGCGTGCCGAACTGGACCTCGCACTGCTGTGATGTTGAAAATTGCGGGAATTGGTCAGTGAAATAGGTTTTGACTGCTTGTTCAACTATGGCTTCTTTCATTGGCCCTACCTAACCTGCCGAGCGAGGTTCCTTTTTTGGTGTTTGAACCGTGCTGCCTGCCTGAGATGATAGTAGCGTGGGCAGTGCATAACATTTGGTCGTAGAATTGGGTAAAGCACGCGTTGAATTTTCTTTTCAGGGTTTCCGAACCGCGGGCACTGGGTATAATCGTGAAGTTGAAACAGGCGTGCGACAGCGTTGGGTGCGATAAAAACGCCAAGCCCCGGTACTATCATTTGATGTCTCGGTCTGATGATGTCTCTATCAGATTCACTTCCAATCAACATCTATATTCCCTCCATGAGTTCAAGTGTCAAAACGATGTCGCCCCAGTCGTAATGCTTAAGCGTCCCGTCGCGTAGCCAATACCCCTCGGCATACGGGATTGATCGATAGCCGAGGTCGTGAAGCGTCTGCTGTGCCCAATCTTCTGCAGAAGACTCGAGTGCCTGTTGTGTTGCACCCGTGAATTCCCTGCTGGATAAGAGCGTCCCACGGGATTGTGTCTTGAGGATTGCTTGTGCTGTAAACATGTTTTTTTTTCTAAAGTTAAGGGACGATGTGAGTCGCGCCCTTTGGTTTATTCATTCTGAGAACTTGTGATTTCCCGGGGTTGTGTTTCATAGGACTTTCCTTTACGCATCAAATAAAGTTTTCTGCACCTCCTTGCCTGTCCACGGATTCGCCAACGAAGGGAGTGTCAATATCCGATCCCATCGCTCGTTGTTTCGGTAGTATTCCTCAATAGAGAAACACTGTATGGGAGCGTAAGTGGTTTCGCCCATTCTTATAGGGTCTAAGGTATGTTTCCAATTGTGTTGTGCGGTCTGTGCGCCGAGTGTAATTAAGATTCCCATCGCGGCGTTCTCGTTTCGGATATTCGCGTGAAGTCTATCAAACTTCGCCTTCTGTGAACCGGAGGCACCTGTGACTTGAACGAGAATCGCTTTGCGATCCATGTTATCTGGTGTGTTAAGGAACACCCCAAATCCGTCAATACCATCATCGCCAACTTTCTGTGGGTTGGATGCCAAGCCGTCTACGAGTGAGATCGCCCAGTCCTGGAACTTGAACGGAGCAGTTCTCGCAAGTTGACGGGCGGTGTCCATATCAACCGGCACGCCTTGGATAGGTAGAGACTCAATACCGTTTGGTGCGAGGCGGTATCGGTTTATCAAACGGAGTGCGAACGGTAGGATGTCTATACCGATAACATCCCGTCCGTTTTTCTTCGCGGCTTCTATCGTCGTGCCGCAGCCCGCGAAAGGGTCTAATACGAGGTCGCCGGGGTTAGAGGAGGCTTTGATGATGCGTTCGTAGAGGGCAAGCGGTTTTTGGGTTGGATAATTGAGGCGTTCATTTGACCAGTTTATAACAGGTTTTATATCTGTCCACCAATCATTTATAGGCGTTCCTTCTTTACGATATTCCTTTTTTCTTGTGCCGCCTCTATCGGTTGCTCTTTCGCCTGTCGTATTATGTTCTCCATAGGGTCTATACTCTACATTGAAAGTTACATTCGGTCCCTTTGAATAACGGAATATAATGTCATGTTTCCTTGGGTAATCCCACTTTGGCGTGCCACCACCTGCATAGCACCAAATAATCTCGTTCCGAAAGTTGTTCTCACCGAAAATCGCATCCATCACGAGTTTGAGGTAGTGGCTCGCGTAGGGGTCACAATGCAGATAGATGCTCCCTCTATCTTTCAAGATACGGTGCATGATAAACAGCCGTTCAGCCATGTAGGAGGTATAGGAGAGCATTTTGCTCTGTGGGATGAAGCCTTCAAACCCAGCAATCACCTTTGACGCGGGGTTGGCAATAGCGTTCTTGACACGCGCGACGCGTTCGGCAGACGTATCGTCCCAGAGCCAGACATCATCAAATGCTTTGATTTGTGGGTCGATACGGAGTCCGGAATCCTTGAAAACCTTGTTGTATTTCTCGTTGGAGTTGAACGGTGGATCAAGGCATATCAGGTCGATATAGCCGTCGGGAAAGCCTGACATAATATCAAGGCAATCGCCGTAATAGAGCGTGTTGAGGGCAAATCGAATGTTCATAGTCCTCTTGCAGGCTGCTTACAAGGCTGCAACATGAGAGTAAAGGAAATCCCTTTTCTCTGCGTCTAAGGAAAATGACAGGACTATAGGGGTGGGTGCGCCGATGGGCGCATCGAGAAGTCATAGAAAGGTCTTTGGCAACCTTCCCTATAGGGTGCTGGTTTCCATTAATCTTACACGCGAAGCGTCGGTTGTGATATAATAGAAACCAGCGCTGTCATACCGGTTTTATGGCAGTGCTACGCGTCGCTCGGTACTCGTAATACCGGCGGCGCACCTAATGAATTAGGGAGCTGCCCTAGCGTGAACAACACTTCATTGGCAAAGGTGCTTTTGAAGCCTTGCGTCCACGTCAAATGTATTATAGCAAAAAAAGAAAATTTCTGTAACGGATTTTTTTCGGGATTCTAGGACTATTTATGGTGAATTATGAAAATACATTCACCACAGACATCAGGAACGGAAAGTGAAGGGGAAAGGGAATCCTAAACACATAGAGATCCTTATCCCCATTCAGGAAAAAATAGCACTCACGCTGACTTTTGAAACCAAATTTGCCAATCTAACGTTTTTACTTCATATAAACAGCGTCATTTTAACGAAGATATCTATCGACAGGTGCAACATATTAATGTCGAGCAGGTCATAACGACCTAAGATATACTGGCTGAACCGTTGAATGTCTTCTCTGGCAGGTCATACTAAACTACCCACCGTATTACATAAGGAGAAGCACGATGATTTCAGAAGGGCACTGGAAAGTGCTACAGAAAACAAACCGTATGCTGAAGCTGAATTGGGAAACGCTTGTCAAAGCGCGGATTGAAGGCGATCAGAAACGGATAAAGCTGGCTGAAATGAGCTACTTTCAGTCGTTACGCAGCGTTCTCTCTGCCACGCAAAATGCGGTAGTAAAGCAGGCACAGTAATACAGCGTAAATTTGGATATACAGGCATTTACTAATAGGCATACCGCTGGGCAGGTTTCCCAATTACACCTTTTTTCTCTTTAAAATCGGTAGGCGAGGTAAGGAAACCTCGCCTTTTCTTTTCCCACCTCCTGCCAAAGCGATCCTCTATATCCGCGTCGTCTTTACAGAAGCAATCGCTTTCCCAATCAACTACTCTTGACCACCTTTGTAGGAACGTTCTCACGCTCGCGACCCCCGACTATCAAAATTAAATACTCCTGAAGCCAAAGCACTCTGTCTTGACAATCTAACGTGATTGTGGTAGAATTTATAATATAAAGCCAGCACAAAAAGGCTGAAAAAGGAGAAGCGAGCGAAATGGAGAACCATCCGTACGCCCCGGCGAAAATAGAACCGTATTGGCAAGCCGAGTGGCGCGAAAAAGAAGCATTCAAAATTCCAAACGATATCGAAACACTAAAGACCAAGCCCAAATTTTATGTGCTTGGCATGTTCCCATATACCTCAGGCGCCGGGCTGCACGTGGGGCACTCGAAAAATTATTTACCTACCGATGTTCTTGCGAATTTCCGACGCATGCAGGGGTATCACGTGATGCACCCGATGGGATGGGATGCTTTCGGACTCCCAACAGAGCGTTTCGCAGTGCGTGAAAACGAACATCCAATAGACATTACACGACGAAATACCGATACCTTCCGGCAGCAGATGCAACGTATCGGTTTCTCGTACGATTGGTCGCGTGAAATTGACACCTCTCTACCCGACTATTACAAGTGGACACAATGGATTTTCCTCCGCCTCTATGAAAAAGACCTCGCATATCTCGCCGATGTCCCAGTTAACTGGTGTCCCGCACTCGGCACCGTCCTCTCAAATGAAGAGGTAAAGGACGGTAAATATGTTGAGACGGGTGATCCAGTTGAGCGGCGCCTCATGCGGCAATGGATGCTCAGAATCACTGCCTATGCAGACCGCTTGCTGGAAGACTTGGATTTATTGGATTGGCCCGATGGACTCAAGGAGATGCAACGGCACTGGATCGGCAAATCAGAGGGCGGAGACATTACCTTCGACATCAAAGATAGTGATAAGACATTCACGGTTTTCACAACGCGTCCTGATACGCTCTTCGGTGCAACCTATTGCGTGCTGGCACCCGAACATCCGCTCGTTTCTGAGATAACGCACCCTGATGCAGCACCGGCAGTTAACGCTTACGTTAAAGAAGCTATCAACAAATCTGATCTTCAACGTACAGACCTTGCTACAGAGAAGACAGGTGTTTTCACGGGTGCTTATGCTATCAACCCGTGTAACAATACGCCTGTTCCAATCTGGGTTGCAGACTACGTCCTCATGACTTATGGCACGGGTGCCATCATGGCAGTCCCCGGACACGATGAACGCGACCACGAATTCGCTTCGGCTTTCGGTATTCCTATCATCGAAGTCATCAAAGGCGGTGAAAATCCGATTGAAGAGGCACCCTTCGAAGGTGATGGTATCTGCGTTAATTCCGGTTTTCTCAACGGCTTGCAGGTGGACGAGGCGAAGGAGAAAATGATCCAATGGCTCGAAAGTGAAGGGCGAGGTAAGAGACAGGTTCAGTACCGCTTACGGGACTGGCTCTTTTCGCGGCAACGGTATTGGGGCGAACCCTTTCCGCTCGCACACCTTGAAGATGGAACCATTGTTCAACTACCAGACGAAGAACTACCCCTCGAACTGCCACCTATTGATGCCTACAAACCGACAGAAGATGGGCAACCGCCCCTTGCCCGTGCTGGCGAGTGGTTGAACGTGACACTACCAGATGGACGAACCGCGACGCGGGAAACGAACATCATGCCGCAGTGGGCAGGCTCTTGTTGGTACTATCTCCGCTTCCTCGACGCACACAATGCTGAAGCACCTTTTGATACCGCACTTGAACAATATTGGATGCCCGTTGACCTCTATCTTGGTGGCGCAGAACACGCGGTATTACACCTACTCTACGCCCGATTTTGGCATAAGGTTCTGTATGATTGTGGCTTAGTCTCTACGCAGGAACCGTTTCAAGGTTTGGTGAACCAAGGAACAATCCTTGCCGAATCGTATCAAGACGACGCCGGTAAGTATTATTATCCGCATGAAGTCGAACACAATGACGGGAAGTCAGTAGTGGCAAAAGCCAACGGTACGCCACTTAATGTACAAATAGAAAAGATGTCCAAATCCCGTTTTAATGTTATCAACTCGGACGATGTAATTGACAAATACGGTGCGGATGCAATTCGACTTTACCTGCTGTTTATCGGACCTGTTACAGCCAGCACACCCTGGCAAGATGCCGGTGTGGAGGGTGTCTACCGCTTCCTGCAACGCGTCTGGCGACTTGTTGTTAATGAAGTGAACGGTGAACTTAATGGAAAGTTAACCGACGCTGCTGGCACAACGGAACCTGATCTCTGGCGGGAACTCCACAAAACCATCAAACAGGTGACGGAGGATACCGCATCCATTGACAAGATGAACACAGCAATTAGCCAGATGATGATTTTTGTCAACGCTGCGACACAAGCGAAGTCGTTGCCGGAAGAGAGCCTGAAGGTGTTCTTGCGCCTACTCGCTCCTTATGCCCCGCACATCGCACAAGAGTTGTGGCACCGTCTCGGTGAAACAAGGTTCATCGCGCATGAGCAGTGGCCCGCGCATGACGAAGCCGTACTGGAAAGTGCCACTGTAACCATAATCGCACAGGTCAATGGGAAGCTTCGCAACCGGCTCCAACTGCCTGCCGATGCAACCGACAAAGAAATTGAGGAAGCGGTACTCGCAGACGAACGCGTCCAGCGATTCATTGAAGATAAGCCGATTCGGAAGACCATCGTCGTGCCGAATCGTCTCATTAATATCGTTGTTTAATAGTTGTCAATCATCAGTTAAAGGCGTGGCAATTGCGCACATTTATAAATGCCACAATACTCCTTAGACTGACAACCGACGACCGATAACCAATAACTGAAAACTACTTATATGACAAAAAATTTTGAAGATATATCCGAGTCGGCTGACACGCCATTCGCTACGGAGAATCCCGTTTCGATCATCCCATTGGGAGGCTTAGGTGAATTTGGGCTCAACATAATGGTGTACGAAACCGAGAATGACCTTATCGTCATCGATACCGGTTTCATGCTACCGAGTTCGGATATGCCGGGTGTCGATCTGATATTTCCGGACATCCACTATCTGGTTGAACGACAAGAGAAGATTCGCGGAATCCTTCTAACCCACGGACACGAGGACCATATCGGTGCTTTAGCATACGTACTACGGCAGTTAGATGTCCCAGTCTACGGCACGCAGCTCACACTTGCGATCGCAACTGGAAGACTGCGTGAATACGGTGTACTCGGCAAAGCACAACTCAATACGATCGCCCCGGGTGATACAGTCGAACTGGGCGATTTCTCTGCTGAATTCATCCACGTTACACATAGCATCCCAGACAGTGTAGCGATTGCATTGCGCACACCGGTTGGTATGATTGTCCATACAGGCGACTTCAAGTTTGACATGACCCCTATCGACGGCAGGTTAAGTGATGTTCAGACGCTCGCACGCTTGGGTTCCGAAGGTGTCCAACTCCTTATCTCCGACAGCACCAACGCAGAACGACCCGGGCAAACACCCTCTGAGCGTAGTATCTATGATACAATAGACAACATCTTTCAGAAAACCGAGCAGAAATTGTTCCTCTGCACCTTTTCCTCAAGTTTACACCGTATCCAGCAATTCGTCGATCTCGCGAGTATACACCGGCGACTCGTTGCTGTCACCGGACGTTCTCTCTTGAACAACGTCCGCACCGCCTCTGAACTTGGTTACCTTGACCTGAATCCAGACTATATCATTGATGCCCGCGATGCATCGCAGTTCAAACCGCATGAGGTTGTAATTTTGACTACGGGCAGCCAAGGGGAACCGCGTTCAGCATTGGCATTGATGGCACTTGATAATCATTCGTTTTTAAAGGTAGAACAAGGGGACACCGTCGTCATCTCAGCACGAATCATTCCCGGCAACGAAAAGTCGATCGGAAATGTAGTGAACCACCTTCTCAGGCGCGGGGCAAAAATATACCACGAGCGTAATGCCAATGTACACGTCTCTGGTCACGGAGCGAGCGAAGACCTGAAGTTAATGCTCAATCTTTTGCAACCGAAATTTTTTATGCCAATGCACGGTGAATATCAAAACCTGATGCGGCACGCTGAACTTGCCGAATCCGTCGGCATCCCAAGTGAGAACATTAGAGTAGCCGAAGATGGTGAACTTATTCGTCTCACACCCGAAACTTGTGAAGTTTTTGGACGCGAAGGACGCTCCGGACGCGTTCTTGTTGACGGTAAACCGGAAATCGAACTTGAGGATATTGTTCTCCGAGACCGTATCCAACTTTCCCAAGACGGCATCCTTATCCCTATCGTTATTCTACACAGTGACATAGGGACAGGCGCAAACAATGCAGGGGATGGGTCGGGAGCCATAGAAAAGATGCTAACCGACATTGACGATGTTGATAAAATTATACAAACAGACGTTCCCAGTAAAACGGCACTGAGTGCTGGACAGATAGAAATTATCTCACGTGGGTTTGTCTATATGGACAAATCGGAAGAACTGATAGAGGAAGCGAAAGAAATCACCCGCCGCGTCATCGAAAACCTAAGCGACGAGCAGAAACACGAGACGGAGATCGTCCAAGATGAGATTCGAGGCGCGCTCCGCCGATTTTTCTCAAAACAGATGCAACGCACACCGTTTATATTTCCCGTCGTTATGCGGGTTTGATAATGGTTATCAGTTGTCGGTTGTCAGTTAAAGAGGTCCCTGATTTAACACACTCACCTCATAACTGATGGCTGATAACTGACGGCTGATAACTACTAAAAGAAAGGAACAGATTAAAATGAAATCATTCATATTTCTTGTAGCAATCGCCACCTTGATAGTTGGTTTCTCTGCCTGCGAGCGAATGTCGAAAATCATTCAACCTGCCACACCCCAGATAGAAGATGAAAGTAGCGAGATTTCTATCGGAGTCGCTTTGCCTCTGACAGGTCCCTTGGCACCTACAGGTGAACGCATGAAACAGGGTTTTGACCTGGCACTTGACGAGATTAACAACACAGAAGGGAAGCATCACAGGCTCAGATTCATCATAGAAGACGATATGGGGACACCAGCAGGTGCAGTGCGTGCCTTTAGCAAACTTATTCACGAAGAGGGTGTGTCTATTATTCTCGGTCCTTCGACTTCAAGTGCAACGGAAGCTGCCTTCCCGATTGCACAAGAAAATCAGGTTGTTGCAATAAGTCCAACATCCTCTGCTCGTGGGCTGAGCGGGCTCGGTGATTTTGTTTTCCGTGTTCCGATCGCGACAGATACAACTATCCGCAAAAGCAACGCGATCCTGCAGGCAGAACTCGGCTACCAACGGGTCGCTACGATGTATGATGAAACCGATTTTTTCTCAATAGACTTAGACATGGCGTGGCGAGAAACATTCGCTGCACAGGGGATTGAGGTGATAACCACTGAAACTTTCCAGAGCGGTGATACAGACTTCTCAGCACAATTAACGCGTATCCAGACGTTGAGACCTGATGCTGTCTTCGTTTCTGCCCTGCCACCCGAAAAGCCAGGAATCCTGATTCAACGGAACGCCCTTGACATAACTGTTCCTTTTTTTGTGAGTTCTCTAACGAATCTTGAAATCCAGACCGCGGGTCCCGCTGCTGAAGGTGCAATAACGATCGGGAGTTGGCTCAGCACGGATGACACGCCAGGAAACCAAGCGTTTGTTCAGCGGTATCGCGAGACTTACGGCACGGTGCCAAATATCTTCGCGATGGCATGTTATGCGGCTGCCAATATATTAGCCGAGGCAATTGAGAACGCGCAATCCACCGATGCGGTTGCGGTGAGAGACGCACTCGCGAACCTTAGAGACCTTGATACAGTTATGGGCACGTTCTCTTTTGATGCGAACGGAGACGGACACATCACAGAGATACCGAATCTCGTGTTGATCGTGAAAGAGGGGAGATTACAAGCTTTTGAGTAACCTTTTATCCCAGGCCCGGTAGGTGCGGTTTTGCGGCGTACTCGTCCAAATGTGATCTGCATTCCGAACCGCACCGATTGTGTCATGATAGACCTAATTCTCTGATTTTGCGTAAGTCCTGCTTCATAAGTACAAATAGAACAGAGGTAAAAGAAAAACTATGAAAAAAAAGACCATGTACGAAAAAATATGGGAGGCGCATCTGGTGCGTGCCTCCGTAGACGAGGTGCCGATCCTCTACATCGACACGCACCTCGTCCATGAAGTTACATCCCCACAAGCGTTTGAGGGACTAAGGCTCAACAACCGAAAGGTACGCCGTCCTGATTTGACGTTTGCCACGATGGACCACAACGTCCCAACAACAGACAGATCGCTGCCTATTACCGATCTAATCGCAGCCAAGCAGATGGAAACGCTCGCGGAAAATTGCGCTGAGTTCGACATTCCACTCTACGACATCGATAGCCCTGAACAAGGGATCGTTCACGTCATCGGACCCGAACTCGGCATCACACAGCCCGGCAAAACCCTTGTGTGTGGCGATAGTCATACCTCAACGCACGGTGCACTGGGCGCACTCGCCTTCGGTATCGGTACCAGCGAGATTGAGCATGTCCTCGCAACGCAATGCCTTCTGCAACAGAAATCGGAGACCTTTGAGATTCGGATTGATGGCACCCTGCCTTACGGTGTCACCGCGAAGGACATTATTCTCTCGGTTATTGGACATATCGGTATTGATGGCGGCAACGGTGCCGTCGTAGAGTACACCGGATCCGCGATTCGTGCTCTCAGCATTGAGGAACGGATGACTGTCTGCAACATGTCAATTGAGGCAGGCGCACGCGCAGGTATGATCGCACCTGACGATACCACTTATGAGTATATCGCTGGCAAGCGTTTCGCACCGAAAGGTGAAGCGTTTGATGCAGCAGTTGAACGCTGGAAACAACTCCCCACTGACGAAGGGGCAACCTATGATCGGACCCTACAACTCGACGCAGCAGACATCGCACCCCAGGTAACTTGGGGGACAAACCCGGGTATGGTGACCGATGTAACAGGACGCGTACCGGATCCAGCAGATATGGCTACAGCCGACGAGAAGACTGCCACCGAACACGCTTTGGCATATATGGATCTTAAACCCGGCACTCTAATCACAGATATTGCTGTAGATAGGATCTTCATTGGTAGCTGCACCAACTCCCGCATCAGTGATTTACGGGCTGCTGCTGAAATCGCAAACGGAAGGAAAGTCACAGAGAATGTCAGCGCGATGGTCGTCCCGGGTTCACAGGCAGTTAAGCGCCAAGCAGAGGCGGAAGGACTTGACCAGATTTTCCGGGATGCAGGCTTTGAATGGCGTGAAGCGGGTTGCAGCATGTGCCTCGGCATGAATCCCGACACCCTGATGCCGGGTCAACGCTGTGCCAGCACATCGAATCGGAATTTTGAAGGCAGACAGGGCAAAGGCGGACGCACACATCTCGTCAGCCCACAGATGGCGGCTGCGACAGCGGTCACAGGTCACTTTGTGGACATCCGAAAGTTCCAATAGAAAGTGTGGAATATTGGAAGGCGGATTTTTTTTCTTCCAACCTCAATATAAGGAAATACGGAGCTAACAATGGAATCTACCATCATTGAAAAAATCAGGGAGCTTCCTCCGGAACTCCAAGAAGAAGTTATTCATTTCATCGATTTCCTACGAACTAAAAAAAGTTCAAAACGGAAGAAAACACCAAATTTAGAATGGGTTGGCGGATTAAAAGCGTATCAGGACCAGTTTACAGCCCTCGAACTTCAGAAAAAAGCGTCAGATTGGAGGGATTAGTGTACTTGGCGGATACCAATATTTTTCTTGAAGCCTTGTTAGGACAAGAGAAAAAGAACGATGTCCAATCATTCTTACAGAATATTGACTTGAGCACAATCTACATAACGGATTTGTCGCTTCATTCCATAGGCATTATTCTGTATCGGTTGAAGAATTTTGCCCTCTTTAGTTCATTCTTAGAGGATATAATTGTTGACGGAGTCGGCATCCTCTCATTGTCTCTGGAAGATCTTAAAACACTGGACCTGATAGTCGATAAATTTGACCTTGACTTTGACGATGCATATCAATACGCTGTCGCCGCGAAATATGAGATGCAACTCATCAGCTTCGATACGGATTTTGATCGAACTGAAAGGAAACGAAAGGAACCCATTGAGGTGTTACAATGAAATTCTTGGGTAGTCTGAATCCCAAATTCATCAGAAGATACTAAAAAACATCCACAAGGAGAAAACAAAAGATGGAAGCATTCAAAGAACATGTTGGACGTGTCGTCCCACTCGACCGGATTAATGTTGACACCGACCAGATTATCCCGAAGCAATTCCTGAAACGGATTGAACGCACCGGCTTCGGCGAGTTTCTCTTCAACGATTGGCGTTACCTCGAAAACGGCGAACCGAACCCCGAATTCGTGCTGAATCTCCCTCGGTACGCAGGGGCAAGTATCCTTATCGCCGGCGTGAACTTTGGCTGTGGGAGTTCCCGTGAGCATGCCCCGTGGGCACTTCAACAATACGGCTTCAAGGCGATTCTCGCTCCCTCATTTGCGGACATCTTCCGTAACAACTGTTACAAGAACGGCATCCTCCCGATCGCCTTGCCCGCGGACGTTATCACTTCACTCAGTCAAGAAGCACACGGGACTGAGGGATACCAGTTGATGATAGACCTTGAGCAACAGTCGGTAATTCGTCCCGACGGTACTGCCCATAACTTTGAGATCGGCGATTTTGAGAAGTACTGCCTGCTAAACGGACTCGATGAAATCGGCTGGACCTTGCAGTATGAAGCGGACATTGCGGCGTTTGAAAACCGATAGGTTGATCCCTGCAACCAAAAATCTACGGCATCTGTTTTGAGTGCTAATTGCGGCAAACTTAAGATGGAGGTAGAAAATGACACATCTAAAAAAGATAAGAGCAACATACAAAAACGGAATAATTGAACCGTTAGACGAGATCAATCTTCCTGAAGGACAAACACTTGAGGTCGAAATCAAAGCACTTCCTTCTGTCCCTGCTGAACTTTCTCGCGATCAAAAGAAAAAACTGGTTCAGAAGATGCGTGGGTCAATGAAAGGCACATGGGGAAGTAACGTTGCAGAAATTGATGCGTATATCAAGTCAGAAAGGAAATCATGGAATCGGGAATTTTAGATTTTCGCTTAGTCAATCCTCGAACAGTATCAGTGTTTTTGGATGCTAATGACAAAGAATTGCAGAAATCAGGCACTTGTAGGTTAACCATAACAGTGCCTATTTTCATCTTAAAACCGTTTAAACTTTAGCGTGGGGATAAGATGTCCTACAAAGCCATCATATTCGATTTATATGGTACATTGGTTGAAAATTTTAGTCGCCGAACGTATGACAAGGTTCAAGAGGAAATGGCTAAAATCCTTGATGTTTCATACCCGAAATTTTGGCAGGCTATGGGAGAAACCATCAAGGACCGGTCATTAGGCAATCTCTCCCCTGAAGAGAATATTTCTGAGGTATGTCGTCGTTTAGGTGTTAAAGCAGATAGGACACGAATTGAACAGATTGTTTTTCTGAAGGACAAATTCACGAGGAATTCTATTATTCCTGAGCCTAAGGTTTTGGAAGCACTGGATCTGCTAAAACGCAATGGATTGTATATAGGACTTATCACCAACTGTAACTCTGCTGTTCCGCGATTTTTCCCAGAATCTCCTCTATCCCAATACATTGATGCCCCCGTTTTCTCTTGTGAAGAACGAATCAAAAAACCCTCACATCGTATCTATGAGATTGCGTGTGAACGGTTGAACGTTCAGCCACAGGAATGTATTTATGTTGGAGACGGGAGTAGTGAAGAATTGACGGGTGCAGCAGCAGTCGGAATGCTACCGATACTCAAGCGCGCTGACCTAACGGATGTCTACGACCCACATCGACCAGAGGTAGAAAACTGGCAGGGCACCGTTATTGATGAAATCACGGATCTGTGTACTATCGTTTCTGAATTAGTGTAGTTCTCTCCGACATCCGCACAAACCGGTATCCCTCTTGCTTAAGTGCGGTAATGATTTGATCTGTCGCCTTGACCGTTCCCGAACGGTTTTCATCTTTATTTCCTGCTATTCCATCGTGCAGGACGATAATTGAACCCGGTTTTACTTTCCTCAACACCGTTTTAGTGATTTTATCCGGGTTCTGCGTTGTCCAATCCCAACTCCACACATCGCAGCTAACGTGTGCTCGATCCCCTTTCGCCAGCACCCACGCCACCGGAAGAAACCTTGTTAACATCGGTGCTCGAAACACAATTTCACCCGTAACACCGACCTGCCGAAGCAGCTTGTCGGTTCGCTCAATTTCCTGCTGCACATAATTCGGTGGCAAGAAACCCAGTAACGGATGACTGTAAGTATGATTACCGACCTGATGCCCTTCGGCGATAACGCGACGCGCTATTTCAGGATGTTTCTCAACCCGATTTCCGATTAGAAAAAAAGTAGCCTTGACGTTGTGCTTCGCGAGAACATCAAGCAATTGTCCGGTGTATGGTGGACTTGGACCATCGTCAAAGGTGAGTGCGACAACCCGTTGGTCTGTGTTCAGGTGAACAATATTCTTTCCGAAAGGAGGTCTAAAGAAAACCCACAGCAATCCGACTGCTGCTAATCCTGAAACAGCGGTGATTATAGTTTTCATAGTGTTGCCCTTATTATACTGATTTTTCTTGATGGTTTTCGCTAAACGTGTTACTATTTTGATAATCTTTTTGCCCTTCGTCACCTTAATTCAGAGAACGCTTAGTCCGATGCCGTGAGCAAGCAACAACGGGTGCCTGCGGAACTTCGGCGAGAATCATTAAGTAACCAATTACGTCATTGCACGCTTGGCGCATAGTTAAAAAACTGATGTTGGTCAGCGAGGTCCCTTGACAATCTTTCTGCCCTTCGTCGCCTCGACTTAGAGAAAACTTCGTCCAATGCCGTGAGCAAGCAACAACGGCTGCTTGCGGAGTTTAGACGAGAATCATTAAGTAACCAATTACGTCATTTTACGCTTGGCGCATAGTTAAAAGTATGAAAATTCGCTGTATTAATGCTTATCAAGTCGATCTGCCGCTCCATGAGGGCAGTTATAACTGGTCAGGCGGAAAATCTGTATCCGTTTTCGACAGCACTATCGTCTCAATTGAAACGGATGAAGGCATCACGGGTTACGGCGAGGTGTGTCCGCTGGGCCCCTTCTACCTTCCCGCTTATGCAGCCGGCACCCGCACCGGCATTGCTGAACTCGCACCGCACCTCATCGGCGAAGACCCAACGCAGCTGTTTCCCCTTAATCAACGCATGGATACTGCCCTCAAGGGACATCCGTATGTGAAATCGGCAATCGACATAGCGTGCTGGGATATCCTCGGCAAAATCGCAAACCAATCCGTCTGTACCCTTCTCGGTGGAAGGTATGGAGAGGATTTCATGCTCTATCGAGCGATCTCCCAACAATCCCCCGATGAAATGGCAGAGAAGGTCGCAACCTATCGCGCAGAAGGATATCGTAAATTCCAGTTGAAAGTCGGCGGCGACCCAAACACCGACATCGAGCGTATCCACGCAATCGCCGAGTTGATGCAACCCGGAGATGTGCTTATTGCAGACGCGAACACGGGTTGGTTGATGCATCAAGCTGCTCGCGTCGTTCGAGGCGTGAGCAATGTGGATGTCTATATCGAGCAACCCTGCCTTTCTTATGAAGAATGCCTCGCCATCCGCCAGCGCACAGACCATCCCTTTGTTCTCGACGAGACAATTGACAGCATCCAAGCGTTGTTACGCGGTCATGCCGACCGTGCAATGGACGTCGTCAACATTAAGATAAGCAAATTTGGCGGACTGACCAAAGCAAAACTCGCCAGAGATCTTTGCGTTGAACTCGGAGTTGCGATGACGATTGAAGATAGTTGGGGTGGAGATATTACAACCGCCGCAATCGCTCATCTCGCCCACAGCACACCTACAGAATTCCTTTTTACAGCGACCGATTTTAACAGTTACGTCACCGTCAGCACGGCGGAAGGGGCACCTCAGCGTACCAACGGCAGAATGGCAGCCGCAACACAACCCGGTTTGGGAATCATCCCGGATATGGATGTGTTAGGTGAAGCCGTGGTCCACGTGGAATGATTCTATGCCCATCCGAATTCTCTCAGCCTCCGACGTCCAAGCAGCGCTACCGATGCCAAAAGCAATTGAGGCCATGCAGCACGCCTACGGTCAACTTTCGGCAGGCAAGGCGGTCGCGCCGCCACGGCAACATATTTTCACTGACCAAGGGGTTACACTCATAATGCCTGCCTATCTTCCCCAGCGCAGCGATTTCGCAATTAAAGTTGTCGCGGTCTACGACGATAATCCCAACCTCGGCTTGCCTCGCATTACCGCAACAGTCTTAGTCCTCGATCCAGCAACAGGAACTCCAAAAGCCTTCATGGACGGCACCAGTCTCACTGCCATCCGAACAGGTGCAGGTGGCGGCGTAGCAGCAGACTTACTTGCGCGCA
This sequence comes from Candidatus Poribacteria bacterium, assembly GCA_022826805.1. Lineage (GTDB taxonomy): Bacteria > Poribacteria > WGA-4E > WGA-4E > WGA-3G > WGA-3G. The sequence continues at coordinate 50,215 of JAJDUH010000067.1, forward strand.
AAGACGCAAATACGGTTGGACTCTTCGGAGCAGGCGTCCAAGCGAGAGCACAACTGCAGGCAGTAATGGCTGTTAGGGACATCGCGTGTGTCAACCTCATCAGTCGCACACAAGCCTCCGCGCAACAACTCGCCGCTGAGATTTCAGAGTGGACAGATGCTCCCGAAGTCAATCTTGTGTCTACATCACAAGAGGTGGTAGCGGAGGCTGATATTGTTCTATGCGCCACGACCTCGGCAACTCCACTTTTTGATGGAAACGCCCTACGACCCGGAATGCACATTACAGCCGTTGGGACGTTCGTTCCAGAAAAACGGGAAGTCGATACGACGACCATAAGACGGGCAGACCGAATTGTGGTCGATTCGCGAGAAGCCTGTTTAGAGGAAGCGGGAGATATCATCATTCCCAACGCGCATATTGACGCTGAAATCGGCGAAATCGTCAACGGTGATAAACCCGGACGCCAGTTAGATGACGAAATCACGTTCTTCAAATCCGTAGGCGTGGCGGTGCAAGACGCTGTCGCAGGCGCAGCGGTTCTCGCAGCGGCAGAAGCAAAAGAGTTAGGGACCCTCGTTGAAATGGCTTAGTGGTTATCGATTCGCTCACTCCGTTCGCTTTCGGCTATCAGTCTTCGATTAACAACCCTCGTGGCGGATATAGCGTTAGGAACTGCCACAAGATGTACTAACAACCATTTTGCGCATCTCCGGCAAACGCCACCACGGAATGTGTGGATACTCGTGGTGTTCCCAGTGGTAACCAAAGTGATAACAGGTGATAAACGACCAAAATGTTGAATAGGCATTGCTTTGTGCTCGGTGCGGATTGTCGTATCCACCTTTCGGCGAACGATGCGGTAGGTATGTCCCGAAATAAAACAGCTGTAGTGTGCTAAGCAGGGCGGGAGAAATCCAGAATAGTATCAGGTTGAACGTCGGTATCCCCAAAATATATTCCATAATCTGAAAGACAACCGCCATACCCACTATCTGTTTCCAACTGAGGTACGCCTTCATAAAATGGAGATACCACGCCAAGAAACCGCTGTGTTCCCCATCGTGAAAATCCGGATCGGTATCGCTTGCAGGTGTTCGATGATGTGCCCAGTGTTTCTCTAATAATTTGCGATACGAAAACAGAGCGTATAACCCAACAGCGATTGCTCCAATTGTATTATTGACTCGCGGACGTGTTTGGCAAACCGAACCGTGCATTGCATCGTGCGCCGTGATGAACAGACCGGTATAGAGAAAGGTCTGACAAAGCACTCCCAAAGGTATCAGCGAGATGCCAATCCCAGTGACATCAAATGTGAGCAAAATTGAGAGATTTAATCCCCACAAACTGATAATCGTTAGCGCAATGAATAAACCCTTACCTATTGATTTCATCTAATTCTTCAGGTTTGGAAACTCCAATCTTTAGATTGGAGAGGAAAACCTGTTCCTTATTTTTTTCTTGACAAAAAACGTCAAAGATGTTATACTGTTTTTATCACGCTGGCAGACATGTTAAGGCTTGCCTCTCGGCAAGTTGTCTGCCAACTCACTTAACAGGGGTAAAAGGCGTGAAGCGTGAAAATCTATGAGAACGTATAAATATCAGATACGCAACCACCCTAAGAATAAACGCTTGGGCAATATGCTTGATAACCTTGCGGATGTCCATAACCACTTCTTGAAGTTGGAAAAGCGATATTACCGTATTTATGGTAAATACGCTGGTCGTTTTCGCTTGCAACCGCACCTGACGAAGTTGCTCCAACGTGCCAAGAAACATTGGGCATGGATACCACGCGACACGCTTGACCAAGTGATTATCCGCTTGCACCTTGCTTGGGAAAAGTTTTTTCATTCCCTTAAGAAAGGCGGAAACCAACGTGTTGGAATGCCTCAGCCTAAAAGATGTAGCAGATACCGCTCTGCGAAGTTTCAAACAGGCTACAAACTCGAAGAAGGACGTGTGCGTATCTCCTTCAAAGAATGGGATGAAACGCTGCACCGCCTGAAGTTCAATAAGCGTTGGTTCTCGTTCCACCAACACCGTGATTGGAAACCCGGAAACGTCCGCTATATCCAAATCCTTCGCGATGGTGTTGGTTCGTATTGGTTGTATGTCGTAACCGATAACGCCTCTCAAGAAGTCTTACCCGCCACAGGTGAAAGCGTTGGGGCAGACTTCGGTATGAAAGACGCTTTTCTCACACTGAATACCGGTGAAAAGATACAACACCCGCAACCTTTGAAACGCTCCTTGAATGAACTCCGGAAACTCAACAAAAGTCTTTCTCGTAAAGTCAAAGGTTCTCAGAATTGGTGGCGTGTTGTCCGTGAACTGGCACGATTTTATCGCAAAGTTGCCAACCAACGCAGAGATTGGCACTACAAACTGGCGACCGACCTGTGTAGAAGGTTTGACCTTATCGCTACCGAGACGCTGAACCTTGAGGCAATGAAACGCCTCTGGGGACGTAAAGTCTCTGACCTTGCTTTCGGTCAATTTGTGGAGTTGTTGAGATTCAAGTCCGTCAAACATAATCGTGAGTTCTCTCAAGTTGGACAGTGGACACCGACAACAAAACCGTGTTCCGATTGTGGACATCCCAACGAAAATCTTTCTCTTTCAGATAGACAGTGGACATGCCCTGAATGTGGTTCCCACCACGATAGAGACATAAATGCTGCAATCAACATTCTAAGAGGTTGCTTAGACCCTCTTGTGGAGACAGCGTAAGTCGACTTTTTTTCAGAAGTCGTCGCCGTCTATGAAGCACAAGCCCCACGCTTTAGCGTGTGGGTGCTATGACAAGCCTTTTAAGTCTATAAGTCCAAAATAAACGAGTTGCGCAAAATAGAAGTGCAACGCGATGCGAGGGAGTGGTTGAGAAAACAAATTAGCCTTTATACCAATCATCGCAAAGATAAAACTCAACCCGAACCACGCCAGATAGTTCTGCAGCGGAATACGGTTGTCTACCCATACCCAATAGTCCAACATTCCCGCTGCAGGTTCCATAAACAGGTCAAAACAGACCATTAACAATGCCACACACAATGCTAATTTGATCGTACTTTTAGCCACGGATTCCCGTGCGATTGTTTGGACGACAGCAACCGAGGAGATAAGCATTACAAACCAGGCACACCCAATACAGATTGGCACTCCACCAATCGACGGACGCAGGGTCTGTCCGTACATATAGGCACCGAAAATTTGCCCCGTCCGAACACCGAGCCATTCAATTCCGAAACTACCAGCAATAACACCTATACTCCAGAGGACAAATTTCTTTTTTTTCTCCTCTGAGCATACCCGCCAGCATTCCCAAAACAGCCAAAACGCTAAACCAAACATCATCGGCGAAGCGAGGATTCGCATGATGTCTTGAAAAACATTGAGTACATGCCACAACCCGCCTGCCCCTAAAAGTAGATAAAGTACACCTATCTTTACTTTATTCACTTACCCATTTACCTGCATATCGATCTGCCGTCCTTTCCATTCCAAGCGACCGCGTTTGACTTGGTAGAATGAATTGATGCCAATCAGCAAAGTGATTAAAATACCAAGCGGATGCAGAACCACACTTGTAAAGAACGGATGCCTGTATTTCACTGCCAGTACAGCCCGCATAACAATGTTCATAGAGATAGCAACGAGCGATAGTTTTGTAAGCGATGCGAACCAGACAGTGATGTAGGGTAGGACGCACCCTGTAAACAGAATAAGCATTAGCACAAAAAACGGGACAGTCTTATAGCGTACCAACCCAAAAAGGTTTTTGGAAAACCCACTCCATACCTCGCCGAACGAATGATACATCCTACAAGACACCACGCGAGTGCCAACTGAGGTCAAGATTTTGATTCCCCTCTTTTTTGCCAATCGGCTTAACTCAACGTCCTCAACAATCTGATTTGATACCGCCTGATGCCCGTTAATCCGTTGATATGCCTCGTGGGTGAATGCGATCCACAGACCACTTGCTGCCGCAAGTGAAGGCGAACGACTGAAGTACGTAAGCCATAACGGAAGTCCAGCGTAAACGAACATGTCAACCACCGGCACCACAAGTTTTTCTGCCAAAGTTCCTGTCACTTTCTCTGGAAATGCCGACAACAACCCAAGCTTAAACCTCTTTATGTAGGCAACAGTATTCGCAATGGCATCCGGCGCAGGACGGTTATCTGCATCCGTGAAAATAAGTATATCTCCATCTACCTGCTGGCTCAATTGATGGCACGCCCAATTCTTCCCCATCCAGCCCGACGGCAGCGACTCCCCACGAATTGCTTGAACCTCAGGATACCGTTGGCTAAACTGTTCAATGATCGCGCCAGTGCGATCGGTCGACTGATCGTCGAGAACGCAAATCTCAAAATCGTTGTATTTCTGCGCCAAAAATCCCTCAATACAAGCACCGATATTGGCTTCCTCGTTGCGAGCAGGAATTAGCACCGAGACGCGTGGACCGTTTTGGCATCCGTCTACCCTTTTGAGCATTGGCGCTGTTACCGCATTAAACAGTGTGACCACTAAGATAATCGCCAACAACCCTATAGCAACAAATATTAATATAAACAATATTATTGCCCACCTTTAACTGATAACTATTAGAGCAAATTTTGTCCTTCTTCCTGACAAAGAATCCGCAATGCCAAGTCATCTAATAAAGCGTTCTCAGTCTTTTCAAGCCAGTCCACCCCGGGAAATGTGCCCGGCTCGAACGAATTGACATCCCCGAAGAGAAGAAATACGCTTGGACGCTTTTCACCGAGGAACTCAGTGCGAATTGCCAACGGAAGCACTGTTACCGGCTTTCTATATTCTCGTAAAATCCATTCAACACCGCGCTTATAGCCGAGCGGACGCGTGTGCCACGGCAATAGTTCACCCTGCGGAAAAACAGAAACAAGCGGCGTACCCTGATTTAACAACTCAACGGTATATTCCAACGATTCAACAATGCCTTGTCGATGCTTCGGTTCAATAGAATAAGCCCCGATTTTCGCAAAGAACCGGTACTTAGATAGCTGCGCCTCCAGCATCATCAAGTAGGCAGTCCGTTGAAAAACCCGCTTGTTGAGCAGATACACAAAGAATCCGTCCCACCATGTACTGTGATTCGGTAGCAACAGCAACGGCAAATGAGACGGAATTTCCGGCAGCGCACCCAAAAGTTGGATTGTATGAAAATGCCGCTTGAATAACCGTTTGAGATACGGCTGGAAGATGAAATCCGCCCAAAGATGGTGTTGTGCCTGAATCATTTATTTATAATTCCAGAGTGAACTGGAAATAGTTTCTCCTGCGCCGATAGGACCTTCGTACGGAGTCCTTCGTGTAGCAAAATCCCCATTTTTTCAACTGATGGCACAAAAACTCGACCTAAGAACGGGTTGTAGCCGCGGGCTTCGATTTTTCTTAAGATACCGCGATAAATTTTAGCAGCCGAATAAATCGCATACTGTGAATCCGTATTGAGCAGGGAAATCCCCGGTATGGCTTCAGCATAATAGCGTTCTGCACGTTCAACCTGGAACTTCACAAGAGCTCGCAATTGAGGGGTCATGATTTCGTCAAAGATGTGTCGCTCGGATACGCCGAATTGCACCAATTCCGTCTGCGGTAGATAGATACGTCCCATCTCTTTATCCTCTTTAACATCCCGCAGAATATTGGTTAGCTGCATGGCAATGCCGAGTTGCTTGGCGTAGTCAAATGCCCGATCATCCTTATAGCCAAGAACATGTGTCATCATTAAGCCGACAACAGCGGCAGCTCGATAACAGAAAAGAGATAGCTCATCAAACGTTTCGTACCGCGTCTGCTGAATATCCATAGTAACACCTTTGAGCAGATCAAGGGGATATGCAATCGGAATCCCATAAGATTTAGCCACAAGAATAAAGGCACGAATGACCGGGTGTTCGGACTCATCTGTATTATAGGCAATTTGCAATTCTTCTGCCACAAATTGAATCTCTCTGAGAAGATCCGACTTAGTTCGTCGGCGCGGGACATCAATCAAATTGTCGCAGTATCGGCAGAATCCATACAAGGCGTACGTTGCCCAACGTTGCTTACTGGGCAGCATTCGTGCGGAGAAATAAAAACTTTTTGAATAATAAGCAGTTATCCTGCGAGCGTGCTCAAAGGCGGCACGATTCTCGTCTGCTGGTTTCCATACCTTCATGATATTTCCTCCTCTCCTGAGCAATATCTGAAAACTGGACATTAAAATTATTTTATTAAATCGTCAAGGACCAATTTCGCCGTCGTTTCAGCCGTCAGTAGAACGCCCGGCACCCCAGCACCGGGATGCGTGCTTGCGCCTACAAAGTAAAGCTTTTGTATGTCCTCACTCCGGTTATGTGGTCGAAAATATGCCGTCTGTGTCAGTTTAGGCTCAACCCCCCATGCACTGCCGAGATGGTTGTTCCGTTGTTTCTTGAAATCTGAAGGTGTAAACGTTTCAAGTATTTCAATCGAGCGTTTCAAATTCGTCAGTCCGAAGTCGTCCTCCAAGAAAGCCAATATTTTGTCTGTATATTTCTGTTTTGTCTTTTCCCAGTTGATACCGCTCTCCAAATTCGGCACAGGAATCAACACGTACATGCTCTCACAACCGTCTGGTGCCATCAACGGATCGGTTTGCGATGGAATGTGTAAATACATTGAAAAATCGTCTGGAAGAACTTTATTGTCAAAAATGTCATCTACCAATCCCTTGTATCTCTCAGAAAGGATAAGCGTATGATGCGCCAATTGCGGATATTTCTTATGGACGCCGAGGTAAAGTAGGAAGGCACTCATTGAATATTGGGTTTTCTTCAATTTTTTGTTAGACCACTTCCTACGATGTCCAGATCTAATAAGCTCGCCATAGGTGTGTACCAGATCCGCATTAGAAACAACACCATCCGCTTCGTAAAATTGCCCCTTCGCCATCACCCCCTTTGTCTTTCGATTTTCAACAACGATTTGTTCGACCTCTGTATCGGTTTCAATGCCCCCACCGAGTCCCTCGAACACATCTTTCAATGCCCGAACGAGATTATACATGCCACCTTTGCAGAACCAGACACCTCCAGTTTTTTCAAGATATGGAATCATGAGGTAAACTGCTGGCGCCCGAAACGGATTGCCGCCTATGAACAGTGGGTGAAAAGAAAAGGTAAAACGATGGCGTGGGTCCTCAAAATACTTCTTAACGAAGTCATAAGCGGGCATCAATGCCTGAAGCCGTAAGGCTTGCGGCAGAAAGCTGAGCATTGTCGGTAAGTCAAATGGGATCGATCCCAAACCATCGGTAATGACAGCATCGTAGAGTTGACAGGTATGCGCCATGAAACGGTCGTAGTTACCAGCGTCTGTTTCACTGAACAGCGCCATCTGCTGTTTCATTTGTTCGCTGTCATCCGTATAGTCGAGAGATGAACCGTCATGGAAGTAGATACGATAAAATGGATCCAATTTTACCAAATCGAGGTAATCTTCCATACGCACACCAGCGCATTTAAACACACGCTGAATCAGATCGGGTGCTGTGATAATCGACGGTCCCATGTCGAAAGTGTAGCCGTCCTTAACCAACTGATAGGCGTGGCCACCGACCTTCGCGTTCTTTTCCAGAATTGTGACCTGTATACCTGCAGCTTGGAGTCGAATCGCTGCTGCGAGACCGCCAAACCCTGAACCGATGATAATCACTTTCCGTTTCATAACTCTCAACCTCTGTCAACGGTACCGTGAGGATAACATCAATTCCTCAAGATACGCTCTGTTTTACACCTTTTAACTCTTATCAAACTCATTCGTTGACCTAACATAAATTTGATCCACGATCCTCTGCCATCAATGCCGCCGCCATCTTCCCTGATAAAATCACCAACGGGATTCCACCACCAGGATGCACCGAACCACCAGCAAAGTAAAGCCTATCAAGGATACGACTCCGATTCGGTATCCGCTTGAATGCGGTGGTTTTGCTATTAGACGATATACCGTAGATGCTTCCCCGATTACTGGCGTAAAGCTGAGAAAAATCCTCGGGTGTGTAGATCTGCTCCACCTCAATTCGATCCTCGATGTCAAAACCGAGTCGCTTTAGTTTATCCAGCACAACCGAACGCATCCGATCTTTCTCTTTTTCCCATATCTGTCCGGACGCAAGATAGGGCATGTTCAACAAGACAAACCAATTTTCTCCATCGACTGGCGCGTGCGATGCATCTGCCTTACTTGTTATGGCAATATAGATCGTCGGTTCATCCGGGACCTGTTGGCGTTTAAAAATCTGCTCGAATTCCGCATCGTAGTCACTGGAGAAAACAATGTTGTGGTGCGCTAACTTCGGGTGCTTGGCTCTAACGCCCCAGAGAAACACCATTCCTGACAACGACGGCTCCAATCGATTCAATCTTTCGCGCCGATTCTGATGTCCATCAATCAATTCGTCATGTGCTACGATTGCATCCGCACCACACAGCACATAATCCGCTTCAATCTTTTCACCATTAACCAGCACACCGCTGGCGCGTTTACCATCATGGCAGATTTTTTCAACCTTCGCCGATGTATGAATCTGAACCCCCAACCCACATGCCACCGCCGCTAATGCATCAATCAGACGATATATTCCCCCTTTGATGTAATACCCACCTAACGCGTATTCAACATACGGAATTATGTTAAGGGTTGCAGGTGCCTGAAACGGGTCTGAGCCGTTGTAAGTGGCATATCGATCAAATAATTGAATGAGTCTCGGATCGGAGAAAAAACGTGAAACACTCTGATGTACCGTCCGAAACGGATCAATTTGATGCAGCCTGAACAGCGTTTGAAAATGTCGAGGTTTCATGAGTTTCCTGAACTCATGGATCGGGGTAAACATAAAAATTTCGGATGCTAAGGTATGGATCTGCTCTGCATAATTCAAAAACTGCTCGTACGCTTCCACGTCATCAGGTGATAGCTGCTGAATCGCGATTCTCATCTTCGCCTTGTCGGCACTCGCATCCATCTCGGAGTCATCTGAAAAGAAGTATCGGCATATTGGATCAATGGACACGAAATCAAGATAATCTGATCTCTTGAATCCAGCGAAATCAAACAACTCATCAATCACAAACGGCATCGTCAACAGGGATGCTCCGGTATCAAACCGGTAGTTCTCTAAAACAACCTCGTTCACCTTCCCACCGACCTTCGGATTCTTCTCGAACAGTTGTACAGAGAATCCCAATCGTGCGAGACGAATTGCACCGCTGAGCGCACCGAGTCCACCGCCAATGACTGCTACCTTCTTATTTTCCATACCGAACTGTCCTGAATTTCTCGTAGAGCATCGTGTTAAAAAGCATCAGTGTAAAGCCGTATCCGAAATCCTCAAGAGGAATCGTCAAAACCCGGAAACCGATCTGATACGCCTCACCATATAGAACAACCGGTCGCCCTGTGAGATAACCGTTGAATACCAAAATCAAACCGAAAATAATTGCAAGATAAAAATAGGTCTTGGGTCGCAGAAGGAGATCAACACCTAACAATCTATCCAGCAGCCCGACAAGTCCAAAACAGAATAGAACCAGCCCTGTATACTGCTTACCCGTACTGAAAACCCACACACCGATCGGTAGTGCAGCATATAAAACTGTTCTGACGTACCGAAGAGATCTCGAGCGTGCTAACCAGCTATCAGTCTGCGGTAGTGTCTCCCATACCAACAAACATCCAAAGGGAACCGTGATGAAAAAAAGCCACTCTTCAATCGGCAAACCCAATAATCGAAAATTAAGCGTATACGCCTCATTGAACCACCAATGTGAACCAGCAACGAGCGCATCCCATATAACATACGGAATCATGGTAATCCCGCTCACGAGCAGCTTCAATCGCCAACGCGAAACTTGTCTAATTTGGCGACTCAATTGGGATGCGACAGGTCCGATAATAACAACAAGATTAAACAAAAGATATTCATATTTCATTGATGTGCGACTGGACGTTGCGGTTCCAATCTGTCTTTGAGGGTCTGGAGATATAGTTTCTCATCACGCGTCAGTTTCGCATTTTCAAACAAGAATACAACGATATTCGTGATTAACTCTGGGTCGTAGGTATGTACCTGCATCGGCATATATTTGATAATCGCCTTAAAATCCCGCCGTGCATCGTTACGGCGTCGGAAGAAGAAGGGAAGATGGTAACAGGTCGTTCCATGAATAAACAGTGCTTCAATATCGTCTGAATCTTTTTCCAAGCCACTATCCATGATTGCCAAACCGCTATTTACCCACTTGAGTTTGGTGTGGGGAAAAAACGCGTGTTTCCCTTTGAGCGCAACAAGCGCACCGATGTAGACTTGTGTCCGTCCAGCATATTTCGGTTCCATTTGCCCAATTCGCTTAAATAACGCAATTGTAGGTTTAATCTGTTTCTCGTCCTCAACCGCGGCATAAAATTGCTTTCGTGCGACTTCCAGCATCTCTCCCACTGACTCGTTAGCTGCAACACCATTAAGCCACAACGAAAAAAGTAATATTAATACCAAACTAATATGAACAAATCGGTTAAGTTTCATTGCAAATGCTGATTTTTTTGGGACTGTTCAACGACTCGATCTAACGTCAGTTTGAACCAATAGGTATAGTTTTCGGGGTTTTCCCGAATATCCTGTTTCAACACGCTTATGTTCATCCACTTCCAATCATCAACTTCCCTTGGGTTCGGGGTAGGTTGACCGTCATAGCATCCAACAAAGACCTGGTCGAGTTCGTGCTCAAATAGGTTATTGTCGAGTTGGGTATGATAAATAAAAGTGAAGAGTCCCGTCAATCGACAATCAAATCCCATTTCTTCATGAAGCCGCCGTCTCGCCGCACGATGACAACTTTCGCCCGGACGCGGATGACTACAGCAGGTATTCGTCCACAGTCCACCGGAGTGATACTTTGTTCGCGCCCGTCTCTGAAGTAATAATTCACCTACGGTATTAAAGACAAAAATCGAAAATGCGCTGTGTAATTTACCTTCACGATGTGCTTGCATCTTTTCTTGGGTGCCGATTTCTCTGCCCATCCGGTCTACGAGTACTACATGGTCTTTCACAATTTGTATCCTTTCACATGGATTCTGCTTCATAAATCAATCTGCCTCTAACCTGATCAGTATGATTTGCCAGATTAAATTGGGGTATGAATCGCTATATACAGTATTATTACATATTGTCTACATTATGTCAACAATTATTTATACAATTTTATAGCAATTCAAATTTGTATAGAAATTGTTGTTGTGGTAAAGATAAAATCACTCAACCAGAATTCACTGAAAACACGCTACTCAAAACGGAATTAAGATTCCCTCTCCGTTTAATTCTGGAACTTATACCATATCTGATTGAATATTTCTCATAAATGTGTTATTCTCTGCTGCCTCATTTCCAAAGGAGTGAAGCCTCAATGAATAAAAAAGTGCCAGAGATTACCGAAAGTGTTGAAACCCTGAGAGTCTTGTTACG
>JAJDUH010000003.1 GCA_022826805.1 Candidatus Poribacteria bacterium
AGACATGATGGCGAGGATAGCAAGGGCGAGGATGGCTTTCAACGGATGCCGTTTGCCTTTTTCCTTGCGTGGGTCTGGCAGTGATGCTAACATATCAAGCAAGTGGCGAGAAGGTTTTCTCGTCATCGTCTTCACCTCAAAATCGTTGTGGATTTTTAGGGTGAAGTATAGCATGTATTGCGTGAAAACTCACGCAATACATGCCCATATAAAATCATAACTCTACAAATCAAATCTTAAAACTAAATGACCCTAATTTCTCCGCCAACCGCTTGACATAATTTAGCAAATATGCTACAATTGTCAAGCGTTTTTTCGGATCGGAGGGGATAATGCAGGGGCGTATTAAATTTCTCACCGCAATTGTTTTAGTGTTAGTGTTCACTGTGCTTTTTGGGTGCACAACGGATAAGCAGAAGCCGATCGAATTGAGCGTCTTCGCTGCAATCAGTTTGACGGACGCACTCGCTGAAATTGGCACAGCATTTACAACGGAAAGCGGTGTTAAAGTCTATTACAATTTCGCCGCCTCTACGACGTTACAACGCCAACTGGAGAAGGGGGCGCCAGCAGATGTCTTTATCTCAGCGAGTCCCCGTCAAGTCATTGCCCTTGAAGCTGGTGGGCTGCTTGAAGCCGGGAGTCGCCGAAACTTACTAACCAATCGGTTAGTGGTGGTCTCTGATGAAAACGCCAGGCTCTCGGTGGAAACGCTTGCTAACCTTGCTGCACCTGAGATTTCGAGAATCGCCATCGGGCATCCAAGCATCGTACCTGCTGGTGCTTACGCAAAGGAAGCTTTAACGCACTTTGGATTGTGGGAAACGATACACTCGAAGCTTATCTTCGGCGCAGATGTGCGCGCTACACTCGCTTATGTGACCTCTGGGAACGTGAACATAGCCATTGTTTACAAAACCGATACAACCCTAAGCGACTATATAAAGATCCTGTGTCAGGTGCCCTCTGAAGCGTATACACCGATCATCTATCCGGCTGTTGTTATGCAGAATAGTCCTCAAAAACAGGTGGCGCGTAAATTTATAACCTATCTCCAGTCTGCCGACAAAAGTGAAATTTTTGAAAAGCATGGATTTACCGTTTTGACTCTAAAATGAAGATAACCCCTGCCGAAGTTGCTGCCCTCTCTTTATCTATAAAAGTTGCCTTGCTCAGTCTTGTTATAATGTTTCCAGTGGGATTGCTGGTGGGTTGGCTACTGGCAAAACGGACATTTCCGGGAAAGGCTTTGCTGAATACACTCGTGATGTGTCCCTTGGTGCTGCCGCCTATTGTAAGTGGATATTTACTCCTTATTCTATTGGGAAAACATGGTGTTGTTGGTGGGTTAATCTATCGAACTTTCGGTATAGAGATCGTTTTTTCGCAGATCGCTGTTGTCATCGCAGTCTCAATTATCTCGTTTCCACTACTGGTGCGGGGTATCGTGACAGGGATGGAGTCTGTTCCCCTTGAACTTGAAAATGCGGCACGCACGCTTGGCGCATCACCAGTCAAAGTGTTTTGGACGATAACGTTTCCGCTTGCCTATCGCGGCGTTATCGGTGGAACAATTCTCGGTTTTTCCAAAAGTTTGGGTGAGTTTGGTGCCACTATTATGGTCGCCGGTAATATTCCGGGTAAAACCCAGACGATGGCATTAGCAATCTTTAGTGCAGTCCATCTCGGAGAAGATGCCTCTGTTTATCGATTGGTGTTTATTTCAACCGTTGTCGCGTTCGCAGCGCTTTGGTTAACGGAGCGCTTCACCCTCCGATAGGCAAAGTGCTTAATTCTCCCGTAGAAGGGATCTCCAAATTTTGCCCCGGTTCATGCCACACGGCATGAATACCCGGTGAAGTGCATAAGCACTTCATACCGTTGATTCTGATTTACGCGGCAAAATATGTCTTAGCTTTACATTTCCCGACTCTCAGTGCCCTATGTCGCGATTCGGAGATCGCTCCTACAGAAGATATGTAAACTTATTTATATAATCCACCATAAATGACGTTGTTAGGTGAGTGGTTTACTTAGAAAATAAGGGGATCAATCAATGGTTTGGATTTTCATTGGAGGTATTGCCTGCGCACTGTTGGGTTGGTATCTCTATCAACGTTCAAAAAACGATACGTCTGAAGACCCCGATCAAACCACCGATGCTGAGGCTAATAATGATGAGTTTGAGGATCTACTCTGGACAGGTGTACTGCTCAATGAAGTGTATGATGACGAAGACCAAAATTCATCTGACGATATGGCTTCTGATGACGATAACCTCATGGATGATGGTGGGTTTGACGATAGTGGCGGATTTGAGTAATAGGTCTTGCTATGGCAGATAGTACCAAAATCAGACTCAATTTTCGTAAAAGCCTCGGAAGCTTCACATTAGCAGTCGATTGCGCACTGGAAAAGAAGGTCTCGGCATTTTTAGGTGTGTCTGGGAGTGGAAAAAGCACGCTTCTCAATTGCATCAGCGGCATACTGGCACCTGATGAAGGTGAGATCGTCTTTGGAGACGAGATTCTTTACTCATCAACCTCAAGCATTAATCTACCCCCCGAAAAACGGCGATTCGGCTACATTTTTCAAGAGGGTTATCTATTTCCACATCTCACCGTTGCCCAGAACATCCGATATGGACAACCGAATTCACGAAAGTCTTCAGAGGCGATAGATGTTCTCGAGATTTCTGAACTCCTCCAACGGTATCCGAAGCAGCTCTCTGGCGGTCAACGTCAACGGGTTGCAATCGCTAGGGCACTCGCTATGGAACCGCGGATGCTCCTCATGGATGAACCGCTTGCTGCTCTTGATAGCGCACTGAAAGACCGAATTATCCCATATCTGCACCATGTTAAAAACGCTTTTGAGATACCGATCCTCTACATTACCCACGCTTTTTCCGAGGCGATGGCACTCGCCGACGAGGCCTTCCTGATCGCTGATGGCGAAATTATGGCAAGTGGTGAACCACACCGGTTGCTAACTGCCCCTTCCGCAATGCCTATCGCACAATTGACCGGGGTCGAAAACATTTTACTCCTTCCCGTCACACTTTCAGACGAGGCACTCGGTATAACCACCTTAGAAATCGGAAACCAATCTCTTGTAATTCCTTACACTCGGGCAGAGGTCGGTGAGATCCTGCCAGTTGCTGTCCGTGCTGAGGATATTATTATCTCGCTTGAACCAAATCTCCCGGTAAGTGCCCGTAATATACTACGCGGAACAATTCAGTATCTTGATGTCAGGAGCGAGCGAACATGGGTATCTATTCTCGTTGAATGGCATCACCTCGCTGTAAAGATCACGCACCAAGCCCGCGAGCAAATGCAGTTAAGGGAGGATTTGGAAGTTTACTGCGTCATCAAAGCAAGTGCCATCAATCGCCTCTGGGATTAGATTAAAGATTGGTAGTTTCCAACCTCGCCGATCTTCGATGCTAACCTATTTCTGTAGGAGCGATCTCCGAATCGCGACTGCCTTACTGAAAAAAATATAACTTTGCTACTGCACTCGGATGATTCGGCGACCTGTGAAAGTTTGACCAAACATATCAGTTGTACGGACATAGATAACGTGGGTGCCTTTGTGGGCATTCGCTGGAAGTTTAGCTTGCCAGATATGCGATGATTTTACAATATTGCTAAGCCCGCGCCCCCTCTGTGGCAGTTCGCTGTCTTCCTTCAATTCTGGCTTTATCGCTTCTCGAAGGGCAATATGCATTTTCCGCTCAAGTTGGTTTGTATCATCGCGTGCCTTGATTCCTTTATAGAATGGGTCTTCCTGAGGTGCATAAGTCATCGGCTCCCACCCCCCGACTTCACCCAGACGCATCTCAACCGTTGAGCGTTCGGTACCACCAAAAACGTTAACGATGACGTCTGTTTCACCAGTTTCTGCTGACGCAACTTCCCACGGTGCCCAGATATTCATCTGATAATCCGCTGGACGACGGGCAGCTTTAAATCGAATTGAATATTGATTTCCACTGAATGTGAAGATGCCGTACCCGTTCGGGGCACCATCCCGCATGGTTGTATGCGGAATACCTACCTCATCAAGCGCGCCAGTCCACCAACTGCCTGATGTAGTTGCGTGATTGTGGTGATGATGTGGGGCGTTTCCATGCCAACCATGATCCGGTCCGACGAAGTCGTCCCGTTGGAAGTGCGTATGTGCTGACAGGGATAATGTGTGGGGTCGATCGCCGAGTAGATTCATCAATTGCTTCACATCCTGCATCTCGGTCAACGGAATATGTAGAGAGACAACGACAAGTTGATCTTTCGGCACAAAAGCAAGATCGTTGCGAATGAACGTCAATTGCTGTTCTCCCACCTCACTCGAGTACCGAGGTTTCTGCTCCTCATCTTGGTAAAAGTACACATTATCAATGTTGATGAAGTGGACAGGTCCCCAATCAAATGAATAGCACGCTGGACCATAAACACGCTCGAATGTCTCATCAGCGTACCGATCATCTGTAGCAAGAAAATTCATATCATGGTTACCGTGGACGTTATACCACGGTATTCCAACAGTGGCCATCACTTCGTTGAGTGGATGGAATAAGTTTAAATCGTCTCCTACCAAATCGCCAAGACTGAGTCCGAACACCGCATCAATTCCAATAACTTCTTCAATTACATCATGTGCTAACCACTCGATTTCTTGCATATTGTAGGGTTGTGTATCCCCAAAGACAAGGACCTTAAAAGTATCAGCTTCAGACTGTTCAGTGAGCGGAAAATCAATCGATGCTGGTAATGGACCCGTTGGTGCTATGCCCGCATACTTCAGACCTTCTGGTGAGCCGTGTGGTTTGTGAACGTAATAAAATCTCGGAAGACGGTTCTCATTAACCGGGGTCATGAACCCACGGGGCTTAATCACAAAGAGGATGGTGTCATCACTGACTGCAAGTGAGTATTGTCCATTAGCGTCCGTTTTTACAACATCTTGTCCATTAGAGACGCGAATCCCAGGCAGCCCCTTCTCACTCTCATCCTTCACTTTATTTCTGTTTGTATCTAAATATACAGTGCCAGTCGCGGTTGTATTTACTGCTACGCTGTTTCCAATCCAATAAAAAATCAAGGCGACGATTAAAATCGCAATATTCCATTGCTTGTAAACCATACAAATCTCCCTTTTGACCCTAATACATTGGGTAATGTTTTTTCTCATAGAACGTGAATTTGATGATACAATACTGCTCCGTAGATAGCAGATAGCAGATAGCAAATCGCTAATAGCAAATAGCGAACCACTATAGACGAATTGCGAACCGCGAATTGCGAATCGCGATAGACGATAAGCGGTGAGCTAATAGTACTATTCCAATCTCCACTCGCGACGGAGTTCCTCTATCGGTTTGTAACTCACACCTTTGTTGTAATAATTACCGAGCCAAGTGCCGTCTTCACGAAAAAAGAAGCGGTTGTCCTTCTCCGCACCGGCAAGCTGGTATCGCGTGTCGATGCTGATACGATAGCGGTTAGAGCGATTAGGCGCGCTGCTGTGCATCATATAAAGCCCAAAAATAATAACATCACCCGGCTGGAAATGCGCTGTTGCCAACTTGAATCCGAATTTCTCAACCATCTCACGTGGATCGGTGCTAAACACCGCTTCCGTCAAATCGCGGTCTGTGTCGGTCGCGCCGTAGGTGCGCTTTAATCGATTGTGCTGATGCGAGCCGAGACATATGACAAGTGGTCCATTTTCCAAGCCAATGTCCGTCAATGCGCTCCACATTGTGTACCGGTTCTGTGTGCCGCGCCCAACGTAAACGCTGTCGTAGTGAAAATGATTGTGTCCCCCTTTCGCCATGCAGCGAAGCCATCGTTTGTCGAACGTAATGATTGGACCACCGAGAAATTCTTTGTAGAACTGCATTGTTCGCTGGCTATCCACAACATCAAGAATCGGTTTAGCGTGAGCCACCTCAGTTTCTCGAAAGAAGCTAAATGACTGATTCGTTTCGCCGATGATACCCTCTTCAACTGGGGTATCCGGCTTTAACCCACCGCTTTGCGCAATGGCTTGCAAGGTCCAACATGCAGCTTTTTCCGCATGCTCCCGCGGATGGAAACCCCGAATAAAAAGATATCCATCCTCACGCATCTTTCTGTGCAACGCATCGAGATTACTCAGAAGTGGGCTGGAATCTGCTAATTCGACTATCTCCTCACCAAAATGAAAACGATGTTCACCAAATTCAAAAGGGGTTCCCATTGGGATTTTTTTGGGTATGTTCATGTTATCTCTATAGCACTCCGACACGTCCCTGAAGTTCCGCCCAAAGCGTATCCACTTGTCCCTGAAGTTCCACAGGCGTCCCTTCGTTTTCTATAACAACATCGGCATATTTAACTTTTTCTGTCAGCGGCATCTGCGCGTCAATCCGCGCTTGGATTTCGCTTTCCGTAAGAGGTCTACCTTGAGCGATACTCCGTTCCAACGTGCGTTTTAATTGCGTCTTTGCAGACGCTGTCACAACAACAATCAAATCAACAGTATCGTATGCACCCGCTTCGATAAGGAGCGGTGCATCAAGCAGCACAATACAATGTGGATCTTCTGAGACAAGTTGGCGTGCGCGTGCGCGTGAACGCTGGATAATCAACGGATGCAGAATACTGTTCAGTCGTTTCCGGGCAGCCTTGTCGTTGAAAACAATAGCCCCCAATTTTTTTCGACTGACATCCCCAGTCTCTTCGAGTATCTCTCGTCCAAATGCCTCGGTCAGTAAGTTGATAACCGGACTGTCCGCTTTGAGAAGTTGATGTCCGATTTCATCAGCATTGATCGGAATTGCCCCTTTTTCGGCGAGCAAGTCAGAAACAGTCGTCTTCCCGCAAGCGATCCCGCCTGTTATGCCGACAATGATGCCTCGTTTTCGGTGTGTTTCGGTTTTCATACCGTCGAGTGTATACCATCCACCCAAATTTGTCAATCCTATCTTCATTCCTATTAGGGACATTTATGGTGAAACTGATAATCAAAAAGACATTTCAGTGAAGGCGGGCTGCCCTGCTACCGCTGGCGAGGTTTCCTAATCTCGCTACTACCACTAACTGCCGACTGCCAACTTATAGGAGATACCTCCCGGTCACGATTGTTCTTAACCGCTAATTGCCAACTGCTAACCGCCAACAACCATTAAAAACCCTTGACACAATTCCAATTTCACGATATAATGCCCAATAATCCACAATGCTTTGTTGCAGATCAAACCACGCTATAATTTTGTAAGGAGGCTTGGAGTGGCACATAAAATACGAGTTATTATGGTTTTGACAGTTGTTTTTTCTTTTTGGGCTATAGGCATATCGGCGCAAGATTTGAACGAAGGAATTGTCGGCTACTGGCCCCTTGATGGTAATGGAAAAGACGAGTCAGGCAACGGCAATAGTGCCAAATTGGAGAAGGGCGCAGTATGGTCTGACAACGGTTGGGTGAATGGTGCCGTTGAAGTCGATGGGGGCGGCGGACACGTTGTCGTTGATAGCGGTTTTGAACTAAAGACGGACACGATCACGGTAATTGCCCGAATCAACGGTTGGAAAACCATAGACTGGTCGGGAATCGTCGTCGGACGAGGCCCAACCCCGTTCTGGATGGGGGTCTCGGCGGGTAACACCCTCACCTATGTCTGGAACAATAACTCTGCACAAACGTGGGGCTGGCAAGGCGCATCAGACATTCCTAAAGATAAATGGGCACTGGCGGCGATAGCAATCGACCCCGATAAGGCAACCAGTTACATTTATCACAAAGATTCGGACAAACTTGATGCTAAGATAAATGATATTGGACATATTGAGCAGACAGTCATCAACCTGAAATTCGGCTGGGATGAATGCTGCGGTGCCAGATATTTCAAAGGGTTAATCGATGAAGTGATGATTTATGATCGCGCCTTGAACGACGATGACATCAAAAGGTTAGCGACTATCGGGCTACCTGTCGAGAGTGCCGGGAAACTCGCCATCACTTGGGCATCACTCAAAAGGAATTAAAACAAAATTCCACACTCTGTAGGCGAGATTTCATGAAGATTAATTTATTAATTCGGTAATTTCTGAACGTGCGATAAGGCACGTTGCATTTGGGCGAGTACGCCGCAAAATCGCACTACTACGAACAGAACCGTTTGTAGTAGGGAAACCATTCATTGCCCGTCTATTATCGAATTATTTTCTGAAACTTCATCTAATCTCGCGGGTCTTATATCACTGGAACAGCCATAAATGGATAACCCCCATTCAGAAAAAGTACCCTTCCGGCAATACGCCGCACTACTTTCACAATACCTCAAACCGCAATGGTTCCGCGTCACCCTACTCGCTATATTCATGTTTGGGGGTATCGGTCTAAACCTCGTTAACCCACAGATTATCCGCTATTTCATTGACACAGCGAAAGCCGGAGGCGCAACCCGCAACCTCCTCATCGCCGGTGGTATATTTCTTGCAATTGGATTCTTTCGGCAGATAGTCCTGTTGGTCAGCTCCTATTTAGGACAGGATGTTGGGTGGCGCGCCACAAATAAGATGCGCGAGGATCTTGCCGACCACTGCCTACACCTCGATATGTCTTTCCATCACGATCACACCCCAGGTGAAATGGTCGAGCGTGTTGACGGTGATACCACGGCACTCGCCAACTTTTTTTCCGAATTTATACTTCAGGTGATCGGAAGTCTGATATTTCTCGTTGGTGTGCTTATTCTCGTTGCCCGTGAAGATTGGCGGGTCGGTGTCGCACTCACTGCTTTTGTAATTGTTGCTATCACGGTCTACAATCTCACTCGCAACGTTGCTGTCCCCGTCTATACTGCTGAACGAGAGGGCTACTCAAGACTATTTGGGTTTCTTGAAGAGCGTCTAACTGGCATTGAAGATTTTCGCACCAACGGTGGCGTCGGCTATACAATGGATCGGTTTTACGATGTCAACCGTGATGTATACGGTCGCGCTGTGAAAGCGCATGTATGGGGTGAGGTATTACAAACCATTAGCGGCGTCCTCTTCGCATTAGGACATGCCCTCTCAATGGGGATGGGGATCTACCTCTACCGAGAAGGCGCCTTCACGATCGGTACCGTCTTCCTCGTTTTTCACTACACAGCGATGCTCCGATGGCCCCTCGTTATGATTAGCCGCCAAATTAACGACCTCCAACGGGCAACCGCTGGATTAAAACGGATTGAAATGCTCTATCGCATTACCTCAAATATTGAAGACGGAACCGAGGACCTACCCGGATCAGATGCACTCGGTATCGACTTTGAACATGTCACATTTAGTTACACCGGAGACGAAGTTGTCCTGAATGATGTATCGTTCCAACTGCCACCCGGAAAGTCGCTTGGACTGTTAGGACGGACGGGTAGCGGCAAGACTACAATCACCCGTTTACTGTTTCGACTCTACGAAACCAATCGCGGGCATATTCGGGTCGGCGGTAAACCGATTGAGGAAATCCAACTCGAGGCTTTACGAAGCCAAATCGGTATGGTCACACAGGACGTCCAACTCTTCAATGCAACAGTCCGTGAGAACCTAACCCTCTTTGATCAGACAATCCCCGACGATCATATTTTGTCGGTTATTGAAGAACTGGAATTGTCCGATTGGTATAAGTCCTTGCCCGATGGACTTGATACATTTCTTGAAGGCTCTGGGCTTTCTGCCGGAGAAGCACAACTCCTCGCCTTTGCGCGGGTCTTTCTCAAGAACCCGCGCGTCGTTATTCTTGATGAACCCTCCTCCAGACTTGATCCAGCTACGGAACAACGTATTGATCGCGCCGTGCAACGTTTATTGAGAGGGCGGACGAGTATCATTATTGCCCATCGTCTGGGAACCGTTCAACAAGTAGATGATATTATGATTCTCTCCGACGGAGAGATTCAAGAATATGGGGAACGTAGGCAACTCGTCAGCAACCCTGATTCACTCTTCTCAGGACTTCTAAGAACCGGATTAGAGGAGGTGATTCAGTGACAACCGGGCAATCAGCAATTAAATTAATTCGTTATCGTCCATTCCTCTTCCTCGGTACTATTCTCTTTCGAGGCTTAGATGATCTCATGCCCTTCGTCGTTGGGATTATCATGAAGGGATTTTTTGATGCACTCACCGGTGAAGCGGGGGCAGGCTTCAATGCCTGGACATTCGTTGCGCTCTTCCTCGTCGCTGAACTCGGTGATCGGAGCGTGCTTATCTCTTCTGCATTTGTATGGGCGCGTTGGCGGTACGCCGTTTCCACACTTCTCCGAAAAAACCTCATGACAGCCATCATGGACATGTCCGCACCCCATCGTGTCTCAACGTCTTCAGGTGAGGTAACCAACCGCTTACGGGACGATGTGCAGGCGATTATACATTATCTTGAACAATATATTCATCTCTGGGGAAATTCCATCTTTGCAGTATTGGCAATTATATGGATGGCGCGGATTGATGGGACTGTAACAATCATCACGGTTATCCCTTCTATTCTGATTATTACAATTGTCAATTTCGCAAGGCGTTTCATCCGTAGATATAGGACTGCACAACGAGTGGCCACCGAACGGTCGACCAACTTCGTTAATGAACTCTTCCAATCCATCTTGGCGGTCAAAGTCGCTCGAACAGAGGGTAATGTTATCTCACATTTCCATCAACTCAACGATGCCCGTCGCAAGACCACACTCATCGATAACCTGTTTAATCAGCTCCTCAGATCTATTAGTTTCAATATCAGCCATCTCGCAACGGGTGCCATTCTCATTCTTGTTGCTGAACAGATGAAAGACGGCGCGTTTACAGTTGGAGATTTCGCACTTTTTACGACCTATGTCGGTGATGTTGCCAGAAGTGGATCCCTTATCGGCGGCATTATGGCAGGGCACAAGCGAGCGGAAGTGTCCTTTGATCGGATGTCGGACACCGTCGAGGAGATGCCGGGCGAGGATTTAGTGGCGCATACGCCGGTCTACCTCCAAGAGTCCCAGCCACCGCTCGTTATGCCTGAACGCACCGAAGCCGATCGACTCGATGAACTCTCTGTCACTGGACTGACACATCTTTATGACAGCACAGGGGTAGGTATTAACGATATTAGTTTTCGCGTCCCATCAGGGTCTTTCACCGTTGTCACTGGTCGAATTGGGTCAGGCAAAACCACGCTACTGCAGACGCTTTTGGGTGTGTTACCCAAGCAGGCGGGAGAGGTGCGATGGAACGGCGAAATTGTCACAGATCAGAAATCGTTTTTCGTTCCACCGCGTTGCGCATATACACCGCAGACCCCTAAGCTCTTCAGCGAAAAATTAAGTGACAACATTCTTCTGGGTTTGCCGTGGAATTGGGACGACTTAAACCGGGCGATACGGCTCAGCGTCATGGAGACAGATCTCCCGACACTTGAAGATGGACTCGACACCGTTGTTGGACCCCGGGGCGTAAAGTTGTCCGGTGGACAAATGCAACGCACTGCAGCAGCACGAATGTTTATCCGCAATTCGGATTTACTTGTTTTTGATGATCTCTCCTCTGGACTTGACGTAGAGACGGAACAGACCTTGTGGAAACGTCTCTTTGAGACAAAACGAGCCACCTGTCTCGTCGTTTCACACCGACGCGCAGCCTTACAACAAGCAGATCAGATTGTTGTCCTAAAGGACGGTCATATTGACGGTATCGGGACTTTAGATGAGTTGCTTCGCTCCTCCGAGGAGATGCGGCGCTTATGGGCAGGCGAATAGAGGAGACTAAAATAACCCAGGTTGCTATCTGACAAATTATAGATGTACAAACAGGTTTTGCAACCTATTTCACCACCCCAGAGGGGTAGGATGTCTATAGAATCGGGGTTTTCTGTTTCTTGCACTCCAGCGGAGTGCCATGTAGATAAACAACCGGCAACTTACGAGGTTCTTGACATGCCGCATGATTTGGTGTTTGGCGAGGTCCCTGGTCTCGCCGGTTTGCCTCTCCACTCTGTAGGCGAGGTCCCTGTGCCTCGCCGACATTATATCGGCAATGGTAAAATCTAAAATAACTTACGGAGAATGATTATGGACAGATTAAAGAATAAGGTCGCAATCGTAACAGGTGCTGGCAGGGGACACGCCGAAGCAGTCGCACGGCGTTTTGCGAAGGAAGGCGCAGCGGTCGCCATTTGTGATATTCTTCCAGTCCAGGAATTAGAGGCGAAGGTCGGTTCAGAAATTAGAGCAGCGGGTGGAGACGTCCTCTGCTTTGAGACCGATGTCTCACAAGAAGCACCCGTCCAAGAGATGGTCGCAGCAACCATTGAGAAATTCGGTACAGTCGATATACTCGCCAACGTCGTCGGCATCGCCGGACCGACAAAGGACATCTGGGACATGAGTTTAGAGGAATGGAGGCGTACCCTTAAGGTTAATCTCGACTCCCTGTTCATCTGTTCCAAAGCCGTCCTACCGGAAATGATCCGTAAGCAGTACGGAAAAATCATAAACTTCAGTTCCGGGACAGGCAAACAACCCCTGTCTCACAGGGCACCTTATGCCACCTCAAAGATGGGCGTCATAGGTTTCACACGCACACTCGCCGCTGATGTCGGTCGTTACAACATCACCGTCAACGCCATTTGTCCGGGTTGGCATGTAGAAAGAAGCCTTGAGCTTGCGAGGGGCAGAGCAGAATACATGAACAAACCTTTCGATGAAGACGCCTTACGCGAACGGTATGGACAGACAAACCCGAAAAGCATCATCGCTGGCAGGTGGTGTTCCGACGAAGGCTACAGCGACAAAGGCTCCGGATCTGAGGACGCTGCTTCATTAGCAGTCTTCCTCGCATCAGAGGACTCCGACAACATGACAGGTCAAGACATCAACACCGGCGGAACGGTGATGTGGTAGTAAAAAGACTCTCTCCAATCAGGGTAGGTGCGGTTTTTAACCGCACCGGACTGACCGTACATCTCCCACTGATACTCCTATTCGGCGAGGATGGCTTCGGCTTTGTGCCTCGCCTTTCATCGTATTTCTTTTTCACCTTGATAAGGAAAAGGCATGAACCGCCAACACACCAACAGCGAAGACACCGTTACCACCCTATTCGTCGAAATTCTCATGCCCATGAGTGCCACGTGGAGAATTTACGAACAAACGACAAGACCGCTCCTCGAAAATCAAAGAAAGCCTGATGTGATTATCCGCACAATTGAACGGTACCCAGTAGCAGTTGAGGTAAAAATCGACTACAAACGCGGGCCCAATGAAACCGGCGAAAAACAGGCGCGTGAATATTACTTAGGCAAAACCCTCCGCGCTACAGGTGAAACAATTGCCAGCGCAATAGCCATCCGCTTGCCTTACAGATTTCGGACAATGCCACGCGAGGAAATCCGCGAAAATTTAGAAGCATCAAATGATTTCGCGTATGCCCTTCTCAACATTGACGAACCGCATAGATTCCCGAAAAAAGGGTGGCTCTACGGCAGTATCGCCGACATCGCAACCGCTATCCGCATCGGTGCAACCCCTATCACCAAAATTGAGAGAGCCGCTGAGGTGTTGGAAAACGGCATCCACCGTGCTGCTGTCATCGTCAATGGGGCAATTCAGCACCGACCGCATATCGGTAAAAAGATAGGCGAACTCCTTGTTCAAGAACCAGGCGACCAGACAACACAGATGGCGATGTTGATCATCAGCAACGCGCTGGTGTTTCAAAGTTCCCTTGCACGTAAACCGGATTTAGAAGCCGTCCCTTCGCTGAGTGAACTCACCGCTGATTACGGGCAACTCGACTCAGACGAAGTCCTTCGCGCATGGCGTGAGATCCAAAAGGTAAACTACGCTCCGATTTTCAACGTCGCCTACAATCTCGTCGAAGTGCTTGCTGCCGACGATAAACTCGTCGGTGAAATCCTGAGTGTGCTACGCGATACCGCCCGTGAGTTGGAGAAGATGGGGCTTGCACAAGAACATGAACTCGCCGGGATTGTATTTCAGGAACTCATCAAGCATCGGGAAATTCTCAAAGCAAACTATACCCGTCCCGAATCCTCTGCACTCCTTTGTGCTCTCACGTTACCAGAATTCAAAGGCGATCCGAAGAAACTAAAAATCGCCGATTTCGCTTGTGGTACGGGTTCACTCCTCAATGGGGTATATCAACGTCTCCTAATGCTCTATGAACAGGCAAGTGGTAAAGGGGAGGTGATTCATCAGTATATGATGGAGAATAACCTCGTTGGGTGTGACATCCTGCCGAATGCTGCACATCTGACTGCCTCTATCATTGCCAGCACATATCCCGATGTCCGTATCGGCGGCACGCGTATCCACACAATGCCCTACGGCACGCCGCGCGCCGATGGGCTTTACGCCATCGGTGCCCTTAACCTCCTCAGCGATCCGGCAGGTACACTCCCCTTAAATCTCGGCACGACAGAAACTGCTACCGGACAAGGCACTCAGACTACTGACCTCCGAGACGCTTTCAAGCATAGCGAATTCGACATCGTTATTCAGAACCCACCCTATACGCGAGGCGGTGCTGATAGCAACTCTAATTTGCCTAAGAGCATTTTCGCCGACAAAAAGGAATCACCTGAAATGCGAGCATCGCGCAGGGCACAAGGACGGAGGCTCGCGGGCAATAATCCTGGGTATGGTCCTGACTTTGTAGATCTGGCAGACAGAATGCTTAAGCGGAATGGAAAGATGGCGTTTGTTCTACCTTCTACAGCTATCACTGGAAATAGTTGGTATAAGGTACGAAGGTTGTGGGCAGAAGAATATCACCATATCTCTGTTCTCACAATTGCTGACCCAGTTGCCAAGAATTGTTCCTTTTCATCGCATACTAATATGGCGGAGTGTCTTGTTGTCGCAACGAAGGGTAAGAATACCGATACAGGGCGTGCGACTTTTATTTCCCTAAGGCGTTGTCCCGATAGAGAATTGGAAGCTTTAGAGGTTGTGAAGCAAATCCGTAGCCTTGAAAATATCCGTACTGTTGAAGATGGTGTTAATATGGGCAGTTCTATCTGCATTGGGGAGGAAATTGTTGGATTCGCTATTTCTGCTTTGCTGCCTGATGGCGCACTTGCCTGGCCCGTATCTCACGTCCGGGATCTCGCAGTTGTTCAAACAGCATATCAACTCAAAAATGGACAATTACGGTTCCCTCGACAAAAAAAATCAATAGAACTTCCAATCTGTTCAGTATCGGATATGGCAGTAATCGGGGCGGATCATAGAGATATAAAAGACCCAAGTGAGCGTGGAGCATTTGACATTAAAGAAGGATGTCCTGATACTGCAGAATATCCTTGTCTTCACCATTTGAACTGTGAAACGCAGCGCTCAATGGTTGTATCTCCTAATGCTCATGGGAGCATTCGTCCACATGCAGAAATTAAGGCCCGAAGGATATTAGAACGCACTGGTAGAGTCCACTTTAACATAGACTTAGGATTTAGTTCACACTCTTTGTCGGTAATGTTCGCGGAACGAGATACTATTGGTATTAGGTCTGTGAGGAACGTTGTATTTGAAGATCCAGATTATGATTATGTTTGGACGCTGTGGAGCAATTCTACATTAGGTTTGTTATGCTATTGGTTAATTTGTGGGAAGCAGCAAACAGGGCGAGGTAGTGGTTCAAAAGCGTCTTTGGAATCAATGGCTACACTGGATGCCCGTCAACTTCCTGATGAAGCATTAGCAAATGCCGAGCGAATTTTCAACGAACTGAAACATCAGAAGATGCTACCGTTTAACCAGATAGATGCCGATCCAGTGCGTCACGAGTTGGATCGGTTGTTATTGTCCGAGGTGTTGGGCATCACGGAAACAGAGCGTCCCGATGTGCATGAAGGGCTTGCGCTGCTTCGGAAGATGTTGTGTCAGGAGCCAAGCATTCACGGCGGGAAAAAGTCGAAAGTTAAGCTGGATGCTTCTTAGATTTGCAGGGACGTTGTGTTTATAATCGCAGTGGCCACCTATGGATTAAAGGATTGCAGGGTCATTTAGTTTTACATATTCCCTTTGTATATGTGTATATTTTCTTCTGTAGGAGCGAGTGTTTTTGCTTGGGTGTTTCTGCATGCTCGCGATACTGTGAAAAAACGTTAACGTCTGTAAACGAAAACCAAAATCAAAACCGAAAACTAAATCGCCCTGTAAAGGATTGTAAAAGATTAGATTTCTTCGCTAAGTCTATGTTATACTAAAATTGTAAAATTAACAATTGGAGTTAATCTGTTTGTATACCTCGCGAATCCAAAAAATTCATCCGATCCGACAAATCCACGGCACAAGTAAAATCGATGTTAGGAATTCATGCAATCAATTCACTATAATGACAATGTTTTTATCAATTGTCCCTTTGATTCAGTTTACAAGCCATTGTTTGATGCAATAGTATTCACAATCCACGATTGTGGTTTTATTCCCCGTTGTGCGCTTGAAGAGGACGATGCAAGTGAGGTTCGGATTGATAAGATTTATAACATAATTGCAGGCTGCCGCTATGGAATTCACGATATATCCAGAACTGAATTAGACGCGGATTCAGGTCTTCCGCGGTTTAATATGCCGTTAGAATTGGGGATTTTTCTCGGCGCGAAGAAGTTTGGTATAGAGGAGCAAAAAAGAAAAAAATGCCTGATACTGGATACCGAACGGTACAGGTTTCAACAATTTATATCTGATATTGCCGGTCAGGATATTCAGGCGCACAACAACAGTTCTAAAGAAGTTATAATGCAGGTCCGGAATTGGCTCCGCAATGCATCAAGACGTGAGACAATTCCAAGCGGCAGCATCATTTGGAGACGTTATCGAGATTTTAGAAGAGATTTGCCTCAAACCGCCCGAGAGTGTCAGTTAACGGTTGAAGACTTAATTTTTAATGATTATACTTTGGTGATTACGCGATGGTTGAAAACTAAGGCGAATCGCTTATCGCAATATGTTTGAAGGAGGGGCTTAGCATGGCAAAAGAAAGAATCATCAAGGATACTCCGAAACGGGGGAAACTCACCAAAAGCCAAGTTAAACAGGCAGTAGAGAAGGTTGTTCTTGGTAAGGACAGTAATGGAAAGACAATGCCTTCTGCACAATATAGTAAAACACGATTACGCTTAGGTGTCCCTGGAGTGGAACTTCAAAATCCAGATATGTTACAAGCCTTTGTTGAAGCAGGCTTGCTACCTCCTGATGCGCCCCTGACGAATCATTCTCTAGAACTCCGACTTTGGGTGCCCTGGCCAACAGACAGAACGGATTTTTCGCTATATAAGATTGACCCAGAGACAGGGCGGGCCTATGGCGGTGCCTCAGGTCTCATGATGGAGGTACGCCACACTGACAATCACTTTTACCCGCAGCTCCCCGCCTGCGTCTGGGAAAACGCTCCGCGTGTGAACTGGAATACGTTCTCCGAACAAGTTGAAGACTTCATGAAAGTTATTATTCGTACGCAACACCTACGACAACGTGACTGGCCACTTCTGCCCGAGGGGGATTCGCATTGGGCTAACTACTTTAACGAATTTTTCGAGTACTTTAAATTTCAAAAACAGAAATTCGCGACACTAGATCCCCAACGTGCCCTTTTAGTCTGCACCGGAGATTCATCACCCGTGGAGATGCTTACTCAGTGCCTTCACAGGAATCTTCTTAATCGGAATTCAAACATCACCGAGATAACGATGGTCATTGAGGATTGTGTTGATTTTGAAGAAGCAGAACTTATAGAATTGATTGCGAATTCTCTTACCCCAATCAAGCTAGATGTTAACATTGCTTCCTTGGATGTGATTGCTGAAATACTTGCACATCACCGCGCTCGTGGTAAAAGTTCGTCCTTGATACTGCCGCCAAAAAATAGAATCGATATGTTGAAAAGTTTTCGCAGTACCTATATTGACTATCTTGCCCACTTAAAAAACGGTGATCGCGAATTGCGAACGAATATACTTGGTGCTATTCAGTATGACTGTGACTCTCGCATTGAAAGATGGGATAGGTTTCTTCACATTGGTGTTGAGTTCTCCTTTTCCGAACATGATTTGGAGAGGCTCATTGACATTGATAGGAACCTACTTGATGCTATAGACGTTAATGAAGGTGTACATGAGGCCCTATCTAATGCGATTGATATCCTGGAAGAAATGCTCGGTTGGGAGAATCGTCGAGAACGCTCTAACCAAGAAGAAAACCGTTCTCAAAACTCCGTAGCAAAAACAGTTCTTCTATCATCAGATTTGAGAGATGTTGCGGATCAATTCATGAGAGAGTATGAGACTTTTGACAATTCAAATGAGGCGAGACAATTTCAAATGTCAGTGCAGTCCCTTGAAGAAGCACTGAATGAGGGAAAAAGTAATCAGCAGATTAGAATTTTATCTAAGCGATGTCGCGTTAGTTTCCAGGATTTCGTGGATGCCGAAAAATGGAGAAAAACTTTAGGAATTCTTGAAGCGTTTTTGCAATTGGATGGCGCAGAGGCGTTTATAAAAAAATGCCGTGTTCCTAAAGTCGATGGAGACATCAGACCTCTTGAAGTTGAGATTGAAGAATTTAAAGCCTTAGTTGAAATCCTTGAGGAATACAACGAACTTAAATCATCTGGCATCAAACCAAGTAAAGAACGAATAGAACAATGGGAAGCGAAATTCAAATCGTTTGTATTGAAACTACTTGCTGATCCTCAAGCTCAGAAAGTTATTCAATTTTTTGTAGAGGAAGGTTTTGACCTTATTTAATTAAATAGGACTTACACAATATTGATAGAAATTGTACTGCCATCGGAAATTAGGGGCACCCTCTAAAGCAAGGATGCCTACACTGGATGTCCGTCAATTTTCTGATGAGGCATTGGCGAATGCCGAGCGAATTTTCAATGAACTGAAACATCAGAAGATGCTACCGTTTAACCAGATGGATGCCGATCCGGTGCGTCACGAGTTGGATCGATTGTTGTTATCTGAGGTGTTGGGCATCACGGAAACAGAGCGTCCCGATGTGCATGAAGGGCTTGCGCTGCTTCGGAAAATGTTATGCCAGGAACCAAGCATTCACGGCGGGAAAAAGTCGAAAGTTAAGTTGGATGCTTCTTAGCCTTATGGAAAATTACGTCTGTAACAACTTGTGCTAAATAACTTTTTTAAAATATCGCTTCACATCAGCAGAACGTTTTGTCCGTATTTCTCATGGGTTGGAAAGTTGTTCAGTCCCGTAGGGACGATATGTTTATAGAAAACGGCGGACACCCCCTCTTTAGTCCCGTAGGGACGATATGTTTATCATACTAACACAAGTCCTGTCTGTAAGGTCTTACAAAGAAAAATTTAAATTTTGCTGAAAAAAAATGTTATACTTGACGTGAGTTGAAAAATAAAAGGGCATGCAGGATTGATAAATGCCCCTACGAAATTACTCTCTAATTTTTTCATTTCAAACACATAAGAAGGAGAAATAATATGTCACTAAAATCTTGGTGGGAAAAATATGAGCCTTATGAAGTGCCACCGTTTATTCAGACCACTTTTTCGCAAATTTAATCCAAGTTTTGTTGCTCGAATTCCATAGGTGTCAAATACCCTAACGCCGAATGTGGGCGTTTGAGATTATAGACGTGTGTGATAAAATGCCCAATA
>JAJDUH010000010.1 GCA_022826805.1 Candidatus Poribacteria bacterium
GGATAATGCGACGTTCCACAAAGGTTCAGAGACGGCGGCATTGATTAGGAGTTGTGGTGCGAGTTTGTTGTTTTTACCACCCTATTCCCCCGAGTTGAATCCCATTGAGAAGGATTTTGCCAATATCAAGCGGATGCGTCAATACAATGCTGAAGCATCTATTGATAAAATTATAAAAATGTATAATTAATTATGGGCTTCACTATAATTTTATTTTCTTGTTGAAATTCGTATTTCCCATGAATAATTATTTTGGAATTTTCTTCAAGAGATTCCTCAAGGGAAAAATATTCGCATGACAGTATAAATTCCTTTTGATCTTCAGTATAATTTTTACCTTGATCTGAATTTAAAGTATCTTGAAGTGTATTACAAAAGTATGCAACTTCTGCATTATATTTGTTTGATATCAAGTCACGAAAATCCTCTTTTAAACAAGGATATACTTTATCAATACAATGCCCATATTGCCCAATTTCAGCCTTTCCGAAAACCTTTGAGTGAGATAATTCCCACATGCTTCTTATAGCCAATTCAAATATCACGGCAGATAAAAATGGATTAGCAAGCATGTGATTACCGTCTAATTCTCCAAATGCTGGATTTATTTCTTCCATTTTTACTCCACATTCCATATTATGAAAAATACCTTTCATAATAATAAGTTTTTGATTCACGCTCCCCTGATATTTAGTATTACAATTCATTGCAATCAGCCCTTTTAGGATTGGTTTACTTTGATTTACGCAATAAGTAGTTTTGGGATTGGTTAAATTGAGTATAACATTAAAGCGGTAAATTACATATGGGAATAAGTCGTTTTGGACTTGAATAAACGTTCTGTAATGCCTACGGTTTTTTAGACCACTCCCTAAAGGAAGATTGTGCTACAATACAATCTCATTAGAAAGGAGTTATCCGATGGCGAAACGCAGAAACTTCACCCCTGAGTTTAAAGCCGAACTTGTTCTCGAAGTCCTCAGCGGTGCGACTTCACAAGCAGAACTATGTCGGCGACATAACCTCAACGAAAATCAACTCTCACAGTGGAAGCGACAGTTGCTTGAAAATGCGTCCACGCTGTTTGACTCTACGGATAAGCAGTCGAGTGATGCCGAGGAGCGTATCGCTCATCTTGAGCAGCTTGTTGGCAGATTAACCGTGGCGTTGGACATGCAAAAAAAGGTTTCCTTGGATTGGTTGAAATGACCTTATCCAAAAAGCGAAGCCTCATTTCGGCATTGCACAAGGAGTATTCCGTGCGAGAGATTTGTGAAACACTCGGTGTCAACGGCAGCAGTTTCTATTATCAACCCAAAGAGTATCCGTCCGAAGATGTCCTGCGAGCGGAAATAGAGAAACTTGCGGGACGGTATCCGAAATACGGGTATAGGCGTATCACGCAGCTACTCCTGCGTCAGGGATACACCGTTGGGACCCGACGCGTCGCACGCTTGATGAAAGCCAATAATCTGTTGGTCGCTGTCAAGCGTGCGTGTCAAACAACAAAATCGCTTCAGGGTGAAAAGCCTTGGAGCAACCGGCTCGTAAACCTTGAGGTCTCTCGTCAGGATCAGGTCTGGGTGTCTGACATTACCTATGTGCGTCTCAATGGACGTTTCATCTATGTCTGTCTGCTCATGGACGTTTTCACCCGAATGATCAAAGCGTGGCAGATCAGTCAGCACTTGACACAATCTCTGACGCTCAAACCGCTCGAAGAGGCATTCTGCTACAGTGTCCCTGAGATTCATCATTCCGATCAAGGCGTGCAGTATCTTTCAAGTGCCTATATTACCACGCTCGAAGAACATGGCGTTGAGATTTCCGTCGCAGCGCGCGGACGCCCCTGGGAGAACGGATATGCTGAAAGACTCATACGCACGCTCAAAGAGGAGGAAGTTGACATCAATGACTATCAAAACATCACCGAGGCGAGAGATCGCATCGGATATTTTATCACACAGGTGTATCATCAGAAACGCCCACATGCGGCGTTAGGGTATTTAACACCTATGGAATTTCAACGAAAAACCTTATCTTAACTTTGCGAAATTGTGGTCTAAATAAGCGTATGCACTACATTCAATTATTCTTGGTAAAAAGTATCAACGCCACTTGGAGTCATAAATCGGACTTTACCCATATCATTTCCAATTGCTATAAATGCTGCATCATCTCCAGTGTCTTTGGTAACAAAAATCCCAATGAGCTGTTTCCCATTGGAAGACGATAAACGAATTCTCGCCGAATCATTATCAAAGCCCATCCGAATCTGATAAGTGTCTTTAAATCCGACTTGAATAGATTCAGCCAGCAGTTCTCCGACAAGTAACTTAGGGATCACTTTGAATTCACCCTGTTGATTGTCAGCAGATAGGCGCATATCGCCTGCGAAATATGCGGTAGTTGCTAATATCGCACCAAGAATAAAAAACACAATTTTATCTCTCATAAGATTTTCTCCTTCACGTTTTCAGTAGCTATTTGATAAAGATGGATAACTTCAATAAGGTGGTGAAGTTACAACAAGGTCAACAAAACCTTCAAACATCAGCTTCATTGTCTTGATACAGTTCTCGTTCCTTATCTCGTTTAACTTCATAAAACACTCTCCTTATATTTTAGAATCATGTGAGATTGACGAAAGCAACTCTGACCTGATAGAAAAATGCTTTGAGACTTTGACAGAAAAAATCACGTAATATTATTATAGTAAAGCCCACAATTAATTATACACTCTAAGATTGGCGGGGTTAGGAAACCCCGCCAGCGAGGCGGGTGTTTTAGGTTTTCTAAAGTGTCCACCTATTTTCGGGCTTTACTATAAATTGTGGAAATAAGAAATGTACTGCCACCGGATCATTTAGTCTCCAGTAGATTTTTTCTTGCTAAAACTCTCCAAAAAGGCTACAATATTTTAAATTCAAATTAACATACCGAAATCCCCAGAACAAGAGAGTATAAAACACAGTGAATATAAGGATTCATAACACTTTTTTAAATTAATTTTTACGTCCGTATCTACTCATTGCGAAAGTTTATGCTACAATTTCAATCAGAAAATGACTTATACAGAAGTGGAATGAGAAAAAGCTGCACGTGGTGGTTTTACGTGGCGTAAGTATCCGTGGGGCGATACAATTGATATCAGGCGTGCAAACTATTCTGCAAACGATGGTTTTGTGGATGCTACAATCTACGTGGGTAGTTATATCCAGATAGGTAGCTGCTCTCCGGCCTTGTTTCCCGCAAGTAAGGATTAAGTATATGCCCCCTTTATCCTCCCGCAAGCAGGGGAGAGCCGTGAAAAATTATGTACCTGCAGGTAGGCAAAATCATCTACTCCTGGGTCTGACCGGCAACAGCCGATGCACGAGCACCAACCCCAAGCACCGCTAAAAACCCCTCCGAATCCGCATGATCGAAGTCCCCTATCGCCTCCATAGACGCTGTTTCCTCGGAGTAAAGTGAGTGCGGTGCGCCGCCTGCGGCGTGGAAAGCAACATTCCCTTTGTAGAGTGCCACCGTGATTGTTCCACTCGCCAAGTGCGTTAGCGGTTCAATAGAAGCCAACAGTGCCTGTGTGGCAGCATCAAACCAATAGCCTTGATAAACCTGCTCAGCGATCGTAGCAGCAACGTCATCAAAATGTCGGCGAGCGCGTCTATCCAAAATCAGTTGAAGCAGATATTCATAACACTTCCCAAGCAATTCCATCCCTGGAGACTCATAAACACCACGACTCTTTATCCCGACGAACCGGTTTTCAACGGTATGAATGCCGATACCGACACCGTTCCGTCCGCCGATGCGGTTTGCTTCCAGCAGACTCTGGAGCGGCGTGACGGGGCACCCGTTGACCTCAACGGGTGTTCCTCGCGCAAATGTAACAGTAAAGTGCTCTACATTGTCAGGGGCATCTTTCGGATGGACGCCCATACCAGGACTGATAAAACCTGCAGGAGTTTTCAGGGATTCAAGCCGTCCGGCTTCATGCGTCAGTCCTAGAAAATTGGCATCTGTTGAATAAGGCTTTTCGTGTGTGGCAGTAATCGGCAGGTTATGCGCTTGGCAGAAGTCTATCATCTCTTTTCTGCCGCCGAACTTTTTGAGGAATTCTGGATCCCGCCACGGTGCGTAGACAGCAAAACGTGGATTGAGCATATTGGTAGCGAGTTGAAACCGTACCTGATCGTTGCCCCTACCGGTTGCACCATGCGTTAAAATAGAGATGTTTCGCTTTTCCATCTCTGGCAAAAGTGCCTCCACAGTGACATGCCGTGCGATGCCTGTTGTATTCCAGTAGCCACCTTCATACATCGCTTGGCACTGAACGAGGCGTATACCTGCCTCCGCAAGCGCGTCTTTCGCGTCTATAATAATAGCGTCCTCAGCACCGCATGCCAACATCCGTTCCCGGATTTCAGAAACGTCCCTCTCGTCTGGTTGCCCGAGGTCCGCCGTAAAGCAGACGACATTAACGCCGTTATCAATCAACCATTTGGTGATAGTGCAACTATCCAAGCCGCCTGAAACAGCGGCTCCCACTGTTTTCCCTTTTAGTGTATTAATATTCAAAGCAATCTCCAAGATATTGCGTTTAATTATGACGGAATTATACCACCTTTTGATGTTGCTTGCAAACCAATATATGAAAAAAATCCTTGACATCCTTCCCTAAACTGCGTACAATAAAATCCCAAGCAAGACATATCATATGCGGAGGCTTCTCATGCCGACAATCGAAAAACTCTTTAACTCCCCAGGTCCACAACCCAACGGAATGCAAGCCACAGAAGAAGGGCTCTGGATTCTCGATCAGCAGACCAACGAGGTACACCTTGTCTCCTATGATGGCGATGTGAAAAAGACGCTCGCCACCGACTCCGACAGAGGCAGCGGTATCACAGACACAGGCGACACGCTCTGGCTGGCGTCCACGTATAGTTGTGAAATCCTTGCCACAGATCCAGAAAGCGGTAAAACACGCGCCTCTTATGAAACACCCGGCGCAGAACAGACCGGCGCGCACGGCTTAGAATGGCGGGACAACAAACTCTGGATAGCAGTGCCTCCCTCTGCCACTATCTATCAGGTCGATGTTGAAGATGGTTTCAAGGTGATTCACACGCTTCCTGCTCCCGGTATTCGACCACACGGTATCGCGTGGATAGGCGACGACCTTTGGTGTGTTGAGACAAACCATCGTGCAATCTTCCATCTTAATCCAGAGGACGGGAGTCATCTGAACAAAATTAAGATACCGGAACCACATCCCGAACCGCACGGAATGACATATTGGGATGGGTATTTCTGGTACTGCGACGCACATACCACAGAGGTGTGCCGCGTAGCGTTATCATGATGCAAACAATCGGACGGCTATTGACCATGGCGGCAAACCCTGCCGCAATGAATATGGCAGTTGATGAAGCGATGTTGCTTTCACAAAAGGAACAGCCGAATCCGACGCTGCGATTTTACACATGGTCATCCCCAGCGTTCAGTTTCGGGTATTTTCAAGACATCGCTTCGGAAGTTGATGTGGAGATGTGCCGTGCAGATCGCATCGAATTGGTGAAACGGATGACAGGCGGCGGCACCGTCGTGCATGGCTGGGATCTAACCTACACGCTTATTCTTCCGCGCCACGCCGGTGAAAAGAGTATCTCTGAAGCGTATCAATGCATTGGACAGAGCCTCGTTACGGCATTCAAAAAACTCGGGATTCCTGCCGAGTGCCACGCTACAAGCATTGATACCTCACAAACCACCCAAAATATCTGTCTGACAAATCCCGCTGACTACGATGTCATGTATAACGGGAAAAAATTGGCAGGTGTTTCCGTCAGGCGGAATCGAAACGGGATGCTGTTTCAAGGGTATATCTCGTTAGATATGCCGCCTGCCTCCATTCTCGAGCGCGTCTCAAGAGATCCCGAAGTCCAGCAAATACTGATCGAAAAATCGACTGCTATTAATACGGAGGGACGTTGCATAACCAAAAGCGCACTCATCGAAGCAATATCTGAAACATTTAACATCGGCGTTGCGTTTCAGTCAGGTAAATTGTCATCGGCGGAGCGCGTACAAGCAGAAACTTTAGCCGAAACCAAGTATACCACAGCGACGTGGAACTTTTAAGCGATGAATCAAGGGCGACGACCTCCCAATACCGTGCTAATTCCAACAGGCGCGTTTATCATGGGCACCGATATCGAAGCCTTTTATGGCACTGCCTTAGCGAATTCGGAACATGCCAAACTCGACGAAGCACCAATGCACGTCCGCTTCCTGGACGCATATCTCATCGAACAATATCCGGTAACAAATGCTGAATATGCTGCTTTCGTGCAGGAAACGAACCATCCGCCGCCACCACACTGGAAAAACGGCAACTTCACACCTGAGGATGCAAATCTCCCGGTTGTTCATGTGAGTTGGTATGATAGCAACGAATATGCACAATGGGCAAACAAGCGTCTACCGACAGAAGCAGAATGGGAAAAAGCCTGTAGAGGTCCTGATGGAAGGATTTATCCATGGGGCAACATCTTTGTTTCCGATGAATCCGAATCTACAGAGACCGTACCGGAAAGTTCAGAGATTTTGACGGCGCATCTCACCCCTATAGGTGTTCGCGCTGCTATAGTGAGTCCTTACGGTGTCGGTGAGGCTGCCGGAAATGTCTGGGAATGGACGGCGGATTGGTATCAGCCATATTCCGACACAAATCGTCAAAAAGAAGGACGCAATCTGGACGATAAACATAAAACCCTGCGCGGTGGTTCGTGGTTGGAAGTCCGCGACGGGACAGCGAAACGCTATTTTTGATGTGCTAATCGTTTACACGCCCCACCAGACTACGCCGCAGGAAATATCGGATTTCGCTGCGTCCGAGAGGTACCACCAGGGCAAACTGGAGCAGTGCATGTTCCAATAGAAACACTTACCGACTACGTAAAGCAACGGAAACTCGCTAACCTACAGCTGCTTCAAAAACGGACAGAGAAAAATAGCTTCAAAGATACGCTGATTGCTATTTTCCTCATAGGTGGGGCGGTTTATAGTATTGTCGTGAAGCCTGAGTTAGTATTGGGCGGAATAACCGCCGGCATTATCGGTGTTGGGTTTCTTTGTAGTGCTGGCGTCAATTTTTGGCGGAGATGGCGCGCCGTGAAACGTGCAAAGCAGGTAGCATCTGAAAATCTCTTATTTTCTCATTAGATATATTTTTTGATATTGACGATAATTTGTATTCGGTGTAAACTTTTCGCAAATCAAAGCATCGCGACCCAAGGTCGCTTCCATGAGGGGAAAACGATGAACTCGCTATGTTTAGAACACTGTTTGACTGAGTCAGAAAAACAGCAATTTGACGAGAACGGTTTTTTTGCGGTTGAGGATGCCATCCCGCAGGAGATGGTTGACAAACTGATCGCCGCTGTCGACCGGGTCGGAGCGGAGCATTTAGGTAAAGAAGGACTTCCAGCCGATGCGCGCTTCAATCTCCTCGATTTCGTCGGCAGAGACGAAGCCTTTATCGAACTGCTTGATTGGCACACAACTTTCCCAAAAGTCTGGGGAATTTTGGGGTGGAACATCAAACTCTACCATTCGCATC
This sequence comes from Candidatus Poribacteria bacterium, assembly GCA_022826805.1. Classification (GTDB taxonomy): domain Bacteria; phylum Poribacteria; class WGA-4E; order WGA-4E; family WGA-3G; genus WGA-3G. Next base: position 7,628 of record JAJDUH010000010.1, read on the forward strand.
TGATCGTGATGCCTCCGCTTCCGCCGGAAGAACGCGACAAACCGCAACGCCTCGGCTGGCACCAAGATAGTGGTAGACTCAACTTTGAGTTGGAGGGTAACCCGCGCCCACGAATATCGTTGAAGGTCGCATTCTTCCTCACCGATACATCCGTTCCAGGGCGTGGAAATTTCTCGGTAGTCCCAGGTAGCCACAAGTCGAATATATTGGAATTGCCTGAGGAAAAAACGGCGGATCCCGATAAAGCAATCCCTGTTTTTGCCAAGCCGGGAACGGCTGTCTTTTTCGATCGTAGACTCTGGCATGCAGCAGGACGCAACAGCTCCGACATCACCCGAAAGGTGCTGTTCTACGGCTACAGCTACCGCTGGCTGCAACCTCGCGACGACATGACCGTGGAACACTGGATGGAAAGCTCTGACCCAATCCGTCAGCAGATTTTGGGCAAAAGCACGGGAGGGCACGGCTTTACATCTCCTGGTGAAAAAGATGTGCCGCTCCGCACATGGATTCAGGAAAACCTCGGTTCTGAAGCAGTTGCGCGTTAACTTCCAAAAGCAATGGGCGGGTACCACAACCCGCCCACACACGACAAAGCCTCCAACCTACCGGAATCAAGACCGCCCCAAAAAATTAAAGCCTCCGCTTTCCATTTCTTTGGCAATTCCAAAAAAAAAATTGTATACTTTCTATTGCAACATATCACACATAATTTTCTAAGACACCAAGGAGAGCAGTCGCAAACTGTCATGTAAACATCTTGCGGACTGCTAACGTTTGCATACACCAGATACTATTTTCTAAGACATCCAGAAGAAGGGTTCCCAATCGTCATGAAAATATCTCTCTGCCTGCTAACGTTCCTTTTAGTGCCGGCAATCGCCTTTCCCCAAACAGGGACAATTGAAGGCATTGTCTACAACAACAGCACACAGGAACCGTTAGCGGGCGCGGAAGTCCAGATTGTTCAAATCGATCAACGCCAGAAAACTGATGAAAATGGAAAGTTCGCTTTCAGCGCCGTCGCTGAAGGCACGTATACCTTAATCACAACACCACCTGATTCCGAATTAACACAACAGACCACGGTTACAGTTGTAGCAGGGGAGACCCTAAAGCCGGAAATTTATGTCAGCACAGCACAGTATCGTCTTGAAGAAGTCGAAGTAACCGGTGAACGTGATCCCAAAACTATCAGCAAAAAGAGCCTTCAAGCAGAAGAAATTACACGCCTGCCCGGCACAGGTGGTGACGTGCTTCGCGCCCTTCCTGCTATTCCTGGCATCGGTGTCGCAAACGATTTTAGCGGTGCACTTTATATCCGTGGCGGTTCCGATGAGGATAATCTCTACTACTTCGACAGAGTCCCCGTTGGTTACCCATATCACTTCGGCGGGATCGTCTCGTCCTTAAGCTCTGAAATTATCGATCGAATTGATGTTTACGCTGGCGGATACGGTGCCGAATACGGTGTGGACTCTCAGGCTGTGATTGACATCTACTCACAGGACGATAGTCGAGCAAATTTAGGTGGAAAGTTTAATCTTAATCTCCTCTATTCAGAGGGACTCCTTCAAGGCAAAATCGGTGAAAAAGGGTTCTGGTACGCCGCCGGACGTAGAAGTTATATAGATCTGTTCGTTGGCTCACTGTCGTTCGACGCTGGCGCCATCACCGCCTTTCCCCGTTTCTGGGATTATCAGATGAAGGCGGGATATGATCTCAGCGAAAAACATCAACTTTTTTTCAATCTCTTTGCTTCAGGCGATAAGTTTGCTTTGAAGTTAGATGGCGAGGACGTAGATCAAGATTTTAGAGGAAATGTCAGTTTTGAGAGCGGTTTCGAGGGCTCAGGTTTGCATCTCCGTTCTATCCTCACTGACCGACTCACTTCTTATCTATCACTAACCCGTTCGAATTTCCTGTTTGATGTCAACTTTGGTCCGGCACTCGCCCTGAAAGTTGATGCCCCTAATTACACCCTCCGCCAAGACATTACATACGAACTAAATCCAAGGCACCGTTTGGAATCCGGGTTAATCCTCGGACTCGAACCCGGGCAGGTTACTGGCACTTTCACCCGGATACCTGATGAGGGTGAAGTAGATTTTGACATCCGATTTGAGGAAAAGGTCGCGTTAGACGAATACGTGCGCGGACAACGCATCGAAGGCTACCTTCAAGATAGGTATGCACTGCTGCCATTTTTATCAGTTGTATTCGGACTCCGTTTCGATTATTTCAACCGCATCGATCAACTCTCTATCCAACCACGCGGCAGCGTGCTTGTGGAACTCCCTAACAGTTCTGAGCTCCAATTTGCTTACGGAATTTACAACCAAACCCCGATACCCGCACTACTCTCTCCGAGCATAGGGAACCCAGCCTTAAAGTCAAGTCGCGCAAGTCACTATATCCTCGAACTTAAACGACCACTCTCACAAGATACAGAAATCAAAATGGCGGCTTATTACAAAGACTTGACAGGCATAGTGACTACCGACGAGGAAGCCGCTTATCTCAATCAAGGCACTGGTTACGCACAAGGCACCGAAATTTTTCTACGGCACCGGAGTGGCGACCAATTTTTCGGTTGGATTTCTTATGCGTATGCGCTATCTGAACGTCGCGATCGCCCCAGTGAACCCTACCGTCCCTATTCGTTTGACCAGACGCATGTTGCCACACTCGCCGCAAGTTACAAACTCACCCCTACCTTGGAGTTCGGGGCGAAGTGGCAGTACCGAACCGGTAATCCTTATACACCCTGTGAAGGGGCAACAGTCCAGTTCGATCCGAGAAATGGAAATCCTATCTTCATCCCTATCTACGCAGAGACCAACTCAGACCGTCTGCCGCCGTATCATAGATTGGATATCCGCGTTAGTAAAATCTTCCAAGTTGGGAACTGGAAACTCGGAACTTTCCTTGAACTTCTAAATACCTACAACCGAAACAATTTGCTTGATTTCAACTATAGCGAAGACTGTCAAACGCGGAACGATATCAATCAGTTACCTTTTGTCCCATACTTAGGAATTACAGCGGAATTTTAATCTGATTCAGCAAGGAATGGAAACTTGAGACAGATACTGATTCTTTTGATACTCATAGGACCTTTAAGTGCTTCCGCGCAAACCGACGGTGATAGTGTTAAGTCAGATCCAGTGGAGAGTAACACTTCAGGTGATGTTATTACCTTAGAAACAATCAGGGTTGAAACGCAACAGTTAGAGATAAAACCGCGGTACACTATCAAGGGCAGAACAATCCGAAGCGCAACAGGGAGCGGCGGAGATCCGCTTCGCGTATTCAACAGCCTCCCAGGTGTTGGCGTCCTAAACGATTTCGTAGGAGTCCTCTCTGTACGAGGAGGTGGACCTGAAGATAATCTTTACTACTTCGATCGACTGCTGTTAGGTTACCCATACCATCTTCAGGGAATTGTCTCGACAGTCAACGCCGAAGTGATTGAAAGTGTTGAAGTCTATCCAGGTGGATACGGAGCAGAATTCGGTTCCGATTCACAAGCCGTGATTGACATCCACTCCCGCACGAAAACTGATACCATTTTCGGGGGAACAGTCAATCTCAATCCGGTATATTCTCAAGCCTTTCTCGAGGGAAACTTAGGAGAACGCGGGTATTGGTACGCATTTGGGCGGCGGAGTTATATGGGACCCCTCTTTGAATTGCTACCACGCTTGTTGGAGATTGAGAACGACTTAGTAACCGAGGTTCCAAGATTCTGGAGTTATCAAGGAAAAGGCGTCTACCAATTAAACAGCATTCACAAGTTGGTTATCAACGCCATTGCGGCGGACGATTCGGCTGAATTTAACTTCGGATCGGACGAAGTGTCCACAAGCGACCTCCGGGGTCCACTGAGATCGGATAATCCATTCGATTCACAAGGTATCCATCTCTATTCCGAGAAAGAGAATCTATTTAGCTCGGTTGTATCGCTAACGCGCTCGTTCTCTCGTACAGAACTTAATTTTGGTGAAGGATACTTCTATCGGAGCGCACAAAGTGTCTATGCGCTGCGAGGTGATCTTGAGTACTGGGCTAAATTCCCAAAGACGCTATTGGAGTCGGGTTTCCTCCTTGCGAGTCTTCCCTCAACACTGATTAGTGACGGTGCGCGCCCGTTTGAAGAGGGAGATCCAGACTATGACTTCAGACTCAAACGAGATGGATCAAAAATTCTGACCTCTACATCCACAATTTTGCATCGTCTCGAAGGATACTTGCAAGCGACGCAGGACTTAAGTACGTTTCGTTATGCCGACCTCTACGCCACCTTCGGGATGCGGGCGAGTTATCTTAATCTGATAGATACCTTTTCAGTCCAACCGCGCGGACTCCTCGGTGTAACGCTTGGACCAGAGTCCGCAAATAGTGATGCCCTATCTCTCTTTCCAATAGATCTCCGCTTCATGTACGGCACTTACATCCAAAACCCACAGCCCTACCAAGTGGTACTTGGGAAAACGAATCCAGAGATTGCCCCGAGTCTTGCACAGCATTATGTTATAGCATTGTCAAAAGAACTTACCTCAGAAATAACACAAAAACAGCTACCCTCACAGACAAGGATCGAAGTCGCTGGTTATTACAAAAACCTTCGCGATATGATTACCTACAACGAATCCGAAAGCCGTTATCAGAACCAACGGACTGGATATGTGAGAGGCGTTGAGATTTCATTGGAGCATGAAATCGGCGAAGTGTTCCGAAGTTGGCTTTCTTACGCTTACACCATCTCCAAACGTCAGGATTCTCCAAGAGACGACGAGCGTTTTTATATGTACAATACACCGCATGTTTTGTCAATCGGTCTGAATTACCTATCAGAAACTTGGGAACTCGGCGCAAATTGGCAATACAAGAGCGGTGTTTTGTATTCCCCATTGGTAGATCGGGAACCCTATACCAATCCGTTCACCAAAAACAAAACGTGGCTACCAATTTACGGTGAACCTGAGCGTACCGCAGCATACCACCGTTTAGATTTACGAATCCATCGGTCCATCACCCTGATCGACGAATTCCGCTGGTCCTTCATTCAAATCAACAATTGGAAAGGCGGGATTACCTTCGAACTGTGGAACGCTTACAACCGCACGAATTCTCTCCAAGTTCGGTATAATTCGGATTTCACAAAAGAGGTTCCGATCGCTCAATTACCTATAGTTCCGTTTTTCGCGCTGACGTTTGAATTTTGATTAACCCACCCAATTGAAATTTATATAGTCCAATTCGTCTCCTCTTTCGTCTATAATATTAACTTGTAAACTTAGATCTTTTTCTTGGAGGAGACAACAGTTTTGGATGACCACCCATTTTCCTCACCGAGATTCCGGAGAATCGTACTTCCCTTGATCGTTTTTACGCTACTGTACGTCGGTATTGTCAGTGTCCACGCTGAATCCCACGACTATGAGATTAAGGCACACCGGACCTACCAGAGTATTGAAATTGACGGCGACTTAACAGAAGAAGATTGGCAAAACGCCGAAGTTATCAATGAGTTCGTGCAAATTGAGCCGTATGAAGGCGAAATCGGTTCCGAAGCAATGGAAGTTCGGGTTCTTTACGATAATGAGAATATCTACTTCGGTTTCACTTGTCACGATTCAGAGATATCAAAGCTTGTTGCGAACGAGATGCGCCGCGATTCCCGCGACCTACACGAAAACGACACTGTGTTCTTGATACTCGACACGTATAACGACCAACGCAGCGGCTTTTTCTTTCGGATGAACGCACTTGGTGCAATACAGGACAGAGCCGTAACAAACAGTGGTGATACACTCAACAGGGATTGGGATGCCGTTGTGGAGTGTAAGTCGAAAATCAACGATACCTATTGGACTTCCGAACTTAGCATCCCATTTAGTCAACTCCGTTTCAAACAGAGCGATCAGATTGTATGGGGTATGAACACCGGTCGCGAACTCGCGCGAAACCAAGAAGAGATGATATGGACGCCTGTTCCAGCGTCTTACGGCGGCATGGCGAAATATCGGACTGCCAACATGGGAAGACTTGTCGGGATTTCAGGCGTTGCTCCCTCTCGAAATTTAGAGGTGCTCCCTTATGTCCTTCCCGGCGTGACCCAAATTAATGGGAATGATGCAGGACTTGAAACTGAAGGAAAATTCAAGATAGGTTTTGATGCCAAATACGGTATTACGTCAAATCTGACCACTGACATCACTTATAACACTGACTTCGCGCAGGTCGAAGCAGATGAAGAACAGGTAAATCTCACCCGATTTAGCCTCTTTTTCCCTGAAAAGCGCCCCTTCTTTTTGGAGGGTGCAGGTCTTTTCGATTTTGGGGTACCCCGGACGAGTTTCCGACGACCACCACCGATGCTCCTCTTCTATAGCCGACGGATTGGACTGGCAGAAGGTAACGCGATTCCGATCATCTTTGGTGGAAAAGCGAGTGGTAAGGTAGGCTCTTACGGTGTAGGGTTTCTCAACGTCATGACAGATGAATATTACGATGCCGACCCGCTGGATGACCCAATTGACATCCCGCGCACTAATTATTCTGTAATGCGAATTACAAAAGACGTGGCTTCGGGTTCGCGGATCGGGATAATTGCTGTAAACAAGGACGAAATCGGGGATTACAATCGCGCAGGCGGTTTTGATTTTGAGTACCGTCCCAATGATAATATGGACGTTCGCGGCTTGTGGTCCCGCACATTTGAACCGGGTGCGTCCGGACAAAATGACGCATGGTATCTCGGCGCCAATTGGCGGAGAAATCGTTTCCGTCTGGAGGGTTCGTATACAGACATTAATGAGGATTTCAACCCTGCTGTCGGATATGTGAGACGTACTGGCGTCCGGCACCTCCGCGGTGAGATGCGCTGGACCCCGATGCCCCAAAAATTCGGAATTCGCCAGATTTGGACCGGTCCAGAGATGAACTACATCCTCAATAGCGACAACCAATTAGAAGAATGGAACGTTTCCTACACCAATTGGTTTGAATTCGACAGTGGAGACTATATTCTTTTCAACGGCAGACGCACCTTTGAGCGGTTGGATGAGATTTTCGATTTTAGGGATGGTGTAGAGATTCCGATAGGCGACTACGCATCTAACGCATATAGTGTCCGTTTATCCAGCAGTGATAGCCGTCCAATTAGTACAACTCTTGGAGGCGGCATAGAGGATTTCTACAGAGGTGAAGTGCGTAGAGCATATATACAGACCACGCTTAAACCGAATGCGCATATAAGTCTGAGTGTACAATATCAATTTAATCAGGTAGTAGATCTACCGGAAACGTATTTTACAGACGGGGAACCCCGTCCTGTTTACGCCAACCTTTTCAGGGGTAGACTTGATTACTCTTTTTCGACAGAGCTCTTTGCAAAACTCTTCGCACAATGGAATGCTGACTCGAATGTCGTGTCTACGAACTTCTTAATCAATTACATTTATCGCCCGGGAAGTGATTTCTATTTCGTCTTCAATCAGACCTACGATACCAATGGGACCACGAAATCCAGACTCTTAGATTCCGCCGTTGTTGCCAAGGTAACTTATTGGTGGAACCCGTAGTGCAAGAAACAAAGCGCATTTGACGCTAAAAAAGTTGACACTGAAACAAAAATTGTGATATAATTAGGGTATCTTCACGCGAAAATGGAAAAATGTTACCATATTCTATGGGATCCGTTAAACATTTCGATAGTACCTGACGTCAAAATTAATACTTGTAAATAACTTTTAAAGTACTTTTTTACAACATGGGTTTCCGTCAGGTGCCACATGAAAACAGGGTCCTGATGCCCAATTATCCATCTTTTTTTACAGGTTTTTATAGGAGGAAAAGCGAATGAGCAGCAGATCTTCCGGTATGCTCAGTGAAATGCGACAACGTCGGGCAGAGCGTAAAAAACCTAAGCGCTTTGTTGCCCTGAAGACAGTTTCACTTGATGCCAGCCAGCAGCGCGGTATTTCTACTGCGCAAGCGAACGTAGTAAAGCACCCCATTACACACAGCCACGTCGGACAGAGTTCTACGGCGTTCTCAGTCGCAGTAGTGTTTCATGTAATTATTGGGTTTATATTTAGCGCTTTCTTTATCGCTGATCAGATTGCACAGGAGAAAGAGACATTTGATATCAGCATCGTTACAGAAGAGTCAAAAACCAAGCGGCGTTTCCGTCGTAGGGAAACCCCTAAGTTTGAGACACAACAGCAACAGCAGCAGGAACTCCTTATCCAGAGACCGGTAAAAACTACCGCCTCCCAATCCTTAGCAAGTGATGGATTCGTAATCCCTGATGGGTCGGAAACCGCTGTCGATCTCTCAGAACCGAGTGGCGATGCAGGTCCGAAAATGATAGAAGTTGAGCGAAATTTTGCACAACCGACGCGTTCACTGGAACCAGAGACAAAAGCACCAGGCTTTGAGATACAACGCGAAGCACCATCGCTGATTAACAAACTCGATGTTGACGTAGAAAAAGAGGGGCCCGGATTAGGTGGTGTTGATTTCGAGCCTGAACCTGGCGTCACTGAGCCGAAGGTTAAGTACCTCGCAGAGAAAAAGTATCCCGATAGCGCGAAAAAAGCAGGGAAAGAAGGCAAAGTTATTCTGAAAGCGACTATTGACGAAAACGGTATCCCACGCGACATCGTAGCACTCACAAATCTCGGGTATGGACTTGAGGAGGCAGCGATTACGATGCTGAGGAAGAGTACTTTTCGTCCGGCTACAAAGGCGGGAAAACCAATAAGTCTGGAAGTTGAAATACCTGTCGATTTTAAGCTTAAAGACAACTAACGGGACTGCTGAAAAACCTACCAGAAGAATTGGCGATTTATCCAATTTGCAGCAAACCCTTTGCTGCAAAATTGCGCACTAAATTGACGACAGATTGACGCGCGGTATCGGCTATTTGTGTTTGTTCAAACGTTAGCTGCGCGGCTTCTGCCTCAACCGCCTCTGCCTGCGATGCAGACATGTCTTCAAAGAATCGATCGCGTATAGCAGGTGGTGCGTTGTGTAGGGCAATAGCTAAGGTCTGTTTGTCCAGCACTTTCAGGATAGTTTTAATCGCTTCGCTTTCCAGACCAACCAAGTCCTCAAAGTTAAATAATTGTTCAGAGATGCTCTTAACCATCTCTGGATGCTGTTCCGCTAATGCCTCCAACAACTGATTTTGTTCCCCTACATCCATATACGATAAGAGTTTTGCAAGGTTCGACGCACCTTCACCCAAAAAGGTGGTTTTTTGGAGCGTCTCCTTAATTTTAAGGACATGCTCGTGCCAAATTTGAGCCGCGCGTTCAGCATCAATGACCTCCGTCGCAGTTATCTTCTCAGCGATACTTATCTTCCTGTCAAAGGGTAACTGCGCAAAAAGTCTACCGGCGTGCGCAGCGAGTGTATTCTCTGTGAAGTCTCTTTTCAAATGCGTACACATCACAAAAAATACAGCAGCGTCGCTGTCGTCTATATTCTGGAATGCTGCCAAAACAACTTGTGGATGGGTCTCATCAAACAAAACCGCTAACTCTTTCAGGGCAGTTTCATCTAAAAAGGAAAACATCGTCTGCGAGTCTGTATCAGGAAGTGACAACTTGCCCCCCCCTTTCGCCTGCGACCACCTCTCCGATGAGGTAAGCGGATTCTCCAGAGGCACTGAGAGACGATAGGGCGGCATCAACATCATCAGGCGATAGTACGACGACCATTCCGACTCCCATATTGAAAACCCTGTACATCTCTTCCTCTTCAACGTCCCCTTTCGCCTGTAAAAATGAAAAAATAGATGGGATTTCCCACGTCCCTTTTCGGATATGGGCTATACACCCCTCCGGCAGAATCCGCAGCACATTCGCAGGCAGCCCACCACCGGTGATGTGTGCAAGTCCTTTAATCTCGCATACCTCACGAAGCACCAACATAGATTTCACATAACTCTTGTGGGATGCTAACAGTGCGTCTCCAACTGTTTCTGAAAGCTCTGGAAGGTAGGTGTCAACATCATAGTCGCACCGCTCAAACACAATACGTCGAGCTAATGAAAAACCGTTGGTATGCAAACCCACCGAGCCTAAACCGATGAGTTTATCCCCAGACGCAATTGTACGCCCGGTAATTACGTCTTTCCTCTCTACAACACCGACGATCGTGCCGACCAAGTCGTATTCACCAACAGCGTAAAAATCGGGAAGTTCTGCGATCTCACCACCGATTAATGCGCACCCGATTTCTCGACAACCCAATGCCAATCCTTCAATAACCTGCTCAATAACCGCTGGCACGACCTTATTAATGCCAATGTAATCCAAAAAGAAGAGCGGTTCGGCACCCTGTACAACAATGTCATTCCCACAATGCGCCACAATATCAAAACCAACAGTATTGTGGCGCGACGCTTTAAACGCAACCTTCAATTTCGTCCCGACACTATCCGTGCTGGAAACGAGGACAGGTTCATCGTATGCTCTGAGCGCGAACAGCCCACCAAAACTCCCTACATCGCTGAGTACTTCTGGACGATAGGTCGTTTGAACGAGTCCCTTTAACCGCTTTATCGCCTCGGCTTCGGCTTCAAATGAAACACCGGCATCGGCATAAGTCAACGGCTTTTTATCTGCCATCTGATTTTTCTTGTTCCTTCAATAATTGTTGGCGAAGAGGAGAAACCTTCTCTCTCCTCGGTCTCAAGAGGCTAATGACCAACACGATTCCGCTAATGCCTAAAGCGATGAGTACACCAATCTCTTCCGCTTCAGCCGGACTCATGTTAGGTCGCAATTTTCCAACCACGAATGGGAGGATTCTGCTCAGAACCATGCCGAGGATCGCACATCCAAGCAATGAGATGAGCGTGTGTCGTCCTTGTGCTGTACCAATTGGATTCGGTCTTTTTTGCTTACCACGCTGTCTGTACTGCATAAAAATTTTCCTTGGATTACATTGTTAGCCAATACATATCAAAACGCGGGATTAATCCACAATTAAGGGGAGCTGCTCTGAAGGCTGATCCACAAACGGGATCGGATACTTCCCATCAAAACAGGTGGTACAAAAATCTTCTGATGCTTTTACCGAGTTGAGCATGCCATCAATACTCAGATATCCGAGACTGTCGGCTCGGATATATTTGCGGATTTCTTCGATTGTGTGTGAACTGGCAATTAACTCACCCCGTGTCGGTGTGTCTACGCCATAGAAACATGAGAATTTATTCGGAGGGGAGGCAATACGGAGGTGTACGGCTGTGGCACCGCCTTGCCGAACGATTTTGATGAGTTTCCTACTATTTGTCCCGCGCATAATCGAATCATCTACAAGCACGACCCGTTTGCCGCGTAGGACATCGCGAACCGGGTTTAATTTTATCTTCACCATGAGTTCTCTGATAGCCTGCGCAGGGTTCATAAAAGAACGTCCAACGAAACTGTTCCGCGACAGACCTAAATCAAACGGAATGCCAGATTCTTCAGCATATCCGAGGGCAGCTATCGTCGCAGAATCGGGGACTGGAATAACGACATCCGCTTTAACGGGGTGTTCACGAGCAAGCTGCCTCCCGAATTCACGGCGTGTACCATTCACGCTCTGACCGAACATCATGCTATCCTGTCGCGCAAGGTAGATATATTCAAAAATACACTGTGATAATCTCGATTGTCTCTGACGAAAACGGAGAGATTCTATGCCGCGATGTGGTGAACGTAAAAATATTAACTCTCCAGGTTCTATCTCACGTATCGGTTCCGCTTCAATCACATCAAGTGCGCACGTTTCGGATGCCAAGACGTAGGCATCATCTAACTTACCAAGCCAGAGAGGTCGAAACCCATGCGCATCGCGAGCACCTATAAGTGTATTTTTATCCATGCATACGAACGAATAGGCACCTTCAATACTTCGAAGCGCATCAATGATTCTATCCTCTAAAATACGCTTCCGCGAATGTGCGATCAGATGGAAAATAACCTCGGTATCTAAGGTTGTGCTGAAGATCGAACCTGCATTCTCCAGATGGTTCCGAATCTGTACCGCATTGACAAGATTGCCATTATGACCAAGCGCGAGGGGACCTTGCTTATAATTCCGAACCAAAGGCTGGGCGTTCTCCAAGGTACTTTCCCCGGCCGTTGAATACCGGTTGTGCCCAATAGCGATATGCCCTTGCAGTTTCGCTAAAACCTCAGTCGTAAACACAGAGTGAACGAGCCCCATGCCGTGGTGATAGGTAAATTTTTCACCATCTGATGCGATAATCCCGCTGCTCTCTTGTCCCCGATGCTGAAGGGCACGCAACCCCAAATAGGTTAGCTCTACTGCCCTCGGGTGACCGAAAACGCCGAATACACCGCATTCGTCCTTTGGTTTATCATCGTATTGCATCTTAACGGGTGAAACCTCCAGCATACGCTTTTAGATTTTTCCCACCGCTCATAAAATAGCCTTTCCAAATCTATCCGTGTTCTGCGCTTATTTCAGTATCTTCTACTGCTGCTAATCTGTACCCTAATATCGCACCGATAGGAACAGAAAAAATATACCAAATCTCGACTGGCAAATTGAGGGATACCCACCCGCGCATCGGTAACGAAACAACGAATGCGAGTGTCTTAAGTACTGGAAGCAGCAACGCCAGAATAAGGTTCGGTCTACCAAATATTTCCCACGGAACATTAAGCAGGGCAAGTAAACCCACAACAGCAGGCGGACCCAAAAATGCCCCTGAGCAAAGCGGTCTTAGGGGAATATCGGCACCGAATTTTCGACTCACAAGACGGATACCTTCACCAGCACCTACAACCACGGCTCCATACGAGACACCTAACGAAATGAGGAGTAGTAAACCCACCCAAAAACCGTGATGGATTCGATCCCCGAGGAGTACTTGCCAAATGAAATAGTCAAATACCAACAGGCAAATCCAACTGCCTACCAGCCCGACGATGCCTCCCGCAGCAATTTGCCCAAGGGTTAGTGTGACACTACTTTTTTTCATACACTCCGGACTCTTTATTTAAATTTAATTCTATTGTACCACGATGCAACAATATTGTCAAAAAAATCTTTTTGCTCCCAGAGAATTGGTTTGACACAATTTTGATTTTGCGTTACACTATGTCCGCAAAGTGGAGTTCCCACGCTCAATTTTTCACCATAAGCGGCGGATTCAGTGCCGTTTCTAAATTGTGCCATTAAAGCACAATTTTTCTTTGCTTTACATTGGAGGCTCTTATGTCGAAAATTCTCGTGCTATCAGGTGAAAATCACCGCTTTGATGCGAGTGCCAGCGTCATTCACGATTTCCTTTCCGAAGACGCTGATATTACAGCAACACTAACTGACGATAAAGGGATTTTAGCATCATCTGACTTGAATACCTACGATGCGTGTGTTTTTGGCACAGGCTTTACCCGTACTGAACGTAAGGAGGATGGCTCCGTTGCACGTGTCTCCGATTTAGCCCCAGCTGAAGAAGAGGGTCTGTTCCAATTCGTCAGCGAGGGTAAAGGGTTAGTCGGAATTCACGGGACTGCATGGTGGATCAGCGGTCAGGCAATGAACCTCATCGGTGGTGCTTCCAATTGGCACCCCCCTGGTTCAACCTTTACTGTCCATATTGAGGATAACGAACATCCCACAACCCAAGGCGTTGAAGACTTCGATGTAGAAGATGAAATCTATATCTCTGCACACGATCCGCACATTCATGTCTTGGCCTCCGCTGAATGGTACGGCAAAGCACATCCCATGGCGTGGGTAAGATCTTACGGTTCCGGACGGGTCTTTTACACCACTTTAGGACACGGACCGGGGACATTTGAACGCGCAGGTATGCAAAAATTCCTCACCCAAGGGGTAAAATGGGCAGCAGCATCGTAGGACTATGCACGGCGAGGCACAATCGCCTCGCCAAACCCCTGCTTGAAATATAAATGCCGATACTAAAAATCAAAACCATAGAAACCGAAATTGTTGAGGTAAATCATCGGGGTAATTGGCTTTTCGTCAAAATACATGCTGATGACGGGACAGTTGGTGTAGGAGAGGCTTCCCACGGCGGAGATGACGCCAGTATTCGACACATCATAGACACACTCAAACCTGAACTCGTCGGATGGAATCCGTTCCAACTGGAAACATTTCGCCAGCGTTTCTATCGTGATACCGAAAGCCACACCTATCACACCGCCCTCAGTGGAATCGAACAAGCAATGTGCGATCTGATCGGCAAGGCATTAGACGTGCCGAGTTATCAACTGTTAGGCGGTAAATGCCGTGAAAAGATTCGCCTCTATGCGAATATTAACCGCGCCACAGTTGATCGCAGTCCATCCGGGTTCGCGAGCAACGCCGAGCGCGCTGTTTCTGAAGGATTTACTGCTATAAAATGCGCCCCTTTTGATGATGTTTCAATAACAAACATCTCAAGGGGGAGTCTCACCCCTGCCATTTGTCAAGGCATTGATCGCATCCGAACAATTCGTGCAGCGATTGGTGGAGATATCGATCTGATGGTAGACTGCCACAGTCGTTTTAACCCGGGTATCCTTATCCAAGTCGCAAAAGAACTCGAGGATTTGCACCTCTTCTGGATTGAAGACGCAGTTCCATTGGATAACTTTGATGCTTTCGCCCACATGAGCCGTTCTATCGGTATCCCAATTGCAACCGGCGAACGCTTACGAACTCTCACAGATTTTGATAGATTGATCAGACAAACAGAAGTCGATTACATCTTACCGGACGTCAAACATGTCGGTGGAATTACAGGGTTGAAAAAAATTGCTACGCTTGCCGATGCACGCAATGTGATGGTAACGCCTCATAATCCGAGCGGTCCGGTTGCAACGGCTGCGAGCGTACAGTGCATGGCGAGCGTGCCGAATTTTGCAATCCTCGAATACGCTTGGGGAGAGGTAGATTGGCGCGCCTCCCTTGTTTCACCACCAGAGAAGATTATCGACGGGTTCATTGAAGTACCTGACCGACCCGGATTGGGCATTACACTCTAAAAAAACACCACACACTCAGGAGCCATAAAATGATACTGCATAATAGCAACTTGAGAGTTGCCTCAAAATTTATCCCTTTTTATCTCCTCCTACTTGTTGCGACTTTTATAGGATGTGTCAGCACTCTACAGACACTGCAAACGGAAACCACGAAAACCGATGAGACGACCTCCGCTACAGAGACAGAAGAATCATCCCGCCCGCTCGCGGAACTCCAACTTTCGACGCCTAAAACAAATTACACCGCCAAGGAAGAGATCCCTCTTCAGCTGAACATTCAGAATGGTAAATTCGACCTTCTGGTCCCGTTTTTCAGCGTTGCAACGAAGGGTGCCTTTACACAGATAACAGTGAAGAGCGCGAACGGACAAATCGTTGAACCGAAGCGAGCGATTACACAAGAAAACCCTCAAAAATATGTAACGCGCGACGGAAAATCGGTCCGTTGTGTTCACGGTTTTGAACTCAAAGCATCTTCAAATCAGGAACTGACACTGAAAAACATACAGAGATACTATCAGTTACAACCCGGCACTTACACCCTAACACTTGCCATAAACTTAGAAGTATATCGGGAATCTATAGCCGAGGAACACCCCGAAATACTTGAGTTAAGACGAGATCTCGCACGACTTCAGAAGGATCCAAACCTTCAAGCAGCCGCAAAACAGGACGCAATGAACTACTATCTGGAACAGATTAAATTCATTCAAGAGAGACACAAGGATGAAGAAACGGACATCTACTTACCCGTCAAATCGCGACGTGGGAAGGCATCGCTTGTATCCAACGAGATTATACTAACAATAGAATAAAGACTCTTCCCATGAAAGCATTTAAAAACCTTGCCCTCCCTTATCTACTCCTGATATTTTGTATGACAGGCTGCGTTGGGAGTTTGAAAACGCAATCTTCACCAACCGATGCGGTTACTGCCACTTCTGGGATGGTTCTCTCCCTTTCAACCCCCAAATCGGTTTACACAGTTGAAGACAGTATAAAACTTAATCTCAACATTCAGAATGGACAATTTAATCTTCTCGTTCCCTTGGTCAATGTTGCAACATCTCGTACGTTTAAGCAATTAAGCGTTAAAGACACCAATGGCAATATTGTTGCGCCAAAACGCTCAATCAGTGTTCCGATTTCCGAAGAAATCTTTATTGAAAAAAATGGGAAATCCGTTCAGTGTATTCAAGGACTTGAATTGAAAGATGCAAGCATCCATGAGGTTTCATTGGAAAATTTGCAGAAATACTATGAACTTCAGAAGGGTAATTATACAGTCACACTCACAATGCCATTACCGATTTACCGAGATTTTTTGGAAAAGCGACATCCAGAGATTATAGAATTGCAAGAAGAAATTAAACGGATTCAGAAGGTAACAGACGCCCACGTCTCCGCCGCGGATAAGCGTTCCGCAGTTAACGATTTGCAGCAGCAGATTGCGTCCCTCGAAAAGAAACACAAGTATATCTATCTCCCCGTCAAATCGTTGCTCGGCGAGGCATCAATCACATCCAACCAGCTTATGTTAACCATAGAATAATCCTCGGAGGTGTTCTGCTGAAAATCTTCCGTTTCTTTCTATTATGGTGCCTCAGTGTATTGTTGTTATGTACTTCGATTCTTGCACAAGCACCTACGACAGCAAAAATCGCTTTTGTATCAAGAGGTATAAATCCATCGGGGATCTACCAATCCAACATCTATATGATGAACCCTGATGGAAGCAATTTAGTCAACCTCATCAGTAGATCTCGTAGTAGTGGTATTAACCACATCGCTTGGGAACCGTCAGGACAGCGAATCCTTTTTTGCTCCGACCACAAAGGCAAGCACGACATCCACGTTATGAACGCCGATGGAACAGATGCGAAACCGATGTTCACTGAACCGAGATATAGAGTAGAACCTACTTGGTCCCCCGATGGCAAATGGATTGCCTATGTCGCTTCGGCAAAACCTATGGGGCGGAGTCTCCACATCGCACAGACAAATGGGCAGCCCGACCAACCAATTATTCAGGTAGGTATACGTGGCGGACAGCCTGACTGGTCACCCGATGGAACCGAAATCGCTTTTGTTGCTGCATCTCAGGGCATCCGAAAAATTTACATTCTGAATCTTGAAACGCACACCCAAAGACATCTGCTGCCAGATAAAAACCCGTGGATGCAGTACCCCGCTTGGTCGCCTGACGGTGAGAGAATCGCTTTCGTTTGGTCTCCAAATAGGTCTGGCTCAGGTATCTATCTTGTCAATCGTGATGGGACAGGACTGGAACAAATTACGGAACCGGATCCGTTGAGAACCTTATCTATAACATGGGCACCGTCTGGTGATGAACTCCTTTATGGGAAGGATACAAGAGACAGCCTACACCTCTTCAAAGTTAGTTTGAAAGATCAGCGTATTCAACAACTGACGCATGAAATGATTAATACAGAAGCAATTTGGTTCGATCCGACGGTTGTTGTGTCTGTTGAACCTTCAGTGTCTTCGTTGATAACAACATGGGGAAAAATTAAGAATCAGGACTGAATTTGAACTCTGGAGAAGTGTTCTCATGCGAAATAGATGCAAATAGGATGCCTGCGCATAGGTAAAAAATTTTACTTGCAAATTAGAGCAAAATGAGATATAATTTTAAACAATGAAAGCATCCATGCACAAAAGTTTTCGCAATACCGCGATTTTCAAGGATAATCCAGAATGCTTTTTAACTTTGCAAATGTGCTAATCTTCTTGATTGTTGGCAGTCTATTTGTTGTTCTAAACCTAACTGTCTCTCGCCTCCTGCACACCAAGATATTCTCAGGCGAAAAGTATATCCCTTATGAATGTGGTGAAGACCCGGTCGGCGACACGCGGATTAAGTTTAATACCCGTTTTTACGTCATCGCGCTTATCTTTTTGATCTTTGACGTGGAAGCCGTGTTCCTTTTCCCGTGGGCAGTCGTTTTCCGAGACTTTGGGCTCTTTGCGTTCTTGGAGATGCTCGTCTTCATCGTTATCCTTTTAGTCGGGCTTGCATACGTCTGGGCAAAAGGCGATCTGGAGTGGATCCGCTCCACGCAGTTGGAGGTCCAATCGCTCCGGAGGGAAGAAAGTTATGATAATTGATGAGAAATTAGATAAAAACATTATTGTCACCTCAGTCGATGCCGTCGCCAACTGGGCACGTTCCTCGGCACTCTGGCCCATGACGTTTGGACTCGCTTGCTGCGCTATTGAATTTATGGCGACTGCCGCCTCCAACTACGACTTGGATCGTTTCGGTGCCGGTGTCCCGCGTGCGACGCCACGCCAATCCGATTTGATGGTCATTTCTGGAACAGTGACGCTTAAAATGGCAACACGCATCCGGCGGCTTTATGAGCAGATGCCAGAACCCAAATACGTTATCTCAATGGGCAGCTGCGCAACGAGCGGTGGTCCCTATTGGCAACACGGATATCACGTCCTCAAAGGCGTCGATCGCATTATACCCGTTGATGTCTATGTACCCGGATGTCCGCCACGTCCAGAAGCACTCATCGAAGGGCTGCTGAAACTACAAGAGAAGATTAGAACCCAAACCGTTGCCAAACGCGAGCACGTTCCGTTCTTGAAAAGGCTCTTTACCAAAACCGAATGGTATGAACTTGAGGGAACCGAAGCCGCAACTGAGGCAGAAGACGACAACGCAGAAAGTCCTGAAAGGACTGCTTAGAACACCAACGCGTCCGACGGTAGGAGCGACTTGTAAACACGAACACGGAGTAGGAATTACGTGAAACCCGAAGAAATCTATGAAGTCCTAACCCAGCAGTTTGGTGAAGCCCTCCTCGGTCTTGACACCGAACTCGCAGGTGACCCAAGCATCCGTATCATCCCCTCAGCAATCGCAGATGTGTGCCAATATCTCGCCGAAACTGACGCATTGGCGTTCGACTCTTTGATGTGTCTCAGCGGCGTTGATCTGAGTGCCAACGACGAAGAATTTGCTGTCGTCTACCACATATACGCCATGCGACACCGACACAACGTAGTCCTCAAAGCCATGGTACCAAAGACGAATCCGCACCTTCCAAGTGTATCGCATATCTGGAAAACCGCGGATTGGCACGAGCGCGAAGCCTATGATCTTTACGGAATCCTATTTGAAGGACACAAAGATCTCCGTCGCCTCTTACTGCCCGACGATTGGGAGGGATATCCGTTACGTAAAGATTACAAGGAACCCGAATTCTATCGCGGCATGCGCGTGCCATATTAGGTATAGAGATATCGGTTTTTTCTCTTGCTCGGTGTTGCGCGAAACGGAAAATGTTACACTTTTGACTTTTTTTCACAATAGAACATCAGCTTTCAAAACGCCTTGAAACTTAGGCAGCACGCGGGTTTATTAGACATAGACACTAAACAAAAAATGTTACGCTGGTGTAACATTTTTGGTAGAAGTGACACCCGAAATTACAACACAAACGTTCTCCGAGGAAACAGGTTAAGACTTGACATTAGACCGCAAAAGTGGTATCATATATAGGGCAATCAGACAGGTATTGATAATAACTTTGAGTTTTGAAAATCTGTATTATGGAAAACACACAACAGACTGAAAGCAAAATTATCGAATTAAAACCGTTCGCCGATGAGATGGTGGTGAACATGGGACCTCAGCATCCAAGCACACACGGCGTTCTACGCTTGGAATTGAAGCTCGATGGTGAGGTAGTCCGGGAAGCGATCCCCCATATCGGTTACCTGCATCGCTGTTTTGAAAAACATTCCGAAAACCTCTCTTATCCCCAAATCATCCCGTTTACCGACCGGATGGATTACGTGGCGGCGATGAACCAGAATTGGGGATTTTGTCTTGCTGTTGAGAAGTTACTGGAGGCGGATGAAAGTCGGGACTTTGAGGTGCCAGAACGGGCAGAATATCTGCGGGTGCTTATCTGTGAATTGAACCGTATCGCGAGCCATCTCCTCTCTTTTGGAACTTATGGGATGGACATCGGCGCATTCACGCCCTTCCTCTACGCTTTTCGCGATCGCGAGCGGCTCCTTCTCCTTTTCGAGAAGGTGTGTGGTGCGCGCCTTACTTATAACTACATCCGTATCGGCGGTGTCTCCGAAATCATACCGATGGAGCCTGGTTCGATTACAGAACAGAACTTTCTGGACGAGATAGAGGCGTTTTTAGACTATTTTGAACCGCTGATTGACGAGTATAATGAACTCCTGACAAAAAACAGCATCTTCTCAGAACGCACCACAGGAGTCGCTGTCATGTCGGCGGAAATGGCATTGAGTTATGGCGCGACCGGTCCTAACCTTCGCGGTTCCGGTGTAGATTGGGATCTCCGGCGAGACGAACCCTATTCCATTTACGACAGGTTTGACTTTGATGTCCCTGTCGCCGTGGATGTTCCAGAGTTAGGCTCTGTTGTCGGTGATTGCTGGAGTCGGTATAAAGTCCGTATGGACGAGATGAAGCAGTCTGTCCGGATTGTCCGCCAGATTTTAGCCGAAGGACTCCCTGATGGTCCCGTCATGGCAGATTTAAAAGCCGTCCGTCCACCAAAGGGTGAAATTTATTTTCGCAGTGAAGCACCGCGCGGTGAACTCGGATTCTATATTGTAAGCGACGGCACTCCCAAACCGGTGCGTTTGAAGGGGCGCTCGCCCTGTTTTAGTGCTTTGAGCGCGATGCAGGAACTCAGTCAAGGTTTGATGGTAGCAGATATTATCGCTATTATCGGCAGTATCGATATTGTGATGGGAGAAGTCGACAGGTAAACTTTCCTGCCACTGCCCTAAATGTAGGAGGTCTATCATGACGGATCAGGAATTCCAAGAGCGCGTATTAGCGTGGATAGAACGTACCGAAGGCTGGAAGGATCGTACAGATAATCGACTGGACAACCTTGAGGGACGGATGGACCACCTTGATGGACAAATGGATAATCTTCAAGAACGGATAGGCAGCCTTCAGGAAGGGGTCGCTTGGATTCGCGGCAAAATGGAGGGAACGCAAGAGTCGCGCGCTGCATTGTGGGGCAAGATCGCTGTTTTGGCGGCTGTTGGATCTGCAATCATCGCACTTCTCGCGTATTTCAAATAAGGAGGTCAGATGTCGGATTTTAGGGCAATGCTTGCAGGTTTTCCATATTTCAACGTCCCTGAAAGTTTCTTACCTAATATAAACTTGCAAGATGGTCTTAATTGGGCAGAGGAATTTATACAGAACGTCGTCCTTCCGCGTTTGCCGGAAGCGGTTGCTGCGCATTTCCCTGTGGAGTTAGGTACGGTCCTCGTCATGTTTGCATGTGCCGGCATTTTCGTCGGAGTGGTCCCATTACTCCCCTTAGTACTGGTACTCGCAGAACGAAAAGTCTCCGCCCGTTTTCAGAACCGAACCGGTCCCATGCGTGTTGGACCCTGGGGTACCCTCCAAACATTAGCTGACGGTGTCAAACTCATCTTCAAAGAGGATTTTATCCCACCACAAGGCGATAAATTTCTTTTTCTGCTTGCACCATATATCATTTTTGCCTGCTCGTTCGCTGTCTTCGCCGCTATTCCCTTCAGTCAAAACATATTGGTTAGTGATTTTAATATTGGCATCTTCTATATCATGGCGATCTCCTCTGTAATTGTCATGGGCGTAATTATGGCGGGCTGGTCGTCAAATAGCAAATGGTCGCTGTTGGGTTCACTCCGCTCTGCCGCCCAGATTGTCAGTTATGAAATTCCACTTGGACTTTCCATCCTGACGATCGTTATGCTCGTGGAAAGTTTGAGCATGCAAGAGATTGTGGCAACCCAATCCAACGGAATTTTCAGTTGGCTGATTTTCCGATCTCCGTTTACTTTTATTGCATTCTTTATCTTTTTTATATCTTCGATTGCCGAGGTAAACCGGACACCATTTGATTTGCCTGAAGCCGAGTCCGAAATTGTTGCCGGTTTTCATACTGAGTATAGCGGAATGCGCTTCGCACTCTTCTTTATCGCTGAATACGCCAACATGTTCGCTGTGAGTGCGATTGCTGTGACGCTTTTTCTCGGTGGTTGGGAAGGTGTCCTGCCGGGTTACGATATTCTCGGAGGTTTCCCCGGTTTTGTTATAAAATCATTGGCACTCGTTTTCTTGATGATGTGGTTGAGATGGACGCTACCGCGCCTACGCGTGGATCAGCTCATGAATCTCTGCTGGAAGTACTTCATTCCAATCGCCTTCTTTAACATCTTAGGCACCGGTATCTGGGGACTTATCTTCCCAGAGGATACCCTAATTAGCACGAGTATTAGCTGCGCTATTATTTACATCGGGCTTATCGCCGCGTATAAAGTCGCTGGACGGACGCTTGCGCAGAGACCAGCACCCCAACCGAGTTAGGACTTTTAATTTATATGAGTAACGAAGAGTCGTTTTTTCATATAGAAAAGCACGTAGCCCGTAACGTAGTGGAGGGCGGGTCTACGGGGAAGAACATCAATACCTAAACCGACCCCACCGAACCGCAAGGAAAATTAAAAGATGGACAAATATATACGAAACATCTACAGAGGCGTTTATACCGTCCTCGTCGGTATGCGGGTAACAATCAAGCAGTTCTTCGAACCGAACGTCACACACCAATACCCGTATGAACACGACTTTGAAAAGAAACGGAACGTCCGAGAGATCCCGAAAGGGTATCGTGGGCAGCTTTATAACCGAATCGAAGATTGTATCGGGTGCAAAAAGTGCGAGATGATCTGTCCAGTAGATTGCATTACGATTACAGGTACCAAACTTCCCAAAGGCGAACAACTATGGGATAGTATGAACATCGTACATCTCAAGGACGGACGAGAAGTCATTGGTATCATTGAAGGCGACGACAAAAAGATAAAGTCGGAAGCTTCAGTGACGCTCACAAACATCACCTCTCGCTTGGGTCCGCAGGAAGTCATAGATCGCCTTGAACCATCGGGTGTTGAGAGTCGAACTCAGACGCTTTCCAGTGATGAAATATCGCGGGTCGTCACACGAAATCCCGTTGTTTTCTACCTCGATCAGTTTGATATTGATATGTCCCTCTGTATGTATTGCGGACTTTGCACCGAGGTTTGTCCGACAGAATGTCTTGTCATGAAGGATTCACTTGAGGGTATTGAATACTCCAAGTTCGACCGGTCAGATCTAATCTTTCAGTTTGACAAGCAGGAAATGTACAATAAAAGCGATGCCAGCACTGCAGAAGCCGCGGATTAGTAAGGCAAGTTAAAAAAATGGAATTTACACTCACAAACCTTATTTTTTACGGATTCGCGCTTATGACAGTCGCCTCAGCACTCGTTGTCGTCACAGTGCGAAACATTGTCCACGCAGCGTTTTCACTCATGGTAACGCTCTTCGGTGTTGCCGGGCTTTACGTCTTTTTACAGGCTGATTTTCTCGCTGCAACGCAAGTGATTGTCTATGTCGGTGGTATACTCGTCCTCATCCTATTCGGGGTCATGATGACAAGCGGACGTTTGGAGATGCGCATTCATATTGAACGCGGACAGCTCCTACTCGGCGGTGTTATCGCCTTGGCACTCCTCATGCTGCTCTTGACCGTTATTGCGAATACACCGGCATGGAAAAATCTCACTGATGATGGCACTGAACTTCCACCGACAACCGAACGCATTGGCGAACTGATTCTGAACGGACCCTTCCTCCTTCCATTTGAGGTGGTCTCCGTGCTGCTGTTAGTTGCTTTAATCGGTGCTGCCCTGATTTCCCGGAAGGAGGTTAGGGGCTAAATCCCTTACAACATAAATGACCTTGCAACACTATCTCGTCATCAGTGCGATTCTGTTCACGCTCGGCATCTTCGCTGTCCTGACCCGACGGAACGCCATTAGTATTTTGATGGGTATCGAACTTATCCTCAATTCGTGTAATCTTAACTTTGCCGCATTCTCGCGTTTTATGACACCCCCAGAGGACATCAGTGGACAGATTATTGCAATTTTCGGAATTGTGCTTGCTGCAGCGGAAGCCGCTGTCTTTTTAGCGATTATTCTCGCTATCTACCGAGAATTCGGTAGCATACGTCCCAACGAAGTGGACACCTTAAAAGGTTGAAATAGTTGTCAGTTGTTAGTATTCAGTTATCAGTCAGAGACACTGATGTAACAATCTACTCCTTCTTGGAGTACTCCAAAGTGCCGCCTATTGTTACATGAAAACCTCTTACGCAAAACTGATAACCGAAAACCGAAAACCAAGAAAAGGAAAGGCTTAAAAACAGAAAGTATGGTTATCCCCTTAATCAGTCTCATCTTGCTCTGCCCTCTTGCCGCTTTCGCAATTTTCGGGCTTCTGGGCTTAGCGAAACGGAGTTTCCCACGACAGGACTACCTATCCACAGCCGCAATGCTCATCGCATTCGTCTGTTCGCTCTTGCTTTTGCCAGACGTAGTCCCCGATCCAGAACCGCATACCGTTAAGTGGCTCTCGCTCGGCAGTGTCACTTTCTCGATGGGCTTTTACTTGGATAGTGTTACAGCAATCATGCTGATTGTCGTCACACTCGTCAGCAGTCTTGTCCATATTTTCTCTATGGGCTACATGCACGGGGATCCAAGGTATCCACGCTTTTTTGCCTTCCTCTCGCTCTTCTCCTTTTCGATGCTTTTCTTGGTCGTATCGGATAACCTGCTCGGCATCTACATCGGTTGGGAACTCGTCGGTCTCTGCTCCTACCTGCTTATCGGATTCTGGTTTGAAAAGGATTCAGCTGCGAACGCCTGTAAAAAAGCGTTCTTGACGACGCGCGTTGGCGATGTCGGCATGTTTATCGGCATGATGATGCTCTTCACCAAATTCGACACGCTTTCGCTCTACGGTGAAGGCGGTATTTTCGCTCAAGCGGCATCTCAATTAAACACTGGCGATATGGTATGGCTCTCTATTGCAGGTGTCCTCATTTTCTGCGGTGCTGTCGGTAAATCCGCACAGGTCCCCCTGCATACATGGTTGCCCGATGCAATGGAAGGTCCCACACCCGTCAGCGCGCTGATTCACGCTGCGACGATGGTCGCCGCTGGCGTCTATCTCACGGCTCGGATGTTCCCCATTTTGACAGAAACCTCATCGCTCGTAATCGCTTACGTTGGTGGCATCACCGCAATCATCGCGGCGACTATCGCCATTGTCCGTTTTGACATCAAACGGGTTTTGGCATATTCCACGGTCAGCCAACTTGGATATATGATGCTTGGGATCGGAGTCGGCAGTTATGTCGCTGGACTCTTTCATCTCACAACGCACGCATTTTTCAAGGCGCTGCTTTTCCTCGGTTCTGGTAGTGTTATCCACGCCTTCCACGCAATGCATGCACACGCACATGACGACGAACACGGGCACGAGGACGAACATGAACGCGATGAAAATCACGCCTCAGAATATGTTCTCGGCTCTGAGATTCCGCCCGACCAAGATATGCGCAACATGGGTGGATTGCGCCACAAGATGCCAATTACTTTCCTAACGATGCTCATCGCGACCCTGTCTATCTCTGGCGTCCCGTTTATCTTTTCAGGCTTCTGGAGTAAGGACGCAATTTTGGGTGGCGTGTTAGACCGCGCAATGCAATGGAACTCTGTACACCACTATCTCCTATTCGGCATCGCACTCTTTGCCGCTGGAATCACAGCGTTCTATATGTTCCGCCTTATCTTCATGACCTTTTTTGGTGAACCGCGCAATCAAAAAATGCACGATATGGCACACGAGTCGCCCAAGACGATGACCGTGCCGCTCATCATTTTGGCTGTCCTGAGTTTTCCAGTCGTCAATATACTCTGGTTCAACGCAGACTATATTAAGCCGCCAGAACAACACCATCTTCATGCGCCAACACATGCACACGTTTCACCTGACAGCAAAGTCGGTGAAGCAGGGCTTTCATTCTCACTCTTCGGGATCTCCGAAGCTGTTGCGGCTGAAGAAAGTGGACACGACACACACGGCGCACATGGAGATGATGGGCATCACGGACACGGTCCCGCACACACTATTGCGATGGTCCTATCTATCATCGTCGCAGGATTAGGTATACTTCTCTCATGGCTGTTTTACCATAAACGATCGCTCTCCGCAGAATCTGTCGCAACGACTTTCCGACCAATCTACAATGTATTGTGGCACAAATACTACTTCGATGAGTTTTACGACGGGGTCTTAGTCGCCGTGACAGTGTGGAAATCGCGACTCCTCGCCCAATTTGACGGGACTATTGTCGATGGCATCGTCAACGGCGTTGGCAAGGTGACGCGAGACATCCTCGCTGTCTTCGTTGGCGTTTTCGATAACCGCATCGTTGATGGCTTTGTCAATCGAATTGCCCAGGTCACGTGGTCAATCGGTGGAAGAGTCCGCCGAATTCAGACCGGTGCGATTCAAACTTACCTTTTCGTTGTGCTAGCAGGGATTGTGTTGTTAATCTTAATTTTCCGGGCTTTGTAAGGATGCCCTTGTATGGTATTGTTTAAACTGCTCCCGTTTTTTGGACCACTGTTTGGCTTTGCTATCGGTTGGTTTTTTATGCGTCATACGAACCTCGAAACGCGGCGTAAGAGAGCAACGATTTTGCTTGTACTTGCTCCGATCGTGTTCCCAGTACTTTTGTTTGTAGTCTTTTTGATTTCCCGGTAATGGGCTAAGGAGGATCCCTACGAGATGTTATTGTCCCTAATGATTTTTATCCCGCTGCTCGGGATGATTGCTGTTTTACTGCTGCCGCGTGAGTCAGAGGAACTAATCAAACGTGTTACGCTCCTTTTCACGCTCATTCCGCTCGCACTCGCAGTCGCCTTATTCATATCTTACGACCGCTCGACTGCAGGAACACAGTACATCGTTAATGTTCCTTGGATTGAGGCGTTTAACATCCAATACCACGTCGGTATTGACGGTCTCAGCGTAACGCTCCTGCTCCTCACCGCCCTCTTAGGTCCTATCTGTGTCATCGCCTCATGGCGCAACATTGAAAAAGGCATCAAGGCGTATATGGCACTGTTTCTACTGCTTGAGACTGGGATGCTGGGTTTCTTCGCCGCTCTGGACCTGTTCCTTTTCTATGTCTTCTTTGAACTCACACTATTGCCGATGTATTTCCTGATTGGTGTCTGGGGCGGACCGCGTCGTGAATACGCTGCGATTAAGTTTTTCCTCTACACCCTCTTCGGCAGTGTGCTGATGTTGGTTGCAATGATTGCAGTTTATCTCAACAGCGGGGCACCGGGGGCGCGGACATTTGACATCCCGACCCTCATTACTTTAGCCGCTACAGAAGGACACGCACTCAACAATCTAAACTTCCAGATCTGGGTCTTCCTCGGTTTCTTTATCGGATTTGCGGTTAAGGTGCCGATCTTCCCATTCCATACGTGGCTCCCCGATGCACACGTTGAAGCACCGACTGCCATCAGCGTTATCCTTGCAGGCATCCTGTTAAAAATGGGAACCTATGGACTCGTGCGTGTTAACATGGCAATGTTCCCACAAGGTATGGATTTTTTCTGTAACGGGACTGGCACTTGGGGCAATAGCTTAGCCATACTCGGTTTCATTAATATCGTCTACGGATCCTTCTGTGCATTAGCACAAACCGATTTCAAGAAGTTGGTCGCATATTCGAGTATTGGACACATGGGATTCGTTATTTTAGGACTCGCCGCTCGGAATACAGAGGGTGTCACAGGGGCAATCCTCCAGATGTTCAACCACGGGGTCATTAGCGGGATGCTCTTCCTGCTCGTGGGTGTTCTCTACGACAGAGCACACCACCGTGAGATTAATGGATTCGGCGGTCTCGGCGCAAAAATGCCAGTCTACACCGGCATTACCACGCTCGCATTCATGGCATCCTTGGGACTGCCCGGCTTGAGCGGATTTGTCGGAGAAGCACTCTCCTTACTCGGTGCTTACGACAAATTTAAAATGTTGACTATCTTGTCTACGATAGGTATTGTCGTCGGTGCAGCCTATTTCCTCTGGACGCTTCAACGTGTTTTCTTAGGAACACTCAATCCTAAATATGAAGCACTCCCCGAAATCAATGGGCGCGAAATCTTGACCTTGGCACCGCTCGGAATCCTAACGATTGTCCTCGGTATCTGGCCCAACTTCGCTATCGATATGTTCAGAGAATCCGTTACCAACCTCATCAGTGTATTAGAGGCGATATAGGAGGTTTTTGTCCGGAATGCAACCTTTAAGCAACATCGAAAGCCTTCTCTATTTCAGCCCAGAACTTCTGTTAGTTATTTTTGCCATCGCTGTTGTCCTTGTCGATCTCGGTGTGAAAAATAGAGAGAGTGCCACAGTCGCATATCTTTCCCTTGCAGGCGTCGGATGCGTATTCGTCGCAGTTCTTCTCACACACGGGCAGCTCGGCGACAAAGATTCTATTTCCCTTTTCTTAGGGATGATTCGACTCGACGCATTCTCCACCTTTTTCAAGATCCTACTGTTGCTCGCAACCGCTGCAACGATCCTTTTTTCCCTCCGTTCTGAAGAACTCGACGCCCGATTGAAGGGTGAGTACTATGCGCTTCTCCTAGCTATCACCCTCGGAATGTTCCTGATGGCATCTTCAACCAACCTGCTGATGATATTCATTTCGTTGGAAACGGTGAGTTTGACCTCCTACATTCTCGCTGGATTCTTGACGCATAACCCGCGCTCAAGTGAAGCGGCGTTCAAATACATCACGTACGGTGCGGTCGCCTCTGGAACAATGCTCTTCGGGCTCTCTCTCCTGTTCGGAATGACGGGAACAGGTGACCTTGGACAAATTAGCACAAGACTCACTGAACTATTCGCATCAGGCGAAGTCTATTCACTTGCTGTGCTGATTGCGATAATCTTCGTCCTCGCGGGAGTCGGCTACAAAATAGCCTCCGTCCCGTTCCACATGTGGTCCCCCGATGTTTACGAAGGCGCACCTATCCCGATAACTGCGTTCCTATCCGTCGCCTCAAAATCCGCCGGATTTGCCTTGTTCATCAGGTTCTTCTATTCCGGATTTGGCAGTGCTGAAGTCATGCAATCCGTCGATTGGACGCTCATGTTAGCGATCGTCTCTGCTTTGACGATGACCGTCGGGAACCTTGCAGCGCTGCCACAACAAAACGTGAAACGTCTACTGGCATATTCAAGCATCGCCCACGGCGGTTATCTGTTGATGGGAGGGGTCCTGCTCACATCTGAAGGTATCGGCGCGATCCTCTTCTACCTCGTTGTCTACCTCTTTATGAACCTGGGAGCATTCTATGTCGTTGTTTTGATTGCAAACGAGGAAGGCAGCGAAATGATCGAGGGATACCGAGGACTCGCCTCGCGGGCACCGTTAGTCGCTGGAGCGATGGCTATCTTCCTCTTCTCGCTCACTGGCATCCCGCCGTTTGCTGGCTTTTTCGGCAAATGGCTCCTCTTTGCGGCTGTCCTTGAGCAGGGATATTACTGGTTGGCATTTGTCGGTTTGCTAAACAGCGTGGTTTCGCTTTACTACTACGCTCGCATCGTGAAGGCAATGTATCTCGAAAGTGCCGATGAGGAAACAACACCTGCCTCCTTCTCCACTGGTACTTTTGCCCTATTGAGCGTCTTCGTAATCCCGACAATCCTCATCGGGTTCATCAATATTTTTTACACCTTTTCGAACATTTCAGTCTCAGTAATACCGATGCAGTAAATTTCCATGGCTTCGCTTTGTCTTGCACAAGGCTTTGCTTTCAAGGTATAATGTCTTGAAAGATTGAGGCATTGGAAGGAATAGTAATGAACTGGATGGAATGGGTTATAACTGGTGTGTTTATTGCTTTTCTTGCGGGCTTGGGAACAATCGTAGGCACTGCTATAAGACACGCTAAAAAAAGTTGAATTGCTCAGGTGCATTTAGTTTTCCATATTTACTTTATGTATGTGCCTCTTATTCCACTGTAGGAGCGAGCTGTGCCCGCGATATTGCCTAAAAACATTAACATCTGTCAACGAAAACCGAGATCGGAATCGAGAACTGAATAGCTCTATTGAATTGCTTATCTGTAATTGACAAAGGTAGTTTATTAAGATATACTTAAAAACAGCGCGTCAATAATAAACGTACATCAATGCCCGGTCGTCTAATGGTAGGACGCGTGGCTCTGGACCACGTAGTGAAGGTTCGAGTCCTTCCCGGGCAGTTCCTTCTGTTATATCAATATGCCGCTATCGTCTAGGGGTCAGGACGGGTGGTTCTCAGCCACCAAACCGGGGTTCGAATCCCCGTAGCGGTATTTCTTCACCTATAAGAGCGGTGCCACACTTTGGGACCGCTCATTTTTTCACGTCTCCGCAAAAAGGCGATTTCAGATGAAACCGACACAAACGTTAGTGGAAGCACAAAATCAGTTGTTTGCATCTATCCGGTCCCTTGCAAAGCAAATGACTTATCATGCCTACCCCACCCATTGCAATTCAGGTAAAGATGTCCTCGCAAAAGCACAGCAAAATTTCTTAAATGCTGTCCGCGGCTACGCAGAAACATTGGTTTACGATGCTTATTCCCGTTATGATTCGGATGAAGAAGCATTTTTTACCCGCGAAGCTTACGAAGAACTTATGGAAGCACTTGCGGATGATGACGTGATTCCAATGGAAGAAATCGCCGAGGAGCTGGGAATCAAATGGTGAGGTTAGGATGGAGGAAACAGGCCCGCTCTGTTTTCGTGAAATTAGATGGGTCCATCCAGAGGCGTATTACTGACAAACTCCGAGAGATAATAGAAAATGCCGAAGATTATCCACATCGTCCCCTCAGAAAAAACTTTGCTGGCAACTTTAAACTGCGAGTCGGAATCTACTGGATAATTTATACTTACGAAAAAAACGCTCTGATTGTCCAAAGCGTCCAGCGACGTGACAAAGGGTACAGGTAGAAAAACCCGCCCAAATTAAACCCATGAGAGGAATATCCAATGTCTAACACAGATGAATCACAAGAATTAATATCAACGCTAGAAAGGTATACAGAGCAGTTAATCCTTGAAGCATACGCGCGCGCGTCCCAGAATGAAAACGATGAACTCAGTGATGAGATTCTTAAAGAAATTGCGGATGCCGTTGCAAGACAACTCATTGCTGCTGTAAAGACATCTATTGAACCTTTGCAGAATCCGGTAGAATCTATATCAGACTAATAGGCACGGGCAGACACTGAGATCTGCCCATTGTCTTATGTTATAAATGGTAGTGTCCTATTCACAAAGCTGGAGAAAAAACGAATGCACGATACTCTTCAACACACCAACCGCCTTATCCACGAAACAAGTCCTTATCTGCTCCAGCATGCATATAACCCCGTCGACTGGTATCCGTGGGGCGAAGAAGCACTGACACGCGCCAAGCAAGAGCAGAAGCCTATCCTCCTGAGCATCGGTTACTCCGCGTGCCACTGGTGCCACGTCATGGAACGCGAATCCTTTGAAAACGAGGAAATCGCAGCGGTTATGAACGAACTCTTCATCAACATCAAGGTCGATAGAGAAGAACGTCCGGATTTAGATGAAATCTACATGAACGCTGTCCAAGTCATGACGCGTCAAGGCGGCTGGCCCATGACCGTCTTTCTTACCCCCGATCTGAAACCTTTCTACGGCGGGACCTATTATCCACCCACCGATCGGTACGGTAGACCTGGGTTTCCGAAAGTGATGCACGCCGTCGCAGAGGCGTTCAGCGGTCAGAACGCGCAGGTCCTGCAGCAAGCCGAGCAAATTACCACCCATCTCGAGCAGATAAGCAATGTCGTTGATCCGCACCACTATGAACTCACTGAACAACTCATGACCGATGCCTTCCAACACTACCGCTCCCAATTCGACTCGCACCACGGCGGATTCGGCAATGCTCCCAAATTTCCACCCAGTATGGGATTGCCTTTTCTACTTCGTTATTGGCACCACAGCGGTAACGCCAATGCTTTAGAAATGGTCGAACTCACGCTGGAGAAGATGGCACGCGGTGGTATGTATGACCAGCTCGGTGGCGGTTTCCACCGATACTCCACAGATGCCCACTGGCTTGTCCCGCACTTTGAGAAGATGCTGTACGACAATGCCCAACTCGTCGTCGCCTATTTTGAGGCGTATCAAGCCACCCAAAAATCCTTCTATCGTGATATAGCGACGGAAACACTTGACTACGTTCTCCGTGAGATGTACGACGCAGAGAACGGCGGTTTCTACTCCACGCAAGATGCGGATAGTGAAGGCGTAGAGGGCAAGTTCTTCGTCTGGGAGCCGAACGACGTTGAAGACATCATCGGCGAAGAAAACGCCGAAATCTTCTGTGAGTATTATGACATCACCCCACAAGGCAACTTTGAGGGAGAAAACATTCTCCACGTCCAAGCACCGCCTGACATTTTTGCCCGAAAACTCCGTATGGAGGTCGAAGAACTGGAGGCGCTCCTCACAGACGGAAAACAAAAACTATTTGAAGCGAGGGAAAAACGAATTAAACCCGGACTGGACGATAAAATCCTAACCAGCTGGAACGGCATCATGATCCGCGGTATGGCGATGGGATACCAACTGACCAGAAAACCCGAATACCTTGAGGCGTGTGAAAAATCCGCTGAATTCGTTTTGACGACGCTATCCCAAGACAACGGTCTTCTCTTACGCACCTACCGTTCAGGCAAAAGCCACCTCAACGCCTATCTTGAGGACTATGCTTATTTCATCGCCGGGTTAATCGCGCTCTACGAAGCCAGTTTTGAATCAAGATGGCTCACGGAAGCCGAACGCCTCGCACATCTTATGATAGACCAATTCGGAGACGACGCAGGCGACGGATTCTTCTTCACCGGTAAAGCACACGAAACGCTCATCGTCCAATCCAAATCTGCTTACGACGGTGCCACGCCATCTGGCGCATCCATGGCGATTCATAGCCTTTTGCGGCTTGCCAAACACCTCGATAAACCCGAATTCCACGACAAAGCCGTTGAGACCTTGTCGCTTTACTTCCAGCAGATGGAGGCGATGCCTTCCGGGTCAGGACAACTACTCTGTGAGTTAGCGTTCCTGCTATCAACACCGAAAGAGATTGCCATTGTTGGTCCGAAAGGCGATGCGGAAACGGAGGCGATGTTAGCAGCGTTACACAATACGTATCAACCCAACAAAATTGTCGCCTTAAGTGAATCCGCCGATGGACAGACGCTACCACTCCTCGCCGGTAAAACCCAAGTTGACAACACAGCAACGGCGTACGTCTGCGAAAATTACGTCTGTCAGGCTCCAACGACGGATATTGAAACATTTGTAGAACTGCTAAAATAAGCATTATACGCTCCCGCAAGCACCTCAAACAGTTCGCTTTTCTTCCGCTGGCGAGGTTTATCAACCTCGCCACCCCTCAACCCCGCTTCTCCCAAGTTTCGGCTTGCAACTCCAACATACCTTTGATATAATATCGCCACAGAAAACAGAAAACCGATTCCTGCCCCTGATAAAGGGGTTAGGTAGAAAACTAACTATCATGGCTTTACATCCTGATTTCCCCGAATCTCCACACGCAATCATCGATCCCAAAGTGCGTTGGCTCCCAGATCAATCACTGTTGTTTGATATGGAATATGGGATGTTACTCCCACCACTTGTGCAAAAGATCCGAGAACAAGTCAAAACATGGCGCGATCGTAACTACAGCGGTGCTTCCGAAACAAGCAAGGCACTCCTTAATTGGTGGTTCAATAACTCGCACCTACAAGAACAAACAGATGGAACGACGAGCGAGTTTCAGTATTACTTCGCCCAACGCGAAGCAATCGAAAGTATTATCTATCTGTACGATGTCGTTAAGGTCCGAGACAAATTCGATCTCATGCGGTTTGATAGTTCCGGTGCCGTTTCGACAGGTTTGTTCGATGAAGATTGGCGCCGGTTTGTGATAAAGATGGCAACAGGCACAGGCAAAACAAAGGTGATGAGCCTCGCAATCGCCTGGAGTTTCTTTCACAAATTGTATGAACAAGACTCCGAGCTCTCGCGTAACTTTCTGGTGATTGCCCCCAATATCATTGTATTAGACCGACTCTATCACGACTTCCAAGGGTTACGTATCTTCCTTGAAGACCCTGTGCTCCCCGATAACGGCTTTGAAGGACACAACTGGTGTGACGATTTTCAACTCACCTTGCACCTCCAAGACGAAGTGCGGACCACGCGTGCCACCGGCAACATCTTTCTCACTAACATTCACCGTGTCTATTCCAGCGATCAATCCGTCCCCTCACCCGATGACGAAAATAGTATGGATTATTTCTTAGGCAATAAACCGACGGGGGCAACAACAGACTCTACGGTTGACCTTGGAGACATCGTTCGCGATATTGATGAACTGATGGTCCTCAACGATGAAGCACACCACGTCCACGATCCGAAGTTGGCTTGGTTCAAGTCTATTGAGGATATTCACAACCGTCTTTTACAGAAAGGCAGCGAACTGGCGTTGCAGATAGATGTAAGTGCCACGCCTAAGCACAATAACGGAGCGATTTTTGTGCAGACGGTCACCGATTATCCGCTCGTAGAGGCGATTTCGCAAAACGTCGTCAAACACCCCGTCCTTCCTGATGCTGAGAGTCGAGCGAAACTTGTTGAACGTCAGAGCATAAAATATACCGAGAAATACGCAGACTACCTTGACCTCGGTATCATTGAGTGGCAAAAGGCAGCCGTAGAACACGAAAAAATGAGGAAGAAAGCCATCCTGTTTGTGATGACTGACAACACCCAGAACTGTGATGAGGTGGCGGCGTATCTCGAAAGCCACTATCCCGCGCTCAAAGATGCCGTGCTAACAATTCACACAAATAGAAGTGGTGAAATCTCTGAAGCGAAATCCAGTAAGAAGCAAGCAGAACTTAAAACACTCCGTGAACAAGCGAATAAGATTGACTCGCTGGAAAGTCCATATAAGGCGATTGTCTCTGTGTTGATGCTCAAAGAAGGTTGGGATGTCAAGAACGTAACAACTATTGTTGGGCTTCGCGCCTATTCCGCCAAACCCAATATTCTACCCGAACAGACCTTGGGACGCGGGCTACGCCTGATGTACGCTGGAACCGAGGAGGAAACGGTCAGCGTTATCGGCACTGCTGCTTTCATGGAATTCGTCGAATCCATTAAATCAGAAGGAGTTGAATTAGAACGGCGACCCATGGGCGAAGGCACAAAACCGAAAGCACCCATCGTCATTGAAGTAGACAAAACGAATGTCAACAAAGATATTGATGCCCTCGATATTGAAATTCCGATACTCACGCGCCGCATCTACCGCGAGTACAAGCATCTGGCGAATTTAGATACTACCCATCTCAATTTTACACCCGTTTCGTATCAGGCGTTTGGCGAAACGGAACTCCGGGAAATTGTGTTTAAGGACATGACGACAGGCGAGGTTACACACGCTACAATGTTAGATAGCAGTGGAGTCGCGGATTATCGCAGTACACTCGGTTATTTTGCACAGACTATCCAAAAAGACCTCCGACTCGTTAGCGGTTATGATGTGCTGTACGGAAAGGTTAAAGACTTTGTGCAGAACCAACTTTTTGGCGAGACGATAGCGTTGGAGGATCCCAACACCTTGCGAAATCTGGCGGAACTCCCTGCCACAAAAACCGTCATGGAAACCTTCAAGTACGCCATCAACGACCTCACGATCCAAGACAGAGGCGAGGCACAACTGAACGAGACGACACGTGCCCAGGATGCCCGTCCATTTATGGTGAAAGAGCAAGAATACCTAATTCCCCAAAAATCCGTATTCAACAGAATCACTGGGGACAGCCATTTTGAGTTAGAATTCGCCGCATTTCTTGAAAATTGCCCCGATGTCACCTCCCACGCTAAAAACTACTCCGGGATGAATTTCAAATTGGATTACATCAACGCCGATGGCGACATTAGAAACTATTACCCAGATTTCTTTATCAAATTAACGGACGGACGCGTGATTGTTGCCGAAACCAAGGGGAGAGAAGACTTAGACGTGCCGCGCAAGATGCAACGCTTATCGCAATGGTGCGAAGATGTCAACAGAACTGTACCAGACATTGATTATGACTTTGTCTATGTAGATCAAGAGAGCTTCGACGCGTATAGTCCCCAAACATTCCAGCAACTTCTTGATGGCTTCAGGGAATACAAAACAGATACTTATGATTAATAAAGTTTTCTTGCTTGTTTCTTTGAATTTTAGAATTTTTGTGATATAATATTAATAGACAAATCAAGAGTAGTCCCGTGTTTTCCTTACCAAATTAATTCAATTTGCAACGGACTTTGTAGAAAAGCCATAGCGAAACTTTCTTGCACTATTCTTTCGCTCCAGTGGAGCGATATGTCTATAGAACGCGTGGGTTTAAAGTTTTCCGCTCCAGCGGATCGGTATGTGATTGGTGAAATTAATTCGGATACAATAGGTGATTTATTATGGTAGATGCTACAAACAAACCAAAACAAATGACTGCTTATGACAAGTTTGAAATCATAAGTGATGAGGAGTATATTCTACATGATGATGCCTATCACAATAGTGAAGAAGAAACTATTTGTGAGAATCCACTGCGGGATCTTGAGGAATGCGCTTATTGCTCAACCCAATTAATAAAGATTGAAAACAATACTCTTGAAAAAGAAATGCATCGCGATTATTGTTTATGGTATTGTAGCTATTGCCGGTTCTGGCAAGCACGTATTTACTCAGCATTCCGTGCCTGTATGCCGCCACCCGATAATTGGGCTTATATCTCAAAGCTGCGGGAGTTTGATACAAACTTACCTGAAGGCTGTAGTGAGGAGTTGGCTTTGTACATAAGGAGGCACCCAAATTTCTTACACTTCTGCGACCCTAAAGGTTTCGAGAAATTCGTTGCGGATGTTTTCCGAGCCAATTACACGAATGCTGAAGTATTACACGTTGGAAAACCCGGCGATGGTGGGATTGATGTTCTGTTAATAGAAGCTAGGGGTGAGCAATGGCTCATACAAGTCAAACGCCGCGGATCTCAAAAGTCTTCTGAAGGAGTAAGTACAATTCGAGATATATTAGGGGCTATGGTCGTGAAAGGGGTACGCAAAGGTATTGTCGTTTCAACAGTTGAGCGATTTTCGCTAAATGCAAGACGCGATGCAGTTAAAGCTAAGATGGGACCGTTCGGTATGACTGTTGAACTTGTTGACAAAGACATCTTTAATAAGATGTTAGATCCAATTTTACCAGATCGCCCATGGCTAGATCCTATCGATGAAATTGATAAAGAGATATCCAGTTACCTTGCCGACCAAATCCCGAGTGATAATCAACTTTATCTATGGCAAATACCCAACCTCTTCAACTGAAAATAGAAAAAACCTATGCCACGATTCACCGAACAAGAACAACAAGAAATCATCCGCTTTATTGAGGCAGACAAACCGCTGCCCGACAAATACCGCTTCCTGCTGTTTGAAGACAAACGCGAAGTCGAACTCGTCTGGAACGGAAAAACCAACGAGGTCTGCAACATCGTCCTCCCCTTCCAAACGATTGAGAACGTAGATGAACCCCGCGCCGAAAAACCCTCCGAAGACAACATGCAGCTCGCTCTTTTTGATGAACGCGGTCGTCAATTGAAGGGCTGGACAAACAAATTAATATGGGGCGACAATAAGCTGGTTTTGGCATCACTCAAGAACGGACCGCTGCGCGAGGAGATTGAAGCACAAGGCGGACTTAAACTCATCTATATCGATCCACCTTTTGACGTTGGCGCGGATTTTTCCATGGATATTGAAATCGGCGACGAGACCTTCACCAAAGATCCGAATATCCTTGAAGAAATCGCTTACCGTGATACTTGGGGCAAAGGAGCAGATTCCTTTGTGGCGATGATCTACGAGCGGTTAAGTCTAATGCACGACCTGCTTGCGAAAGATGGGAGTATATACGTGCATTGTGATTGGCGAGTGACTGCTTATATGCGGCTAGCACTTGATGAAGTGTTCAGGAAGGAACATTTTCAGAGGGAAATTATTTGGGACATAACCGTTCTCAGTGGTTATAAAAGTCTTGCTCAAAATTGGATTCGTGGACATGAATCCATCTTGTATTATGCCAAGGACTCAGTTAATTTTATCTTTAACAAGCAATATACAGAACATGATGAGAAGTACCTTTCTCGATTTAACAAAGTTGATTCAGATGGAAAACGATATTTTGATGGAAGAGGAAAAAGAAGATATTTGCACGAGGTTATTGAGAAAGGAAAACCTGTCGGTGATGTTTGGAGTGATATTATGTCATTTCAACAAATTCCAACAGCGCAAGAAAGAATTAATTACCCTACCCAAAAACCCGAAACCCTCCTTGAGCGTATCATCAAAGCGTCCTCCAATGAAGGCGATCTCGTCGCTGATTTCTTTTGCGGTTCCGGTACCACCGCTGCTGTTGCTGAAAAACTGGGGCGCAAGTGGATTGCTACAGACCTCGGCAAGTTCGCCATCCACACTACACGCAAACGGATGATTGGGGTCCAGCGTCAACTAAAAGCGGATGGGGAAGACTATCGCGCCTTTGAAATCCTTAACCTCGGTAAATACGAGCGTCAACACTATATCGGTGTCAATCCAAACTTGCGAGAAGCTGAACAGCAGCAACAATTGGTAGAGAAAGAAAAAGCGTTTATTAATCTCATCTTGCGTGCCTACGCTGCCGAAAAGACTGAAGGCTTCACTAATTTTCAGGGTAAGAAAGCGGGGAGGCTTGTAGCGGTCGGTCCTGTCAACCTACCGGTGACTCGCCTGTTCGTGGAGGAAATTATCCTTGAGTGCCGTAAACATCAAATCACCCGCGTAGATGTTCTCGGTTTTGAATTTGAGATGGGGCTATTTCCTAATGTGTTAGATGAAGCGAAAAACAAGGGTATTGACATCGCGCCGAAATTCATCCCCGCCGAGGTTTTCGACAAACGCGCAGTAGAACAAGGTCAGGTGGTGTTCCACGACATGGCATTTATTGAAGTCAAATCTCATATCACGGCAGGCAAAAAAGACAAACCTGCAACGGTGTCAGTAGAATTAACCGACTTCTCTGTCTTTTACTCACAGGATTCTATCTCCAACGCCGAGCAGACGCTCAAAAATAGGAGCAGTCGGATTATAGTGGAAAAAGGACAGGTTGTAAAGGTGAGCAAAGATGCAGATGGAATTGTGAGTCGTGAGGTGCTAACCAAACACTGGACAGACTGGATTGACTACTGGTCGGTCGATTTTGACTTCGAGAGCAAACACGAAATTATCCGCGTGCAAGACCCAGATACAAAGGAATGGCAAGAGCAGTGGACAGGCGATTATGTCTTTGAAAACGAGTGGCAAAGTTTCCGTACAAAGAAAGACCGTTCATTGGAATTAACCAGCGTTGCCCACGAATGCACACCCGGTCGCCGCAAACTTGCTGTCAAAGTGGTAGATATTTTCGGTAATGATACGATGAAGATTGTAGAGGTGACTATTTGAAAATAAAGTCAATTCATTTACAGAATTTCAAGCGATTTACGGACTTGAAAATTCAAAATATTCCCGCGACAGCGAAATTGGTGGTTCTCCTTGGACCTAACGGTTGTGGAAAATCATCCCTGTTTGATGCGTTGCATTACAAATCCTATGAATATAGACAAATGGGACACCACCAAGAGCCTGATTACTTCTTCAAGATGCCTGTTTTGGCACATCAAGCAGTCCCACTAACTATTGAATTTCACAATCTTTCCCAAACTGATCTAAGAAAAGCCATTTATGTGCGAACCGCGTATCGTAATGACCCAGTAATAGATATTGGCGCAATACAAACAATGCCCCCAGTTTTTCAAGAGCAAAGATTCTACAGGATGATTGAAAACGATGCAGCTGCTGGGACGAACTTTCAAAGACTCGCTTCTAATGCCCTTGAACGTGCATTTAGAAGAGAAGAGCGCGCAAAAACTTTAGGACAATTTCAAGACGAGACCCTTGGTGAAATTCAGGACGCTATGCGAAGACTTTTTCCTGATTTAATCCTCAATAGTCTCGGAAATCCGCTCAGCGATAGGAGTTTTACCTTTGATAAAGGCACAAGTAGAAATTTCCCTTACAAGAATCTTTCAGGAGGAGAAAAGTCTGCTTTTGATTTGCTTCTTGACATTTTTGTCAAGAAAGTAGAATATGATGACACTGTATTTTGTATAGATGAACCAGAAGCACACATGAATCCCAGATTACAAAGAAAACTCCTTGAAGAGCTCTTTCGTCTTATAGATAATAATTCCCAATTATGGATTGCGACGCATGCCATTGGAATGATGCGGCAGGCATTGCAATTGCGCAAAGAATATGGAGAGCAAGTTATATTCCTTGATTTTAGCAATCGAGACTTTGATAGTGCGGAGGTTATAGAACCTGCTGATCCCAATCGTAGATTCTGGGAACAAACGCACGAGGTTGTTTTAGACGATTTAGCCTCTCTCGTCGAACCTGATCAAATTGTTATTTGTGAGGGAAGACATGGAGATGAGGGGTTCGACGCAGAATGCTACAATCAAATCTTTTCTGAAGAATTTCCCGATACGAAGTTCGTATCGGCAGGAGGGAAAAGAGACCTACAGAATTACATTTCAGTCGTTGAGGCAGTTACAAAAGGAGCGAGCGTCTTTGGACTCAGAGATCATGATGGTAACATTACACCCAGAGAAGTGGTCCAATTAAAAAAACAAGGAATAAAGGTTTTAAAACATGGAAAAATCGAAGATTATCTACTCGCTGATGATGTATTGCATGCGCTGTGTCAAAATAAGGAATTGGAACCTCAAAAGGAAAAGGTAGCCGAATTGATCGAATTAAGAGATAATTCTAAAGACATCAAAGGTGCTCCCAATCAAATCCGTAGAAAGGTAATTGAGTGGGGAGTACGCGGAGTAGGTGAAACTCCCCAAGGATTTCTGCGCGATATACTGGCTCCTCTAATCAAGCCTGGAATGCCTACGTACGATGAATTGAAGGAAATAATTTTTGGCAGTAACCCAGCAGATACTTAGGTGTACAGATCCCCTTGCCAACTAAACACTGGAGAGATAATATGTCAGAAGAAATCAAAATATCCATGTTTGAAATTGTGGGAAGTCCTTTCTGTGTTGCTTCCGACGACGGTCAGAAGGTTTACAAACACCTTGACGCTGCGCTGAGAGCAAATCAAGAGGTTGTCCTCTCATTTCACAATGTCACGGCACCAACAACGCCTTTCCTTACTGCGGCGATTGGTGAATTGTACGGAACATTCAGTGAAGAAAAGATCCGTTCTCTATTGAAGATAGAAGATGCAGAACCAGATAACTTGGCGTTGTTAGAGCGCGTCGTTCGCGATGTCAAATTATGTTTCAAAGACCCCCAGAGATTCAATCAAGTGGTCCGAGAAGTCATGGGCGATGATGACGATGACACAACGACAATTATAGAGGTATCCGTATGAGCCTTACAGTACAATTAAAAAACATCGGAATTTTAAAGCAGGCAGAATTTTCTTTAGGTGATTTAACCATCATCTGTGGCGAAAATAACACCGGCAAAACCTACGCGACTTACGCGTTGTACGGTTTCTTGGAATCTTGGCGTAAATTTATTGATATTCCAATTGATCATAACCAGATCCGCAATTTGCTTATGGACGGTGCCCTTAAGATTGATCTGACACAATATGTAGAAAAGGCAAATCAGATGCTTGCAGAAACATGCAAGAGGTACCCCGAGGAATTGGATAGAATCTTTGCAGCCTCTGAAGGCACGTTTCATAACAGCGAATTTTACGTTGAGCCAAGCACAATTCACTTGCAAAATCACGGATTCAAGGGCGAAATTGGGGTCAATCAAGAGCCGTTTCTTATCTATTCAAAAGAAAAAGGGAGTGAGAAGCTATTATTTACTCTGGCAGTCCAAAGAAAGC
Organism: Candidatus Poribacteria bacterium; assembly: GCA_022826805.1. Lineage (GTDB taxonomy): Bacteria > Poribacteria > WGA-4E > WGA-4E > WGA-3G > WGA-3G. The sequence goes on from JAJDUH010000010.1 coordinate 49,706, forward strand.
AAGGAAGAACAATTGATTCCATTGTTGCGGAGGAAGCGATCAGTTCCACAATTGGGAACGCTGTTTTTTCTAATTCTTTTCCTCGACCTTTCATTTCCTCAGCCGAACGTACAGGAGTCGCAATTTTCCGGAAAGAACTCAATTTTGCTCGGAATAGACTCCTTGAGGAAATGGGACAAGCGAATCAAAAGGTTGACTTACGAGAATTGCTATTTAAAGCATACCAAAGTTATCCTGAACCAGTAGAAGATAATGTTAACTTTACACGCCAGCTTGAAGATATTGGAAAAAGAAAAAGTTTTATCGCCAAGGAATACCCCGAAATCTTGGAAGACTTTGCAGACATTATCGGGGGTGAATATGTCATTACGCAGAACGACCAACTCTACTATATTCCTAAAAGCACGCGTTTGAAACTAACGATGGTTGAAAGCTCAAGCTCTGCACGCGCCCTCTTAGACCTCAGTTTTTATCTCAACTGTATTGCCGAAAGAGGCGACTTATTGATGGTAGACGAACCTGAATTAAGCCTGCATCCCGAAAACCAACGCCGCATTGCCAGACTTTTTGCGAGACTCGCGAATATAGGTGTCAAGGTTTTCGTGACCACACATAGCGATTACATCGTCAAGGAACTCAATACGCTCATCATGCTCAACCATGATAAACCTCACCTGAAAAGAATTGCCGAAGAAAACAGTTATCAGGACAGTGAGTTGATTAACGCCTATCAAGTCAAAGTATATATGACAAAAGAAAAATCAATGCCATTAGAAAAAGGACAGAAAAGAGGGTATACACTCGTCCCGGCTGACATTGATCCCGAGTTTGGAATTGAAGCAGACAGTTTTGATAAAACGATTGATGACATGAATAGAATTCAGCGCGCTATCGTGTGGGGAGCAAAGTAAGATTAGTGAATGATATTATTATATTGCAAGAGATGCTCAGTGTTGGTGCCCAAGTTCCATTACAACAAACATCAGAGCAGTGTTCCGTCACACTAAAGGACAAGCAAGCGAAAACAACCGTAGAAATCACAGATATTCCGCACGACTCAATTGTTATAAGAGCGGAGGCTTTTAAGCCTCCCACCGTTTTTAAAGGCTCAAGGGGTGAACGCAGGCGGGCGGATTTTGTCATTGTGTCAAATGCTGAAAATGAAAATTGGATTATTTGTATTGAAACTCAGGCAGGAACCGGTAAAGATCCAGAAGACGTTGAACAACAGCTGAGAGGAGCACAATGCTTCATCGGTTACTGCAAGTGTATAGGAAAATCCTTTTGGCAATCGGAAAATTTCCTAGAGGATTATCAGTACCGATTTGTTAGTATTTCAGGTATCAACCTTAACAAGCAAAGTACACGTTTCTACCAGCAGGCAAACCAATCCAGAAGAATATCGCACAACACCCCTGATGCTTTTTTGGAGATTTTAGCGCGTCAAAATCTCTACTTTGAGGAATTGATTTGATAATCGATTCCGATAAAACAACTGTTATTTTTAGGATCCTAACTGCACCTTTAAACGAGTGGGTACGTATTGCATTTAAAAACCTTACCTCTCTCGTGAAAACATCGGAGGAAGAAGCAATGGCACACACGAGCGCAGCATTAACTGACTTAGACTGGCATCCACTCTCCAAGGAGGAGATACGCCACTTTGACGACAAGGGATATCTCATCATACGGAATGTGCTGGACTCGGAGACGGTTGACAAACTGATTGAAGTGAGCGACCGACTCATAGCGAGTGATCTCCGCGAGAAACGCCAAACATACCCCAGCGGCTTATATGACGGTTTCCGGAATTGCGTTGCTACTGACGATGCCTTCATCCCGCTACTTGCGCACAAGACAATGCTCTCCGTTGCGGCGCAACTTCTCGGTGCACATTTGCAATTGGTGGTCTCGCACCTAATATACAAATACCCCGATCCACCGGGCACACCGGATACCGCTCGCGTCCCAGGCTGGCATCGCGACTACGGTACCGCGACGAAGGTCCTCGGCGATAAACTTCCACGTGTTTTGTTAAAATGTGCCTACTACCTGACCGATCTGAGTGAACCCAATTCTGGTGCAACACTCGTCGCACCGGGAAGCAATAATCTTCCTGATCCGATTCCCTTCGCAGAAGGACAGACAGACCCGGTGGGAGCAGTCGAGCCGAGTTTACGTCCTGGGGATTGCCTCCTGTTCGAGAACCGTATTTTGCACGCAGGAGGTGCGAACTTAACCGATCAAATTCGTAAGGCTGTGATGTTCGGCTACGGTTACCGATGGCTGATGCCATTAGACTATCGGACACAGGAACAGACTTTATTGGATAAGTTATCGCCACTCGGTCAGTATCTGGTTGGGGAACCCTTCAAGAAGACGAAAGAATATTATGCCGGTGGTGGTGACAGCCCGCTCGCCGCATGGTGTGAAGCGCACGGTGTTCCAGCGATAAGACCGTTCCATTAACCGATCTACGTCAGCGTAATTCAGAGGAGAAACTATGGCACACGCAAACGAAGCAGCAATAGACTTAGATTGGCATCCACTCTCTGATGAGGAAATACGTCATTTTGACGATAAGGGCTATCTCATCGTACGAAATGTGCTGAACTCGGATACTATTGAAGAATTGATTGAGGTAAGCGATCAGCTAATGGCAAGCGATCGGCGCAAGAATCGGCAACACAGCACCAACAATTTATACGATAGCTTCCGAAATTGCATCTCTATTGACGATGCCTTTATTCCGCTACTCACACAGAAAACCATCCTACCCGTTGTCGTGCAGCTGCTCGGTGCGGATCTACAACTCATGACCTCACACCTGATATATAAATACCCCGACCCACCCGGAACACCCGATACCACGCGCCTACCCGGTTGGCACCGCGACTATGCCATAGCAACAAAAACACACGGTAACAAGTTACCACGCATTTTGCTGAAATGCGCTTACTACTTCACTGACCTGAGTGAACCCAATTCCGGCGCAACGCTTGTCGCCCCCGGTAGCAATCATCTTCTCGAACGGATTCCCATTCCAAAAGGGCAGGCAGATCCAGAAGGCGCGCTCGAACCCCGTTTACAACCGGGGGATTGCTTACTGTTTGAGAATCGTATTTTTCATGCAGGTGCAACGAATTTAACCGATCAAATCCGAAAAGCTGTGATGTTTGGTTACGGTTACCGATGGGTAGTGCCAATGGACTATCGAACGCAGGAACAAGCGGTGTTGGATAAGTTGTCACCACTTGAACAGTATCTGGTTGGAGAACCCTTCGTGAAAACGCAGGAATTTCACCCGGGTGGCGGTGAAAATCCGCTCGCTGCATGGTGTGAGCAGCACGGGGCCCCAGCAGTGAGACCGGTTACTTAACTTATAGGACTTACGCATATTCTCTTAAAGTCCCCCTGATAAGGGGGATTTAGGGGGTTAGAAACGCCGAAATAACAGATTTTTAGCGAAATATGCCTGCTCCCTATTCAATTTGCGCAAGTTCTGACTTATTTACGTCAACGTGATAACGTCCTTTTTAACAATCTCTTTCGTGTCGTAGTGACCGGCTTGGGAGATAAGCTCCAACGTTTCTGGCGAGAGCCGTTCTCTGACCTCTTCAGACACCCGACTCTCGCCGCGGTGTTGTGGTCTGTAACGTAAGGTTAGGACGCAACGATACCGGTCTTTTGGCTTCCAAGGCAGCGCACCGTGGGTTAGCAGTTCAGAGATAATCACAAAATCCCCTGCTTTTGGCGTGACGTTAACAACCCCTTGTGGAATATCATCTGCATCCTCAATCCTTCCATTGTTATAGAAGTGTTCGGGACGATCGAATAAAGTTTTATGTGTACCGGGAACGACCAGCAATCCACCGTCTCCGGGGTTCACATCGTACAGATATGGGAAAATAACAAAATCGTCACAGAAAATACGACCGTTTCTGACTTCATAACGGTTGCAGTGCCATCCAAAATCTTCGCGTGCGCAATGCAAGCGTAGTCCTTCCGCCGACTCCGACACACCCGCCCGATCCGCAATCATCGTGCCACGGAACAGTTGTGGTCGGTTATTCGTTAACTCTTTGATGATGGGCCAGGTGGATCGGTGCATTGTGAGTGCTTCTAAGGGCTTCGCATAGGCGAAACCGTTTGGGAGGTTTTTGTTGCTGGAGTCAAATCCGGGTGGGAGGTCTTCGGTAGGTGTGTTGATGTATTCATTTGCTGCGTCTTGCGCCGCTTTCAACTCTTCATCAGTCATAACACTCTCCAAATGGAGGTATCCGGTGACATCGAAGAGATAACGTTGTTCAGGGGTCATCATAGTATCTTTCTCCTTTCGGATTTATACAATTGAACATAGTGCTTCGTCAACTTTGAACTGATAGGTAGATTCTTCGTAGGGGGTTTTTGCTTGGGTGTTTCCCCAAGGTCTCCTCGCCCGATATCAAACCAAACACCCTCATTGTGAAACTTGACACAGCAATAGGTTGGGTTGAACTGAAATTGTGCTATAAAGCACAATTTGTCTTTGCTTTACATTGTGAAACCCAACAGGAAACTAAGCCGACATCTCCCACACGGGCCAATCACGCGCTTGTAGCTGCCTGAATAACCCATCAAAGGCTTCGCTGCCGTCATCTTCCCATTCGTCCAGACGCACGCCAGGGGCATAAGATTCGTCCACACCTTGCTTCATGAGGCGTTCTGCCTGTTGTAGGTTCCGGTAGTAGTGCTTTACACCACCGGGGAGCGTGACAATGGAGATATGCCGCTTCCACTCTGGCTCAGATGTTTGGGAATAGCGTTTCACAGCATCTTCGTCTAACACAACACCCAGACCATCCCCTTCCGGCACTTGCATGAACCCGCGCTGGACCTTGTGCGATGTCACAACCAAATCGTCTTCGTAAACATGACTGGCTGTAACGCCTGGCAGCGTAGCAGTCGGCATGACGGCTCCCAGATGACACGCGAATGCTGCCGTGATGCCAGTGCCGACATACTGCAGCAGGATTGGCGTGTTCGCGGCGGCAAAAGCCCAACCCGACGCCAGCGCACTCTTGACACTCTCGTGGCTACACAGTGCACCATCAAAATCACCCGCTCGCAGTCCAATCCAAGGACCCGAAGGTTGACGTGATGCGCCTTCTCGGATAACACCAACACCGTGCAGATAAAATGGAATCCGAATCTCCTGGTGCAGCCGCCGCCAACCCTCCACATCATACGCGAAGATCGGTTCTTCAAGACCTTTGACAACGGGGATCTTCTCCAGTTCCCGCAGGATCGGCAGTGCCGTCTCAACGTTGATCAGTGAGCCGTTGAAATCAAACTCCACACGAAAGTCGGGCGGTGCGACCTCTTGAATCGCATTTGATTGTTCAATAACATCGTAGAAAGCGCGTGCTTTGCACTTGAGACCGCGGTATCCCCGTTCAGCCGCAACTTGAACCTCAGCAGCAGTGTCCTCAGAGGACATGCACGGCATCCACCATCCCATCGCAACCCACTCCCGAACCTGCTGTCCCATCAGTTTCCACGCTGGCAAGCCGAGATGTTTCCCCATCAGGTCATAACACGCCATGTCGAGGTTAAAACGTCCTTCACCCATGACGTGGTCGAATGGGTTTGTGCCGAGATAGGCGTCCAGTACCTCTTGGTCAAATGGCGGCCCTGGGTTCTCACCTAGACCGATGAGGCCGGTATCAGTATAAAATTTGTAGACCGTGACCAATTCGGTCATCGCAAAGTGGTAATATCTCTTACGAATCCGTTCTTCGTAAGGCACACGCAACGGAATCGCTTCAATGTGGGTAATTTTCATCGGAATCTTAAGCAAGGAACCAGAGGGATCCTATCTCCTTATATCTTTAGCCATGGTTTTTGCTGTGGGTTGTTCCTGCCATTTTTTCGTGTTTCCAAATATTCTACCAAACCCCTTGAAAAGCGTCAAATTTAAAATGCTAAAATTAGGTTCCTCCTGTCCCGATAGAAATAGATTTCTATTATCTTTAAGCATGGGACACAGCATTAGAAAAGGATTTGCGTTTTAAGCCCATATAGGATATACTGTACCTTATCAAGCAATGCTTAAGGCGGGCAGAAGAAATGGAGACAACGTATGTGTAATGATGTAAAGTTTGAGAAAAGCAGTGGTAATGTGTTTAAGGACATAGGCTTTTCTGATGCAGAAGCTGAAGCCTTATCATTTCGGACAAAGTTGACTTTTGAAGTATTTACACTTCTCAAGAAATCTCGGCTGCGACGCGCGAAGGCAGCAAAACTTCTGGGTGTTGATCCGTCAGACATCTCAAAACTTAAGAACGGCGACGATGACCATTTCAGTTTGACCTGCCTTTCTGATTTTCGAGATCAGTTGAAGTGTTATATGAAAAGTCAAGTTCCCCCATCAGAGAAGGATAACAAACAAGGTACAACAGACGCACATAATGCCACAAGATAATTGCTTGCGAAAAATAACTATTGGAACACAGATTATGCATTCAGAGGTCTACCATAATGGCATTTAGCGATTTCAAAAGAATCTCTGAAGTCCAAGAAAAATTCAGAATCAAATATACAGCAAATGACTTTTTCGAGGTTGAGGAAGCCAACCCTTCGGCGCAATTTTTGGAAGAATTCCAGTTTACCTTGGAAAACGTCAACGTTTTCGCGTCTGAGGCATCGCGCTGTGAAGCGATTATCTTTCCTATTTTAAGGCAGGCATACAAAGCGTATGCCGACACTTACGCGCTCTGGATAAGGCAACCCATCACCTACGATGAGACCCTAAGCGGCACCCCGGATTACCTCATCGCCACAAAATCCGAATTAGGCATTACTGTTGTCGGAACACCATTGATAATACTGGTTGAGGCAAAGAAAAACGACTTTGAGGAAGGCTGGGGACAATGTCTGGCAGAGTTGGTAGCGGCTCAAAAAATAAACGGTGATCCGGATGTTCCCGTGTACGGTATTGTGAGCGATGGAGAGCGGTGGCAATTCGGGGAACTTGTTGGCGATGGTTTCACCCAAAACAGAATGAACTTTAGCATCGATAATCTGCCAACCCTCTTTGGCGCAATTAATGCCGTCTTCAAAGCGGCAAATCAGACAGAATCAGCGCGGATCAAAGGTTGAAAAATCGGTTAGGACTTCTCCAACTCCTATTGTGCGGTATCACGATCATCGGTTTCAGCGGGTGTGACCCATCTAACACTAAGAAACAGCCTTACGAAACGCTCACTTTTAATGTTGATGAAACCCAGCTTGAACCCGTAGTAAGGGATACAGTACTCAAAATCGCAATAGCCGCACCGAAGAACTGGAAACAGATTGACGATTCAATGCTCGCGCAAGTCGTCAACAAATTGGAACCTCAACTTACCCGGCAAGATTTACAGATAGCACCACGCTGGATATTCCTAAATGAAGGTTCGCGGGCGATGTGTGTCGTGTCAGAGTTAAACAGCGTGGAGACCGCCCCAGACGATACTTTATTAGAAACCCTCACAACTGCTTACCAAAACCAATTTCCAAACGCAAAAGTTCAGCAGACAATCTTCATGAAAGATGCCTTTCGCATCCATCAATTAATGGTTATTGCCGCCGATTTTGTACTCATCAAACTGATATGTGACGCCCCAGAAACCCTCGTTTTTGCGGTTGATTACCGTGTCCCCAGAGATGTTTACCAAACCGAACTGCGAGCTATTGAATCATCAATCGGTTCTATACAACCTAATCTATAACCGCGCTGTCCAAGCGCATAACCTCAGGAGCAATTTATGTTCAGAAAATTTTCCGTTGTCTTTCTCATTGTAGCAATGCTGTTTGTCATCGGCTGCGCAGCACACGTCCACAAAGTCGGGCAAGGTGCACAAGGTAACGATATTACAATGGCCCGGCAATGGTACGTCCTATGGGGACTGGTTCCAATTAACGAAGTTGATACAAACGCCATCGCAGAGGGAGCGACCGATTATGAAATCACGACTTTAGTCACCCCACTCGATTTTGTTATCAGTGCTGTCCTCGGTCAAATCTCAATCAATTGCCGCACAGTATCAGTTCAAAAATAACTAACAGCAAATTCCAAAAACAAAGGCAAAGTCAGTGTCTCTCTCACCTTTTGACACCGGCTTTGCCCCCTTTTTTATATAGCAGCGAACTTTCACGGCACCAACTGCACTTTAATCGAATCCGACCCCTTTTGAACCATCTCAAATGCAGTGAGATAATCCGTCAACGGCAGTTGATGCGTCACAATATGTTCGACCTCAATTAAACCGCGGTGGATATAATCAATCGCCAGCGGATACGCATGCGGCCCCAAATGCGAGCCGTGGATATTCAACTCTTTCGTATCCCCAATGATAGTCCAGTCCACAGTCACTGGTTCCCGCATGACACTGAACTCAACAAAAGTGCCAGCCTTCCGAATCATGTGCAGCCCTTGTTCAACTGCCTTCGGATGTCCTGTCGCCTCAATATAGACATCACATCCGTAGCCTTCCGTGAGATCCAACACGGATTGTACTGCATCCGTTTCCGACGGATTGATCCCAATATCTGCTCCCAACTTCTTGGCGACTTCTAACCGTTTCGGCATCAGATCGATGGCGATAAGTACACCCGGATTCTTCAATCTCGCAGCACCGATCATACCGAGTCCCAGCGTGCCTGCTCCCGCAACCACGACGACATCCCCGAATTCAATGTTTCCCCGTTGTACAGCGTGAATAGAGCAAGCGAGCGGTTCAATCACCGCTGCATTCGCTGTCGGAATGTCAGAAGGCACCTTGTAAACGAGCGAACGCACCGGAAACTTCATATAATCCGCCATCCCGCCGTTCACGACCGGTTGAAATCCGTAGATATTGTGGACTTGGCAGAGCCAGTACTTCCCGGTTCGGCAGTAGCGACATTCCCAACACGGCACTATCTGTTCGGCAATGGCAGTATCACCTACCTGGAGACCGTACTTCTCACTCGCACCTTCACCGAGTTCCACGACCTCTCCAACGAATTCGTGTCCAGCAATAACGGGTGCCTCTACGTATGGTTTTCGGTGTTCATCGCCCCAGAAAAGCGGTGCGCCTGTCCAGCATTTGATGTCGCTGGCGCAGACGCCGCAAGCGTCCACCTTAATAACGACTTCGCCGGGACCCGCCTCCGGCATAGGAACCTCTTCAAGGCGATAATCCCACGGTTCGCGACACATAATCGCCCGCATCGTTTCCGACATTCAGACACCCCTTATAGAATTTGCAAGTGTACTTACAGAAGACGCGTGTATAAAGTTTCGATGCACCATCATTCGTAGCATAGGCTGTCAGCCTGTGTCCCTGTAGCATACCAAACCGACCACCGCTGACTGCCGATAGCTATTAGTGATGTAAGATGTGGTAGGCGGCGATACCCAGCGAGACATGAACGTTCAGCGATGCACCCGCCCCATACATCGGAAGAAAAACTACCATATCACAAGCAGCAAGCGTCCGTTTCGTCACACCGTGATCCTCGTGTCCTACGATGAGGCAGATTTTTTCGGGATAGTCCGCTTCATCGTAGCGGATTGATTGCGCCGTCACTTCCAAAGCACAACTCGTATAGCCTTCTGCTTTGAGCGATACAATTGCGTCTGCCGCCTGCTCCGTATATTGCCATTTCACGCGTCGGTGCTTTCCTCGTGCGACTTTACGGACGAGGCGGTGCGACGGTTCGGCACTGATACCCGTCAAGATGAGTTCTTTCACACGGCACGCATCCGCTATCCGAAAGGCAGAACCCACATTAACCGGGTCTTGCACGTCTTGGAGAATAAAAACCAGTTCTCTCTCCGGCGGTTTCACCTGCTTCAGAAAATCTTTAAGCGGTTTGCGGCGTAATTGCTTCATATCCGATCAAAAGTCGAGGTTATAAATCTCTCATACAGAGGCTAAGTTATGCCGCTCTGCTCTGTATCAGACGGCGCCTCGCACTTGCACGCGCCAATCCGACATCCAACGTGATATGGCGGTAATCGGTAATACCGAGGTTAATCGCATGTGCCGTTTCGAGGTTGAAGCCCCACTCGATCCATTCCGGCATATCCGATTCTGGAATATCACCGGCAACGATAACCTTCATAATACTAATGCCTTTCCCCAAGTCATACGCCCGTTGAATGTATTCCAGATGTCGATTAAAGGTACCGCCTTCTAACATTCTGCCTTCTTTGTTCGCTGTCGTCAGGATGACATCAAGTTCAGGATGATCTATCACAGCATCCATAACGGGACCCGTGTAGAGATGTGTCGAGCAGCCGATGACTCGGATTTTGCCAGCAGCCTTTGCCTCCCGGAACGCTTCCAGCGCACCCTCTCGCGATACCAAGTCTTCCGGTGAAGAGATGCCGTGCAATAACAAAACATCTAAGTAATCCGTTTGCATCTCCTGAAGTGAGCGCGTAATGCTCGTATTAGCACCTTCATAATCTTTCGCCCCGGTCTTCGTTTGAATGACGATTTCGTCGCGTGAAATCTGACGGACCGCCTCGCCAAGGTGCGGTTGGCTCCCATATCCCTCAGCGGTATCCCAGAAGGTGATCCCTTCATCAAGCGCTTTCAACATTAGTTTGCCACCAGCTTCGTAACTCTCACAGGTATTGTTAAGATGTCCTGCCCCGAAGCAGAGACGTGAGATCTCTAAACCCGTTCTCCCGTATGTTAAATATTCCATTTTATCCTCCACATCCAGACACGATCTAAAAAAGTACAACTACGATTCCATAAACTGGTTCAAATCTCTCTTGATGTACTTTAACCGATCCCCACTGAAAAATGCAACCCTTTTTTCTTGGCAACAAATCTGTTTTCAGGTATCATAAGAATAGCACCTGAACGTTACGGAGGTATTCTTGATGACCAAGAGTCGTCCCTTGCGAGAAAAAAGTCCGGAGACCATCACCGACTTAGCCCCAGAGGGGTGGCACGTGTATACGGGACACACCCTTTTCAATAACACCGCTGTCGAAATCGTTCTCGCTGATACCTGCGTTCAAGAAATACGTGAAGTTCCCTCCACCGACAGCACAATATGGGTCGCGCCTGCCTTGATAGATATTCAGGTGAACGGCTTTGCTGGTTTCGACCTCAATGTTGCCACCGTCACACCGGAAGACGTGTGCACGATGGTTCGCGAACTCTGGAAAGTCGGCACCGGGTTTTTATGCCCAACGGTTGTGACCGGTTCTTTCGAGCGGATTCGTAGTTCCCTACACGCCATCATCGAAGCATCTAAGGCAGATCCGTTAGTTGCCCACGCTATGCTTGGAATCCATCTTGAGGGACCCTATATCTCTGCGGAGGATGGACCGCGCGGTGCACATCCGTTGGAACACGTCAGAGACCCAGATTGGGACGAATTCCAGCGGTGGCAGGACGTTGCTGAAGGGAAAATATCGATCGTGACCCTTGCTCCTGAGAAAAAGGGTGCCATCCCCTTCATTGAAAAATTGGCTGCCGATGGAATTGTCGTGGCGTTAGGACACACGAATGCATCAGTAAGCGATATCCGAGCGGCGATCGACGCCGGTGCTAAACTCTCCACGCACCTCGGCAACGGGGCACACGCTTTAATTCGGCGCCATCCCAACTATATCTGGGAACAACTCGGTGCCGATGAACTCTGGGCAAGCCTTATCGTCGATGGACATCACTTGCCTCCCTCCGTCGCCAAGTCAATGATGCGTGCGAAAACACTCGACCGATGCGTCCTCGTCAGTGACGCCGTGGCTTTAGCAGGCATGAAACCCGGCATCTACCAGTTTGCTGAAAAATCTGTGGAATTGACCGCCGACCGATGTGTCCGTTTGGTCGGAACCGAATACCTCGCAGGTTCTGCAATCGAATTGGCACGCGGGGTCGAAAACAGTGTCCAATTCGCAGGTATCTCTCTCGAAGAAGCGGTTTCACTCGCCACACTACAACCGATTCGCCTACTGGACGCGAAAGCACACGTAGAAGCACGGAGGAACCTGATTCTCTTTGAATGGGACGCGGTGCTGTGCGAAATCAATCTAATAGCGACAATTGTCGGAGACGCGTTGGTTTATCACGCGGAGGCACATCAATGAGGCAAAAACCGGTCCGCTACAACAGTATCCGAATAAAAACGATCTGTTGGTCTGTAGGAAGTCTTTTTGTTTTCTGCTGCGTGGTCCCCCTTGCGGCGCAGCAAACCGACGATGAACAGTCCGCGCATTACGCACGTGGGATGCGCGCATTGCAGTTAGGACTTTACGATGAAGCAGCAGATGCCTTCCAGAAGGTCTTGCAATTAAATCCACAAAATGCAGAGGCACACTGTGAACTCGGTGCAGCTTACAGGCTCAAGGAAAAAAATGACGATGCTTTGGCGGCATATCTCCGCGCCCTGGAATTGCCGGCATCTCCACAGACCCACGGTGTTGCACATATATGTTTGGCGCGGCTTTATCATTCGCAAGGTAGGTTTGCAGACGCTGAAAAACACGGGCAACACGCCACCGCAATGCTTCCAAAAAACGCTGAAGCCGCTTTCCGACTTGCAGACACATACGTACAGCGTGGAAAGCTGGATTTAGCGGAGCATACGTACCAACAGGCATTGACACTCGACGCCAACCTTGCCCCAGTCTATCAAGGATTGGGAAGGGTCGCCTTCCTCCAGAGCAGGTTGGAGGAAGCCGTGCAGCATTATCAGAAAGCCCTCACCCTCGCCCCTTATCACGCCGAAACCTACTACAACCTCGCACTTGTTCATCGACGTTTGGGACAAAACCCGCAAGAGAATGCAGCGACACAGCACATAACAGAAGCAAAAAACCTGATGGCATCTTTCCAACAGGTGAAAACTTATAACGAACAGACAAACCGGTATCGTAGAAGCCTGTTGGACGAACCAACAGCACTGGAACCACTCGCCAAATTAGCAGCGGCACACCTTGAAGTTGGTAACTATCAAGCAGCGATACGTGCTTATCAAACCGCAACGGCGTTGCATCCAGATGTCCCTGCACTTTACCACAATCTGGGTGGGCTTTACACGCAGATTGGACAGTTAACCGAAGCGATTGCGGCGTTTCAAAGTTTCATACAACTTGACGATACTGATGCTGAGGTGTATCTGCACCTCGGTTGGCTCCACGCTCAACTACGTAAACTCGCCGACGCACAGACTTATTTACAAACCGCAATTCAGAAAGATAAGATGCTAATACCTGCTTACTATGGACTTGCAGAAGTCTATGTGCAACAACGCCAATTTACAGAGGCAATCGTTGTTTATCAACAGTTGACAAAAGTAAATCCCAATGATGCCAAGTCGTGGGTAAGGTTAGGTGTGTTATATATTAATCAACAACAAATTACGGATGCTATTACCACTTTTAGACAAGCCATTGCGGTTGATGAAAACTCAGCAGATGCACATAACAACCTGGCGTGGCTTTACACAAATCAGGGTAAAGAACTCGCGCGTGCCGTTGAACTGGCAGAACGAGCCGTTGCTTTAGACGCGAACGCCTCCCGCTTGGATACCCTCGCCTATGCCTACTATCGTCACGGTGCGTATCCTGAAGCGGAACAGGCTATCTTACGCGCCATCACCTTGGAACCTGACAACACTGCCTACAAAGACCGCTTGGATGAGATCCGAGAAGCGATGGAGGCCCCCAAAAAACAATGATTGTCTCCGTTGTCCGTTTTGACAAGATCCAGTTATCCCTCCTTTTTGTGCTGATATACCTCACGCTCAGTCCATTAGCAGGGCAGGCTGTCACATTTGTTGAAGTCGCTGAAGAGTCCGGAATTGACTTCAAGCATACAGATGGTGAGAGCGGCAAACGCCTCTTTAACGAGCAATACGGATCGGGGGGTGGCTTCTTCGATTACGATAACGACGGGTATCTTGACATTTACCTTATCAACACCCATTCACAGGGAGAACTGTCGGACGCCACACCGCCTACGAACATTCTCTACCACAACAATGGTGATGGCACATTTACAGATGTTACCCGTATTGCAGGGGTTGGAGATACCGGCTACGGTGTTGGTGCGACGACAGGAGATTACGATAATGACGGTGATCTGGACCTCTATTTGACGAACTTTGGATCCAACGTTCTTTATCAGAACAACGGAGACGGCACTTTCATCAATGTCGCTGAAGCCGCACAAGTCGCAGATACGCGGTGGGGAACGAGTTGCGCATTCGCTGATTTTGACAACGACGGATTTCTTGAACTCTACGTGAGTAACTACGCCAACTATACCCTTGACGCACATAAAATGTGTTACCGCCACGACATCCCTGTTTACTGTGGTCCCAGTTCATATCCGCCTCAGCCAGACCTATTTTATCATAACAACGGAAACGGCACCTTTACAGACCTAACCAAACAAAATGGTTTATTAAGCGTCCCTGCTGCGCACGGTCTCGGCGTTGCTATTGGAGACTCCGATAACGACGGCGATATTGACATCTATGTTGCCAACGATCAAGATTTTAACTTTCTTTTTGAGAACCGTGGCGATGGCACCTTTGAAGAAATCGGGTTACTCTCCGGCGTTAGTTGTAGCGATATGGGGAAGGCAGAAGCCGGAATGGGTGTTGTTTTCGCAGACTACGATAACGACGGTAAGTTGGATATCACAGTCAGCAATTTTCAGAACGAGACCAATACTCTCTACCACAATCAAGGGGACAACTTTTTCATTGATACCACAATCATCGCCGGTATCGCTGAACACACGCACCGCTATCTCGGCTGGGGTATCGGTTTTCTCGATTATGACAACGACGGCTACAAAGACATTTTCGTCGCAAACGGGCATACGATGGACAACATCGCTGAGGTCGATCGTTCTACGACCACGCCTCAGCAGAATCTGATTTTTCGGAATTTAGGCAATGGACAATTTGTAGAGGCTACCGCACAGATGGGAGAAGACTTCTCACTGCGTAAGACGAGCCGCGCCGCCGCTTTTGGCGACTATGATAATGACGGCGACATCGATATCCTCGTCACGAACTGGAATCAGACGGTCGACCTGTTGAGAAATGAGGGCGGAAATCGGAACAATTGGATACAGGTAAAAGCGATCGGGACGAAAAGCAACCGTTCGGCTATCGGTACGCGCATCAAAGCTGTTGTTGGTGAACACACACAGTACGCAGAAGTTAAGAGCAGTGGCAGCTACCTCGCCTTCAGTGATCTACGCGTCCATTTTGGACTGAAAGATGCTGAGAATGTTGATCTATTAGAAATTCATTGGCTCAGTGGGATGGTTGATACTGCGACGAATCTTCCGGTGAATCAACAGTTTATTGTAGTTGAGGGTAAAGGAATTACTTTGCAATAAGAATTTTATTTTTTTGTTGAAAAAAAAGTAAAATTATGTATAATAAAAAAATAGCATAGGTAACGCAGAGTTATGAGCGTTCACTATGCAATTCTTTTGTGTTTATTCAATGAAAATCGGTAAAGGAGGACAATTGAAGTGAAATTGTTTATTGCAATACTCACTATCGCTGTATTTGCGATTTGTATAACAACGTCTGTGAACGCAGACCTAAATGATGGGGTTGTTGCTGCCTGGACCTTTGACGATGGCAAGGTAACGGATTCCATTGGTAAGGCGCACGGTGAACTTTTTAAGGCTGCCAAAATTGTCGACAAAGGCAGATTTGGTAAGGCACTGGATGTTGATGGCAGTGATGATACGCGTGCAGATATTGAATTTAATGCTGCGCTTGAGAAAGTTATTGAACAAGAATTCACTGTCGGCTATTGGCTCTTCGTCCGACAGGGGCGGGACCATTCGGGTGTTTGGAAAGGCGAAAAGGTCGGTTGGGGTGCATTCTTCACCTTTCGGATGGTAACAACCAATGATACCAGTATGACCTGGGGAACATGCAGTGGAGGCACCGAAAATTGGTTCGCCACGGATGGTGCTATTGAGACGGATACGTGGCTCTATGTCTGTCAGACAGTAGACGGTGAGGAAGCCATAGCATACGTGGCAAGAGATGGTAAGAAACCCGAAATACCTGCCAGCGGTCAAGGGAACCCGAAAGTCGCACCAGCACCCTACAATCTTTTTCCAGATCGTCCCTTGGAACTCGGTGCAGGTCGGCAGATTGGCGGTAACGCTGGCAACGACACATTCCTTGATGGAATGATTGATGATGTCATTATTTGGGACCGGGCACTCTCTGAAGACGAAGTTGCCGACCTCGCCGGCGGTTCGCGTCCAGATAAGGCACTCGCTGTCAAAGCGGAAGGCAAACTTGCCACATCGTGGGGGAAGGTTAAATCCTATCACAACCGCCATAACCGCCGCTAAGTCTAATTGAGAATCTAAAAATACAACGGGTTTGTAAATCCTATCGCAAATCCGTTACGTTAGGATCAAAACCATAAGGAGCTTTATCATGAAGCAAATTGGTCTGTTTTTCATCTTAGCACTTATGATACTCGGCACCAATAGCCACGCCGAGCTTGCAGACGGTCTCGTCTCTGTTTGGAACTTTGACGACGGCTCAGCGAACGATTCCATCGGAAATAACGACGGCGAGTTCTTAAACGGTGCCAGCACTACAGACGCCGAATTCGGCATGGCACTCAACCTTGAGAACCCAGAAAATCCGGCGACCGGTGAGAACACCGGCCAGTATGTCGAAATCCCATCATCGGCGAGCCTTGAACAAGAAGACGGTATCTTTTCCGTTTCCTTGTGGGTCAATGTTAGGACAGGCGGTGGCAGAGATCACGCCGGGATGTTCTTCAAAGGCGAAAAGGTCGGTTGGGGTGCGTTTTTTATGATCCGGATGTGTACCACGAACGCAACCAGCATGACCTGGGGCAGCTGCTGGGAAGGCACTGAAGGTTGGTTCGCCACTGGCGATGTTTACGCGGAAGAAGAGTGGGTTCACGTCGCTTATGTCGCTGACGGTTCGGAAGCCACGGCGTATGTAACCTCTTCCGTTACAGACGGCACTGAGGTACCCGCAAGCGGACAGCAGAATCCGAGACCGCTGGAGGCACCACTGTTGACATTTCCAGATCGTCCCGTTGAAATCGGGGTTGGACGCCAAGTTGGCGGCAATCTCGGTAACGACAACTGGATTGACGGCATGATTGACGAGATTTACTTCTGGGATCGCGCGCTCAGTGCAGACGAAGTAGAGGAACTCGCCGGCGGTGCGCTCCTCGGTACCGTCTCTGTGGAAGCGCAAGGTAAACTCGCTACCACATGGGCACACATCAAGAAACCCTAACGATTATTAATTTGAAACAAAAAGGCTCCGGATTTCATGAATCCAGAGCCTTTTTGTTTATGGAATCGCACGGCATCAGAGGAGATACACAATGCAAGGTTATTACGGTATTGGAGAAGTATTTGTTAAAGTTGCTAACCTTGAGCGTGCAGCAGAATTTTATCGGGATCTGCTCGGATTTGAGGTCATCGAACGCAACAATCGGCAGCTTTACATCTACTTAGAAAATGGACATCTTGTCCTTAAGGAAGCCGGAAGTCCTGGACACGATGCGGGTGGCCCCATGCACTTTGCCTTTGTGACAAGTACCGAACGGATTGAACAACTTGTTGAACAATTCGTTTCCTTGCCTTATCGGACTCGCGGTCCATTTGACTTCGATGATCCGCGCGGAAAATGTCGGGCTTTCTTTATTTTCGACCCAGACGGAAACGAAATTGAGTTTAATGACCTCTACTGTCCAGACAACCCGACCTAGTGCTTTGTCAAGATTATCTTGACGTTTAAGTTGAAGGTTGTTATGCTTGTGGGTCCATATCCGAATACTCACCTTGTGAGGATTGTATGCCAGCGAAATGTCACCACGTGCGACTCGATGCCTGTCAACGCGATGCC
>JAJDUH010000059.1 GCA_022826805.1 Candidatus Poribacteria bacterium
GGCATCGCGTTGACAGGCATCGAGTCGCACGTGGTGACATTTCGCTGGCATACAATCCTCACAAGGTGAGTATTCGGATATGGACCCACAAGCATAACAACCTTCAACTTAAACGTCAAGATAATCTTGACAAAGCACTAGCATTTAAGGTCAGTATCAATTCGTACATTTCAGATCAATTCCCAACTCCTCGGCAACCTCCTCAAGCGTAAACATTTTACCTCCAGACCGGATATATTCCTCTTCGCGTTCTAATTCTTCAATGAACTCTGGACGCAACTCTAATCCTTCGTCAGGATCATAATCGTAATTCTCAAGAAAAAGTTCCAATTCCAAATAACAGACAAAAAACTCACAGAGCTCAGACCGTAGGCGATCGACTATCTTAATGGGCTTTTCCGTTTCCATTAACTTAACGAGACGTTTTCTTGATACAAAAAGCCTCCAACCCCCAAGCGTCTGTACAAACTGTCGGAATTTATTAGGAGATAATGCTGCTACCTTTATCTCTGGCAAAGGGTCGCCATGTACGGATAATCCCATCCGTCGTGCCTCACGACCCAAAGGGGAAATTTTCCGTTGGGCTTCAACTGCTGCGACGCGGTGCTTCAGATGCCCCAGAGTGCTACTACCCTCTATAAACGCAAGAACGGACTCCTCGTGTTCTTCCAATTCTAAGGCAAGCACGTAGTAGCCGTTAAAGAACTCCCGGAACTCATCTTCAAGTGTTTCGTGTGGAGCCCCTTCTGCAAGCAGCGCGATGAGGCACTCACGGGATGCAAATATCTCACAATTGACAATAGGTGCAAGCCAGTTGCTAAATTGTTCGAGGGTCATATCCGTAATATGAGGTATCATTTCATCACCTTCAATGATTGCATATGTATAGTTTTTGCAAATTATTATACATATCAGGGTTAATATGTATAATTTATATACATATCTGTTAGGATACATCGCCAAGGTCCGCGTTTGGCAAACCTCTGTATCTTGCTAAGAGGATACTTTCATTCATATGTAGGTTAAACAAGTTTTGCCGAAACTTCCTGCCCTGTTCAAATAAGCGAAAGCCCCTGTCAACTCGGACTACAACATGTTCTGATTCCAAGTACCTAGCATGGAAGATATTGTTGGGATCATCCTTTATCAACACCTCTACCGACCAAGTGAAACTTTTCTTTAAAGGCATTATAATATCTCGAATGATATTTTCGTGTTGCTCCGCATTCTGCCTTTTTTTTCTCTCCTTCTTAGAATCGGTGTCTGTCTCCGAAATACAATCAGCACTACAAGCATATATTTTCACCTTTCCAAAATCCTGATCCGATTTAAAAAAACCATGTTTATGCCAAAGAGATAATATATATTCAATACCAGCCCAGAAATGACAGGTATTGCTTCGCAGCCCAATATGTTCGTCATAAAACTTCAAGCATTTCGCGAAACGGACTGTACGGATAATCATGTCCTTCACTTCCGATTTCGGGAGTGTATCTATTGATCCAAGTCCCCTATGATACCTCTGACGATATTTTTCAAAATCGCTGTCCCTGTATCCAGATAATGGGATGACCTCTTCAACGTTTTTTTCTTCAGATATCAGTGTTTCTAGACTTTGGGGACTAGCAATTAAAATATCGGCTTTGGTAGTTTTTTTTATGCAACACGCCAATTTCAAAAGATCATCCGATAGAGCATCGTTTAATGAAACAGAACAAGTGACGAATCGCTTTGACTTATTTTTTAATAATTCTGCAAGTCCAATCTGCAATTGTTGTCCAACAGGGACTGGAAGGGACATAATCTTTTCGATGAAGGCATTTCTCAACCTACCATCTGAATCAAAAATTAGTAGTCCGTTTTTTTCAATACCCTTTAAGAAATCTTCCGCATGAAACCTATAAGATTCATTAAAATAACTCTCATCGAACGCAGAAGGATCAACAACTGCACTAACTAACATTTACCCAACTCCTTCTACTATCTAAGTTCGTTAAGTCGCTCTGGAAAAAAACCACCAGGCCAGTCATCAATAAAATAACCCTCTTCGTCAAGGCGTAAACGCTGTAACTCCGCACCTTCAGGCCCACGGCTGACATAGATAATTGAGACATCATCCGGCTTAATCTGCTTTTCACGAACCAAGCGTTGCAGACGTAAAACCAAATGTTCACTATGAGTCTCAATAATGAATCGATTCGGGTTTCGTCGTTTAATGGCTGCCGCTAAAAGGTTTCCGAGCTCTGCTTGCAATCTGGGATGTACATGAACTTCAGGCTGCTCAATAGAAATAATTTGTTTCTCTGAGACCAAGCTCTGAACAACAAAGGGGAGAAGTTGGCTAATACCAAAACCAACATCTGGCAGTGCGACATCTATGTCTTCTTTTCCTTTTCGACGTGTATCTATGAGTCTAACTTCAAAAAGGTCCCGTGAGCGGTCCCCCACCGATTCCACCTTTAACTTATAACCAATCTCAAGTTGCTTTAGCCATCTGTCTGCTTCTTTAACCAATTTAGAATCACGGAAAAGCAAATCCGGAAGCAAGTCTCCCCGGTATCCGACATCCTGAGGACTAGTACCTCTAAAGATGTACCATCTTTCTGGAGGTCTCCGAAAGGGGCCCATCGGGAAAAGAGATTCTAAAGTTCGCTCCAAGGCACGGCCGGCTGCTACTACTAATTGAGCTGCATCAAATATTTGAGAAGAACGGCGTAGACCTAACGAGAGGTATTCTGTTATCCAAGTATTAGTTCCACGTGACATGATTCCAACTGGCAAGAAGCCATGTACTCCTAGGACCGTGCTTATATCTCCTTCATGCCTCTTGGAAATATAGGTATTCAAATCAAAATCTTGTGCCGAGAATTCAATCCCGGCACTCAAGGAGTTGAGCCTTTCATTAGCTTCCTGGCGTTCCTCGTTAGAATTTTGTAGATCTTTTAAGCTTTCTTTAAGTTGTTGGCGTATTCTGTCTTTATTTTCTTGATACCACTCGAACTCCTGTTCCCAATATTTCTTTTCTTTCGTTAACCGAACACACTTCACAGCATCTAATTTTGAAGATGGTACAGGTAGACCTCGCGAATCACGGAAAAAGCCTACTCTCCCGCGAAATCCCTTCGGTCTTTCAGTTGGATTCAATGGTTGAAATTCAGCTATACACTCAGAAGATCCGTCTTCATAAATGCCAATTTGATCCAAAAGGACCTCTGCTTCAACGGAAGGTCGTTTGAAACTAAATTCAATAGCTATTTTATTTCTTCTTCTTGTTATTTTGCTGTCTATATAAGGTGTTCGAAACATATCTCTTCTATCCACTGTAGTTTCAACTCGAATAGAGAGCGTCCGTTGCAAGTTATGGTCGAAAATCATCTCTGGAAAACTGCCGAGATCAACAATGCCATCTTCGGTTCGAGGAAGCAGCAAAGCCCCTGTTTCCCGGCTCTCCCGCGTCTGTTTGAGCAGGTTGAGTGCTTGAAGGATTGTACTCTTTCCTGCGCTATTTTCACCAAAAATGAGTGTTATAGGGGCAAACTCAACGCGTGCCCGTTTACCAAATGCTTTGAAATTCTCTAATTCGAGTGCGTGAAGCATTAGACTTCTCCCAATTTATGAGGCACAAACTAACAGTTTAGGCTACAAAGGCACTGCCTCCCTAATCACAGGTACAGATTATAGGATAGTATACGATGTCTAATCAAATTTGTCAAAAAGAATCTGGAGTCATTCAGTTCCCTGAAAAACCTCCAGATTTCAAATCTGCTCGGATAACGAACATCTAAAAATCCGTGTAATCCACGATTCAGACAATTTCCCTCTACACAAGATTGTAAGGCATTTGGCGGAAGGTGATGCCGAGCTGCTTTAGAGTACCTTCAGTGAGTTGGGTGCCGCCGCAATGGATAATCTTACTGCCATTGTGCGGCGGTAAGCGGCTTATGAGTTCTTCGGTGAGAATATCGTCGCTGTTGAGCAGGTAGACACCGACCCCTTCAGCACTACCTAAAAAAGCGCGTCGGCGTTTTTCATCGGTAGTGCAGGAATTATAGGACAGGCTATCCCCTTCTACAAGTGACAGCGCGGTATCTACTGGCATTGGGATGCCTGTCTCCTTGAAAAAGAGAAGCTGCGCCATCTCACTAAAAGCAATTTCCTGTTTTTCCAAGAAGGTTTCGCCAACATGATAATAGGAAAAGGTGCCACCGGTGCCAAATACATGCCGGAGTTTGCCTTTCTGTTCATAAGTATAACCTTCACTGACACATTCA
Organism: Candidatus Poribacteria bacterium; assembly: GCA_022826805.1. GTDB lineage: Bacteria > Poribacteria > WGA-4E > WGA-4E > WGA-3G > WGA-3G. Next base: position 4,272 of record JAJDUH010000059.1, read on the forward strand.
AGACGGACAGAAGTAATCTCGCGGGTTATCTTCGGCTCTATCTCAACTAAAATGAAACGTCGACTACCACCATCCTCACGGTTTTGTTCCAGAACCGCGTGTCCCGTTGTACCACTACCAGCGAAGGAGTCGAGTATGATGTCGTTTGAATTACTTGACAATTTAAGTAGATATGAAATCAATTCAACAGGCTTAGAAGTTTCAAATCCACTATCGCCTAATATATTAGTAAGGTCTTTTTCTGCACTCTCACTACTCCCACAACTTTCAGGTAAATAAGTCGGATGAGCAGAAGTAGTATTCTTGTCCTCAAAATCGTAAATTTTTTTCTTAACAAGTCCATTGTGAATAATAAAGCGATTATTTGCCTCCAATTCTCGTGCTGTATCCTCACCAATTTGCCATCTTTTCCCTTCACGAGGGTCCTGCCCCAAAATTTGGAAGCGCATGGTCTTTCTTTCAGAACTTCCGGTATTTTTCTTTTCAATTATCTCCATTCTGTAATTTCCTTGTTCATCCTGATGTGGATATTTCCTGGTTTCTTTCAAGGTAACTCTCGGAGTAATTGATCCTAAAGAGGATTTTCCGTAACACACTTGGTAATCAGCAACAGGGCTTACAGTAGCTCCTTTAGTATTAGTCGATGTCCCTTTCTTTTTCCAGAGGAATGTCCCTATGAAATTGTTCTCTCCAAAAATCTCGTCCATCAGCATTCGCAAGTGATGTTGTTCGTTATCATCAATTGAGATAAAAATGATACCATCTTCCCGAAGTAGTTGATGAAGAAGGCAGAGGCGAGGGTACATCATACAGAGCCATTTATCGTGTCGGGAGAGATCTTTGGCAAGGTCCCCAACAGTTTTACCGAGCCATTTCAGGATAATTGGGCTGTTGACGTTGTCGTTATAGATCCAATTCTCGTTGCCAGTATTATACGGAGGATCGATGAAGATGCATTTGACTTTGCCGGCGTAGTAAGGTAGGAGTGCTTTAAGCGCAATGAGATTATCGCCCTCAATAAGGAGGTTGCCGGTGCCGAGAGGCTCGTTTTCAACTCCAAAGGAGCGATCGGGGTCGTGTGTCAAGGTGTGTATCGGCACCTCGTCGTGGTGATTGATGACAGCTTCTTTTCCGATCCAGTTTAGTGTTGGCATATAGATATAACGCGAGTTTGATAATCGGCGAGGTTAGGAAACCTCGCCTATCGTTTTTAATTAAGCAGCATCCGGCACTTCAAGCGCGGCCTCAAGTTGATCCATGACCTTGTGGATCGCTTCGACGTAATAAGACATTAGCTCAAAATCGTTGGGCGGATTAACATCGAAGATATAACAGTGAGAATCGATGAATTCAACGGCCCGAGGATAGTCTTCTGTTTTATATTCAACCGTCGAATTATTGCATCGCCACGGACATCCTGTGCCATAGCCGATCTGGTTCTGGAAAATCTCTTGAGATGGCACGGGGAGCCGTTGCCACTGTCCGGTCGGGACACCCTCGGCGCGCAGTGCGGCTTGGACTTTCTCACGCATGGTTCGGGCGGAGATATCTAAACCTAATGCTGTCGGATCGAAACCGATGACGTAGTTGTAATACACCGGCTCACACCCTTCTGGGGTAATAGGGGTCTCAATGCCTTTAATTTCATTTAGATGCATCGTGAGATACTGGCAATTTTCGATGCGTAGTGCGTTGTTGGCATCAAGCCGTTTGAGTTGGCTACGGATGAACGCCTGGCTGAACATATCGCCGCGATACATCCATCCAAGTCCGTAGGCATTATACTCCTGCTCTTCTCTCTCCCTACCCGGCACGACAATTTCCCCGAAATATTGCAACAAGGCTGCACGTTCGTAAATTTGTTCATCATTTGTTGTGAACAAGCCGCCTTGACACCCACTACTTAGCGTCTTCGAGGCTTGTGTGCTGTACCCTGCGGCATCCCCAAACGATCCACAAAGTTTGCCTTCGTAGCGTGCGCCGTGTGCCTGCGCAACATCTTCAATAACTTTCAAGTTGTGCTTTTTTGCGATCTCCAGAATTGGATCCATATCGGCAGGCATGCCGTGAATATGAACAGGGACAACCGCCCGTGTTCTCTCGGTGATTTTTGCTTCAATCGCGTTGGGATCGATACAGTAGGTGACTGGATCAATATCGACAAAAACGGGGATAGCATTATGGTGGAGGACAGCGGCGGCTGTTGCCCAGAAAGTGAAGGCGGGAATGATGACCTCGTCACCCGGCTCAATGCCGACCCCTGCGACACATAGATGTAACGCAGCGGTTCCGCTGTTGACTGGGATGCAATACTGGACTCCCATGTATTCCGCCCATTCGTTAGCGAGACCTTCGGATTGAACCCGTTGCTGTTCGGTAATTTTTTCGGAAGCGATAACCTCAGCAATCGCGTCTTTTTCGGATTGGGTAACTTGTGGCCACGGTTGAATGAGTCCTTCAGGGACAGTCCGTTTACCACCACATATAGCGAGATTTGCTGCCATGATTAACCTCCTTTTTTTAAATTCCAGATAACCAACATGCTGTCCACATACGCACCAGCACAAGGATATGGCGTGAAACACAACAACCTTCGTGTAAAGCTTGCGAAGCTCTTCTAAATTGACTATATATCTGTTAATTTTGGAAGGTGTTCATCTTCATAGATAATAATGAGCGTACCAACGAAATGCAGCAAGGGTACTAAAGGATGATCTTCTTCCCCATTAACAAGATTCAGTAAATCGTCTAGTCGTGCTGCAAGTTCCTGATATTCGATCTCTGTCAATGAAACAGGTATATACGTTTCGTTTTGGCCCACAAAGTCAATTAAATCGCACAATCCTTCGATAAAGGGTCGTAATTCGCTTTTACCACGCGGGTGAAAGGCGATAGGTGCCTTAATTGGAGATACATCTCGCGTGGTTTCCGTTTCGGGAACCATAGTTTATTCCTTCCACTTTCCTTTATCATACTCTGCATGTGTCATAACATGCTGAATGTAAAGTTTTTGTTCGTTATAAAAAATATAAGCAACAAGGCGCACATTGTTACCCGCGACGTTGAAAACCGTCAAGTTGCCCACCAGAGAAACATGAGGAAATACAGAACGCAACTCCGCAAATGAGCCAAAATTTCTTTCCCTTATCAAATTATACCAACGATTAAGTGACGGGCGCGTATTTGGATGTCTCTGGGCAAATTCAAGAAGACGATCTTACCTAACAATTTTCATTGGAGATTCCGCAGCACCTCACAGATGCGCTATCGCCTTTGGGATCCGTTTCAAAACCTCGTTTCTGCCGAGCAGCACAACAATATCAAAGAGACTCGGTCCGAAGGACGTTCCTGTCAGTGCGATCCGCAACGCTTGCATCGCCGCGACGCGTTTGATGTTGTTCTCATCTGTATACTTCCAAATTGCCGCTTCAATCGTTTCTATGTCAAACGTAGGCGTTTCTTCCAAAATTTGTAAGATATTCGTCAGAATCTCGCTCGTTTTCCCTCTCTTTTCTTCTGAATTTCCCCACCATTTCTTGATCGCTTTCGGGTCGTATTCAAAGGCATCGGTAAAGAAATAACGAGTTTGTGGAATGATGTCCTGCAGGGTTGTAAGGCGTTCACCTACTGCTTCCACAATATTTTCTAACCAGTCGCGGTCTGTCGTTGAATTATCGAGCAGCCCTTCCTTGTGCCAGAAGGGGATTATTGCGTCCGTCCGTGCTGCTATATCGAGTTGATTAATATAGTGGGAATTGAGCCACTCCAGTTTCTTAATATCAAAAACGCTGCCACTTTTGCCAATCCGCGCGATATCAAATTTCTCAATGAGTTCATCAACAGAGAAAATCTCCTGTTTGTCGTCGTAGGACCAGCCGAGTCGGACAACAAAATTCAGCATCGCCTCAGGCAGATATCCCTGCTCACGATAACGATTAACAGCAACAAGGTCGCCGTGATGACGTTTGCTCATTTTTCTGCCACTACTATCCAGGACGAGTGGAATGTGCGCAAATTGCGGGACCTTTAGACCGAGCGCATTTGCAATTGCAATTTGCTTCGGTGTATTGTTGAGATGTTCCGTTCCCCGAATCACGTGCGTTATTTGGGTCTCTGCATCGTCAATAATTGAGGTGAGATTGTAGTTCGGTACCCCGCTTGCCCGGACAATCACTTCATCCTCCAAGGTAGTGGGATCAATAATGCGTGAACCGAGAACGATGTCATCAACACGGATGGGTGTATCAGGCATCTTTATGCGCACGGTCGGTTTTCTGCCTTCGGCGACAAAACGTTGGACGGCTTCCGACGTTAGGTATCGGCCCCTTCCATCATAGGAGCGAGTCTGTTTATTGGCGCGAGCTTGTGCGCGGATCTCCTCCAGTTCTTCAGGTGTGCAATAGCAGTAGTATGCGTTGCCACTTTCAAGCAATTGTGTGACATAACCGTCATAGACGGCGTTCCGCTCCGACTGGACATAGTGTTCGTCCCAATTAATGCCCAACCACTTCAAAGCGTCATAAATCTCGTGCATGGATTCATCAGTGGAACGTGCCACGTCAGTATCGTCAATTCGAAGGATAAATTTGCCGTTGTGGTGTTTGGCAAATAGCCAGTTGAAGAGCGCCGTTCGCGCGCCACCGATGTGTAAGTAGCCAGTAGGCGAGGGTGCCATCCGGACGCGAATCTGATCCCCCACAGGGGTTGCTGTGCCGCTCGGTGTGTCGTTCATTTCTGTCCTCTCTGAATCTTCGCCCAGCTATCCCTCAGTGGTACTGTGCGATTGAATACCAATTTCTCTGATGTTGTATCTGGATCTACACAAAAATAGCCAATCCGGAGAAACTGATACCGGTTTTCAGGCACTGCATCAGTGAGACTTGGCTCAACTTTGCAGTTGTGTAGAACTTCCAAGGAATTGGGATTGAGGAATTGCATCCAGTCGGCATCTCCCGCGGCTTGCTCCGGTTCACGCTCTGTGAAGAGGGTATCGTAGAGACGCACCTCAGCATCGACAGCGTGCTCCGCGGATACCCAATGCAATGTTCCTCGGACTCTGCGTCCATCTTCGGACCAGCCACCCCGCGTCTCTGGATCATAAGTGCAGTGAATTTCAACGACTTCACCGGTATTTTCATCTTTAACGACCGATTCACATTGGAGATAATAGGCATGCTTAAGTCGCACTTCTCGTCCCGGTGCCAATCTGAAGAATTTTCGAGGCGGATCTTCCATAAAATCCTCACGCTCAATGTAAATTTCTCGCGAGAATGGGATCTCCCGTGTCCCTGCGCTTTCATCTTCGGGATTATTCTCAGCCTCAAGCATTTCGACTTGCCCCTCCGGATAATTGTCAATAATCACTTTAACCGGATTGAGAACCGCCATGACGCGTGGGGCGCGTTGATTTAGGTCATTGCGAATAGAATACTCAAGTTGTCCTATCTCAATGAGGTTATCAGCCTTTGAAACACCAATACGGTTGCAAAAATCTCGGATAGATTCAGGTGTATACCCCCGGCGGCGCATACCGGAGAGTGTAGGTAACCTCGGATCGTCCCATCCGCTGACGTGGCCCTCCTCAACGAGGACTTTGAGTTTCCGCTTTCCTAATACGGTATAAGTGAGGTTCAGTCGTGCGAATTCAATCTGTCGAGGTTGATAAATCTCCAAGGACTCTAAGAACCAGTCGTAGAGCGGACGATGGTCCTCAAATTGAACGTCACACAACGAGTGTGTTATCCCTTCAATTGAATCAGACTGCCCGTGGATGAAATCGTAAGTAGGATAGATACACCACTTGTCCCCGTGTCGGTGATGATCTGCCCGAAGAATACGATACATTACAGGATCGCGCATATTCAGGTTCGGGCTTGTCATATCAATTTTTGCGCGAAGCGTACGGGAACCGTCTGGGAATTCACCATCTCGCATCCGGCGGAACAATTCCATGCTTTCCTCAACCGATCGATTGCGATAGGGGCTATTTTTACCCGGTTCCACTAAGGTGCCGCGATAGGCGCGGGTTTCGTCGGGTGTTAAATCGCAGACGTAAGCTTTTCCCTTTTCTATAAGTTTGACGGCATATTCATAGAGCGTCTCAAAATAGTCTGAAGCGTGATACTCTCGGTCTTTCCAGTCAAATCCGAGCCAATGGATATCTCGTATGATAGCGTCTACGTACTCACTCTCTTCCGTGATAGGATTACTGTCATCAAACCGCAAATTGTAAAGTCCACCATAACCTTCAGCGATACCGAAACTAATGCAGATAGCTTTCGCATGTCCAATATGGAGGTAGCCACTCGGCTCTGGAGGAAATCGAGTATGGACTCTACCGTCATATCTGTTTGTCTGGAGGTCCTTGTCAATCTCTTGACGGATAAAGTTTGTGTCGGCGGGTTTGTCAGAATTCTCTTTTAAATGGGGATCTGAATGCTTCATATCTTATACCATATAACGATGTAACATATCCTATTTGGGCGTATTACAGAAACTACGACCCTTGTGAAATGGTGTGTGGATAAGGTTGGAATACCTTTGTATAATTATACCCTCAAAACACGATAAAGTCAAGATTTCCAGTCGTTTATTTACAGGTATTTAGTTGTTGTGAGTTATCAGTTGTCAGTTACAAGACTTTTTGACGATATCAGGTTTCTTTTTAGTTCTGAAAAATTATGCAACCTTTTTGTCTTCAAGTTGTATCTAATTATAGTAAAGCCCGAAAATATGTGAACATTTGGCACTGATTCCTGTTCGTTTGCGTGTACGGGTGGGACGCAAACTAAAAGTTTGCGCTACAAAAGAAGTGTCCAATTAATTATGGAATTCACTATAATATAGAAAGAGATTTCTGTCGGACGCCAAACTTACGTTTCTACACTAAACTCACGTTTGGAACAGTGTGCGAAAAACAGATCGAGATCGCGTAAAAAACAGGCAGACATGCCTACTATCTAACGGTTTTTCTTACCAAATACGTATTGTGGAAGCATTTAAGGATATGGCACGGTTCTTGCGCAATTAAATAAAAAAGAACCTTATAGCAAGGTCCCAAAAATGCTTTGCTGGCGTGCCTGAAAGAATTAAACTTGTTCTATCTTTGAAAAAATGTAACCTTGTTTTTGGGAATGTCGTTTAAACGTTAGATTGGTATTTATATTCAATTTTTCAGATAATCCATATCTACTTTTTTAGAAAGGGGTAAAGTTATGAAATCTACTGACATCCGTAAGAATCATCCATCTTTATATGAAACGGCTTTGTGCCTCGCGATTGCGAAAGCACGTCAAGATGAATTGGGCTGGGAACTTTTCATTGACAATTTGTCCCAGATTTGTGATACATTCGCCTACCAGATTGCTGCCAAAGGCACAACCCTTTCTAAGCAATCACAACGTTAATCGAAGGTTACGAGTCCTTTTAGACGGATTCTTGGAATTTTGGGTGATTTCCAAAGATTTTAACCAGAGAGCGGACCAACTTTTCAGGATCGTGGCGGATAACGTTCATTTGAACGCCGCCTAACCATGTCCCAAATTCAGTGACAACCATATCTCGAATGAGGTCCGCTTCAACAACATAAATTCCTTCCTCTTCCAGACTTTCCTGTTCACGATTATAGGAGACCTGCACTTTTGAAGCGTCTGCGACCTGCACTGTTTCAACTGATAACGATGAGATGTCCTTCGCTAAGTTAAGGACGTCCATAAGATGTTGGGTATCTTCATAGAGCATCGAAAGTCCTTCTTCTGAAAGCGAACGAATCCGCGTTAGCTGCGAAACCAATTCTTTGCGAACATACTCTTGCATAATTTCTGTTGGGGCGGGCTGGTTGTTAACCACGACATAATCCAATGGAATCTTTGCGTGGTCCCAAATAGCGTTGACATGATCGGTAACAGCATAACCGTCGGTTTCACCGGGCTGCGTCATAACGTTACAGACGTAGATTTTAATAGCGTCCGAGCGTTGGATTGTTTCGACGACGCCTTTAATAACCAGATTTGGCATAATGCTGGTGTAAAGGCTACCGGGACCGATGATAATCACGTCAGCGTTAATGAGTGCCTCTATAGCCCCTTGATGCGCCTGACATTCATAGAGCTCATCAGTAGCATGATGTGTTTTCCCATTTTCGCGCTGTTCAAAAAAGACACGCTTGATTGGTTCACGATTTTCCCGGACAGGTATAGTAGATTCACCTCTAACGATTTCCCCGTCTGCGAGTTCTGCACATAAAACGGTATAATCCAATGTGACAGGAATAATCTGCCCTCGAACCGAGAGTAGCCTTGAGGCGGCTTGAATTGCTTTCGGAAAGTTCCCTTCAAATTTTTCTGTCAACGCCGTTAATAAGAGATTCCCGACAGTATGCCCACCAAGTTCACCATTGCTTGAAAAACGATATTCAAACAGTCCTGCAAGTTCATCAGCATCGGATAAGGTAAACAGAAGTCTGCGAATATCACCAGGTGGTAGCATATCAAACTCTTCAACGAGTCGTCCTGAACTTCCACCATCATCAGAGACGGTAACGATTGCCGCCAAACTATCCAAATCAATAATATTATCTTTACCTTTCTCCAGATCGGCATAGTGCTTAATTCCACTCAGCAAGGCGGATAAACCACTGCCTCCTCCGATGCAGGCAAGTTTTAAAGCCATAATATCTCCAAACTGAATCGCGGACCTTATAGGAACTGGTGGGAACTTTAGGGTTTCCGCGACATATAAGCATTTCACCTTTGTAAGGCTTGACAATACATATAATAATAGATAACGGAGTTAACACGAAATCTGTTTCATTAACACCGATAGCGTTTCAAGCGTTTTGTCACACAACTGCTCTGCCTCTGCAAAAGTCGGTGCCTCGCTGAAAACCCGAATTACCGGTTCTGTGCCGGACGGACGGATGTTCACCCATCGATCACTCCAAACGCGCTTAACACCGTCCGTTAGCTCAAGCAGAGGTTCCTTTCCTATAGCACGTTCCTCTTCATAAACTTTCAACGTGAGATCGATAAGGCGTGCAGCGAGTTCTTGTGACGAGATTTCCAATTTTTTTCGACACATCTGATATTGCGGCATACTTTTCACAAGATCTGTGACTGTACTACCAGATTCGGCAAGGTACTGAGCAATTGCGGCAATAGATGCGATCCCGTCTGTTGTATAGTGGATATTAGGATAGATAACGCCACCGGTGCCTTCGCCACCGATAACTGCGTTCGTTATGTGCATCTTCTCAACAACCCATCCCACACCAACTTTCGTACGGTGGAGCGCGACACCGTGTTTTGCAGCAATATCGTCTAACATCCGACTCGTCGATACTGTAGCGACTATATCACCTTTCGTCTTACTGAGGATAAAATCGACGACAAAAGCGAGTGTCCATTCACCACTCAACGGGACACCGTGCTCTGTAACGACCACAAGCCGGTCGGCATCACCATCATGGGCAAAGCCGATATCTGCCTTAGCAGCACGAACTGTTTCACATAGTTCATCCAACGCATCAGGTGTAGGTTCAGCAGGACGGCGAAAGTGCCCATCTGCGACACAATTAAGCGCAACAACCCGACAACCGAGTTTTCGTAATAAAGACGGACTCACGACACTTCCAGCACCGTTTCCGCAATCAAGGACGACTTTCAAGCCAGCCTTTCGGATTACATCGGGTGCAAGCCAAGGGGAACATAGAACCCGATCTAGATGATACGTTATCGCCTCCCCGTATTCCTCAAGAGTTCCCTGCTCGTTCCAAGGGGCGAGTGCAAAATCCTCTGTTTCATAAATCTGCATCAACGCATCACGTTCCGCTTGTGTCAAGAGATTTCCTGATGCAGCGGCAAATTCGATTCCGTTCCAAGCGACCGGGTTGTGACTGGCTGTGATGGTAATGCTTCCTTGCGCATGAAGTGCTTTTGCGATTAAAAGTATCGTCGGTGTTGGACAAATTCCTACATCAATAACATGGCATCCAGTAGCAAAAAGCCCAGCCAGTACTGCGTGCCGGAGTGTTGGACTGGAGGTGCGTGAATCCCGCCCGATAATTACTGTTCTACCGCCGACAAAGGTTCCGAAAGCCATAGCGAACCGCGCAATGAGTCTGATATCAAGCGAAATACCAATCTCGCCACGGACACCTGAAACACTAATAATCGGTTTTTCTACTTTAGTCATGAAACTCTCTTTGCAGGATTCGACGTTTACAAAACACGTTTATAGGTATCGGATATCCACCACGCCGATAGAAAACAGCAACCGCCGATTAAAAGCTGCCAGAAACCGACGATATACCAAGGCACATACGCGTACAAATACGATGGAACCGGGGTCAGATCGTAGATTAAAGGCGTGTGAAAAGGATCCATCTCAAAGATATAGCAGACAGCAGTGAGCGGATTAAGGTGAAGCACCAATGGGACGATCGGTTGAATATTGCCGATGTGACGATCCACGGGTACCAGTAAAAATGCGCCACCAATCAATACACACCATAAGAGATAGGCACATTCCGCCCCGAAAAGCTCGTCCTTGAAGAGCCGCGCGCCCCATACGCCAACCGCCGCCGCCGACACACTATAAATTCCCAATACAGTGAACATCTGAAATATTTTTGTGAAAGGGGTATTCGTGAAAAAAAAAGCGATAGCGGTCGATAAAAACACCCAGCATAGTAGTGGCACCTGACTTATTAGAAGCGTCCGCAATAGATACCACCCTGAAGACATAGGGCTGAGTCTGAATAGCGACGTAGCAGAACTTGCGAACGGCGAGTCAGGACATGTCCCAAGGAACCCGGTATGAATAGCATAGGCAGCAAGATAAGGAGCGACCAGGAGCACAACGCATACCTGTGCCATAAAGAAACATTCCACCGGTAGACTGAGTTGCGTTGGCAGTAATAGCTGATAGATTGCCCAGAGCAAAAAACTTGCTGTCACAATACAAGCAAAAAGTGTCTTTAGGAAGCGGTTTCGATCCCATATAGCCGTATTCATGAACTAATTTTATTTGCCTTCCACTTGGCGGTGGAGCCGTAAAACTGCCTCAGCAATAGAGATAAGGTTGGGATTAATAATTAACGCCTGCTTATATGCTTCAATTGCTTCTTCAATTTTACCGAGTCTAACGTAAACGTGTCCCATTCCGGCGAACGCACCGAAGTGATAGGGGTTAAGGGCGACAGTCTGCTTACAATCACGGATTGCTTTACTCCATTCTTCAAGCATAAAATAGGCGATTGCGCGTTGGTTATAGCCCTCAGCAAAACTTGGATCTGCTTCAATTATTGTGGTGAAAAGCGCAACGGCTTGTTGATATGCCTCATTTTTGAGTAAATTTTTTCCATCCGCAAGCATAGCGTCAACGGAATCATCACCCGAGTGCGACCAGATTTCCCACAAGGCGTATTCAGCGTTAAAGCGTGTCCCGCGGTCATTGTTCTTGAGTGCCTCTATGAGTTCAGGAATCACTTCCGGGCTACCGACTAACCGGAGCGCAAATCCCGCGGCGCGTCTTAGCAGCGGATCTTTGCTATGAAGATAGGCTATCAGATCTGCCTCTGAATAACCAGCATTCAGCAATTGCTTAATTTTCGTCTCATCTCCCGAATTCTTGAACATCAGCTTGGCTAATTCGGAAAATCCGTTGCTCCTATGCATAGTTAGACCTCGCTATACTGCCGATTTAGGTTAATTATAGCAGATCTACGTTAGAATAACAATCTCAAATCCCAACAGAAAAGAAAAAATCTTGCAATTTGAGCGGACTGCTGCTACAATTTCCTTCACAGACAGGTTTACAATAAGTCCATAACCACGGATGCTTTGAAACCACTTGTTATGGCACACGGAGTGTGCCTACTACCTTTAATGGAGCAACACACGCAGCGTGAAAAGACGTAAGGTTTTTATTTTCTGTATTGATGCGGGCAGCCACGATTATCTCACCGCGAGTGACATCCCGAATATCCGAAAATTGGCAGAAACCGGCTTTTATCAGCACGCCAATGCTGTTATTCCGTCGGTCACGAATGTCAACAATGTGAGTATTGCAACAGGAACGTTTCCAGAAACACACGGCATCACGACGAACTACCACGTAGATAGAATAACTGGCAAAGGCGAATTTGTTGAAGACAACCGTTTTCTACTTGCACCAACGCTTTTTGAGATAGCAAAAGCCTCTCAATTCGCCGATAAAACTGCCCTGTTTGTAACCAAGAAGAAGTTGCTACGAATGTTAGAAACCGGCACCGACATTGCTGTTGCCGCTGAAGACCCGCCACCTGAATACATTCAGACCACTGGACCCACCGAACCAATTTATTCAGTTGAAATTAACTGGTGGCTCCTTCGCGCCGTCCGTGACACCATACGTAAACACGATCCAGAACTCATCTATTGCTCAACAACAGACTGGGTTCAACACAAATACGCCCCAGATGCCGATTTGTCCCAGCGGCACCTCGCAGAATTGGATAAGATTATTGGGGACATTATTGATGATGATCCAGAACGCGAAGTTTACATTACGGCGGACCACGGGATGTTAGCGAAAACCACTGCACTTGATCCGGGACGTCTGTTGACAGATCAGGGTATTCCCGCAAGCGCTATCCCGATTATTAAGGACCGGTACGTCGCGCATCATGGCAACTTGGGGGGTGCCGCTTATGTGTTTCTGGAAAACGATGCTGACGCCCCGCAAGCGATTCAGACGCTTCTGAATACACCCGGGGTTGAAGAAGCATATTGTGCGGAAGATGCCGCAAGCACGTTTCGACTCCACCGTGAGCGGATTGGCGACATTTTTGTGTTAGCAGATAAAACAACTACCTTTGGAGAGTTGGAAACGCCAGTAGAACCAACCACCGTGCGTTCACACGGTTCGCGGCACGAAAGTTACGTGCCAATCATCGGTTATAACAGCCTTTGGTCGGCAACAGATTTCGAATATAATGTTGATGTTGGAAGACTATTCTTAGAAAGCCTGCGTTAGGTAATTGTAGCGCAAACTGTTAGTTTGCAAGCCATACTTGCACAAACCGACAACTCGTGCTACCAAATAGAGAACTGAATGGTCCTAACAAAAGGAGGAAAAATGTTAACAGAAAAGGAAAAAACTGAGGGCTGGATATCCCTCTTTGATGGCGCGACACTTAACGGCTGGGGAGCCACTGGACACGCCGAAGGGTGGGTTATTGACGACGATAGTATTCTCTGCACTGTTCAAGGTGGAAAATATCTATACACCGAACAACATTACGATAACTTCATACTGGCACTCGATTTCAAAACCGAACCGAAAGTTAACAGCGGTATTTTTGTCCGATGGGCAGATCTTGAAGACGCGGTTCAGAGCGGACTTGAAATCCAAATTTTGGATACACACGGTAAAGAACCTACCGACACCCACGACTGTGGTGCGCTTTACGATGCTTTGGGACCGACTCGGAACACCTGTAAACCTGCTGGCGAGTGGAACGAAATGATCATCACGTGCGATGGCAGTATTATCGCTGTGACGCTTAATGGCGAGGAGATTGTTCGGGCGGACTTAGACGACTGGGACACACCCCACCAAAATCCTGATGGCAGTCGAAATAAGTTCGGCATCGCTCTCAAAGACTTCCCGCGAAGCGGACATATTGGCATCCAAGATCACGGCGGGAAAATCTGGTGTAGAAACATCAAAGTCAAGCTGCTATAAGAACATCAAGAGAAGTCCTCAGCTTTTGGTTGTCAGTTGTCGGAAAGTGTCGCGACTGGAAGAGCACTCCTATAGGGAAAAGCGAGGTTGGGAAACCTCGCCTACCTATAGGGCGCTGAAAGGAGAATTCTATGGACAACCCGACAAAAGCTGTGATATAATATCTATATTATGCCAACGAATCTTGAAAACATACGGAATTTCTGTATTTTAGGACACATTGACCACGGAAAAAGCACACTTAGTGACCGGCTCCTTGAGTACACTAACACACTCGCAGAACATGAGATGCGTGAACAGGTGCTTGATTTGATGGACCTGGAACGCGAGCGCGGTATCACGATTAAAGCGACCGCCGTCAAACTCCACTATCCCGCCCCCGATGGAAATCGCTACGAGCTGAACTTGATCGATACACCTGGGCACGTCGATTTTACATACGAGGTTTCGCGTAGCCTCGCGGCGTGTGAAGGTGCAATCTTAATCGTTGATGCTGCCCAAGGTGTCGAAGCACAGACGCTTGCAAATGCTTACCTCGCCATTGATAACAATCTTGAGATCATTCCAGTTGTCAACAAAATCGATCTGCCAATGGCACAACCCGATGAAGCCAGACGTCAGATAGAAGAAGTAATTGGTATTCCTGCTAACGATGCCCTCCTCATTAGCGCCAAGATGGGAATTGGTATCCCTGCTATACTTGAGGCAATTGTCAATCGCATTCCTGTTCCGGTCGGTGAGACCGATGCCCCACTGAAAGCACTCGTACTTGATTCCGTCTATGACAACTATCGCGGTGTCATTATGTATACGCGAATTGTTGATGGTAGTGTGAAGCAGGGAGAGAAGATTCAACTCATGGAAACGAGACGATCTTACGAAGTTGAGGAGGTAGGCATTTTTACACCAGAGATGCAACCGACAACTGCACTCCATACGGGTGCAGTCGGATACCTGATCGCGGGCATTCGAGAGATTGACAAAGCAAAAATTGGCGACACAATTACACATCACACAAAACCAACAGCGACACCACTCCCGGGTTATCGCGAGATGAAACCCCTTGTGTTCAGTGGGCTTTATCCGGCAGATACAAATCAATTCCATGCCTTGCGTGAGGCACTCGATAAACTACGACTCAACGATTCTTCTTTCAATTTTGAACCTGAAACCTCTGTTGCGCTCGGCTTCGGGTTCCGCTGCGGTTTCTTAGGCTTGCTCCACATGGAGATTATTCATGAACGCCTTGAACGAGAATTTGGTCTGGCACTTGTTCGGACCGCACCGAGTGTTATGTATCGTGTTCACTTGAAAAGTGGTGGGTATGTGTCGGTTGACAATCCAGCACACCTACCGGAACCCAATGACATCGAGCGCATTGAGGAGCCATACGTGAACATTGACCTTATCGTGCCGCGCGAGTATATCGGAAATGCGATGGAACTTTGTCAGAAGCGTCGGGGTATATATAAACGGATGAACCAATTGGACGCAACGCGTGTGCAATTACTCTATGAACTCCCACTCAGTGAAATGCTGATGGACTTCTACCCGAAACTTAAGTCATTGACACGCGGATATGGTTCGTTAGAATACGACATCGGCGAATACAAAACTGAAAAACTTGTCAAACTGGATATTCTACTGAATGGCAAACCTGTAGATGCACTTTCTACCATTTTACCGCGAGACACAGCAGAGACACGTGGAAAAGCGTTAGTCAGCAAATTGAAAGAACTAATTCCAAGGCAGATGTTTGAAGTCCCAGTTCAAGCAGCGATTAGCAACAAAATTGTCGCTCGCGAAACAGTGCGAGCGCTGAGAAAAAATGTCACCGCGAAATGCTATGGCGGCGATGTAACACGAAAACGGAAATTGCTGGAAAGACAAAAAGAGGGTAAAAAACGGCTCAAACAGATTGGCAACGTTGATGTTCCACAAGAAGCATTCACAGCAATGCTGGCGACTGAAGAATGATACGACTCAAGCAACACGATAAGTTCAAAATCCTTCCTACATTGAAGAAAGGAGTTCACCGCTTTATCAATAGCGGTTTCATCACACCATGAGTTCCGATATCCAGTTATCTAAATGGCAAAAATTTCGAAAAACCGTCGTATGGGAATATACGCAAGTAATTGTTGTTGCGCTCATCCTTGTTTTTGGATTCATACGTCCTTTTGTTGTAGAAGCCTTTAAAATCCCATCAGGCTCAATGGAAGACACACTCCTCATCGGAGACCGAATCCTGGTCTGCAAGTTTATCTACGGTGTTAGAATTCCAGGCACCGATATAAAGGTTTTTGATTTCCATAAGCCTGCGCGTGGTGACGTTTTCGTTTTTATCCCACCGCATGATCGGGAACGCAATTTTATCAAGCGTATTGTAGCCGTTGAAGGGGATACAGTTGAAACTCGTGGTAATACACTCCACGTAAACGGCGAAGCGGTTGACGATGGTCATTATACGAAACACATGACGTTTAGCCACTTCAGAAGAGGCGATTTTCCGCCTTTTCGTCAACCGGAGTATTTGCCGGATAATGAAGCGTTTTTTGATTATACCTTAACCGCAAGCCAATTTAGACGCCAGTTCCCTGAAGGTAAACCCTTTACTATTCCGAAAGGTATGGTTTTCGCGATGGGTGATAACCGAGACCAGAGTAGTGATAGTCGATCTTGGGGACCGGTGGATGTAAACGATATCAAAGGGCAAGCGTTCATGGTATACTGGTCGTTTGATTCTCGTCCAGCAAAACTCTGGGAAGTATGGAAACTGGCAGGGAACGTCAGGTATAATCGAATTGGCAAACTTATCCATGCACACCCTTAATAGTTTTCAGTTACCAGAAGAAGACTCATGCATCAAGATAGTCGACATCTCATCATAGGAACAGCGGGACACGTGGACCATGGGAAAACCGCTCTCATCGGTACACTTACCGGTATGGAGACAGACCGGCTTAAGGAGGAACGTGAACGCGGTCTGTCCATTGAATTAGGTTTCGCTTACTTTGATTTGCCGGATAACTCACGTGCCGGTATCGTTGATGTCCCTGGACACGAGAAATTTATTCGAAGTATGCTTTCCGGTGCTTACGGCATGGATATTGTCCTCTTTGTGGTAGATGCAAAGGAAGGTGTTCAAGAACAGACGCTTGAGCACTTGGCAATTTTGGATTTGTTAGGGATTTCAAATGGCATCCTTGTTATGACAAAATCGGATTTGGCAACCCCGGACGAGTTAGCAGAAGCCACGGAAATGACGCAGGAAATGCTTATCGGCACAACCCTCGAAGGAATTCCTACCGTTAGCGTCTCCTCAATAACTGGTGCTGGCATCGATACCCTAAAGCAAACCATCGTTGAACAGGTCGTACTCGCAACAGAAGTCCAGGAGAGCGACGGCATTCCACGGCTATACGTTGACAGGGTTTTCACGGTGCAAGGATTTGGTATCGTTGTTACTGGCACCCTTATCGGCGGTTCTATTAACCGCGATCAACGGATGGTTACCCTCCCGCAAGGCGAACCTATCCGAGTGCGGGGTATACAGGTACACAACGAACCTGCTCCCGTGGCTCAAGCAGGTCAAAGAACAGCACTTAACCTGTCTGGTACTTCTGTTCAAAACATTCAACGCGGCGATGTACTCTGTCCAACTGAGTTTTCTCAAGTAACTGATAATATAGACGTGTCACTACGAGTTCTGTCATCGTTCCCAAGGATACTGGAACACTGGAGCCGCTTGCGGGCGTACTTGGGGACCCGTGAAATATTTTGTCGATTGATTTTGTTGGTTGACGAGGCAATTCTACCCGGAGATACCGTGCAAGTCCAACTGCGCTTAGAACAACCGATCTTAACGTTTAGGGGTGACCGTATCATTTTACGGGATTTTTCAGCGCAGCACACCGTCGGTGGTGGTGAGGTTATCAATCCTTTTGCCCCCAAACATAAACGATTTACCCCAGAAACGACAACCATTTTAGCACAATGGGAAGAGGCTGATAACGCCCAGATCGTTAATATCGTCCTCGAAAATAGCGAGACCCTTTGTGTGCCGGAGTCTTTCCTTCACTACTATCTACCGCATTCGCAATTGAGCGTGAAAGCGATTTTAAACGGTTTAGAAGATGATGGAAAAATTGTACGCTGGGATAAATCGGGTAGAACTCCTTTAGTCTCCGATGCCTCACGAACCGCGAAAACGAAAGAGAAAATATTAAATACCTTAGTTAACTTTCATACAGCAGAGCCAATGCTCCCAGGCCAAAACGCTACACAACTTCGCAGCGAGATCAAATTGGATGAAATCGGTTTTGAGAAACTGGAAAATCAACTCATTGTAGAGGGACAGCTCGTTAAAGATGGAAATCTCCTCCGTTTGAGTTCCCATGAGATTCAGTTTTCCCAAGAAGAAGAAACCGCTAAAGAGACGTTAGAAAAGTTATTCTTAGAAGTCGGTATCCATACGCTAACGCTTAATGAACTCAGTACGCGACTGCCAGAATATACGCCCAAAGTGCTTGAATCGACTTTTTTTGCGCTGCTACGCTTGGGACAATTCGTAAAGATAGCAGACGATTTCTTCATTCACAAAGCCGTTCTTGAAGAGATACAGCAATTATTAATTACTTATCTTCGTAAAAATGATATAATAACTGTTGCGGAATTTCGTGAACTCGCACAGACCTCTCGAAAATATGCGGTACCGTTTTTAGAGTACTGTGATAGTCAAAACATCACGATCCGAGACGAGAACGTCCGAAGATTGCACCCACGGCAGTTGCAGGGATAGTGAATTATTCATCTTAAAATGCAGCTTGTAGGTTGGGTTGAACGCAGTGAAACCCAACAGAATTGGCTACAACATAATTCATAGTTTTAGACGAGACAAAGCAAGTGTCTACAACGTCCAAATATGGGGGAGGATAGGGTCCGGTGGCCCTACCGGTCTTCAAAACCGGCTTGTCCATGCAAGTGGATAGGTGGGTTCGACTCCCACCCTCTCCCGCCATTGGCTTAGATGCAGTAAGCACGCGCTGTCGTTCCATAACGAACACTATAAAGAAGTAGAAAACAGCTAAGCGCGAAACGGTAGCCATGCAACAACGGCGCATGGCGGATTTTTGAAAGGTTCGTGCCCCGCCGAGACCTTCCTGACAGCTCCCGTTAGGGGTAAATTAAAAAATGCTAAAAACCCTTCCAATCGTTGACGCGAATAGACAATCAAATCGTCATCCAACATGGATTAAGGCGCGGATCCCAGGTGGTGGAAACTACGCTGAACTCAAAAAATTAATGCGCGACTTGGAACTCCATACCGTTTGTGAAGAAGCGCGATGTCCAAATATCGGTGAATGCTGGAACAGTCGCACCGCTACCTTCATGATATTAGGAGATGTTTGTACACGTCGTTGTATGTTTTGTGCTGTTAAGAAAGGCATGCCCGGTGGCGTTGTTGATAGCGATGAACCGAGACGAATCGGTGAGGCTGTCGCTCATTTAAAACTCAAGCATGTAGTTATTACCTCTGTCAATCGTGATGATCTACCCGACGGCGGTGCAAAGGTTTTTGCTGAATGTATCGCCGCAGCCCGGGAAAATCAACCCCGATGTACAGTAGAAGTTCTCATTCCCGATCTTGAGGGAAATTGGGAAGCACTCCAAGTTATCGTGCAAGCACGTCCTGAAGTGCTCAATCATAACACCGAAACTGTGGCGCGTCTTTACCGCCGTGTCCGCCCGTACGCCAACTATGAGCAGACCTTAACGCTTCTCCAAATCGTTAAGCGGCTTGATACACAGATGCTCACAAAGTCTGGGCTCATGGTAGGCTTAGGCGAGACGGTGACAGAACTTTTAGAGACAATGCAGGACATCCGCAATACCGGATGTGATATTCTTACGATCGGGCAATACCTCTCACCCTCCCCACGTCACCTACCGATCCAACGCTACTACACGCCCGAAGAGTTCGACGAACTCAAAGAGGCTGGTACAGAGATGGGATTCCGGCATGTGGAATCTGGCCCTTTGGTACGGAGTTCCTATCACGCTGGCGAACAGGCAAGCTTAAGCCACAACTAACAAAGATTATTTAGGGAAACCATTCATTGCCCGTTCAGGAGCATGTATTTTTCCCTGTGTGCATCTATTTTTACAATTTCACAGAAACATGCCGAAATTTTGAAAATATGCTGACCCAAAATATCGGTGATTTTAAAAAATCAATTTCAAGAGACCCGATCTAAAATTATCAATCCCATATACCTTATAAAAAATGGTGTATTCCTCATATTTGACAGAATCCCGATTGTTAATCTAATCTCAAGAAAAATTAAAAATTTCCTTTGGACACTTTATGTTGGCATCTCCGTATTAGAAACTTTACTATCCTTATTAAGCCACAAATCTGAAGTGCCAACGTTTATTCAGACCAAAATTTAGCAAAGTTAAGACAAGTTTTTTCGCTGAAATTCGAGAGGTGTCAGATACCCTAACGCCGAATGCGGGCGTTTTTGGTGATACACCTGTGTGATAAAATGCCCAATACGGGCTCTCGCTTCGTGAATGTTCCCATAGTCGTTGAGGTGAACTTCTTCCTCCTTGAGGGTGCGGATGAGTCTTTCAGCATACCCGTTCTCCCAAGGACACCCGCGAGGTGCTACGGAAATCTCAACACCATGACGTCTGAGGGTCGAGAGATAAGCCTTTGAAAGATACTGCACACCTTGATCGGAATGGTGGATCTCCGGAACACTTTGACGCAACGCCTCTCGTAGCGGGTTCAACGTCAGAGATTGCGTCAATTGTTGACTGAGTTTCCACCCCCTTATCATGCGAGTGAAGACATCCATGAGCAGCGCAAGATAGAT
>JAJDUH010000053.1 GCA_022826805.1 Candidatus Poribacteria bacterium
GGCATCGCGTTGACAGGCATCGAGTCGCACGTGGTGACATTTCGCTGGCATACAATCCTCACAAGGTGAGTATTCGGATATGGACCCACAAGCATAACAACCTTCAACTTAAACGTCAAGATAATCTTGACAAAGCACTAGAAAAAACTCATAAAGTCAAATGGAATCCTATTTTTACGACAATCTGTATGAAGCATAAAAATATTTCGGTAATGCTATAACGGACAACTTTCAGGCAAAAAGTGTTTCTAATCCTGAAAATCCTAAAATCCCATAAATCCTGATTCAGACAATAAACAACCAACTAAACACAAACTAACGGTTTCTGCTACCAATGTTATTTCCTTAAATCTCTATTTTCAAATTCGTGTTATCTATCATGAATCCGGAGGATACGTGGACAAAAAAAAGTAGGCAATTCCACAGAAAAGTGGTATAATGTGCTTTGGACGAAAGTTCAAATTATGCTTTGTATCTCACTTCTGTGTTTCTTGGGATTGTCGAAATGAGAAAAAAAAGAAGAATGCCTGTTAACAAGTATATCCTACAAGCAGAGTACATGCGGATTACACCAGATGAGCAGATACCACCGCTTGATGAAGACCTAAGTCTTGAAGCTTTGCGCTTCGCATTTATTCACGATGTGATTCTTAGCCATATTGATGTATTCGGTGTCCCTGAGGAATTGCAGGCACACGGCAAGAAGAAAGATATTGTTATACCCCGCCTTTCATGTTATATTGTGCTGGTAGCACAGTTGGCGTTCCAAAAAATCAATCAACTGCCGATCGCATTTAAAAACGCTGTATGGCAAGGTATTGACAATTTTCACTTAAACCACGATGAACCGCCAGATGTTCTCTTGCTGATTGTAACACACTACATAGGGGAAGCACTGGGAGAAGTTAATTGCGGGGAATTGAGAAACAAACATGTATCAGGTCCCCTCTGGAATCGCATCAAATCTGCTTATGGACCCGAATACGCAGCAGAAGATGATAAGATTTTCGATATGTTTGACACAAGCGATGCAGAGTAACGATATTCTGGTCCTGTCAGTCCTTTGAAACATCAACGCTATAAAACAAAGCGTTATTCCCTGGAAATTATTTTGACGACTGTTAACACACAAAACCTCCTACGGCACTTGCCCGCCATCGAAAAACTCCTGAGCACACAGGAAATGCTTGACCTGCAAGCCATCTACACGCGTTTGCTTGTAACGGAGGCACTGCGTGCTGTCGTTGCCGACATCCGAAACGACATCTTGAGCGGAGACCACACGCAACTACCAGAACACGCCGAATACGCTGAACGGACGCTCCAGAAAATTGTCGAAAAGATAGGGGCACGTATGCGTCCTGTCGTTAATGCAACAGGCACAGTTACGCATACCAACTTAGGCAGGTCGTTGTTAAGCATTGCTGCCTGTGAAGCGATTCAGGAAGCCGCGCAAAACTACGTCAATCTCGAATACGACATCACGACGGGTAAAAGAGGACATCGGGATCGAATCACCGAACCGCTCCTGCAGCAGTTGACAGGCTGCGAGGCATCTACAGTCGTCAATAACAACGCCGCCGCTGTTCTGATCGCGCTTCAGACGATGGCACGCCGCAAAGAGGTCATCGTTTCACGGGGAGAGTTGATCGAAATCGGTGGAGCATTCCGCATCCCCGATGTGATGGCGGCAAGCGGCGCAATTCTCCGAGAAGTCGGCACGACTAACCGGACACATCTCAGGGACTACGCCGAGGCTATTAATGAAAACACAGGACTGTTGCTCAAAGTGCATCCCAGCAACTACAAGATTCTCGGTTTCACTTCAACGCCTTCGATGGAGGAATTGACGGAACTCGGTACACAGCGCGGCATCCCTACGATGGAAGATCTCGGAAGTGGCGCACTCATCGATATGACATCTTATGGACTTCCACATGAACCGCTTGTCGGTGAACGCATTGCCAGTGGTGTAGATATTGTCACTTTCAGCGGTGACAAACTGCTCGGTGGACCGCAGGCGGGGATCATCGTCGGTAAGGCGGAATGGATTGAAAAGATGCGTAAAAACCCCATGATGCGCGCACTCCGAGTCGATAAACTCATCATTGCCGGTTTGTCAGCCACACTGCAACGCTATCTTATCGGGGGGGCTGTCGCCGAACAATTCCCGATGCTTAACCGCTACACGCGCGCAATAGAGACACTCCACACCGTTGCAGCTGAACTTAAAGTGCAACTGCAGAACCTCTTCGGAGAAAAGGTTGACATTCAGGTGTCGGAGACCTATGGGCAAATTGGAAGTGGCGCGCTTCCTGTTGAGACCTTGCCGAGTGTTGCACTTGTCCTTGAAACTTCAGATATTTCCGCCGAAATACTCGCCGCGCATTTCCGAAGTGCCGCCATTCCTATCATCGGCAGGATCAAAAACGATCTCTTTTGGCTGGATTTGCGGACTGTCTATGGGAGAGAGCAGGCTTGGATAGTCGAGGCTGCTACAGAGGTCGCGAAAATGCTATGAGGACAATATGGAAAACCAGCAAATTGCGTCCTACAGCGGGCTTATTTCTCATTTACCTCTGTAGCATCAATATTTGTGGATGCACGCGCGACCCTCAATCTACCGCTGAACCACCCATGGAGGTCGTCTCCGAAATTGACGGTGCTGCAATGGTGCTAATCCCCGCAGGGACATTTCGGATGGGTTCCACCATCGGCGATAGCGACGAACAACCCGTACATACCGTTACCCTCAACGCATTTTACATGGACATGTATGAGGTAACGAATGCGCGTTACCAGAAATTCATTGAAAGCACAGGTTACTCACCACCACCGCTGTCACACAATCCACGGTTCAATGCCCCCGATACCCCGGTTGTCCGTATGAACTGGCGTGACGCTGTCGCCTATGCAGCGTGGGCAAATAAACGGTTGCCTACTGAAGCAGAATGGGAATACGCTGCACGTGGTGGTCTGGTTGGTAAACGATACCCAAATGGTGATATAATAACTTATGTAGACGCGAATTTGGCTGGCACAGAGGGAACAGACGAATGGGAATGGACAGCCCCAGTCGGCAGCTTCCTACCCAACGGCTATAATCTATACGATATGGCAGGTAATGTCTGGGAGTGGTGTTTCGACGAATACAACGGCGGATTCTATAGCGTGAGTCCACAGAAGAATCCACGTTTCGGTAGAGAACAAGCACCCGATAACGAGAACTTCCGTATTCTGCGAGGTGGCGGATGGGGTGGGAGTCCCGAAGATCTACGCGTCGCTGACCGCTGGTATCACCTTTCATCTGGTAGCACAATCGGATTTCGATGCGTAAAAGATTTTTAATTTTTCCCTAACGGGAGCTGTCAGATCGCCTTGTGTAGTGAACGATGCATTCAAAGATCCTCCTTCGCCTTTGACTACAGGTTACTGTCATTGGCTAAGTTTTTCTCCGATAACCGACAACCGATAACCGATAACTATTATGTCAGTTGCAGTTGAATTAACCCATGTCACGAAAGCCTTCGGAACAACGCTCGCTGTCAACGATGTGAGCCTAAAGATTGAAAGAGGCGAGTTCTTTTTCCTCCTCGGTCCCTCGGGTTGCGGCAAATCGACCTTTCTCCGTATCGTTGCCGGATTCTATAAACCCGATACCGGTGAGTTACGGTTTGACGACACCGTCATGAACAATATACCACCACATCAGCGCAATACAGGCATGGTGTTCCAGAACTACGCCTTGTGGCCCCACATGTCTGTTGCTGAAAATATTGAATACGGACTAACGCTTCGCAAGCTCGAAAAGCCAGAACGACAGGAAAAAATTACGCGCGCCCTGCAAATGGTGCAGATGGAGGGCTATCACGATCGCGCTGTCAACACACTTTCTGGTGGACAACAACAGCGCATTGCACTCGCACGCGCCCTTGTCATTGAACCAAGCGTTCTGCTCCTTGACGAACCAATCAGTAATCTCGACGCAGCGCTCCGGCAACAGATGCGCGACGAAATAAAACAGATTCACGACCGCACCAATATCACAACTTTCTACGTTACACACGATCAGGTTGATGCGCTTTCCATGGCGCATCGGATGGCAATTATGCAGGACGGCGTTATCGTTCAGGTTGGCACACCGCGTGAGGTCTATCAGTTCCCCAAAAATGCTTTTGTGGCAAGTTTCATCGGTGAAACTAATTTTATCTCTGGCAAAGTCCAGCATACCTCAAACGGCACTGCTACAATCGAAACGTCCGTCGGAACTCTCCACTCCAAAGCCGTGTATCGCGAACTGACGCAAGGGGCATCCGTACAGTGTTCAATTCGACCAGAGGCACTCATCGTTGAAAGTAATGGCAGGGGTGCCGCCGAAAATCGGATAAATGCTACCGTTACAGCCGTCAACTATTTGGGGAGAGTAGAGGAATACCAATTGGTAGCTGCAGACATCCCACTCAAAGCCGTTCACTACAATCCAGGCACCGAAGCAAAAAAACCAGGAGACACTATCCAGCTCGGAATATCAGCGGATGCGGTTATCCCGCTGCCAGATTAAAAGTAGCAAACACACTCCATCGTGCTGTCAGAAAATATCACAAGGAACCATAACTAAAGAATGCAATTAACCCGCAGTCAACGAGATGCCCTTAATATAGAAAAACATATCTGCGTAACCGCCGGTGCTGGATCCGGGAAAACCACTGTATTGGTTGAGCGTTACCTCAAAATTTTGCGCGAGGGAAACGTTAAATCACCGCGAGAAATTGTTGCCATTACCTTTACAGAAAAAGCCGCCGCTGAAATGAAAGAGCGGATTATCAAAGAACTATCTCCTCAAGAAACACGTGAGGGCATAGAACAGAACGATCCACTTCAACGTTTTCGAGAAGAGATGGGTTCGGCGCACATTTCAACTGTTCACGCTTTTTGCTCACGCGTTTTGAGAGAATTTCCCTTCCAAGCCGGTGTCCCAGCCAACTTCAACATCATACAAGGTATTGATCAAAAACTTCTGCTACAGCAAACTATTAAGAACACCCTCAAAGAGATTGCAACAGACACTGCGGATAGACACCGTGCCGAACTTACCCGCTTACTGCAACGCTACGGTGGACAGCAGAAGTTGGTAGATTTCTTTTCCGCTATGGTCAGTCAACGTGATATAATCGAACACCTAATACAAAAAATTTATGACGATCGAAATACATCTAACATACGTGAGGACTGGAAACAGAGTGCACAGATAGAACTCATGGCAAAAATTGACCAACTTATGTCGGAGATTAACATTGTTGAATTTATCCCATCTCTAAATACTGTTTTGAAGGTTGCGAAAGGTAAAAAGGCGGAAGAAACCGAGAAGTTAACAGAACAATTAGAATCACTGTATGAGCAGAACCCAGATTCACCTGAAGTACAAAACGTGCTTAAAGAAATCGCAGATTTGATTACAACTCAAGATGATACTATCAGGACAGCAAGCTTTCTACCGAAAAGCATTAACAGAACGGAAATTATGGATCAGATCAAATTTCTCGAACCAACTGCGAAAAAAATTAAAGACCTTCCAACCCTTGAAAAAGATAAAAGGGATGGGATTGAAACCGATAGTGAAGATGAGACAGATGACGATTTTTTAATCGGTACAACCCGTGACCTACTCACATTATACGAACGAATCCTCACGGAATACCAAAATACCAAACTCTCGCAAGGCAAACTTGATTTCAGCGATCTCCAAATTAAAATCCGCGATCTCCTCAAAAGCAACGAAGAAATCCGACAGGAATTGGTATCTCGGCACAAGTATTACATGGTAGACGAATATCAAGACACAAACGAATTACAGTACAATCTCGTAATGTGGCTCACAAACAAACTCAAAAACGCGAATCTCTTCATCGTTGGGGACCCAAAACAGAGCATTTACGCCTTTCGCGGTGCCGATGTCAGTATCTTTGAGAAAACGAGGAACAAAATTGTTGAAAACGCTGGACTCGCTATCTCCCTCAGAGAGAACTTCCGTTCTTTGTCTACAATTATTGCCTTCGTTAACTATTTTTTTTCCCGTTTGATGGGTGCTGGGAGTGGAAATAAATTTGAGGTGCCTTATGAATCCTTGACAAAAGCCCGCCCCACGCAGCCAGATGGCAGTGTCGAGTTCCTGTTTGGAAAAAAGGACGAAGGGACTGCTGATGAATCCGCACTGATCGCCCGTCATATCAAAAACATGAGACTGAATGAAGAAAAGGTGTGGGCGCATAAGAATGGAAAGGAAGGAGAGCGTTCCATAGCGTATGGGGACATCGCTATCCTCATTCGGTATAGAAGTCATCTTCCTAATATTGAACACGCACTTCTTGAAGCAGGCATCCCTTACCTCACCACTGGGGGGATCGGTTTCTATCAACGACAAGAAATCTACGATATCTGGAATTACCTCAACTTCCTTAACAAACCAACAGAAAATCACACATCTCTTGTTGGAGTCCTTCGGGGGCCCGCTTTCGGGATATCTGATACTGAGCTCTACGAAATTTCAGCGCAGGAAAAGACTGATTTCTGGGAAAAATCGCAGAAATACCCCGTACCCACTGAACATCTCAGGCATGCCATAGATACGCTAAAAAGGCACATCCAAATCGCACCGCGTGTATCTGTAAACCAACTTATCCTGACTATCGTTAATGAAACAGGAATGATTGGCACACTGCAAACGGGGAAACAGGGACCACAACGGTGGGCGAACTACCAAAAACTGTTGGAATTCGCCAGAAACTTTGATGTCGATGAGGATAAACAAGCCCTTACGAACTTCATTGAGTTTCTGAATATCTTGATTGATGAAGAGCCGCGCGAAGGACAAGCACCAATGGAATCAAGTGCCGACGCTGTCGAAATTATGACAATCCACGCCGCGAAAGGTAAGCAATTCCCAGTTGTCATACTCCCCTGTCTTGATCGCAAGGGACAAACTGACAGAGAGCCTTTCATTGATGACACACTCGGTATTGGCTTTAGCCCGCTTGACCCCAAAAAAGATTACGAGAAAATCGCACCAGCAATTGTTGAACGCATGAAAGAGCGAGCAAATGCGAAAAGAATTGCGGAAAAAAAACGGGTATTATACGTCGGAACAACACGTGCCGAGGACCGGCTGATCCTATCAGGGACCCTGCCAACTAAAGGGAAACCCCAACAAATGCTTGAATGGCTCCATAGACACCTTCGCATTGACGACGAGGCGGATGAGCTGCGTCTCTCCGTTGCGTTAGAGGTATTTATAAATAACCACACAATGCACCAAAATTGTGAACTCCAAATCCCGATCTCTCGAACACTGGCAGACCCTGCACCTACAGATGAGGATTCCGATGAAACAACGCCCGTCAAACTTCCGAAGTTTAGGTCATTAGACTTGAAACCAACTGAGGTTCCTGCAGCTTTCTCTGTCGCTGAGCTCGCAAACTATGCGCGATGTTCATTGCGGTATCAATTGGAAAATGTTTTACAGATTCCAATAAATGGACAAGGAGCGGCAGACTTGGATGAAGCTGAGGTAGATGCTGCGATCCGCTACATGTTCTCACGAATCAAACAACGCTCAGATGCGGAAAATCTTGATACGTTGATTGAGCAAGTATCCGAAAATTATCCTGAGCTAACCGGCGAATCC
Organism: Candidatus Poribacteria bacterium; assembly: GCA_022826805.1. Lineage (GTDB taxonomy): Bacteria > Poribacteria > WGA-4E > WGA-4E > WGA-3G > WGA-3G. Next base: position 7,682 of record JAJDUH010000053.1, read on the forward strand.
AAAACGACTTTTCGGACGCATATTAACAATTTTCTCAATTCTGAGCTCGCAGAGACTGTTTTTAATGCATCCGAAACTTCTACCAATCAGCAAATTCACGCGAATATCAACGAACACATTATCGAAGGCAGACTCGATAGACTTTTTAGAGATGAAACAGAAAATTGGCAGGTAATCAATTACAAAACAGATGAAATTCAGAATATAGACGACTGCCTTCCAGAAATGGAACTTTACAGCCTACTCTTACATCGGCGTTATCCAAGCCAACCGATCTTGACTATTAATTTCTTTTTTTCTGAACACAATCGGTGTGAGCGGATGCATTTCAATACAACACAGTTGCAGGAAATTCAGGAACAGTGGAAACAAAAAATCTCGGCACTGCAGCAAGGAAAGTATGAGAAAAACCTTGACCATTGCTGCTCTTGCCCCTATGCGGATCCAGATGGACAGTGTATAATCACTGAAGCATAAGGAGAAAAAATGAAAAACTTAACACCAGTAATTGCAATCATCATAATTGCCTGCTTTTCAATACAAGCGTGGCAACCCGTTCTGGCAGGGACGTGGCGCGACGATTTTGAAGATAAAGACACCCGTGAATGGAAAATATTTAATCTCGACCGGCAGGTCGAAAAGTGGTGGGTTAATGATGGCGAAGCCGTCGGCGAAATCTTCCTACCCGGTTTTATGAGCCTGTGGATCACAGGTGAACTTACATGGAAGAACTACTCCCTCTCTTGCCGCGCAAAATTAGTGGAGGACAAGAATGAACCCCCAAGCATCGGACTTACGCTCCATGACAGAGGTGAAGAGGATAGCCGGTACCTCTTTTTTATCGACTACGTTTTCGGCACCGTCCGAATTGTAAAGGCACTTCGAAACAATTGGTCTCCCGTCATCTATGAGTTTAATGCCGAAATTGATACGTGGTACAAACTAACTGCTACTATTCACGAAGACGGCACCCTTGAATTCCAAGTCGATGACGAGGTGTTTACGGTTGTTGATGATGATCCCTTGAAGGGTGGGCAAGCCGGGCTTGTTGTCGCAGACGGGCAAGCACATTTTGATGATGTTGAAATCACAGGTCCGAATATCAAGAATGGCGGTCCCGGAAAACCACGCCCTGTCGAGCCACGGACCAAACTCACAACTACTTGGGGAGCAATAAAAAAAGTCGACACAATCAAACCTCGGTAGTTTAAAGTATACTCTCCTCCTGGTAGGCGAGGTTTCCTAACCTCACCGATGTAGAATGTATAAGTAATTCTAAGTTCCACTATACAGTAGGTTGGGTTGAACGTAGTGAAACCCAACTCGTATGCTGATACATCTATCTTTTAACCAATAGGTGTTCGTAGTAGTGCGATTCATCGCACGTTGTGTAAAAAGTGCCCAAATATTTTCTTATTTCACTCTAAAAGAATGGAAAAACATACAATAGGCATCGGGATTATCGGAATGGGATGGATGGGGATGACGCATGCCCGCGCATATCGCCAGATCACAGACCGGTTTCACGACAGTCCTCTCCAACCCAAGCTCGTCATCTGTGCAGATGATGTTGTCGAGCGGACGGACGAGGCAAAAACGCGTTTTGAATTTGAACGTACAACGACCGATTACCGACACGTCATAGAGGACAAGGACGTACAGGTCGTCAACATCGCCGCACCAAATAACATGCACCTTGAGATTGTCGAGGCAGCGGCGGCTGCAAAAAAACAAGTCTTCTGTGAGAAACCCGTCGGACGGAATCCTGCTGAAACGAAAGCGATCTACGCCGCTGCACAACGAGCAGGTGTACTCACGGGTGTCGGCTATAACTACAGATGGGCACCCGTCGTCCAATACGCACACCAACTGATTTCGGAAGGAAAACTTGGGACCCTGACCCACTATCGAGGTAGGTTTTTTGCTGGCTATGCTGCACATCCCCGCGCAGTACTTTCATGGCGTTTTCAGAAAGAGATCGCCGGACTCGGCACGCTCGGTGATCTGATTTCCCACGTCGTTGACATGGCACATTTTATTGTTGGCGATATTGACAGCGTTGTCTCACAACAGGAGACATTTATTCCACAACGTCCGGTAGCGGCGGTAGGCAGTGGCACACATTTCACCCTTGGATCGGACGGTAAAATGGAGGCTGTTACGAACGAAGACTATGTCGGGGTGTTGGTCCGATTTGAAAATGGTGTCCGCGGGACACTCGAAGCGTGCAGAGTTATTAACGGACCGAAGTGTGAGATGGCCTTTGAGGTGAATGGAACTGAGGGGGCATTGCGTTGGAATTTCGAGCAGATGAACGAACTGGAAGTCTATCTACCCAATGAGAACGGCTCCACTGACGGATACACGCGTATACTAAGCGGTCCCAGCCATCCGCTCCACGCCGATTTTAATCCCGGTCCTGCTGTTGGATTGGGCTACGACGATCTGAAGACAATCGAAGCCTATCAGTTCTTGCAAGCCATCCACACAGGAAAGCAGGCAAATCCAGGGTTTCGGGAAGCTGCTGCAGTTGCCGATGTGCAGACTGCCATCCAAATCTCATGGGAGGAAGATCGGTGGATTTCCGTCTAAACATGAAACAAGCGCTGCACCTCCCTAAGACAGTCTCCAACCTCGCACTCATAGGTATTGTTGGGCGGGGTCCCCGTGCCTCGTCCCTCACCACTTACATATCAATATTCTGCTGCTTCTTCTTGGCTTCAAACGCCTCCTCACAAAACTTGCCACAGTTCACCGACATTACGCACACTGCAGGCATCCGCTTCATCCATAACACCGGTGCTTATGGCGAAAAATACCTACCTGAAACCATGGGATCAGGGTGTGCGTTTCTCGACTACGACACCGATGGTTGGCAAGACATCATCCTCGTCAACGGGAGGGACTGGGAAGGCAATCCGAAAGCCGAAGCCACCTCACCCGTTCCTGGGAAGGGACACCAGAAACGGCAGACGATGGCACTCTACCGCAACAACCGAGATGGCACTTTCACCGATGTTACTGAATCCGCTGGACTCGCCATACCACTTTACGGTATGGGGGTTGCCGTTGCCGATTACGATAACGACGGTGATCCAGATGTCTATATTAGCACTATTGAAACCGATCGCCTCTTTCAGAACCGTGGTGACGGCACTTTCGTTGATGTTACAGAGGTAGCTGGTATCCATAATCCCGGCTTCGGGACAAGCTGCGCATGGTTCGATTACAATAACGATGGATACCTTGATGTCTACGTAGCGAACTATGTTGAGTGGACCAGAGAGAACGACCTGTACTGCACCCTTGATGGCATAAATAAATCTTACTGTACGCCTGAATCCTACACAGGTCAGTCCAGCAAACTCTTCAGAAATCGTGGTGATGGCACGTTTCTTGATGTTTCTCGCATTGCCCGTATTGAGGACAACACAAGCAAATCATTGGGTGTTTGTATCTTTGACTACAATGCCGACGGTCTGCCTGATATCTTTGAAGCGAACGATACACAACCCAATAAGCTCTATCAAAACAACGGCGATGGTACTTTCATTGAGGTAGGAATGCTCGCTGGAATTGCCTATAACGAGAGTGGTGTCGCAACCGGCGCGATGGGTATTGATGCCGCAGACTACGATCGCACCGGTAGGGAGAGTCTCGTCATCGGTAATTTCTCCAACGAGATGCTCAACCTCTATCACAACGAAGGCGATTTTTTTATTGACGATGCCCCCGCCGCGCACATCGGAAACGTTACCTTATTAACGCTCACCTTCGCCTGTTTCTTCTTCGATTTCGATTTTGACGGCAATCTTGACATCTTCACTGCCAACGGACACGTTGAGACTGACATCAATGCCATCCAAAGTCAAGTCACCTACGCACAAATCCCACACCTATTTCACAACGACGGACAAGGCAAATTCACCGATACAGTCGATAGAGTCGGCACGGATTTGGCAACACCGATGGTTGGAAGAGGTGGAGCCTACGGCGATATCGACAACGACGGTGATTGGGACTTACTCGTCACCACTTCCAATGGACCGGCATATCTCTTCCGAAACGATGGCGGCAACCGCAACGCCTGGATCAAGATTCAACTCGTAGGGCAAACGAGTAATCGTGACGGCATCGGTGCGCAAATCCGTGTAACCTCCGCACTTGGCACACAAACCCGAACCGTCAAAAGTGGCTCCAGTTATTGCTCACAAAGCGAACTCACCGCCATCTTCGGCATAAACCGGAATACTACCATTGAGAAAATCGAGGTCCTCTGGCCCAGTGGGACCGTCAGCACACGCAAGAATGTCAAACCCAACCAACACATCCGCATTGAAGAAGATGGACCATAGGCGCATTTTTTCCGACTGTATTCCCTTCCAGCCAAAGTAGGTGCGGTTTCCAACCGGGTTCCCTTCCGTTACTGGAAAGGGGAGGCACCGGTGCAGCCTTAAAGAGTCCCGCTGGCGAGGTTCCCAACCTCGCCGATAAACCTTAGAATCTCTACATTCAATATTTGTCCTTTACTTTTTCTATGAAATACCTTATCATTTTGGTGATTAATTGTGATAATGAGTGGCTAGGGATTTACCACCGTAATTTTGCATATTAGCATTTAGATTAACAGGCTGTAACGGAGGATTCAACATTGAAAAAGAACTTAATTACTCTTAGCATAAATGCTTCATTTCTTTTACTAATTGGCATTTTTCTTTCGTTGATAGGTTGTGATAGAACGCGCCAACAAGCAGATATTCTTTCAGCACCATCAGCGAAACAAGCAGTCGCTACAATCGGTTCAACAAGCGGTAGTAGTGTAACTGGAATGGCGGTTTTCACACAAAACGGCGACCAAATCACCTTCACCATTGAAATCCAGAACGCCACTCCCGGCCTTCACGCCGTCCATATCCACGAAAACGGCGATTGCAGTGCACCCGACGGTAAATCCGCCGGTGGTCACTGGAATCCGACAGATGTCGCACACGGGAAATGGGGGGAAGGTGAATTCCATCTCGGAGACATCGGCAATATCACTGTCGGCGAAGACGGCACGGGCAGCTTTAAGTTGACAACCGATCTTTGGGAAATCGGCACCGGTTCCGATATAGATGTTGTCGGCGCCGGCATTATCGTTCATGCTGATGCAGATGATTTCATCTCGCAGCCTTCAGGCAATGCAGGCGCACGCATCGGTTGCGGTGTAATTGTGTTGGCAGAATAGTCGTCGCAAATTCCACTTCCGTAGGCGAGGTTTTCCAACCTCGCCTTTAGTTTTTGGCAGCAATCGTCTTTTGACAATTTGCGTTTTTGTGGTATACTTTAATTCGCGTTTGAGTAAAACATGTTAAGTATATTTATACTATTACTACAATTTATCCATCCGCGAATCCCCAGGATTTAGCGTCACACAGTCTCAAAATATCTCAATTAATGGTTTTACAACAAACCCGTTAATCGGTTTGTGGAAATACGGATTATGGCTAAATCTGTCAAAGCACTCATTACGCCGGAAGTTCTCAAATGGGCACGCGAAAAACGCATCAGATTAGAGATTGACTATGTGGCAAAAAGATTAAAAATGAAATCCAAAGACCTTGAAGCATGGGAAAATGGATCAGATCAACCCACTATCTCGCAATTAAAGAAAATTGCTAAACTCTATAAAACACACATCTCTGTTTTCTATCTGCCAGAACCACCTGTAGGTTTCCAATCACTTATAGATTATCGGGTATTGCCAGAACCATCTGCTATTAATGAAGAACAGACGCATAAATTGAATGCTAATATCATTGAGGCATTTGAAAGACGAGAAATGCTCATTGGATTTTACGAATTGTTAGAGGAACTGCCTCCTCAGGTAACGCTGAAAGTTAATGAAGAAGAACCAGCGAGAGAAGCGAAAAAAATAACTGAATTTCTTGAGTTCAACAGAGCACAACTACAACAAGCAAAAAATCCATACGATGCGTTGAGATTCTGGAAACAGACTGTCGAGGCGAAGGGTATTTTGGTCTGTCAAACCTCTGTGAATACACATCTTTCTGTTGAATTGAAAACAGTACGTGGGTTTTGCATTGCACAGAGACCTTTTCCAGTGATCGTATTAAACCCTAAAGACAGTCCCTATGGACGTATCTTCACAATTATTCACGAACTCGTCCATATCGCTCTTGGGAAAAGTATTATCCAAAATACTGGATTTAGAGGAATAGAAAATCCAGTCTTGAACCAGACGGAAGTCTTTTGTAACCGAGTGGCTGCTGAAGTTTTAGTCCCTGAAAATGAGTTGTTAGAAATGGTAAAACTGCAAACACTTGAAAAAGAACTATCCAGAATTTCCAAGCACTTTCATGTAAGCCCTGAAGTTATTATGCGGCGACTGCTAACACTTGATAAAATACCACAACAATACTACGAAACGTACAGAAAATCTCAGCAAGAAAAGTATAAAGGAAAATCCAATCAAGCTGGCGGTATCCGGCCATACCACAATCGGCTTCTTAACGCTTCGGGTGAGTATTTCACAAGAACCGCTTTCACTGCTTACTATGAGGAAAAAATCACAATCTCTGAATTAGCTTCGGTTTTCTCCAATTGTGACACAAAATATCTTTTTGAAATTGAGCACCTTATCCTCGTATGAATTCACTATTTAACCAAAATCAGATAATTTATAGTTTGGATGCCAGTTCGCTAATTGCTGCGTATCGTTCTTTATACCCAATGGACAACTTCCGCGCCTTGTGGCAAGAATTTGAAAAACTTATAAGGAGTGATCGGCTCAAAATGTCCGAGTTTGCTTTTGAAGAAACTATGCGAGATAAAGTCTTAGATGAATGGTGTTGCGAAAAAAGTTTGAAATCATATTTTGAATTGAAAATTGATGATTCAGATCAAAAAACGGTTCGTAGTATATTGTCAAAGTATCCGGAAATGTTAAACATTAAAAAAGGCACGTCAGGGGCAGACCCATGGGTTATAGCTTTGGCAATGAGATTTCAAAACGTAGTTGTAGTAACTGAAGAAAAATTAACTGGAAATTTGCAATATCCCAGGATCCCTGATGTATGTAAGGCATCTAATATTGAATGTGTTACGGTATCTGGTATTGTAAGAAAAGAGAATTGGATATTTGAATAGACAAGGGATAAAGAACAAAGGAGCAACGCACCATTTGACTTAGAACCAAAAAATCTGCTATACTTCCAAAGCAAAAATCATGGAGAGGAAAGCCCAAACACGTGAATTCGTCCAAACGTCCAAACCAAGACGCACTTTATCAGGCACTCAATATCTATCGCGATGCCATGCGTCCCTTCATTCTCAAAAACCTCAAAACGGTACAAGACTTATCACCGAAAGATCGTTTTGAAAACGAAGCGGATATAGATGTCGGCGATTTCCCGTACCTCTTCAGAGAGTACTGGCACGATGTTTTTAAACATCTCTTCGATCCAGATCGAGACGTTCGCAGTGCCATAGGACTCATAACCGAGGCTCGAAATAAAGTCGCTCACCCTGAAGCAGAAGATTTCTCTCCCGCGTACGCCCTTTCAAGGCTCCACGAAATTGCCGATATACTTGGACAAATCAACGCACCTGAACAGAGACGAAAAGTTGAAACCATCCGCGACAAGTTGCTAACCAATACAGCACCAACCGCAGAAACGAAACCTAAATTACCCCGCAGAAAGGTAACAGACCTCAAGTCATGGCGTGATGTCATACGCCCGAACACCGATGTCATTGCAGGTACCTTCCGAAAGTCGGAGTTCGCCGCCGACCTTCAAGAGGTCTTTGAAGGGAAAGCGAAAACGTCAGAATACGGCGAAACCGAAATCTTCTTTAATCAAACATACATCACCCCTGGGCTTCGCCAATTGTTAGTGAACACCCTCAAGAGGCTTGGGAGCAAAGGTGGCGATCCAGTTATCCAACTCAAAACAGGTTTTGGTGGTGGAAAAACGCATAGTCTTATTGCCCTCTATCATCTTGTTACCGGAATTAACATTCTAAGAGAACTTCCAGCAAACGATGAATACAAGCGGCTCCGAGAAAATATAGAGGACATTCTGGAGGAAGCAGATTGGGATCACAACACACCCCTTAACGCCGACGTCTCTGTTCTTGTCGGTACCTACCTCTCTACGACCGACGCAGACGAAACCAAACAAGGGGACCCGCTCAATACACTCTGGGGTATGATGGCGGATCAACTCGGTGGACAAGATGCCTATAATATCATCGGTGAAGCTGCACGGAAAGGAAGCGCACCGGGCGGAAATCAGTTGGACAGACTCTTTGAACACGTCGGGCCCTCTATCATCTTAATAGACGAACTCGTTGCCTATGTACGTAATGTACAAGGTGTCACACGAGAAAGCATCTACACCTTCTTTCAAGCGGTTACCGAGTCTGTAAACAGATCTAAGAACATTACACTCGTCGCAACGCTACCAGAAGGACAAATACAAGCGGGGGGTGAAGGTGGGATGACCGTTCTTGATACCCTCGAATCTATCCTCGAAAGGGTTGATGCCGTCTCTATCCCCTTAGAAGTTGATAATGCCTATGAGGTCGTGCGTCGGCGATTGTTCGGTAGCATAATTGACGAAACCGAGCGAGACCTAACCTGTGAAGCCTTCCGTAAGATGTACCAGAACTCCCGCAGCGAATATCCGAATAACGTTAGCGATCAAGACTATCTGAAACGAATGAAAGATTGCTACCCGATCCATCCCGAGATATTCGATCGGCTCTTTCAGGACTGGTCAGCTATTCCTGGATTTCAGCGCACCCGCGGCGTACTCCGAATAATGGCGACCTGCATCTCTCGACTTTATCAAGAGCAGGACCCCTCTCTGTTGGTAATGCCCGCCAACCTCACACTTGACGATCCCGCACTCGCTGACGAATTCACCAGACTGCTTGCAAGGTCCGGCGGAAGTTGGGATCCCGTTGTCCAAGAGGTGGACAGCTACGGTTCCCGCACGGATCAGATTGATCGAAACTCTCAAAGTTTCATTGAGGTGGGTAGTGCAGCGCGACGTATCGCCCGCACTGTGTTTCTTGGTAGTGCGACGGGCCGCGCCGTCAAGGGGCTCACAACCCGTCAAATCCACCTCGGTGTCGTTGAACCTGGACAAGGTGTCTCGGTGTACAACGACGCACTTAACAGAATGACCGGCAACCTCTATTTCCTCTATAATCTTGACGATAGATACTACTTCCACACCGAAGAAAACCTCAATAAAGTTGCCATAGATCGCGCAGCAGAATACACCGAAGCAGATATCTACGCTGAAATCGTTTTACGTTTGGAAAGAGCAGTTCAAAGCACCTCAAACGTGAAGGTCTGTCCTACCACGCCAAATCTGGTCAAGGATTCTCAAACCGTTCAGTACGTCATTCTCCATCCACAAGCATCCCTACCCAGTCGCGAAAAGGAGACCGATATTGCACGCCAGACTGCACTTAAAATTCTTACGTCCAGCACGGACGACGAAAGACCGCGTACCTTCAGAAATACCCTCCTCTTCATCGCAGCGCGGCGAGACGACATCCGAGAACTCAGAAATCACGTCAAAAACTACCTTGCATGGAATTCCATTATGAACGGAGACCAACTCCATAGCGCACTCGGTAACCTTGAAGGCACAAGATTGGATCAGACACAGGGAAATCTTGAAGCTGCTGAAGATGCCGTAACAACCGTACTCTTCAAGGCGTATCGTTGGGGACTCGCACCCTTGCAAGCAGACCCACAGAAGAATGACTATGATTTTTCTGTGGCTGATACAAAATCCACAGATGGTAGAATTGTCCAACGTCTCCGTGAGAAATTCATTGACGATGATGCAATCGTCACAAAAATAGCACCTGACATCTTCGCTGGAAAATTGCAACAATACATCTGGAGTAGCGATGCCTACCAAGAGCACATTGATATAGAGCGTCTCTGGGAACTCATGGCACAAAACGTCTACATGCCCCGACTCAGAGACCGGAACGTCTTGGCAACGTGCATTAGAGACGGAATAGAGGCTGGGACGTTTGGGTATGCCAGCGCGTATCAAGATGGCAACTACCTTAACTTCCGTTTTGAAAAACAGATGGGTGGACTCCGAATCGTTGAGGATAGCACGGCCGTGCTGATAAATCCTGAAATGGCAAAACTGCTCAAGGAAGCGGAAGAAGAAAAACCCACACCATCAACACCCCCAGAACCAAAACCCGCGCCTTCTACAGATGGGACGACTCCCGTTGTCATTGATCCCCCACAGCCAAAAGGACCTACGCACGTCGTTGTTACCAAAGCCTTGCAGTTAGAGCTTCCTTTCGGCGATGAGATTAAAGCCCTCCAAGACGAGATCGTTCGCACCCTGAAAGCCGATGGCGGAAACGTCAGCATAGAAATCACCGTTACGGCTGAAAAATCGGACGGCTTCTCGGAAAATACCACCCGCGCCGTTAAGCAAAACAGCGAACACCTCAACGCCGACTTTAAAAGCGACTAAAAATCTGCAGCCTTTGTAGCACACGCCATAAGCCATACGCGCTTATGGCGTTGATTCCTATTAGTTTGTGCATTCTCTCTGTAGCATACGGTGAATGCCATACGCGCATTCATACTGTTAATTTATCAGTCTGTGTCTCTTAAATCCGCTTGACATTTCTCACCGCTTTACAATATAATACAACCATGCCACAAGATTACGACAATATGGGGAAAAGTCTATGGACAGACCACGCCATCGACCTTTCAAGATTTGTACTTGGCGAGGAAAATGAAGAACACATACGAGAATCTAAGCCTTACCAACCTAAACGGAAGGAATTGCTAAAGAGAGGAGGATACTGGAATGGAGGTAACCATTGAATTGACAACCGAACAGATTATTGATTGTATCCAACGAATGCCGGGAGAAGAAAAATTAGCTGTAGTCCTTGCGCTTGCGAAAGAGTCTCTGTCTCGCCGCGCGGGACGGATGAAATATCTCGAATCAAAAGTTCGGGAAGTATGCACCGAACGCGGGTTAGATTGGGACGCTATGACGGACGAAGAACGTCAGGATTTCATCAATGATGTTGTTCATGAGGACCGTAAATGTGCCCTATAGTCGTCTACGATACAAATATGCAGATTTTCTTGCACAGTTCCAGTGAAATTCATTGCTAACAAAACGCTATGCCCAATTACCGAAAAAAACTCATTGAAGTCAACATACCCCTCCAAGCCATCAACGTGGAATCTGCAAAAGACGCTTCCCTCACACATGGACACCCCTCAACCCTCCATCGCTATTGGGCACGCCGACCCCTCGCTGCATGTCGCGCCGTCATCTTCGCCAGCATGGTAGACGACCCTTCCGAATGCAAAGACGAATTTCCAACCGAACCCGAACAGAGTGCCGAACGCAACCGCCTCCACAACCTCATCAAGCGACTCGTGATATGGAAAAATAGCAACGATGAAAACCTCTTGGCAGAAGCGCGTTACGAAATCGCATACTCAGTCGCACGCAACAACGGCGAAAATCTGACTGACTTTCGATCAAGGTTTAAAAACGACCCCGAAGCCGTTCTAAAATACCTCCGCGACCACTGTCCTGCTGTCTACGATCCGTTTTGTGGAGGCGGTTCTATTCCGTTGGAAGCACAACGCTTGGGCCTACGCTCCCGCGCCTCCGATCTGAATCCGCTCCCTGTCCTACTCAACAAGGCGATGATTGAATTGCCCCCGAAGTTCCACAATCAGAACCCCGTTAATCCCGATGCAGATCCGCTGGGGATGTTCACCGGCACCGGGAGAAGGAGAACGCGCGTCCCGTGGAAGGGCACCGCCGGTCTGGCAGACGACATCCGTTACTACGGGGCTTGGATGCGGGAGGAAGCATACAAACGCATCGGGCATCTCTATCCCAAAGCAGAATTGCCGGATGGCACCTCTGCTACCGTGGTTGCATGGTTATGGGCGCGCACAGTGCCGTGTATCAATCCAGCTTGTGGTCTCCAGATGCCGTTGATGAAGACTTTTCAACTGTCAAAAAAGAAGGGGAATGAACATTGGATAAAGCCCGTTGTAGACAGAGAGACAAACAAGCTTTCGTTTGTTGTTCAATCTCATGATGCAGGAGTCCCAAAAGGCGGGACCGTGAGTAAAAACGGTGCTTTCTGTATCGCTTGTGGTAGTGCAGTTAAATTGCCTTATGTCCGGGAACAGGGAAAAGCAGGAAACATCGGAGAGATAATGACAGCGATAATCGCCGAAGGTGAACATAAAAAATTGTTCTTGTCTCCTACTGAAACTCATATCCAAGCCATCCAGGCTGCTGAACCCACGTGGCACCCGAAAGGAAAACTGCCCGAGCAAGCGAGAAGCATCAGTGTTCAACTCTACGGATTCACAGAGTGGCATAAACTTTTCACGGACCGGCAACTTATCGCGCTAACTACTTTTAGTAACCTATTAGCAGAGGTTTATCTTCAAATTACAAATGGTGGGGCGAAAACTGAGTATACTCACACCGTTTGCACTTACCTTTCCCTTGCTGTTGGAAGGATGATTGAAACTAATTGCAGTTTCGCATGGTGGCAGGATCCAAGAGTTAGGACAGTCTTTACGTCACAGGCAATTCAGATGACCTGGGCATTTGCCGAAGCGAATCCGTTTTCTGCTTCAACACAGAATTGGATGGCACAAGTGGAGTGGATAGTTAAGGTTATTGAAAATTTACCAGCCTCCGCGACCGGAGGTGAAGTATATCAAGCAGACGCAACTACCACAGTCCATGCTACTGATCGACCGGTTATTGTCACTGATCCTCCTTACTACGATAATATACACTATGCTGATTCATCTGACTTCTTCTATGTGTGGTTGAGATACATGCTTCGTGATGTCTACCCGGATCTGTTCGCCGGTATACTGACTCCTAAAGATGAAGAGATAGTCGCCAACAGATATAGGTTTGAAAACCATAATGTTCATTTTGAAGAACTTTTGGGCATGGCACTTCTGCAAATCCGAAGCACTGTGCTGAACACATTTCCTACTTCTATTTTCTATGCTTATAAGCAACAAGAAGAGGAACGCGATGGTGTGTCCTCCACTGGTTGGGAGGTTATGCTCACGGCAGTCGTGAATGCTGGTTTTCAGATAGTTGGCACCTGGCCGATGCGTACAGAGCAGACAAAAGGACAGAAGGCAAGTAAAAATGCACTTGCATCATCTATTGTTTTAGTTTGCCGCCCGCGTTCTGAAGATGCACCGGTCATAACCCGCAATGAGTTTCTACAAGAACTTAAAAGGGAGATGCCGCCTGCACTTAACAGACTCACGCGCATCGCTAACATTAGACCTGTCGATCTTGCACAAGCCGCCATCGGACCCGGAATGGAAATATACTCCCGATATAGCAAAGTAACCCGAATTAGTGGTGAAGTTGTACCGATCCGCGAGGTCCTCATGCACATTAACAATGAAATCACCGCATACCATGAAAAAGAGACAGGCGAATTGGATCCGGAGAGTCAGTTCTGCTTGACATGGCTCCAGCAGCACGGCTATACAGAAGGAAATTTCGGCGATGCTTTGGTGCTGGCAACAGCGAAAGATATAGACATTGATACCATGCACAATCGTGTCCTGATCAGAGAGCGTAGTAAGGTTCAATTACTAAGACCTGAAGAATACGCAAATCGTCAAAACAATGAGAATATGACGGCTTGGGAGGGATGCCTACGAATGGTGTGGCATCTATCCGGCGTAGAGAAAAGCGGTGGTATTTCGGGATGTACCGCCGTCGCACGCGCCATGCGCGATTACGAGTCAGCGCAACGTCTGGCACGTGTCCTATACGCCTACTATGATGCTCGCGGTGATGCCGAGAGCGCAGCACGCTACAACAACCTCGTAACCCAGTGGCAGTACATCTCACAATCCATGGGGGCACCGGAACAGACAGATCTATTTTAGCACATTTTTGAGCGTTTTCCGAAGAATTGAACGACTCTGCGCTCTTGTTGAATGACACTTGACATTCAACAAGAAATGTGATTTACTATAGGCAATGCACAATGGAGAAAAACCGATGAAAACCATGATACTTTTCACAACCCTCTTTTCTTTTCTGATCTCTTTACCGGTCTCTGCGGAACTTACAGATGCTGACCTTGATAAGATACGGCTGCTGATCCTTGAGTCTGAAAAACGCATGAAAGAAGATATTGCTGAATTAAGTACCGAGATTGTCGAATCTGAAAAACGCATGAAAGCAGGCCTGGCGACTTTGCAAATTGACGTCGCCCGATTAGAAGGAAGTGTCCGCAGCATAGAAAAAATGATAAGTTGGCTGATGGTGCTGATCGTTGTCGTTGTTGCTGTGCCAAGTGGCATTACGGCATGGCGCAGCAGAAAAGACCGTGAGCAAGAGAAAATTAATCAGGAACTCCGAGAAGAAATAGAAATGTTGAAGCAGCGGCAGCCCTTCAGCTCCTAACTTACACAGACAACTTTCCATATCTCAACCGAGCAATCGCCCCGCGTGATGCTATCTCTGCTTTTACAGACATGGATGGACTTCGTAGGGGCGGGGTCTCCTCACCCGTCTTGGATTACTACAATTCTGTCCATCCGAATACCACCAACGGGAGACAACGCATGCGCGACAGCGTCACCCCCTACGTCCTACAGTACCAACTCAAGCGCAACCTACGTCCTTTCACACGCGAAGATATCCTACAATTGCCCACCGGACGGAGTGGCGTATATGCCCTCTAGCGAAAAACCGGCACTGAAGGTCGGAACGAGTGTCTCTACGTCGGCGAATCCACAACCTGTGTCCGAAGACGACTGTTACAGCACTATTCAAACGCACAGAACGACGGACTCCACTCACAACTCCGTATGTTTAGACCGATTGTTCAATTTTCCGTAGAATTCACAGAGGATGCCGAAGAAACCGTCTTATTAGAAACCGAACTCATCCGCGAGTGGAAACCAAAAACCAATCTGAAAATGAATCCCGACAAATCTTAATACGGTATTGAAAGTTACCGATGGTGCTTAGAAAATTCGTTAAAAATAAATTCACAACTGTGATTCACGGAGAATAGGTTTATTTGACGTTAAGAACCCACGTGACACCTATGCTGAGAAAATTCTCCGTGAAACCTCCGTGAATCGCGCTGAAAACTGATCCTGCAATAGGAGGATTTCAATGCGTTTTCGACTTTTTATTTTACTCATATTCATAACTGCCATGCTTTCAGGTTGCGAGAAGGCGCGACAAATCGTTACACCGCAAAAGGGGACAGCCCCGGGCACTTGTACGGACGGAACCCGCGTGTTGAAGGTCGGCTTTTATGCCCATTTCGCGCCTGTTAGTTACAGTGCTGACGGAGATCCTGCTTCAACTGCGTTCAATACACATCTCGGTTACGAAGCAGATCTATTAACTGCACTTGAAGCGATGGAAGGGGCGGGTTTGACGTTCTCTCGAACGGCTATCACCGAATGGGAGGACATCTGGCTAAAGTCCACTGAACCCGCGTATGATATTATCGGAGGCGGCATTACCATTCTGGAGTCCCGGAGGCAAGATGCAACGGGTATGCCTGTCGTCACCTTTACATCCGGACATATCACGTTTCGGCAAACACTTTTAGTGCGTGCTGAAGACGCGAGACGTCTCTCCACGCATGCAGCCCTCAACAGTGAAGTTCGCGTTGGTGCACTTCCCGGCACGACGGGTGAGGCGCGTTTACTTCAACTCACCGGGTTTGTTGATGCTGACGGTGTCCTTCTATCAGGCACCCGGATTGAAACTCGTGACAGGGCTGTGATTGCCGACGGCACAACGGCTTACACAATTACAGCTGCCGGTGCCTCTCCAAACCTGGTGGGTAGGCAGCATCTCTATCCACCTACGGAAACCATGCCGCAGGTCATCTATCTCGGTGAGGTCTTGGGGGAGGCAGAGTTGCTTGAGGCACTCGTCTCGGGTCGTATTGACGCGATTGCGCGAGGTGAAATCGGAAATCAGGATGCCGCACACGCTTCGCACAGTGATCTTGTCGTCACCGCTTTTGATGAGCAGATAGAGTATGGCGGATTTACACTCGCCCTCGAAGATGCCAATCTCGCCGCTTGCCTTGATGAAAAACTTGACTATCTGACGGGTAACAAAAGCATCGGTTATGGAGAATGGTTGCAGGATCCATCGGTATTCATGAAACGTGCCAAGCAGTGGAATGTCATAGTAGAATAGGCAATTTTAGGTCTCCTGTCATTGTAGGTTTTACTATATAGTAGACATAAAAAACTTGACAGTAGAACCGAAATAGGTTAATATTGTCGCATTACTATCAGAGCGGATACGAGACTTTAAAGAAACTTAATTGTTAAGAGGACAGTTGAGGTTCATCGCAAACTGGCTTTTGACAGGCGCCCGCATAGCCATTAGCGTATCGGGCTGAAAAAGCCAAGCAGGAACCCAATCGTTAAAAATATGAAAACTTACCGCGTTGCCATATTAGGATGCCGAAGTCGAGGCACCTCAGCAGCAAAGGCATATCACGCACATCCGCGCACCGAAATCGTGGCACTCTGCGACCTCGTCCAAGAGCGGTTAGAGACCCTCGGCGACATCGTGGACGTCCCTGCCTCAGCACACTTCACCGATTTAGACGAGATGATTCGGCAGACAGTACCCGATATCGTAGCAATCCCAACAGCGACAGAGGCACACTATCCACTCTGTATGCGCGTTCTTGAACACGATGTGAACATTGAGGTCGAGAAACCGCTCTGCATTGATCTCGTTCAGGCAGACGAGGTACTAGCGAAGGCGAAAGAAAAAAATGCTCGCGTTGCTGTGCATCATCAACGGCGTACCAGTCCGTCGATGCAGGCGGTCGCCAAAGCCTTAGACGAAGGAAAACTCGGTGACCTCCGTTACATCTATGCCAGTGGAAAGGGCTACTATGCTGGTTACGGATTAATGAACATTGGAACACATGTTGTTAACAATATGCTCCGTTTCGGTGGAAGGTGCCGAAGCGTTGTGACGCAAGCGACGACGGGTGGTCGCGCCATCATCCACGATGATGTCCTTCCCTCACCGGCTGGTATGGGGACAGTCGCAGCGGAATATGTTACGGCAACGCTCCAATTCGACGGAAACGTCACCGGCACCCTCATTCAACACAGATTCCCAAAGATTGATACCGATGCGTATGTTATGGAACTCTACGGCACCCAAGGTAGACTCTTCTGGTCGGAATTGAAGGGTTCGTGGTGGCTACCTACGCCACATTTCGTCCCTGATGGCACGCATGACCAGTGGCAGGCACTCCCGTCTATCTATCCTGAGCATTTTGACCCCGATAAGGGCGCAAATGCTGATGATTACTGCTTCGTTGACGAATATGTGAACGCATTAGATGAAAACCGAGAGCACATGTCTAACGGCGAAGAGGGGCGTCATGTCATTGAGATTCTAATGGGCATCTTTGAGTCCGCTATCTATGGTAGACGTGTGGCGTTGCCTCAGAAAAACCGGGAACATCCCCTATTACAGTGGCGTGAAGAAGCCGGTTTAGGCGAAGTAAGAGAGATGCCACGCGATTACGGCACTTGGCTGTCCTTAGAAGACGAACGCTTGTATAGATAGTCTTCAGTTATCAGTTGTCAGATAATGTCAGCTAAGCGTTGTGGGTATTACCAACGTTGGCAATTGCCACAAAGTCTCTGTACTAAGAACTGAAAGGTTTGCGTAGCAAACCGTACTGAGGACTGTTAACTATTAAAGGGAAAAACCATGCCGAATCCTACGACAAATGCTGACAATCTGCCACCAATCCCACTCACGGAAGAACAACGTTATCTCTTTGATACTCGTGGCTGGCTCCTGTTTCCAGGGATACTCAGCGAGACAGAAATCAAAGAGATGCGCGAGTTCTGCTACCAACTCAAGCAGGATCCCGAATCAATTCCTGAACACCACCGTTCTCCTATCGGGGGTCCTCTTGAAGTGCTGACCGATCATCCGGTTGTGTTCGGATTTATGGATGAGTTTCTGACGTCGGGGTATGCCAACGAGAATTGCTACGGCTTCCGACTGGAAGGCACATTCCTAACCATTCGTCCGAACGGACACGATAACTTTGCCCCGCATGGCGGACGCGGGATGCTCAATTTCCCCGGCAACTCGCATACCTATCATCTACATTACGACAAGGCACACAGTGGATTGACGCGCGTCGTCTGGGAACTTAATCCCGTTCAAGAAGGTGGTGGTGGAACAATGTTCCTTACCGGCAGCCATAAAGGAGCGTTTCCCGCACCCCAGTCAACAAAAGATCGCAATTCGCCGCTCTGGGAGGATTACTCCTGTCCTGCTGGCTCTATGCTTATTTTCACGGAGGCAATTACGCATACGGGTGCGAGGTGGACAGACGAAGAAATTGATCGAGTCGCGATTTTCCACTGCTATAATACTGTTGGAAACAAATGGCATAAATGGGAACCGCACCCGAAGCATGTTGAAGAGATGCCCTTCAAACGTCAAACGCTCTTTCGTCCCGTCCACTGTCAGGACAATACACCAACCTTGGAGGCGGTATAGTTAACTTATGGCACATATTGATAAGGTTAAGGAGGAAATTGGTTGGTTAAAGGTGATCTTTGCCATTTTCATAGCTACTGTTCTTTCTTTGATTGCTTGGCTAGTTGAGAATTATGGAAAGGGTCAAAGGCTCCTTCTTGTAATTGGTCGAGTCGCGGCATTTCTGATTATGTTAGCAACCATTAAGATAAATAGTGTTGCGAAACAAAAGATTAATAAATTGGAGGAATTGTGATGGAGTGGTTCGTAGTCAGTGTATTTGTGGCGTTTCTTCTTACGCTTGGTATAGTTGTCCGAACCGCCACAAAAGATTAAACTATTGCCTCACCTACTTTAAATCTCAGGGTGAGTTCATCAGACACTACAGATTGAGAGCAGAAAATGAAAATTACCAAAGTCAAGTCTTTTGTTTCAGCGGAAGGTCATTTCTTTGTGAAAGTGGAAACCGATGCCGGTATCTACGGTGTCGGTGAGGGTGGACTACGTCGCCGTTCACTCGCCTTAGCTGAAGTTATTCGTTCGTTTGAACCGTTTCTTATTGGGGCAGATCCATTCCGGATTGAGCATCTCTGGCAAGTGATGTTCCGCGGTGGATTTTTCCCCGGTGGTGTTGTCCAATCCGCTGCAGTAAGTGCTGTAGATATTGCGCTCTGGGACATCAAAGGAAAAGCACTGAATGTTCCCGTCTATGAACTTTTAGGCGGACGCACGAGAGACAAGGTCGTCTGCTATCCGCATAACGGTGGTGGTTCGATTGATGCGCTCGTTGAGAATTGCCGACAAACCTACGAAGCCGGTTGGAAGTTTGTCCGATGGAGCGTGGTTGACGACTCTGGGATGGGGACATTTGAACCCAGACGTGCGGTCCAGGACACGGTTGAGAAGGTGCGAGCCGTCCGCCACGCATTCGGCGATGATCTCGAAATACTCATTGATGTACACACCCGTCTCGATCCAGCAGACAGTCTCGATTTCTGCAACAAAGTAGCACAGTACAATCCATTTTTTATTGAGGACCCGCTTCGAGCCGAAAACCCCGCGAGTCTCAGACGGCTTCGGCAACAGACCTCGGTACCAATTGCTGTCGGCGAGCAATTTGATAGTAAATGGACGTTCCGAGAAGTTATTGAAGAGGATCTCATGGACTACTGCCGCGTTGATTTGTGTATTGCTGGCGGATTGACAGAAGCACGTAAAATCGTGGGATGGTGTGAAACACATTACATCCATGTCGTACCACATAATCCATTGGGACCCGTGTCCGCTGCTGCGTGCCTGCAACTCTGTTTGGCATCACCGCTTGTTGGTGTACAAGAACTCCCTCGCGCCCCGATGTCTTCACTAACGGATGTGTTTCCAGTGCAGGTGCCCTTTGAATCGGGGTACCTCCTACCACCGGAACGCCCCGGACTCGGTATCGAATTCAACGAAGACGCGCTTACCAACGTCTCGACCCAAGAATATGGACCGCCCCACGGTTATCAACGCGATGACGGTTCTTATACGAACTGGTAGTCTTAAAGGTAGCAGGCATACGCCGTGTGCCGTTGCCACATATAAACTTTGATATACACCTAACAAAGAAGGAGAGAAATGAATGACAACAGCTGAAATTAAAGCGATGGCTACGGAATATATTATCAATACTTACGGCGACAGAAATTTAGCGTTCGTTAAGGGCGAGGGACCCTACTTGTGGGATGCCGATGGAAAAAAATACCTCGATTTCCTCGGCGGACTCGCTGTTAATGGTTTAGGACATTGCCATCCGAAGGTTGTCGCTGCAATCCGTGAGCAAGCAGGCAATCTACTGCATACCTCCAATCTCTATTACATACAGCCCCAGGCAGAACTCGCGAAACTGCTTATCGACAACTCCGACATGGATCAGTGTTTCTTCTGTAATAGCGGTGCAGAAGCGAATGAAGCCGCTATCAAGTTGGCACGGAAATTCGCCAGAGACAGCGGCAGAACAGACGCTTATGAAATCATCACGATGGAGAATTCGTTTCATGGGCGGACGATGGCAACTATCACCGCCACTGCTCAGACGAAATATCACGTCGGATTTGAGCCGATGCTTGAAGGTTTCAAATATGTACCGTTTGATGATCTCGAAGCGACCGAAGCTGCTATCGGTTCTAAGACCTGTGCTATTTTAGTCGAGCCGATTCAGTCCGAAGGTGGCGTTAATATCCCCAGTGACGGTTACCTCCAAGGTTTAAGAGAAATGTGCAATAAACATAATCTGCTACTTATCTTCGACGAAGTGCAGACGGCTATGGGGAGATTGGGCACTTTTTTCGGTTATCAAAGCTACGGTGTTATACCTGATGTGATTACAATGGCGAAAGCACTCGGTAGTGGTGTACCAATCGGTGCGATGTTGGCAAAACGACACATAGCAGAGAGTTTTGTTCCCGGCACTCACGCAGCGACATTCGGTGGGAATCCGTTGGTTACCGCGGCAGCATCCGCAACCGTTAGAACCATATTGGAAGAGAATCTCGCTGTGAACGCCGTCAAAATGGGGAATTATCTTGCTGGTGGACTGATGGAACTGAAAGACAAGTATCCAGTCAAGGAGGTACGTGGAAAAGGATTGCTCCGTGGCTTGGTCATGGATGTCGA
Source organism: Candidatus Poribacteria bacterium (assembly GCA_022826805.1). Taxonomy (GTDB): domain Bacteria; phylum Poribacteria; class WGA-4E; order WGA-4E; family WGA-3G; genus WGA-3G. The sequence goes on from JAJDUH010000053.1 coordinate 28,951, forward strand.
TGCCACACCCATTGCAGCGCAGTGTATTGAGAACGGGTTGGTCACGATATGCACTAACGATTATGTTCTCCGATTCTTACCGCCCCTTAATATCAATTCTGGTCATGTTGAGGAGGCTGTTGGCATTGTTGAGAAGTCGATGTCGGAAGTCCTTTAGATGCGATATGCCAGACTCACAACCTTGACAAGTAAGAGCGATCTCCGAATCGCAACTTCTTTACTTCTGCTTGCAGCTGTTGTTGGCTGTGTTGGGAGTACGGCTACGATTCAGTTGTCCCCCGCAACCCGGGCTGAGTTAGATACCATCCTCAACACACTGCAAGTGAGATACGATCTGACGGGTTCTTTGAAAATCACCCGGATGATGGTAACGATTGAAGAGGGGGATCGAAGTGAGGAACTCCGGGAGTTATTGTGGTACAAAAAGTCGGCGAATGGCGGGGAATTGCTCCAGATCCAAGCGTTGGGACCCGTTAATGAACCACGTGGGGTCGCAATTGCCAATCAGGACAAGAATCAATTCCTGCTTGTTCTTCTGAACGAGCAGAAAGCGTACCTTGGACAGCTCTCTGACGGTGTTTTGCGAGAGATTTTTGGTGTGGATCTGCGCGTGTCGGATGTAATGAGTGCTATTTTCGCTAATCCATTTCTGGATGGACGCACCACTGAATCCATATCGGTTGAAAAATCTGGGGCAAAATATGTCATCACACGTCCGGGTATCCAAAGCAGACACGTGGAGACCATTACGCTCTTTATCCGCGAGGACGAACCGAGAGTCACAGAATGGCACATCCGCGATGAAAACGGCGCACTTCAACAGCGCGCCGCTTTTTCCGACTATCGTGAGGTGAGTGGTATTCTCCGACCCCACAAGGTCGAAATCGAACGTCCGCTTGACCAGACACGGGTCGCCGTAAAAATAGCCAAAGTCGAACTGAATGTCGAGATCAAAGATAGCAAGTTTGATATTGAACCTTTTCTGGGTGAGGACATTGAAGTAGTCCCTTTGTCGGAATTAGCGGAGTAGTAGACGAGAATCGTGCAAGACATACGCGTTCGCGCCCATGCGAAAATCAATCTCTATCTGGACGTGGTAGGCAAGCGCGAGGACGGCTATCACGATCTTGAAACGGTCTTCCATTCAGTTGATTTGCATGATGAAATTATCATCCGCAAACAGGCGACGACGGGTATAACAGTTTACTGTGAACATTCAGGGGTCCCATGCGATTCCCGTAATCTGGCGCACCGTGCAGCACAATGCCTCAGCGATGAAGTCGGCGGCATCGGAGGGATCGCAATTGACATTTATAAGCGGATTCCCGTCGCAGCAGGGCTCGCCGGGGGGAGTGCGAATGCTGCTGCCGTGCTTCACGGTGTGAACCAACTTTTTGAACTCGGTTTCACACAGGACGTACTGATGCACCTTGGAGCACAGTTGGGGGCAGATGTTCCCTTCTGTTTACACGGTGGTGCGGCATTAGGACTCGGCATCGGCGACCGACTCACGCGCATTCCTGCACTCTCTGATGTGTCCCTCCTTCTTTTAAACCCGGGGATTGAAGTTTCGACGGCATCGGTTTTTAAGAAATTAAAGTTTTCCTTGACAAAGCGCGAAAAGACAAGTATAATTATAAAGACTTACGTAGAGAAGGGTGATATCGTTGGGGTCGGAAAAAACCTTTACAATTGTCTTGAAGTCCCGGTTTTTTCCCAATATCCTGAAGTTGCCGCGCTAAAAAACGAGTTATCTACGCAGACTGGGTGTTACGGCGCGTTGATGTCAGGGAGTGGTGCTACAGTGTTTGCTGTGATGTCTGATAAGGATACCACACACCGAAGCGAATCACACTTCAAGAACAGCGTTAGTTTTTGCACATCCACGGTAACCAGCCCTGTTGGTGTGTCCGTATATTGATGAATTGAAGGGCGGTGGCCAAGCGGTAAGGCACAGGTCTTTGGAACCTGCATGCGTAGGTTCGAATCCTACCCGCCCTGTCTCTTTTTTTATAATTGTCAGCAACCAGGGCGTTCGCTCCGTTCACTCTCGGCTATCAGCTAAGGGTGAGCATGTTGAAACAGAGTCCTCTTTAACTAACAACTAACAACTGAAAACTGACAACCATTAAACAAGAAAAATGCAACAAGCAAAATTAGAAGTTCAACCACGCGACGCTTTCGGGAAACAGCACGCGCGTGCACTCCGGCGTGAAGGTGCAGTACCCGCCGTCTTATATGGACGCTCGCAAGACACCTTAGCGATTCAACTCAACGCGCGGATCTTCAAGCAATTCCTACGCACGTACGGTGAGAATGTTATCATTAATATGGAAATAGGTGGCGGGAACCCCGAAACCGTCATTATCAAAGAAATTCAACGCGATCCGGTAGAAAAACACCAGCTCGTCCATGCTGATTTTATCAGAATTTCTCTGGATGAACCTGTAACCTCCCCTGTGCCAGTGGTTCTGGTAGGCACCCCTCTTGGTGTTGAAGAGGGCGGTGTTCTCGAAGCCCCGCTCCGTCAAATGACGCTTCATTGTCTGCCTATGCAACTGCCTACCGAAATTTCCGTTGATGTCAGTGAATTAGATATCGGGGACGCTATCCATGTGGGTGATTTAAACCTCAGCGATGAAATTGAAGTCATAGATGAATCCGAACGGATTGTGGCAATGGTAAGCCAACCCCGTATCCAACTTGAGGAAGAGGCTGAAGATGGCGAAGGGGAAGGTGAAGAAACCGCTGAAGAACAGCCTTTGGAACCGGAAGTTATTTCCCGTCGACAGGATGATGACGAGGCAGAAGACTAACTTTGTCTATATTGAGAATCCACAAGAAGCGCGCGTCAACAGACGCTCTGTAACTGTTTACGCGCTTTTCTTAGGTATACTCGCTTGGTCTATTGCGCTCAAGGGTATCGCCCAAGAACCCTATGTCCGTTTTATTGATGTTGATGGAAAAATAATTGCGGAAGTGCCTGCGCAGCTCAAAGACGAGAAAGTTTACCTTTCCGTTGATGCCGTGAAACAGGTTTTTGACCCCGCAATGACGGATCAATATAACTACCCCCGTAAACGACTTACCCTCAGAACAAAGAACAAGCAGATTCGCTTGCAGATGGGCAAGCCGACAGTTACCATTGATCCCGGTGGAAAAATAGTCACGCTCTCCACTCCTCCCATGATCATCGCACAGCAGCCGATGGTGCCTGTCTCTTTCTTCACGCAACTTTTGCCAATTTTCAATGATGTTGAAGTTATCTACAATCCGAGCCTGAGAAGAGTCCAGATGAGACCTAAGGGGGCTTTGATACCTACGGAGATAGCCGGTTCTCAGAATTGGGCGATCATCATTGATCCGGGACACGGTGGCGCGGATGATCGAGGATGCGAAGGGAACACTGGACTCCTTGAAAAAGATGTTGTTCTCGCGCTCGCAAAACAGATTCAACAAATTAGTAAACAGAAAGAGATACAGGTTTATCTTACACGTCGGCGAGATAGCAAAAAAACACACTTTGAGCGTATTCAAGTTGCTAACCGGAATCAAGGGAAACTCTTTCTCAGTTTACACTGCAACGCATCTTTTTCACCGCACGAGAAAGGCGTCAAGATTTATCTGAATAATCCCAAAGGAGAGTTTCGGTTTCCAAGGACCGTCGGGCAGGTGCCTGCAGGACAGAGATTAAAAATCCTCGCTCAAGCTAATTTTTTGAAGCAGAGTCGAGACTTCGCGTTTGCGCTGCAAGCGGAACTAAATTTTCTAACAGAAATCCCAGTAACGATTACCGAGATGCCGCTTGTCACATTATCTGAAATCTATATGCCGGCTGTTGTTTTGGAACTCGGCTATCTTTCTAATGTCGAAGATTTAGAGAAACTCTCTAATCCTGAGTATATCGCCAGTGTTGCCCAAGCAGCCACTCGTGCTATTCAGCGCTATGTTTCTTCTGTTAATCAGTCTGCTCCCGCGGAAGTCTCAGAGCAATAGTCCGCTGATTAACTTAAACACCCCGGTAGTTCTGAAAGAAAACCTATGACCAGCAATCAGGAAGTAAAGAACGTTGACGTGTGTGTCTCGCAGGCAGCTGCCGAGCTTAAAATAGCAGCGAACTGAAGTAAAGGGAACTTTCACAACAGGTAGGGACAAAACAGTGGAATACAACGGCAGTGCTGGTTTTTCGAGACTCTTCGTAATATGGGGAATAACGCTTATTGTTGTTGTGCTTTCTCTCGTTGCGACGCTATATCTGATTGATCAGTCGAAGCAAACTATTATTCCGACTGCACCGCCGCCGTTGCCTGTTGCTGCTAACCCTTCAGATACACCGCCGCCCCCGCAAGAGATCAATTTATTCCTCATAGATCCAACCGCGCTTACGCTGGTCCCTGTCAAAATTGAACGCCGACTTCATACGGAGTTTACCAAGCGCTTGAGCCAAGTGGTTAAAGCACTTATCCAAGAGACACCTCCTAACTTTAGAAATCCTATTCCACGTGGTACGCTTCTCAACGAAGTCTATATTGACAGCGATCAGACTGCCTACTTGGATTTCTCGAACCATATCGCTGACGGTCACATCGGTGGTACAACCGCTGAGGGGCTAACCGTTATGGCGATTCTTAAGACTGTTTTTGATGCATTCCCTGATGAAATTAAACAGGTTCAGATTCTGATTGATGGGAACCAAGTAAAAACACTTGCCGGGCATCTTAACCTCTCACAGCCTCTGCATTTTTTCGATTGAGGTTTGTAACAATTGGGTTGTCGGTTAAAAAATGAAGATTATTGTTGGACTCGGTAATCCTGGGCTGCGTTATCAACACACCAAACACAACATCGGATTTCGCGTAATTGATGCCCTCCACGAAAAAACGCAAAACAATTCGCCCGCACCTCGGCACACCCCGACATCGATCTGCAGATCGCTTGTTATGCAGACCACATGGTATGACACCCCTGTTATCTTCGCAAAGCCGATGACATATATGAACAACAGTGGTGTCGCAGTTGCTGCCCTGATGGATCGATTTGAGGTGCCGCTCTCGCAGCTTTGTGTCGTCTACGATGATATTCATTTGGATATCGGTGTGCTTCGGATACGACAGAAAGGAAGCGATGGCGGGCAAAAGGGGATGAGGTCTATCATTCATCACTTAAGTACAAACGAATTTCCACGCCTACGCATCGGCATTGGGGAACCGATCGGTGATCTGACCGATTATGTTCTCACAGAATTTTCGGCAGCCGAAGAGATAGAGATCGAACCAACCATTGATCGAGCGGTTGAAGCCGTTGAAGCCTTTGTCAAAGGCGATATCCTGACTGTCATGAATCGGTTCAACAGACGCGAAAAAGTGTAGAGTGATTCTGCCTGTCCTGCTGTCGCTATGTTGCTGGTCAGGTTTCCCAACCGCGCCGATTTTTCCTCTATATTGGTGGGCGAGGTTTCTAACCTCGCTGGACTCTCACCTAAAGAACTCCGTGTACGAGAGATTTTCAACTTCCAACTTCTCTTAACTGCCAATCGCCAACAACCAACAACCAATAGCCGAAAAAGTTGACCTTATTTGATTTGTCGTGTAGAATAGGTATAGGATGTTTTCCTCTGTTCCAATCTATGACTTGACGCGAAGGGGTAAGACTATGGATAAAAAGTACCGTATTCAGAATGCTGAGACTATACCGAGTCCATCACTGGTTGTCTATCTTGCACAGGTTCAGCAGAACATTGAACGCGCTATTGCTATGGTTGATGGTGATGTCTCAAGGCTTAGACCACATGCCAAGACGCATAAAACCGCAGAGATTATCGCCATGGAACGCGATGCCGGCATCTATAAACACAAATGTGCGACCCTGCGCGAAGCAGAGATGTTGGCACAAAACGGTATAGAGGATATTCTGATTGCCTATCAGATGGTGGGACCGAATATCAACCGATTCGTTGCATTACAACAGACCTATCCGCATGCTGATTTCAAGGTCGTTGTAGATCATTCAGAGGCAGTAACAGCACTCTCATCGGCTGTGGCGAAGTCCGGTTTAACAGTCAAAGTTATGCTGGACTTGGATGTCGGCATGCATCGTACCGGCATACCCGTAGGCGACGCTGCTGTTGATGTCTATGTGCAGATTGAAGCATCAGACGGATTACAGGCGTGGGGTTTACACGTCTACGACGGGCATATCCACGATGAAGATGTAACCGAGCGGCAGGCGTCCTGCAACAAAAGCATCGCTCAGACCCAAGAGATGCAGGATAGGCTTTCTACTAAAGGGCTTGAAGTGCCGTTGATTGTGATAGGTGGTACACCGACATTTCCGATGTATGCGAAGACTTCAGGCGTAGAGGCATCGCCAGGAACTTTCATTTTCCACGATTACGGGTACACGACCCTCTTCCCGGATCTCGGTTTTACACCAGCAGCACTACTCCTGAGCCGCATCATCAGTATCCCTACGCCAAATCGGATTACCCTCGATTTAGGTCATAAAGCCATCGCTGCAGATCCTGATGGCGCGCGCGGGGTTATTTTGAATGTTGAGGATGCTGAGGTAGGCAAACAGCACGAGGAGCATTGGGCGATTGATGTTCCTGACAGCACACCGATGTACATAGGCCAAGAGATTTACGTCTGTCCGACACATGTCTGCCCCTGCGTTGCGCTCCATCCGTTTTATTATGTCGTAGATACTGATGGGTATTGTCGGGGGACTTGGGAAGTCACGGCGCGCAATCGAAGTGCTGCGTAAACCTTTGAAGTGGGATGCTCACGGCCACGGAAAGAACGGTGCCGGCACATTCGTTCCCCAACTGATGAGCGTCCACACAACTGCCATACTAAACTCCCCGAACACCATGCCTAAGAAGAAAGGACGAAGGCGTTGGTATTGTCGAATGCCGCTGTAACGTAGGATCGGCATCTTGATACCCCACGCAATGAAAACCGGAAACCAGAACACGATAAGCGTCCACGAAGCGGATAGCGCATACCCAAGTGGGTGTAGGGGCCACCACCAGTATAACATCCTCAGAATGACCAATCCGGTCGTCACAAGCGCCCCGATACCGAAAAAGAGTCCTCCTGTTGTACGTAGGTCTGTCCCTAATCCTTCCATCGCCGCAACGTTATCCTGAAATGCCCACAGAGGGTTTCCTCGGTAGGTGTAGCTATACATGTAATTTGCACCGTGCGTATAAGGGAGCCATAAGTGGAGAGCCGCCGCACATAAGAACGCCAACGTACTACCTAACACGAGTACTCCCAAAAGTGAACGATATGACATTCCGACCCGATCTCTGATTTTTAAGCCGTCTAAGAAACCGGTAAGAATTAATCCGCGTTGGTCGCGAGTGAAGATAGCATCGAGGAATGAGAGTGTGGTAAGGCTTGGTCCTCCCAGTGTTGCTTTGCTCGCGATGAGTTGATAGAGATCAATCGGTCGGAACGATGTTTCCGTCATTAGCAGTCCGCCTTCAGCTGTACTACGCGCCATTACCACCGCTATGATGCAGATATAAACAACTATCTCGAATGCAGCAAACCCCAAATTCAGTCCTGCTGCGTAACACCACCCTATTGCCAAAACCATACTGCCAATGAGGCCCCAGACTGCCGTTCGGTAAGACATAAGTTCCGTCTTGTCATCCGTTTTATTTCTAATAAACGCTTGATGAAACACGCGTTTGAAATGTGGAAGTCCCATATAGATAAACGAAATTACCAGCACAACATAAGCACCCGCGACTTGGTAACCCAAATAGAGCCGGGTTGGGTAGAGCGGCATCCCACTTACCCGTAAACCGAACATCGCCGCGACGACATCCTGAAGCCGTGTGAGTAGGAAAAAGAACCATAGGCTGAAAAGCAGTTGTGTCGGCAATAAGTAGAAAAAACCTACCGCCGCGAAGGAGAGAAAAATCGGGGTGTAGAAGATGGCGTTGAAAGGCCGTTCCGTGAAGTATTGGTTTAGTATGTACCGCAACGATATACTCGGAATTTGGGGCCAGATTTCATGAAGACCGTTTAAGGTGAAAATAAGGGCAGGCAGTCCAAACCCCAACCACATGAGGCGGTTTCTAAGAAAACCACGTCCTTCGTGTACAAACTCAAGTGGAAGTGAAACTAATGGAAAGGTCAGTTTCTCGTTTTCGATCCACTGTTTTCGTAAAATTGCAGCAAGACACAGAAACGCAGTGAATACTAAGAAAACAAGCACACCCCAGATGCCCAGTGGTTCTATCCATGCCCGCCATGGAATCGCGGCACCCGTCTCCGTGCCTTCATAGAAACTGATAGCAACAGCTGCCTGCCCTTTTTGTTCCGGCGAAAATGGAATTAGCCACGGCTTGATATGCGGAAAAAAGAGGGTATCCCAACTGTTAGTTTCGTTGGTAAAGTAGTTAACTGCAATGAGTGCGGGAATGAGTTTTTCCATCACGCCGCGCGATGAGATCATTGAGGCAACCAGCATCATACAATAGATGCCCATCAATTCCCGCGGTGACAGTCCAAATCGACGCTTTAGTTTTTCGAGCAACCGATTCCCTAAGACCAAAAAAAAGAACAGCCCGATAACCGCAGGAGGCAGTTGTAAAAACCCAATTTGGATGTAGGTGATTACTAATTCTGCGTAAGAGACGATGCAACATATAACAATAACGAAACAGATACCGAGAAGGACAGAACGTCCTGATAGACGGTTTTCATTGGTAGGAAGCAATATCGCAATGTCCTATACTGACAGTTTTGTAGAGTCTAACATACGCGCGAAGCGTTGTCAAATCCGGTGTATTGAAGTCGGTGCAACACAACACACCGCAACACCGTTGTGGGGGAAGACAGGTGTGGTCACTTTTTTGTAACCCATTCTCAAAAACATACGTTATGTAAAATATGGAAAATACTGTTAATATATGGACTGAAGCGATGCCGAATGAATCAATTCAATCCTTCGCTAAAATTAACCCACTTGTTGGGTTGCCCGTCAAAACCTTGCGTCTGTACAATGCGTTAGAGGTTTTGAAGAAAAAATATCGTTCTTCCGACAAGCCGGACTGGTTTAGCATACCAGACCGTGATCCGCTTCTTCAGAAAATTGGTTTTTCTAAAACCGAGATTGAAAACGGCATCAAAGAGTTGAAGCGAGCGGATTTGTTGCAAATCCACGAAGAACAAAATACATGTTGGTATTGCCTGAAATAGAATACAAGTGAGCGAACCGACTTTAAAACCCTTGTGTCTGGTATTAGCCTCTGCATCTCCTCGACGCGCTGCGTTATTATCCCAGATTGGGTTGACGTTTGAGATACGGCCGAGCGATGTCCCTGAACCGCCACACAGCAGGTATGCAGGCAAACGGGTGGATGAGGTAACGCGAGAACTTGCCTTGCTCAAGGCGAAGGCGGTTGCGCGACATTGCAACGAAGGCGTGATTATCGGCGCGGATACGTTGGTATCTTTAGATAGAAAACTTCTCGGTAAACCAACTGATGATGAAGATGCTATGGTGATGCTGACCCAGCTCAGCGGTACCTCCCACGAAGTCGTAACAGGCGTGGCGTTAGTTGATGCTTTAACAGAACGCACTATTGTTTGGGCGGAAACAACACAGGTCTATTTTCGAGAATTGCATAGGACCGAAATTGCTGACTATATCGCTACCGGCGAAGCAGCAGATAAAGCTGGCGCATACGGAATCCAAGAACGAGGTGCCGCTTTCGTTAGACGCATTGAGGGCTGCTATTTCAATGTTGTCGGTTTACCTTTAGCAAGTCTCGTTGAACACCTCTCCAATTTTCAATCCGATGTCGGCGCGTAAAAACTACACTCCCACCGAGGGCTATACCGAGATTGTAAAGCCCGGCGAAATGGGGATCACCAAACTCCATTTCGGAATTCTTACGCTAACTCCCCAGTCAACTTTCTTTGACCACTCTGATGATACCGAAGTTGCCCTCGTTGCGTTGGGCGGACACTGTATCCTGTCGGTAGGACATAACGGGAACAAAGCATACGGCGTTTTGGGAGACCGTCCAGATGTCTTCCAAGATGAGGCATGTGTAGCGCATATTCCACATCACACAACTTATGAGATGCTCACAGAAGAGGAGGGCATTGAAGTCGCCGTGTGCAAAGTGGAATCCCATTCGGAATCGGCGGCGATAATCCTGAATGCGGGGGAGACAGCAGCCGAACACGAAACGCACCTCAGAATCTCGGAAAACGTCTTGTCGGATGATTCGAGCGTGAATGCAAGGGATATGCCCCGAACGCTTACGGAGGGAGAGGCAATCTGCCTCTATAGATCGCGTGATGCGGACGCTATTATTCTCAATATCACGCGCACCGTAGATGACAAAAAAACGGCACGCGTGCAAATGTATAACAACGATGTACTGATGCTTGCAGAACACGATAGCATCGTGTCCGTAACGTCTAAAGCGGTTAGCTACCAATTGTGGGTGCAACCTGGTTTATAGGGGTGCTAAGTCTCTTATCGTTGAAGTAGATTCAGTCCTACTCACCTTCAATAAGTTCGCCACCCTTCTTGAGAAAGGCGACGGCACTCCGTGAGATTTGGACTTTTACTTCTTGGTTGTTCAATTCTCCAACAGTGATCAGAATAATATTCTTATCGTTACTAAGACCAAGAATTTTGCCGTGCAATCCGCCATTGGTTACAATTTCATCACCCTTGGATAGATTTTCCAGCATATTCTGATGTTTTTTCCGTTTGGCTTGTTCCGGTCGCCATAATAGGAAGTACATAATTGCACCCATCGCAATAAACGGAACAAGCAAACCCATTATTTGGTCCATAAAGTTTCTCCTTCTCTTTTAACGTAGGGGTCCCCATAGCAATTAGTGTATGGGGTGTAGCAAGTCAAAACTTGCTGCTATAAGTTAGCGGTTTTCAGTTAAGTATTCCGGCACTTGCCTAATGCGTGAATTCCACAACATCTCTGCCCGGATAACCGAAAGGTTTGCGTAGCAAACTGTACTGACAACTATTAAAGTATCAACATGGCATCGCCATAACTGTAAAAACGGTAATTGTGCTGGAGTGCTTCTTGGTATGCTCTCTGAATTAAGTCTTTCCCAGCGAAGGCACTCACAAGCAGAAGTAAGGTTGATTTAGGTAGATGGAAATTGGTAACCAGGGCATCTACCGCATTAAATCGGTGACCGGGATAGATGAAAAGTTCGCTATAACCGCTGTAAGGGTGAACAGTACCTGTTATGCCAGCGGTTTCCAAGGCTCTCACTACCGTGGTCCCAATAGCAATAATTTTCGCACCTGCCTCTCGCGCCGAACGGATGCGGTTGGCTTCTGTTTCAGCAAGGTGAATATATTCAGCGTGCATTTTGTGTGTCTGAATATCTTCCACTTTCACGGGTTGAAATGTGCCAGGTCCAACGTGCAGTGTTAGCCTTGCAGTTTCTATCCTATTATCTTTCAGTTCCGCCAGTAATTCTTGTGTGAAATGCAGTCCTGCTGTCGGCGCAGCGATTGCGCCTTCAGTAGCAGCGTAGACCGATTGGTAGCGTGCTTTATCTTCAGCATTCGGTGCCCGACGAATGTATGGCGGTAGCGGCATCATGCCGATGTCCGCGAGAATGGTTAAGAATGTTCCTTTATAGTTGAAACGGACAATACAGTACCCATCATCTGGCTTCGCGATTACTTCTGCCGTTAGAATACCATTTCCGAATACAATCTGTGTGCCGATTCGGAGATTCCGCCGTGGTTTCGCCAGTGTCTCCCAGATATCTGTCTTTTTTTCACGGATAAGCAGTAATTCTACCTTTCCTCCTGTTCCACTTTTGTTTCCAATTAGCCGTGCTGGTATCACTTTTGTGTCATTCAGCACTAAGAGTGCAGCGTCCGGCAAGTATTCTCCAATCTGCGAAAATCGGGTATGGTGAAACGTGTGAGTGCCGCGATTAACTACCAAGAGTCGTGATGCATCACGCTGTTGAAGGGGATTTTGCGCGATCCGGTCAGGAGGTAGGTGGTAATCGAAATCTGTAAGTTTCATAATTATCGGATGCGGCGAAGTACAGTTTGCGACTAATAGAATAGTGATGTTTGGGAATTGACAGGATAATTGAAGTATTCATAAGCGGAATCAGTTGCCACACGCCCGCCCGGTGTCAGCATCAAAAACCCTTCTTTGATATAGTAGGGTTCATAAACCTCTGAGATAGTACGTTCGTCTTCGCTAAGAGCGACAGCGAGTGCCTTAAGCCCCGCACGTCCATTGAATTTCTCAATCAGTGTTTGAAAATAGGCGTAGTCTTGTGCGTCTAATCCGCGTTCATCAATCCCGAAAAATTCAAGTGCCTCCTCTGCAATCTCATGTGAAAGGACGCCGTTACTTTTGACTTGGGCATAATCCCTGACGTTTGCGAGTAGTTTATTAGCGATTCGCATTGTACCTCTCGAACGCCGGGCTAATGTGTATTCTGCTTTTTCGTCTATCTTAATGTCGAGTTTTCCACTATTGATGCGAATGGATTGTTGAATGTCTTCTGCCTCATAGTAATCAAGGTGTATGCGAATACCAAAGCGATCACGAAAGGGACCAGCGAGCAAGCCTTCACGTGTTGTTGCACCAACGAGTGTAAAGGGGGCAATAGAGATTTGTACGACATCCGATGCCGGTCCCTGTCCAATGACTAAGTCCAGTTGGTAGTCTTCCATTGCTGGATAGAGTGATTCTTGCACATACCCTTTCATTCGATGAATTTCGTCAATAAATAGGATATCACTCTTCTCGAGGTTCGTCAAAGTTGAAGCAAGATCGAGTCGTTCCATAACGGGACCAATTGCTTGTTTAAAGTTGGTCTGCATTTCATTAGCAATGATCTTTGCAAGCGTGGTCTTTCCAAGACCCGGTGGGCTAACAAGCAGAACGTGTTCCAGCGCATCACCTCGCTTTTTAGCGGCTTCAATATGGATACGGAGTTGTTCTTTGGCTCTCTCCTGTCCGATAAATTCGCTGAGTGTTTCCGGGCGGAGACTGTACCCAAAGTCATCCTCTTCAATTGCTAAGTCTTGCATCCGAGAATCGTGATTATCCATTTTTTTGTCCTGTTTCAACAAGTTTCAGGAACCTTGTTATTTTCAGATGAATTCGCCCATTTGGCAGCGTTGCATTAACTTACGTTCTGGAAGAGGATTAATTTTGAACATAGCGAAGCGCATGTTGCACTATGTCTTCTCGTTTGGCAGAAGGTCCCAGAATTTTTTGTGCCTTTTCAACAGCTTTTTCCGCTTGGAGTTCTGGGGCACCGAGGTTGATAAGCATTTCGATCACTTCCGCATCCAGAGACACAATGTTTTCGATGTCAGCGGCACCTTCGAGTGTCATTTTTGTAATATTCTTTTTCAGTTTGGAGATCATGACCTGAGCAAGTTCTTTGCCTAAACGTGGAACTCGCGTCAGCGCAGCGGTATCTCCACGATGGATGGCACGTTGGAATTGTAGCGGGGACAATCTCGCAACGATGTTTTGCGCGAGGGTCGGCCCTACACCCGAAACAGTCAGTGCCAATTCAAAGACTTTTAACGCATCTCTTGAGATGAATCCGTAGAGAGTAATCTTATTATCGCGAGTTTGGTGATAGTGTATGTAGAAAGTAACCGCATCACCAATGGGGGGTAAGTCTGTTAGGGTTCTCGGTAGGACATCAACAGCGTACCCGACACCATTTACATCTACTGTAACCTGTTTTGTGTCTTTATGGGCGAGAACCCCTTTGATATAAGAAATCATGCTAACAGTCCTTTAGGAGGATGTGAACAGTCGCTACTACTGATATTTGCCATAGCGTTAAAATACTTTATGGAAACGCGCATGGCAAAACCCAAGCGCATCCGCTGCATGATCGAAGTAAGGTAATTCCATGCAATATACCTGCTTGAATCAGATCGGCTGGTGTTTTGCACCTAAGCTGCTGCTTCTAATAGGCTGTCGGGGATATCAAAGTTGGCGTAGACCTTCTGGACGTCATCAAGATCATCAAGAGCGTCCATAAGCCGTAGCATCCGTTCCGCTTCTTTCCCTTCAAGTTTCACTGTATTCTGCGGAATCATGCTGATTTCAGCGAGTTGAATATTTGCTGAAGTTTCTTGAACTGCTGTTAGAACGCTATCAAACATCTCAAATGGTGTAAGGATTTCAATGCCTGTCTCCGAAGCCGTGACATCTTCAGCACCCGCTTCAACCGCAATCATGAAAAGCTCTTCCTCTTCGATACTATCGGGTGTCACAACAATCAGTCCGCGTTTATCGAAGGTCCAAGCAACACACCCACGTTCCCCAATTCTGCCTTCATGCTTGGTGAGGGCGTGTCGTACCGCCGCGACGGCTCGATTGCGATTGTCGGTTAAGACCTCTATCATCATTGCGACACCACCCGGTCCATAGCCTTCATAGAGGATTTCTTCGTAGGTAGCGCCTTCGAGTTCACCAGTGCCACGAAGAACAGCTTTCTCAATATTGTCACTGGGAACATTACTTGACCGTGCAGCCGCGATTGCGGTACGAAGTCGGGGATTCATATCCACGTCGCCACCACCAATGCGTGCCGCCGCAGTAACTTCCTTAATCAGCTTTGAGAAAAGTTTACCGCGTCTGGAATCGTTCGCTGCTTTTTTGTGTTTAATTGTAGACCATTTAGAATGTCCTGACATAATCTGTGTCCTTTCTGGTTATTGCTGATTGAATTAGTATAGCATAACGCTAAAAAAGATACAACCCTAAATCTACGCTTTCCAGGGTCATTTGGTTCTTCTGTAGGAGGGATTTCCTAATCCCGACTTTTCAGATTTTGTGGTTGACACATTTAGTCAAAAGTGATACCATATACTTTGTAGTGTAAGGTTACGAGTTAGGCTGCTGTTCGCTATCCCCGTGTGCGACTCGTGTAAAGCTACAGCACGATACGGAAAAGAAACAGACGGCATGCTTGGTGGACAATTTGAGTGTAATGGATACGACAGGTAAAATCGTCGATCCACTAAAACGCGCTCTGAAAAACAAAGAGTCAACTTCGGTTGAGTGGGCTGCTTAGGTCCCACTGTGGAGTAGATGTAAGACCTTTGAAAAAAGGCAAACTACGATGAAGCACAAGCCCCACGCTTTAGCGTGTGGGTCCTATGACTACATCCCAAGTTTAAGGAGTGTCCTGGGTTGCTATGTTACCTTTTGTTCTTAAAATCGCGGATCAGCCGGTGGAACGTCTGCAGCAAATCAATACTGGAAATCAGTCTATCGATGTTGATGTTCAACTTGAATTTTACTCGCGGGAATTTGAGCCCGCCGATATGGCGTCTGCAACGCGGCGTCAAAGGTTGAGCCAGTTAATCTTGCAAGAAGCCACCGAAAGTGCCTATGCAACCTTTGTTACGTTCCTCCGGGATGGTGCTGAGCCACAAAATTTCCTGCCCTTTGAGTACCTCACACAGTATCCTTGTCGTCGGTATGCGTTGCTTCTTTCTGCCTCGCGTTCTCACGAACTTTTTGAGATTTGCCAGATACAACCTGACGCCAGCCATTCCATCCTCCACTACCGCGGTTATGAAATAGCAATCAAACCGCGCAGATACATTGTAGATACTGCAGCTTATTTGGTAGCACCGGATAAGTATACGCTTTTTATAAGACAGGCTCGGGAAGACAACACAATTCGGGTTTACCGGAGTGATTTTATTAATCTCACTCGGAATTCACCCGCACCCTTTAAACTGGATACACGCGATATAATAGAGAATGTTCAACTCGAACTCATGAGGGAAAGGGAGCAGAATTTACCGCTGGAACAGTTGCTTATGTTTCCACCAGCGAACGAGGAAACCGCCTTGCCCCACATGACAAACTGCCCTGAATGTAGTGGTCCTGTGCGCCGTCTCGGTAGAGAAGGCTATTTCTGTCTGGAATGCGATTGGGATAATCTGCCACCATTAAAACAGCTATAATGAAGCAAGATTAAAGCATGAAACTCGGTTTCACTTGTTTTTCAATGGATTCCGCTGGGCTTCAGGTTTGGCTGCCAAGTTTCGCTAAGTGCAAAACAAGTGCCGTGTTGCCAACAGCTAACACAGCACCAACAACGGTTTGCAGAAGTGTGTGTCGTTTCCGGTAGACTCGTGCCCAAGCAATCAACGGAATTAGCAAGAATAACCAACCAAATTGCGGATTAACAAGCATCACAAGGACGGTAACACATCCCGTGGCAACACTACTGTGAAAACTAATTTTCCACATTAGGGTGATTACGAAGAAAACGATACTGTTTGCGATATAAGCGACGCCTGCCCAGACGATTTCACGTGCGGCACCGAGCTGGTACAATAGAAAGGTCCCTACAATCATACTGACAAGCGTACAGCATAAAGGTAGGAACCTTTCCTCTCTGTTTTTCAGGTGTAAATCGCTGACTTTAGCAAACCGAACCATTGTTGCTATTGACAGGGCTGGTAACACGGTAACAAATAGCACGATAATCCCTATCCACCGGGGCATATCTTGAGGTGCTGCGTGTGTTTGGACAACTCCGATAGCTGTCGCAATTGGTACCAAAAAAGGGCTAAATACGACAGAGATGCTCCATGCCAACCGTGCCGTAATTGTCGATAGTGTCCTATGCGTCATCAATTAGTTTGACGTTTCCAACGTTTTAAAGAAATTGACTAAGTCAGCACCGTGTGTGCTGGCGTTGACTTCCTTATCAATTTCCAGAATCTTTCCGTCTTTATTAATAATAATCGCTAAACGCTTGATGCTTCCGTCTGGGGCATTCGTCGCTCCATATAAAAGCGCAAGATTGCGACTCGTGTCTACCAAAAGAGGAAAATTCAACTGATTTTCTTTGGAGAATTTCTGGTGGGAATCGGCGTCGTTTCCAGTGATACCAAAAATCTGAGCATCGTATTCGGCAAAACTACTCGACTCATCACGGAGCGAGCAAACTTGTGCCGTTCAGCCACGTCCAAAGTCGCGCGGATAGAACGCGAGTACAACGTTCTTGTTCTGATAGACTTCACTGAGTTGGTGTGTTTCGCCATTACCGTCAACAGCAATAAAATCTGGGGCGGTTTGTCCGACCTCTATCTTCGGCAGTACATCCTTAAGCAGGGCGACGACATCTTCACCGTGCGTTTTGGTGTTAACTTCCCTATCGATAGCACGGATATATCCTGCCTTATCAATGATAAAGGTTGTCCGTTTTGACGCTTTGAAATTTTCGATAATACCGCTGTACTGCGTACTTACCTTAAATTCGGTGTCCGCCAATAAAGAGAAGCCAAATTTTTGCTCTGCACGAAACCGCTTGTGTGAGTCGACGGAATCAACACTCACGCCGAAAAGCACACTATCGGTTGCTTCTATCTCGCTCAAACTATCACGGAGCGAGTTGAGTTCGGCTGTTCAGCCACCCGTAAAATCTTTTGGATAAAAGGCGAGAACAACACTCTTTTCACCTAAATAGTCGCTGAGATTCCGCTCGACACCTTCTTCATCTTTCAGTGTAAAATCCGGGGCGATCATCCCCACTTTTAGCGTATCTGGCGTTGTCACTGCTTCCTCCCCTGAAGCTGCTGGAATTATAAGGGCTGTCATGAGGATAGCAGCCCAAACGCTCGCATTAAACCGCGTTAGAAATATCACGTTGTGCCTCCACAAGTCTTTTATCACAAGTTTTCGGCTTACAGCTTCGCCGAAAAATATTGTTACCCAAATTATACGCCAATCGCTTATGAGTGTCAAGAAAAACTGCGTTCAGCGTAGTGCTATTTTGTTCTTCGATATCCTTATCCCTCAATTCGGAAGAATACCATGTTCTTCAAGCCATACCTTCAAAGGCACATCTACATCCTTGGGTGTAAAATGCCCATTGGCATCCGTCCCACCGCCGAGGAGCTGCTGTCGAATTGGATCATTTCGCTCGAACATCTCGTGCGGAATGGTCATGTTGTCTTTACTCCGTAGCCATCGATAACCATATCCGTAAAAGAGTCCCTTGCGAGTGATGTCTGAATCGTTTTCGCTGCGTGAGTGCCATAACCGCCGATCGAAGAAGACGGCATCCCCGGGTTTACAGCAGACTGGTATTGCACCTTTAGGAAGCGAGCCGTCTGTCGGACGATCCTCGAGTTTATCCCATAGGTGACTTCCTGGAATGATGTAAAAATTCCCGCGTCCCGGCTCTGAGCAGTCAGATAACCAAAATACAACTTTAACAGAGAGACGCGGTCGCGGTGAACTTTCCATTTCAAAGTTAACACGTCCGCTATCCTGATGCCAACCGAGCGGGGTAGGCTTGCCGCGAACTTTCTCTGGACGTGGTGGTGTAATGATAAAATGACTGTGATAAGAGTAGATGTTCCACCCCAAAATGCCCCAGACCTTCGGAAACGTTTTATACCAGTCTAAAATATTCACGAAAACCTGATCTGTGCCGAGGAAGTTCGGGTAAAAGAAATTGTTATGCGCAGTCAGTTGATTTTTACTATATGGATCGTAGCCAGCGTCAAGGTGTGCTTGATAGATATTGTCCACCCGTGTTTCGAGCCGTTCGACGAGATCTAGCGGGAGGGCATTTTCAACGATGAAATATCCATCTTCGTTCATAGCACAACGTTGTTCGTCAGTAAGTTGATGTTGTAGATGTCTTTCGTCAAGCATGGCTTAGGTCTCCAATTTGTGATGTTTGCCCAAGGATACGCGAATGGGTTAATCAGGTAAAGGACCTTCTATTTGATCGACAAAGTGAATAGAGTGGATGACATCACGAAGGTCTGTGAGCGGAACTTTCCGGTTGCGGACGCAATCGACAAAGTGGCGATGCATGGTCAGTACGCCTTCGTAGTTTGCTGAGTCGCGCTGATCGACACCGTCAACTTCCCAACCCCCCATAACACTTCTGTTGTTATCCTCATAGATTTCGATTTCTTCAGGGATTTTCATGTAACAACCGATGCCGACACCGTGCAATTCGGAGCGTAGCACACGCCCGCCCGATGCGCGACTCCCAAAGAGCACACCTGTAACATTGTTATCAAAACGAACAAAGGCGGTGTAGAAGTTGCGTTGTTCTGCGTCGAATGTATCTCGGTGTGCTGTGACTTCCACTGGCTCGCCGCCTGCCATATAGCGGAGTAGATCGACGACGTGGCAGACATCGTTCCAAAGGGTCGTCGTAAATTCTCGGTTCCGCCCAATCATTTGCTTGTTAAAGGTGGTGACAGCTAATGTAACAGGCCCCTTTTCAGCGACGCGCCGCATCGCTTCGCGTGTAACAGCGGCATATCTACGCTGAAAACCTACCATGCAGTAGACATCGTTGGCAATTGCTGCCTCGAGTAATTGTTGGGTTTCGTCGCTGTTTGCGCCAGGCGGCTTTTCAATGAACAGATGCTTGCCTGCATTCAGGCAATCCAAGGCAGGCTGCAAAATCCACTTTTCGTTCATCACGCAATAGACGATGTCTAAGTCTTGAGAATCCAACATCTTCCTGTGATCTGTGTAAGTGTGTGGAAACTCGTATTTCTGTGCGACTTGCGCGAGTTTTTCCTCGTCCAATTCACATGCTGCGAGCATTTCAACATCATCTTCGAGACGGTTAACGTTTGGATAATGGGCACCTTGACTGCGTCCCCCCGCACCGATAAATCCTGCTTTAAGCATTCGGACTCTCCTTTGCCTCAATATTCGCGAAGTTTTGTCCATTTGAAAGTGTCCATACTTTAGCACAAACCTAAATTGGTAGCAAGAATATTTTTCGGTTATCTGGAGGCGTATCCGCAGGTTCCATTGTGCTATTAGTAATGTGAGTGTAAACCCTTTCCTGCCTTTATCGTTTTTTCATTGTAGCGTTTTCTGCTGGAAATTTCCGATTTTATCTGTGTCTGCAAGAGCTATCAAATAACGCTGGCATATAACTTAAAAAGTTTGATTCTCTGAATATTTTGTGGTATTCTCTTAACATTACATTAATTTTTAGACAATCAAGTGTTTCTCTGTTCGTAGAACAGTTTGAAACCGAGCCAATTGGTAAGGAGAGACACATGCCAGTTTTTGATGCAGAAGCCTTAGAATTTTGGGAAGAGAACGGCTACGTTGTTGTGCCAGAAGCGGTGCCTCTTGAAAACTGCCGCGCTGCCGAACAAGCCGTTTGGGATTTTCTTGAAATGGATCGTGACGATCCAGACAGTTGGTATCCAGATCCACCGCGTAAAAGCATTATGGTGGAGATTTATCAGCACCAAGCACTCTGGGATAATCGCCAATATCCGCGTGTGCATCAGGCTTTTACAGAGATATGGGACACAGAGAAGCTTTGGGTGAGTTTTGATCGCGCGAGCATGAATCCACCTGAGCGTCCGGATTGGCAGTTCACCGGTCCTTATCTGCATTGGGATATGTCGTTAGACGATATGCCAGTGCGTTTAAAGGTGCAAGGTGTCCTGTATCTGGCGGATACACCGGGCAATCAGGGAGCATTTACGTGTATTCCGGGGTTCCATCGAAAGTTGGAGTCGTGGTTAAAGGATCTGCCTGCTGATGCAAATCCACGAGAAGTAGTCCGAGAATACCAAGCCGAAGCGGTTCCAGTTGCCGGAAAAGCCGGGGATCTGGTTATCTGGCACAGCGCGTTGCCGCACGGTAGCAGTCCAAACTCCGCCGAACGTCCACGGATGGCACAATACATCACGATGTCACCCGCACCAACGAACGGCAATTCAGAATCGCGTGAACATCGGATTACTGGGTGGCGCGAACGGTTAACAGGTCTTGGCAGAGTAGCGAAGGAAAAGGAACATTACCACGGGCAAACAGCCAAGCTGACACCTTTAGGGGAAAAACTCCTGGGTCTTGAACCGTGGAGTGCGTGATGTGTCTACCTAAGTAATAAATAGGGTAGGTGCCTGTGCTCGCTCACTGGTGTGCAGCTGATGCATGAAGGAGACTTATCTCATGACAGATTTGTTGGCAGCACGGGCACAGATGGCGATGTCCCCCGCTTTTCACACTTTTTGCTACACTTAATAAAGTTTAGACAGTTCACTGCTTGTGGTTTTGCGCGTTTCTTACCAGTGGTATCTGTACGCTTCAACCCAGAAAACAGATTCGGTTTAATCTATTGGAACAAAAAGTAAAAAATATCATCTTTCTCACAGTTTCAGTACTGCTCTGTTTCTTTATCTTAGCCGAGGTTAACTACCCGCAACTCGCGCCACAAACTGAGTTAGCACTCTTCGCGATGTTCGGGTTAATAGTGGTATTTTTAAATTACCCTGTGCATCAACGTTTTGCTGGCCACCGCGCTTTCCAACTACTTGATGTCTTGCTGATAGGTGGGGTGATTGTCTGCTTCGGCTACGTTGTGGTTCAGACAGAGCCAGTTTTTCAGGGTTTCTGGTTAGATGGTAAACCTCTCGGTGAACGGGCAGGGGCGGAACTGCGACTAGATTACATCGTCGGGGGGTTCGGGCTTATCCTAATCTTGGAAGCGACGCGCCGTTCTATCGGTATGACGCTTCCACTACTCTCTCTCACATTTCTCCTTTATGCCAGTTTTGGACAGTTTATGCCGGATTGGCTATTTCCACATCGCGGGTACTCCATTCAACGTATCATTAGCCAAACATTTTTACATAGCCAAGGCACATTCGGGATCGCACTACGGGTGATGTTCACTTATGTGTTTCTCTTTGTGCTATTTGGCACGTTGCTGGAACGTACCGGAGCAACCGGTTATGTCCTGAATTTGGCAAGGCGCGTATTCGGTTCGAGTGTCGGAGCACCAGCGAAAGTCGCAGTGCTGAGCAGCGGTATGATGGGGTCGTTGTCAGGCTCCGCCGTCGCGAATACAGCAACGACTGGGACGTTTACGATACCATTGATGAAGCGATCTGGGTTTCCATCGGCGATGGCGGGCGGTATTGAAGCTGCGGCGAGCTCCGGTGGCGCATTGGTCCCACCTATCATGGGAGCAGCGGCGTATATGATGCTGGAAATCGTCGAACCTGCCGTCACCTATTTGGAAATTATCAAGGCAGCGCTGCTACCAGCAATCCTTTACTACACAGGGATGCTGTGCATGGTGCATTTTTCCGCGAAGCTTGCGAGCGGAAAACTTGCTATGGAAAAATCCGCGAAGCTTGCGAGCGGAAAACTCGCTATGGAAAAATCCGCGAAGCTTGCGAGCGGAAAACTTGCTATGGAAAAATCCGCGAAGCTTGCGAGCGGAAAACTTGCTATAGAAAAGTCGGCGAAGCTTGCGAGCGGAAAACTTGCTATAGAAAAGTCCGAGGGAAGTGGAAAGCATACGCAGGATGTCGTCCACACTCCTGACGAAGCGTACGATGATGAGCAAGAGACGGAAGACAAAAAGATTTTGACAGTACAAGGCGGCATCTTTCTATCTGCTTTTGTTACGCTCATTGGGTTTCTGTTAATGGGTGCTACAGCGTTCCGTGCGGTGAGTTGGAGTCTATTGGTGGTTGTTGCTATAAGTCTATTGAACTATTTAGGACGGAGGATGGGTAAGCGGGATGCTACAACAGAGACACGGATCGGGGTTTCGGATTTGTTAAGCGGCGTGGACTTTCTGATCTCGCCTTGTAAACGGGCAGCGCAGAGCGGTGTTTCGCTGATCGCAGCAGCAGCATGTGTCGGTATCATTTTAGGTGTGGTAACGTTGACCGGCATCGGTGGCAAGTTGCCGTCAACACTCTTGCCGCTCGCAGCGACGAACCTAATGTTGGCACTATTCTTTCTTATGGTTTCAACAATTATCTTGGGAATGGGGTTGCCTTCATCGGTCTGCTATCTCTTGATGGCTATTTTGGTAGGACCTGTGCTGCTGGACTTAGGGGTTGTTCCACTCGCAGCGCACTTTTTTATTTTCTATTTTGGGATGATGTCGATGGTGACACCGCCAGTGGCATTGGCGGCGTACGCTGCCTCTGCTATCGCAGGTTCAGGGGTAATGACAACGGGGTTTGCAGCATTCAGATTCGCTCTTGTCGGTTTTGCCCTACCTTACGCCTTTGTACTACGACCGGCTTTGCTCTGGCTGCGCCCCGATGGTGGGACGCCAGAGGTGTGGGCAGTTTTAGGGAATTTCTCTCTAACGTTGGTTGGAACAATCGTCTTTGCACCAGCTATCGCTGGTTACCTCTTTAACAAATTATCACTATCAGCGCGCGGTATACTGTTTATCGCTGCGTTTATCCTCTTTTTCGCGCCTACCGGTATACAATTCGTCTGGATTCATGGTATAGTAGTAGTTGCAAGTGCTGCTATTTTCTACTATAATTGGCAGAAAAAGGAGACACTTCATGAAACGCCGAACTAAATGGTTGTTCTACTGCCTGATTGTGTTACTGTTCTTGCTTCACAACGATTTCTGGTTCTGGAAGACCCCGCAGTTGGTTTTAGGGCTGCCAGTAGGGCTGCTTTATCATATCGGATTCTGCCTCGCGGTCACATTACTAATGGTTGTCTTCGTCAAAGGTGGTGAAGATTGGAGGGAGCGATGAGCATCGCTGTTATCTTTATCTACCTTGTTATGGTACTGGTTCTCGGTGTGCTGAGCCATAAACTTTTCCGTAATACTGGGGAAGACTACTTTGTTGCGAGTCGGACTATCAATTGGTTTGTCCTATTGATGACCCTTTTCGGAACGAATATGACAGCGTTCTCGATCCTCGGGGCGTCGGGTGAAGCCTATCACAGGGGGATTGGTGTTTTTGCGTTGATGGCCTCATCTACGGCTATAGTTGCACCATGCGTATTCCTTTTTATCGGGACCCGTCTCTGGCAGCTTGGAAAGCGATTTGGCTATGTAACACAGGTGCAGTACTTCCGCGAACGGTGGGAATCCGATGGCTTGGGACTGCTACTCTTCATCGTGCTTGTGCTGCTGCTCATTCCATATCTGCTCATCGGTGTGATGGGTGGTGGTGGGACATTAGCGACACTCACAGACGGTAAGATTCCACAGTGGATAGGTGGTTTGCTCATTTGTATTGTTGTCCTCGGGTACGTTACCTACAGCGGTATGCGAGGCACTGCTTGGGTGAACACCTTCCAAACGTTGGTTTTTATGACGCTCGGAGGTATTACCTTTTTCGTCATTGTCCACCGGATGGGTGGGTTTTCAAACGCTGTTTCCAAAGTGGATGCGGGTTTGCTGATGCAAGCGGAGCATATTAAGCCTCTGGAACTGTTGACATACATCTGTATGCCGCTCTGTGTTGGTATGTTCCCACATATCTTTTCACATTTCCTAACAGCGAAGGAGGCGGGGACATTCCGCTACGCAATTATTTTATATCCAGTGTGTATTGCAATCGTTTGGATTCCGAGCGTGCTGCTGGGGATATTAGGAAATGTCGATGTCCCTGGTTTAGAAGGTTCACAGGCAAACAACGTACTGATTCAAATGATTCATATACACGCGCCTGGAGTCTTGGCTGGGTTTTTAGGTGCAGGGGTTTTCGCCGCAATTATGTCCTCACTGGATTCACAATCACTTGCTATTGGAAGCATGTTCACACACGACATCGTTGGGCATTATCGTCGTGGCGCGTTTTCAGAGAAACAGCAAGTGTGGGTCGGACGGCTATTTGTGAGCGGTGTGCTTTGTATTACTTATCTTATATCGCTCATCGCCACACCGAGCATTTTCAGGCTCGCCGTTTGGTCATTTACCGGATTCTCCGGGCTTTTTCCAATTGTGGTTGCAGCACTGTTTTGGCAACGTAGCACAAAGCACGGCGTGTTCGCCGCAATCATAAGTGTTATCTTATTGTGGCTCTATTTCTTTCTCCGAAATTGGCAGACCCCCGGGTATACTATCGGTGGAACAGGGATTATGCCTGTTGCGGTTCTAATTGTTGCTTCGTCTTTTATGTTGATAGTCGTTTCTCTATTCACGAAACCACCGAATCAGCAAATACTTAAAAGATTTTTCAATTAAATCTGAGCAAAACGATTAGAAAAAAAATAAAAAAGGTAATAATAGACTATGATACTCAAAAGAACTATCTTACTTCTTTTACTGGTAACGTGCATCTTCGCATGCGAGAGAGTTGAAGAGCCACTTGCGCCCGAACCCCAAGAACCGGTAGTACTTGAATACGGGACAGTCTCTGGATCTGTCACTGATGCTGAAACAGGAAATCTTATACCTGGGGTGACTGTGACCTTGCTTGAACAATCAATGGAAACTGGCTTAGGTGGCATTTACACCTTTCAAAATGTTGTTTATGGGGACAATCATACCTTGATCGTAGAGGATGTAGATTACAAGCCTCATAATCAGTCCTTTGCCCTCAGACAGCAACGCGTGACTGTTGATATTGCGCTAACACCGTTGAGGGACACGGTGCAGGAAATGCGGGATTTTTTTGACCGTTTTTCTGACCTGCTTGAGTCCGTAGACCTGGAAAATATTAAGGCGATTGAAGCGCACTTTTCGGAAACCTATGTCGCTGCAGATGATGACGCTACCCTTTTCGGTGTGGCATCAGGAATTATTCCTGAGAACTATGCGGATATTGTTCCAGCGATGACCCAACTCTTTGAGGAATATGTTTTTCTTGAATTCTTGTTCAATAATATACGAATGGAGATAACGCATGCGAGGAAAGCGGCAGTAACACTTCAGCTTGATGTAAATGCGAGAAAAGAGTTAGATGAGGACTTAAGAGAAATTAAAGCAGGCTGTAAATTTGATTTCCGCCGTGAAGGGCCAGACTGGAAGATTGTCCATTGGCAACTTCTTGAAATAGACATCCGTTTGTGATGTCAAAAATGGCGTTTCCAGACTCGCAGACGACGATATAAGCACCTAACACTGAGCCAAGAAATTCGCAAGGGCTGCGAATTCTGCAATATCCAGTGTTTCGGCACGCCGCTCAGAAGCTATCCCAAGTTCCTCAAATGCAGCTGCCAACCCGTCAGCTGACGCGAATCTGCCCCTGACTAAAGCATTTTTTAGCATCTTTCGTCGTGTCCTGAACGCCGTCCGCACTATTCTAAAGAACAGTTCCTCATCTTCAACACTAACCTTCGGATTTTCGCGCATCGTCAGTTTTAAAAGAGCGGAATCTACCTTCGGTGCAGGATAGAAGTTTTCTGGCGACAGCGTGGCTATTAACGTCGTTTCAGCACGGTAGGCGACACCAATTGTTAACGCACCATAATCCTTCCCTCCAGGTCCAGCAACAATCCTTTCCGCGACTTCCTTCTGCATCATTAGGACGCAGCTATGGATCTCTTTCTCATGCGCAAGGAGTTTCCACAAGATGGGGGTTGTGATGTTGTAAGGCAGATTTGCGATGACTTTTGTAGTAGGAACATTCCGTGGGTCGTCAGATTCAAACAGTGAATTGAATTCCAACTTCAGAATATCTGTGTTAAGGAGTCGAACACGTGCGTTTGTTGATGTTCGTGGATTAAGTTTTGGCTCGTCGGCTGCGTCAAAACGAGCGGCTAAACCCTTATATAGTAACTCGTCTACCTCAACAGCAATAACCCGTTTGGCACATCGCGCTAAAGCATCAGTGAGGCACCCTAAACCGGCACCGATTTCTATGACGGTGTCGCTATCTGTAACTTCTCCAGCTTCAAGAATAATTTTGAGGATCTCTGGATTGACGAGGAAATTTTGTCCTAATTGCTTTTTGGGACGGGTATGATGGAGGGCAAAAAAGTCACGGACCTGTCGTTGGTTCATCTTTGTTAAACAGCCTATTTCGGACCGTTTCGTATCGTAACGACCTTTGTCAGAATTGCGTCCGCTATGTTGCGTTTGGAATCACGTGGCAATTGTTCGTAAGTGCCGAGTCTATCTAAGAGAGTAACGATGTTGGTGTCAGATTGGAATCCTGCGCCTTCCTCAAGAATGTCATTAGCAACAATGAGATCGCAATTCTTACGTATCAATTTCTTCTTAGCATTTTCAAGAAGGTCATCCGTTTCGGCAGCAAAACAGACGAGAGTTTGGTGCGTTTTCTGTTTGCCAAGAGCCTCCGCTATATCTGGATTCCTTTCGAGTGGGAGTGTGAGTGTATCACCGGTCTTTTTAATTTTATGGGGTGTAAATTCACGTGGACGGTAATCAGCAGGCGCGCCTGCCATAATAACGATGTCTGTCTCATCGAATACTTCAAGGATTTCGTCATGCATCTGAAGGGTCGTTTCTACGTATTGCGTTTTGATACCGACAGGTGGAGAGATAGTCGCAGCCCCACTGATTAAACGTACGTCTGCGCCGCGTTGTGCTGCTGCTTCGGCGATAGCATAACCCATCTTGCCGCTGGAGCGATTGGTAATGAATCGGACTGGATCGATGTATTCGCGCGTCGCCCCTGCTGTCACGAGGACACGTGTGCCTTGCAGATCGTATACCCTTCCAGTAGGAGCGATCTCCGAATCGCGACGTTTCAGGATACCGCTTACACCTTCAAGGATCGTCTCTACTGTGTTCAAACGTCCTACGCCTTCATAACCGCATGCCAAGTCGCCGCTTGCAGGTTCAATGAAATGAAAACCGTGTGTTTTCAAGGTGTTGATATTCCGTTGAACGAAGGGATTCTGCCACATGTGTCCGTTCATTGCGGGCGCGAGGAGTGTTGGGCAGTGAACGGAAACGGCGACAGTCGAGAGCGGATCATCGGCGATGCCGTTTGCAAGCTTACCGATAATGTTTGCCGTCGCTGGAACGATCATAAGTAGATCGGCGCGGTCAGCGAGATCGATGTGGGGTGGTTTCCAATCTGTGCCTGTGTCAAATAGGTCCAAGAGGACAGGATTCCGTGAGATGACTTGGAATTGCAAAGGCTGGATAAGGCGCGTGGCGTTCTCTGTCATCACGACGTGGACAGAGGCACCGCTTTTGACAAGTTGGCTTGCAAGGTCTAACGATTTGTGAATGGCGATACCACCCGTGACACCTAAGATAATGGTCCGATCTTTGAATTCCATACTTTTTTTCTGAGTTGCAGAAGAGGTTTCGGTTTTAATCGCCGACTATGAATCTAATCTGTGCAGTCAACATTGAGCAAAGGATTGATTGTCTCTATCAGTTTATCGTCAATACGAGAACGTTCAGCTGTGATGATCGCTTGAATTTGGTTAACCGCTTGCTGAACTTCGTCTTCTGGATTGCTAACCCAGTAATCATAATGCTCAATCTGGAGAACTTCGGACTTAGCGATGTCCAAACGCTGCTTCAGTTCCTTTTCTGATTCTGTTTGTCTGCGGCGGAGGCGTTCCTCCAAGGTAGCAAAAGATGGTGGTATGATAAAAATGAGAAGGCTTCTTGCCGGGGTAAGGTCTTTCTCTCGCTCTCGGATTTGTAGGGAACCCTCTACTTCAATCTCTAAAATGGTATCTTTTCCAGCTTCACGTGCAGAAACAATTTCAGATTTGAGCGTACCGTAGAGGTTATCGCCGTATTCTGCCCACTCTAAGAAACTGCCTTGCTGAATATGTTCTTCAAATTCTGCTTTTGATAGGAAGTGATAGTTAACACCATCCACTTCGCCGGGACGCGGATTACGCGTCGTCGCGGAAACGGATAACTGTAAGGTTTCATCCGCTTCGCAGAGGGCATCAATTACACTGCTTTTCCCTGAGCCAGATGGTCCAGAGATGACGATAACAAGGTTCGGTTTATAGAGATGTGTGTTCGCCATTGAGAGCATCGCGCCCTTGAAAAGATGTGTGTAGCGTTTGCAAGTGTTAGTCTGCAGCTTCAGCCAACTCCACAAGCACGGGTGATTCAATACGGATAGCGTCCTTGATGCAGACCTCTTCGCACAGCTTGCAGCCAACACAATCCTTGGGTTTAACCAATTCGCAGATACCGAAGAAACTTTCAGCGTGTTCACCGGTGTCTGGATCCTTGAGTTCGAGACAGTCCCATGGACAAATATGGACACAGAAGTCGCATCCAGAGCAGAGTTCTTCGTAGATAACAGCGATAGGTCGGTGCGTTGGGCGGCGGATGAATTTGCACACCTCGCCGAACTGATCTCGGATCGCCTCGACAGGGCAGACCATCCCGCATGCGCTGCAGTCAATACAAATGTTTGGATCGATAATGTGCAGCATATTCCTATCGCCTGTTATTGCGTCAACCGGGCAATTGGTTAAACATGCCATACATCCAATACATTCGTCAGTGATATAGTATGCCATAAATCCTCTTCCTGTTTCGCTGGCGAGATCTCCCAACCTCGCAAAATTTCATGAAACTTCAATACATATATTTTACCACAATCTTTACAAATTGTCAAGTGTGTTTTTTGCAGGAGTAGGGTCATTTAGTTTTAAAAATTATTTTTCAAAAGTTTCATAGCCTGTTTAGGATGTGCGGCGAAATATCGCATTGTTTTAGCGATAGCCTTGTATCCTGCTAAGCGTAATATGGAAAGTGCGGTGTTGCGCAAAGCC
>JAJDUH010000070.1 GCA_022826805.1 Candidatus Poribacteria bacterium
GGATAATGCGACGTTCCACAAAGGTTCAGAGACGGCGGCATTGATTAGGAGTTGTGGTGCGAGTTTGTTGTTTTTACCACCCTATTCCCCCGAGTTGAATCCCATTGAGAAGGATTTTGCCAATATCAAGCGGATGCGTCAGTACAATGCTGAAGCATCTATTGATGAAATTATAAAAATGTATAATTAATTATGGGCTTCACTATAATAGATCCAAAAAGGAGCGATTGCTATGAATTGTAATCAGGTAGACACTTCAAACTCAACTAAATATCAGAGAAGCGTGAATCAAAAACTTATTATTATGAGAGGTATTTTTCATAATATAGAATGTGGAATAGAAATAGAAAAAATAAATCCAGCATTTGGTGAATTAGACGGTAACCACATGCTTGCGAATCCGTTTTTATCTACCGTAGTATTTGAATTGGCTATAAAAAGTATGTGGGAATTATCTCACTCAAAGGTTTTCGGAGATACTGAAATTGAGAAATATAGGCATTATATTCATAAAGTATATCCTGATCTGAAACATGATTTTTGTGAATTCATATCAAACGAATACAATGTAGAAGTTGCATGCTTTCGTAATGCACTTCAAGAGATTTTGAATTCAGATCAAGGCAAGAATCATACTGAAGATCGAAAGGAATTTATACTGTCGTGTCCATATTTTTCCCTTGAGGAATGCCTTAAGGAAAATTCGCACATAATTATTCATGGGAAATACCAATTTCAACAAGAAAATAAAATTAATATAATAACAGGAATTATACCGAATTCTACCTGTGACAATGATTTAGTAGATTGTTCGCAACCTTCATCTTGTTCCGATCTCAACAATAATTTAGTGGATTGCTTTAGACAACCTTCCCTTTTTTTGAGAAAGATTATGAATTACATACAAACACAATTATGTTCACCAGATTATGTGAAGAATTTACTGTGAGATTCAATTTAACCAAGCCCAAAACTACTTATTGCGAAAATAAATGTTGTTCAACTTCCTTCGAGTCCAAACTGCAACCGTCCATGCGAGACACGATCTGACTCCCAATCAATTCTGTCTTTCACTCTCTACACTTTCACCTCACACATACCGCCGTAAATGCGCTAAAGTCCGCGCCACCGCACCCAGATTTTCCTCAATCACTTGCTTTCCGATATTGCCCGCTGCCGTCCGTGCCGTCTCATCCTCCAGCCACGCCACCGCCGCATCCGTTAATTGTTGTACAGTATGCACCAGTTTCGCCGCGCCCCGATCCACGAGGAGAGACGCCTCGTATGCATTCTGGATAGTCGGACCAAAAATAACAGGTTTTGCCATCGCAGCGGGTTCCATCACATTATGAACACTCCCACGAAAACTCCCACCAACAAACGCTATATCTGCCACACTATATAACCTCGCAAGAAGCCCCATCTTGTCAACGACTAATACATCCACCGCTGATAAATCTGCTTCAGGCGTAAGTTCAGAAAAGCAGACATGTCCTAATCTTTCCCGATCCAGATGTCCACGAATTGCCTTTATCCGTTCAGGTGTTGGCTCGTGCGGAACCAAAATCAGATGTGGGAAATCTTCGGGTATATTCCGGCGCAGCAGTTGGTAAGCAGGCAACAATACTTTCTCATCCTCTGTGTACGTGCTACCAGCAATGAAGATAGGGCGTTTTAGGCTCTTCTGCCCGTGGAAAAATTCAGGATCAGATTCGACAGCAGTCGCCCGTCGGTAGACCTGCTCGTAGCGGGTATCACCGGTAACAATGATTTCATGTGTTGATGAGCAGAGTTCTTGAAAGCGACCAGCGTCCGCTTCCGAAATCGCACAATGCACTCGGATATGTCGATGTACACTCCGAAAAAATGGCTTTGCGAAGCGAGACAGTCGTTTCGATTCGGCGTGGAGCGTCCCTGCAACCACGATAATAGGAAGGTCGTGTTTAGAGGCTCTCCAAACAAGGTTGGGCCAAATATCGAATTTTGAAAAAACTATTAACGTAGGTTCAATAAGTTGTATCAAGCATTCGGCGTTCCGCGGTGTATCAAACGGGAGATACGCAGCAGCATCGGCGTAGGGATAAGATCTGGCGTTGGATGCAACGGACGGTGAGAAAAAGGTCAGAACAATCCGAGTCTCTCCATAAATCGCTTCAATGAGCGGTTTCGCCTGCTCAAATTCGCCAACGGAGGTAAAGTGGAACCATACTGTCTTTTCTAAATTTCGTGCTGTCTGGAGTTGGTTGGTTAGTTCCGCAAATACGCCTTTACGTCCTCTGATGCCCTCCCGAACTTTAGGATTGCAACACCCCGCAGCGTGAAAGCCGACAAACATTGTGGGAATAACAAGCGTATTATAGACAAATTGCCAGAACATAGCGAACCTGAAAAAGACAAAAAGACAGGAAGAGCGGAAAAGAAAATTTAATTCTTCCAGTCTTCCAATCTTTCATTTCCCAGAGGTGTGTAATTACGCGGCGTTAGTGCTTATAGTGCGTCTAAGATTTTCTTCTTCAGTGCGTCTTTAGGCATCGCACCGACAATCTGTCCTGCAACTTTCCCGTCTTTGAACACAAGAAGCGTCGGGATGCTCCGAACACCGTATTGCATTGCCGTTTGGCGGTTATCATCAACATTGACTTTCCCGACTTTGAATGCGTCTGAATTCTCGTCGGCAAGTTCCTCCAAGATTGGCGCAATCATTTTGCACGGACCACACCACTCCGCCCAAAAGTCAACAACAATCGGTGTGTCTGATGTAATCACCATTCCTTCAAACGTATCGTCAGTAATTTCAAACGTATTTGCAGCCATGATAGCTCCTTATTGTTTAGCGTATAGTAGGCAGAACCGCCTTTTTATAATATTTCCCCTTGCGCAATTATCCAGTATGAGTGCTACAAGATGTTAATATGATACCCTATCCTGAGAAAAATTGCCAATCAATTTTTTACATTCACAATAGATTAAATCTTATAAAAAAGTGGTAATTTTGGTTTGCAACCCTACCGTGTTTGACATGATGGGCTATCAGATGTTTAACAATTGGTAACCAAAGACCGAAACCTAATTGTACCTCGCACGTTTTTTTATTGATAAAAAAAGTCGGATTTGGTATACTGAGGGAAATCGAAAGATAACGAATTGTCCAACCAATGTAGTGAATGTAACGTTAAAATATTAATTTGAACGCACAATTGAAGGAGGCACGCATGTCCGATAAAGAAAAAAAACAGGGGACGAGTATCTCGCGCCGGAACTTCTTAAAGGGCGTAGGCACCGGTACCGTAGCAGCAACGGTCGCACCCAGTGTCCTCATCGGCAGCGAGCAAGCCGCTGAAGCCCAAGCGGGGGACGCTATCTCCAGTGCGACAATTCAGCTCAACATTAATGGGAAATCGTACGAGGTTGAAGTTGAAGCACGCACAACGCTCTTGACTGTTTTACGGGATGGAATCGACACAAGCGGAACCAACGTTGACTTGACCGGTGCTAAACTCATTTGCGACCGAGGTGAATGTGGGGGTTGCACGGTTATGGTAGACGGAAAATCGATCTACGCTTGCATGATGCTCGCAATGGATGCACAAGGCAAGCAGATAACAACCGTTGAGGGATTAGCAAACGGAGACGACTTGCACCCAGTTCAGGAAGCATTCGTCCAACACGACGCACTGATGTGTGGTTTCTGCACACCCGGCTTCGTCGTTTCATCTGCAGCACTGTTGAACGAAAACAAAAATCCGACGCTCGAAGAAATCAAAATGGGCTTGTCTGGTAATACATGTCGCTGCGGAACTTATCCGTTTATCTTTGACGCTGTCAAGACCGCATCACAGAAGATGTGATTCCTACTGCCTTATTTGACAGGACACAGCAGGCTGTCGTCCTATTGGAGCAGTCATCTATAGGAGGAAAACACATGGCATCATGGGGAGAAGCAAGTGAATCTCGTCTTATCGGAAAACGGATACCCCGTTTATCCGGTAAAGACAAAGTCACTGGAAAAGCGAAATATACTTTTGATATGAATCGACCGGGGATGCTTTACGGACGTATCTTGCGTTCGGAAGTTGCACACGCAACGGTTATGGGCATTGATATGAGTGAAGCAGAAGCACTACCCGGCGTCAAAGCAGTTATACCGCTCATTGAAATCGGAAATAAACTCCGCTACCAAGGTCAAGAAATTGCCGCAG
Organism: Candidatus Poribacteria bacterium; assembly: GCA_022826805.1. Classification (GTDB taxonomy): domain Bacteria; phylum Poribacteria; class WGA-4E; order WGA-4E; family WGA-3G; genus WGA-3G. The sequence goes on from JAJDUH010000070.1 coordinate 4,200, forward strand.
TTGCAGCGGAAACGGATGACATCGCCAAAGATGCGATTCGACGCATTCATGTTGATTTGGAGGAGTTACCACACGTCGTCACAGAAGAAGATGCGATGGCGGATGGGGCACCGCAAATTCGAGACGATTGGGCGGGCAACCAGAGCGAACCCAACATCAGAGAAGATGGTAACCTCGAAGCAGGATTCGCTGAAGCCGCTGTCGAGGTAGAAGCTACCTACCGCACGGCTGTCCAGACCCATGTCTGTTTAGAAACCCACGGACACGTCGCCGAATGGGAAGACGAGCAGAACCTGACTGTTTGGGCATCTACACAAGGTGTTTTCGGGGTCCGTAACGATTTTGCACAACACTTTGAACTACCGGCGAACCAAGTTAGAGTTATCACAGAACACATGGGTGGTGGATTTGGAAGCAAATTTAGTCCTGGCGTAGAAGGACACGCCGCTGCGGAATTGGCACGAATCAGCGGTAAACCCGTGAAGTTGATGCTAACCCGTAAGGCGGAACACCTCGTCGCTGGCAATCGTCCCTCAATGACGCAGCACGTCCGCGCAGGGGCGACACGCGACGGACGCCTTATAGCTTACGATATGAAGGGCCACGGTACTGGTGGTATCTCCAGTGGTGCTGGTTTTCAAGCACCCTACGTCTATCATGTACCAAACCTGCACACCGAAAGAGTGAATATCGCTGTTAACGCCGGGAACCAACGCGCAATGCGCGCTCCCGGACACCCACAAGCAGCATTTGCGATGGACTCTCTGATGGACGAACTTGCCGAGAAACTCGGAATGAATCCGTTAGAGTTCCGGCGTATCAACGATGCAAACGAGGTGCGCCAAGCACAATACACCCTTGGTGCCCAAGAGATTGGATGGCATCGCCGCAACAGCGTCGCTGGCTCCGGTACAGGTGTGAAAAAACGGGGTATGGGCGTCGGAAGCGGTCTATGGGGTGGCGGCGGCGGACGCGGGACTGAAGCACGCGTTACTATCAATTCCGATGGCACTGTCGAAGCAGTTACTGGAACACAGGACATTGGTACTGGTATACGTACTGTGATCGCAATCATTGTCGCCGAAGAACTTGGACTCGCCCCAAGTGACATCAAGGTAAGAGTCGGCGATAGTCAACCAGGACTTCCCTCTGGCGGCAGTGGCGGCAGTCAGACAACTCCATCCGTTGCACCTGTCATCAAAACAGCTGCTGCAGCGGCAAAACAGAAGTTGTTTGAGCGGATTGCCCCGATGCTTGAAGCACCTGTTGGCGATCTTCGCGTCGGCACTGGAACAATCTACGTTGTTTCTGATAGAACTAAGACGATTACCTGGAATCAGGCAGCAGGGCAACTCGGTATGGAAAGCATCAGCGAAGGTGGACATTGGGATGAAGAACTCCGCCAAAACGGTGCGGCTGGCACACAGTTTGCCGAAGTTGAAGTTGATACCGAGACCGGTGCCCTCAAGGTTCTCAAGATTGTTGCCGTTCAAGATTGCGGACTGGCGATTAATCGCCTGACCACAGAGAGTCAGATTAATGGTGGCGTCATCATGGGATTAGGTCAAGCGATACTCGAAGAGCGCGTGATGGACCCATACACTGGACGGATGCTTAACGCGAACCTCGAGGATTACAAAGTTCCCGGAACTTTTGAGATCCCTGAGATTAAAGCCATCGTTTTCGATACGCACCGCAGAGTTACAGGTATCGGTGAACCCGTGTGTATTCCAACACTTGGGGCTATCGCCAACGCTGTTTACAACGCAATTGGCGTGCGAATTCGAGAAGTGCCGATAACACCCGATAAGATTCTCACCGCGCTTGCCGAGAAGAACGCATAAGGAGGTAAACAATGGAAAAATTTAGTTACATTAACGCCACCAGTCTCGAGCAGGTCACTTCACTTCTAAGTGAAAGCGCATGGGGAGAAGTCATGCTTATCGCCGGGGGCACAGACCTTCTCGGGGAGATCAAAGAGTATATTGAGACCCCGAAGACCCTCGTTAATCTCAAGACATTACCCGGAATGGATGGTATCAACGCCGATGCATCGGGTTTAAAACTCGGGGCATTAGCCACCATTGATGACATCGCAAGACACCCAACGATTCAACACCACTACACTGTGTTGGCACAGGCAGCAGCCTCCGTTGCCACACCACAGATACGGAACGTCGGCACACTCGGTGGAAACCTCTGTCAGAGGCCACGATGCTGGTACTACCGCGACGAAACCATCAACTGTCTCAAAAAGGGTGGAGACACATGCTATGCAGTGGATGGCTTGAGCAAATACCACGCTATTCTTGGCGGCGATCCGGTCTACATCGTGCATCCTTCAGACCTTGCGCCAGCATTGATAGCTTTAGGTGCCTCCGTGAAAATCGTCGGACCTGAGGGTGAAAAAACAATGTCACTTGAGGAATTCTTTACCTTGCCCGCAGCCAATCCGTTCCGCGAAAACGTACTTGAACCCAACGAAATCGTCGTTGAGGTTACGGTGCCAGCAGCGAAACCGAATACCAAAAGCTGTTATTTGAAGGCGCGCGAAAAAGGTGCCCCTGATTTCGCACTCTCAAGCGTTGCAGGCGTTTTCGAGATGGACGGGAAAACCTGCAAAACCGCCAGTATTGTACTCGGTGGTGTAGCACCCGCCCCATGGCGTTCTAAGGAAGCAGAAGCCGCACTCACGGGCAAGATGATCGACGAATCGGTTAGCACGCAAGCCGGTGCCGATGCCGTCAAAGATGCACAACCCTTGAACGACAACGCCTACAAGGTAACCTTAACACAGAACCTCATCAGCCGCGCGGCGATGATGGCTGCAAGCTAAAGGAGCATCAATATGTCACAAGGAAAAGCACTTCCAATCTTTGATCGCCCGATATGCCAATACCTTCGGACAAAGGCGATTTATATTCCGGGAGGCAACTTGCAGAACCTCGTTAAAAACAACCCGGGTGCACACTATTGGTGCAATTGCACGATGCAAGTCGTCGGACCCGATGACCAATTCGTGTCTCCGGACGCTTGTAAACAGGCGCGAAACTGTTTTAAACCTGTTGGTGGAAAACCGGTCGTCTAATTCGGCAACCGGAAGCACACAAGAAAATCGGAAAAGCAGAAGGGTAGTCGGGGACCAGACTGACTACCCTTCTGCACACTGTTTTTGTGACTTTAACTACAAATGTTTCTGAAAGCGTTGATGCAATGGATCCATGTCGGCTCCGTCGTCCTGATGATAGGCGGGTTCTTTTTCCTCCGCGTTGTTCTTCTCCCAATCGCTAACCGCTCCTCTAACCCTGCGGCGTTGATTTCATCTGCATTGCGCCGTTTCGGCGGCATTGTCTGGACAGCATTACTAACAGTCCTTATATCAGGACTGTATAATTTTATAACCTTTTTCCGCACTGCCCGCGCCGGCGCCGCTGTGAACCCTCTTACCTTAGATTATTCACTTTATATCTTCGTTTTAGGTATCAAACTTTTTATCGTTTTTCTGATATTCACGTTAGCAATTTTCCTAACTTTTCCATACCCCGTGTTTGAAGTATACCAAAAGAGACCGGCACCATGGCTTAATCTCACTGTAATTTTTGGGTTAATAGTCATTTTTCTCTCAGCGTATCTACGCCGGTTAGGATAGAATGTTCTCGCAACACAATTGGAGGAAGAAATGGCAGTTTTGAGTTCCGAAGATCGCGCTTTTTGGGAAGAAAACGGTTACGTCGTTGTTCACAACGCAGCACCTCCAGAACTCATCCAGAATGTCGCAGAAGCCGTCTGGAACTTTCTGGAGATGGATGCCGAAAACCAAGAAAGTTGGTACCCTGATCCCCCTCGCAAAGGTATCATGGTGGAAATCTATCAGCATCCGGCACTCTGGGCAACCCGTCAATTTCCGCGCGTGCATCAGGCTTTTTCCGAAATTTGGGGCACAGAGAAACTATGGGTCAGCTTCGACCGCGCCAGCATGAGCCCACCCAATATTTCAGGAAAATTTGAGCGCACAAACTTAGGGCTTCACTGGGACACATCTGTAGAACTTCCGTTCCGTTTTCACGTCCAAGGTGTGCTTTATCTTACCGATACCGCCGCCAATCAAGGCGCGTTCACTTGCGTCCCCGGTTTTCATCGTAAGATTGAGGAATGGATAAAAAGTCTCCCTGCGGATGCCGATCCGAGGCAACAAGATTTAGAAGCACTCGGCGCAATTCCTGTCCCTGGCAAAGCAGGGGATCTCGTAATTTGGCACAGCGCCTTGCCACACAGTGCCGGTATTAACACTGCTGATGCTCCACGTGTCGCCCAATACATCACCATGTCTCCGACAGGTGAAGCGAACCCAGAAGCACGCGAACGTCGTATCAATGCATGGAAGGAGCGTATGGCAGGATTTAGCGGTGAACGCCCAGAAAAAGAACATCAATCGGGTGAAACTGCTTATCTAACCGAACTTGGTAAAAAGCTATTAGGACTTGAGACGTGGGGATAAACCCGCAACGCAGTACACAGAGAAAGGACAGACTTGCAAAGCGGGTTACCAATCAACTCGTCCGTAATTACCTCCGACGGTGTCCAATCACTGAGGGGAAAAGTCTGCTTTTAAACCTGACGAAGAACTGGATTATCCCCGAAGACCCGATTGTTATCTTTGAGACCAAGTATCCATTCCAGTTGAAAGTCAACTTAGCAAATCCTGAACACCAATACCTCTATTTTTATAGTACGCATGACGAGAGGTATGTCGCCACCAAGCTTCCCAAAATCATCAAGCGGGGGGATATCTGTTGGGACATCGGTGCGAACATTGGATTCTATACGTGTCTCCTCGCCTCACAGGTTGATAACACTGGAGCAGTCGTAGCGTTTGAACCCGCAGCGCGCACTTGCGGTTATCTCTATGAGAATGTCTCTCTGAATCAGTTCTCGAATGTCACTGTTGTCAACAAAGGGCTCGGGGACAAAACAGAACAGAGAAACCTCTATTATTCCGAGGCAGAACTTGCCGAAGGGACTGCCTCCTTAAAATATGCTAAAGGACGCACAGCGTCAGAAAACGTAACGCTTGATACAATTGACAACCTCATTGAGAAATTGTCGGTTCCCGATTTCATTAAGATTGATGTGGAGGGGTATCAGTTAGAAGTGTTACGGGGTGGTGAGCACTGTTTGAAAACGCATGCTCCGCTTTTAATAGCGGAGCTCAAAGATGTCGGTGAGACGAATCGCGGCGACTTCAGTGAGATTGAAACTTATGTCACGGATTTAGGTTATAGCCTTTACGAAATTGGTAAATATTCATTCAAGCGGTGCGTGCATATTTCCGACAGCAAGAGACGTAATTTCTTCTTAGCGAATGAGGAATCCCCTGCCTTTTCCAGAATCTCACCGTGGCTCAGGTAAGTCAAAACGAAGCCGCTGCCCTATGGTAGCGGCAGCAGCTCTGTATGTCAAGTTGATAGTTACACATTTCCACGTTTTAATCCAGTGTGAACCGTCCCAGCACTGGATACGCTGGGTCATTAAACCCTTTACCGGTGTGTTCACCAAGTGGCACCAACTCGTTGATAGCCGCTTCATCGTCTGCCGTTAGCGTGCAATCTAAACATCCCAAGTTATCCTCAAGCTGCTGCATGGTACGCGGTCCAACAATAATAGAAGTAATCACTGGATTTGCCAACACCCACGCCAACGAAAATTGCGTCAATGTTTTGCCGTGTGCATCTGCCAAGGGTTTGAGTTGCTGTGCCACTTCATAACTCTCTTCGCGAAGTTCGGTCTGTAAAATCCGTCTATCCTGTCGCGCCGCCCTTGAACCCTTGGGCGGTTTTTCACCGGTTAGGTACTTACCTGACAACACGCCTCGTGCCAACGGACTATAGGGTACAACCCCGATATCATACTTCTGGCAAAATGGAAGCAATTCCACCTCAGGATCCCGATTCACAATGTTATAAAGGGGTTGGACACACACGAATTCCTCCAGCCCATATTTCTCGCTTGTCCAGAGTGCTTCGCAGATACGCCATGCTTGAAAATTAGAACAGGCGATGTAACGTACCTTCCCCTGCCTGACACAATCATCTAACGCACGGAGCGATTCCAGAATCCGGGTCGAGGCATCCCATCGGTGCAAGTAATAAACATCAATGTGATCTGTTCCAAGGCGTTCGAGACTCGCTTCTACCGCCGACATAATATGAAATCGGTGCGAACCCGCCGAATTCACATCCTCTCCCATTGAACCGTTCACCTTTGTGGCAATAACCCACTTTTCCCGGTCAGAACGAATCGCTTTCCCGATAATCCGCTCTGATTCACCAGCGTTATAGACATTGGCGGTATCCAAGAAATTAATCCCTGCATCCATCGCCCGATGGATAATCCGAATTGAATCCTTTTCATTTGTCGGTTCACCAAACATCATTGTACCGAGACAGAGCGGTGAAACTTTCACACCTGCCCGTCCAAGCGTTCTATATTCCATGTATTCTCTCCCCCTTTTTACTTTTAACAGCTCTCAACAGTTGGTCATCAGTTATAAAAGGCTTCACAATTCACACATCCTTTGCCGTATTCCAAGTGAGAATAGATTGTTACAGGAAATCTCTTAACTGAAAATTGAAAACTGGCGACCATTTATGCCATTCGTATTCCACCATTTACATCAAGCGTCGCCCCGGTCACATAACGTCCTTCTTCCGAGGCGAGGAAAAGAATAGCAGTTGCAACTTCCGAAGGATCAGCAACCCGTCCCAATGGAATTTGATCTATCATATCGGGGTGGTTCTTTGTCATCTCCGTTTCTGCGACACCCGGTGCAATAGAGTTTACCGTAATGCCATATTCTCCAAGCATACGTGCCAACGACTTCGTCAGACACATCACACCCGCTTTGGAGGCAGAATAAGGCGCAGAGGCGACCAATCCACCAACCTGTCCCGCCAACGAACCGAGATTGATGATCCGTCCAGATTTTTGTGCCTTCATCGTCTCCATCACTGCTTGTGAACAGAGAAAAGGTCCCTTGAGGTTTACAGCCATCATCCGATCCCATTCGGCTTCCGTACATGCCTCTATACGCGTATAACTAAAAATACCAGCGTTATTGACTAAAATATCGATTCGTCCGAACGTCCCAAGTGTCTCTTGAACCATATTCCGCACCGAATCACCGTCTGCAACATCGGTTTCGATGACTCGGCATCTCCTACCGAGTGCTGCGATCTCTGCCGCCGCTGCTTCCGCATTCGCTATATTGACTTCAGGAATCACAATATCCGCACCTTCCTTAGCGAACGCCAAGCATGTCGCTTTTCCGATGCCACCACCACCGCCTGTAACGATTGCAACCTGCCCTTCCAAACGCATCTACATTTCTCCTTTGGGTACTTTTATCTTAGCGATGCGAAGCCAGACATAGGCATCCGCGACGCGCTTTTTTCTTGAAAAAGTACAATAAATTATGATAACATATTTCCATTATCACACGAAGTTCGGAAAAAGTCAACACGGTAGATTAACCTGAAAAATGGTGTTCTTTGTCATCACTCCCATCATTTCACTCATTACAATCGGCATAAGGAGAGTCAAAATATGAAAAAGACGGGGTTTTTGTGCTGGATCAAGCCAGTTTTGATTTTGAGTTTCGTTTGCTTTTTCGCGTTTACAGCGACAGCCCAAAATTATTATCCAGCAGATATTGGTAACATGTGGGTTTTTGATAGCAGCGATGGTGCAGCACAGACCACCTATACCCTTGAGGGACCCGAAATTATTGATGGTCAAGAGCATGTTCTCCTGAAAATTACGACGGAGGAACTCGCCACTGGCGTATCTGAAACTGATCAGTATTTTTTGACTGTTGGCAGTGAATCCATTAAACTCCATAGCACTACCATCGAACATTCTCTCGCTACCATAACTGCAGATTTTCCAACTCCTGCTACTTTTTTCCCGCTACAATTAGTCTTGGGGGATAAGTGGCAAATAGCAGCAGATGCAAAAGCGAAATTAATAGTTGGAGAACCCATAGATGGAAAAAGTGTCACTAATTTGGAAGTCATTGGATTCGAGGATGTCGTCACACCAGCTGGAACGTTCCAAAACTGTGCTAAGGTTCAGTTAGATTTGGTGCTTACTGCTACTGGCGGATTCCTCAATCTCGATATCAATCAGACTACCTATCAATGGTTCGCTCCAGATATAGGTCCAATCCAATACCAAGACAGTGATGGCTTGATCTTTAGTCTGATAAGCTCCAATCTACTAACCGTGCCTGAAGAGCCTGAAACCGTAGAAGAAGACGCTATGTCCGAACTATCTCCTGAGGAAGATACCAACATCACAGAGGAAGACGTTACATCAGAACCGTCTCCTGAAGAAGACCCTATACCCGAATCGACTCCTGAGGAAGATACTGCTCCTGAACCTGTGCCTTACGATGTAACAGGGGACGGGGTTGTGAACATCTTAGATCTCACTTTCGTGGCTGCTCGCTTCGGAGAACCTGACACCGATGCGGATGTTACGGGCGATGGCACTGTTAACATTTTGGATTTGGTGCTTGTTGCACAGAACTTTAGTAATTAACCTCAGAATCCTGTGCCAATTGAATTGCCCAAACCCGCTATTTTTTCTTGAAACCCTTTGAGAAATATAGTAACATTTAGCCATTATCATACGTAACTTGGAAAAACCAATATGGTAAGTTGGAAAATCGCATTAGTTGTAATTGTCATCGCCGTTCTCGTCGTGGCAATCGGAATGTGGTTTGGATATCAATATGTCTCGGAATAGGATGACAGCTTTCCAGAGGTATGGCGTGAACCCTCTAACGAGGTGGGACTTGCGCTGCGATAAATCGCTTGTGTTTGCCATTCCCCCTCGTGAGAATCCCGCAGAGACACTACTAATTTTGTAAGCATTACTAAGTTTGTACCTTTTTGAAAAAAGAAAAAAGGAGATAGATATGAAAATTATCAGACTTGTGTCTTGGCTGACACCGCTCTTGGTTTTAAGCCTTGTATGCAGTTTTGCCCTTACAGCAACGGCACAAAATTATTTTCCATCGGTGGTCGGCAATACATGGGTTCTCTTGAGTGCCGACGGTGCAGAGCGACGCATCTATACCTTTGAGGACCCGGAAACGGTTGACAGTGAGGAATTTATCCTCCTGAATATCGCCAAGGAAACAGTTGGAACAGGCGTAGTTGCGTTTGACAAGTCCTGGGTAACTGTTGATGGAGATGGAGCGATTATGCTACATCAAGTCGCCTTCGACCGAGGTGCATTTGGCATTGCTGAGGCGACTTATGATTCACCGGTCATTAATTTCCCCGCCGCGCTACCATTAGGACATACGTGGGAGATTGTGACGGAAACCGTACTGAAACTGGTGGGAGCGGCGACCACTACCAGCATTTTAGAAGTTGTTGCAATCGAGGACGTTGAAACCCCGATCGGTATATTCAAAGACTGTGTTAAGATCGAGACTCAGCGAGAAGCCGTCACGGCACTTCAACGTCTGCGTGAGAATGAGATCCTATGGCTTGCACCCGATGTTGGTCCCGTCAAATTCCAGGATACAAACGAAATTGTTTTTGAATTGGAAAGTTACGATCTTATTGCAGCACCATCTATTGAGGAAATACCCGCAGAGGAGATGCCCGCTGCCGAAGAAGTGCCTGCTGTAGAAGAAGTACCATCTGCAGAGGAAGTACCCGCTGTCGAGGAAACACCCTCCGCTGAAGAAACTCCTGCTGAAATGCCCGCAAGCCAGATGTTCGAGATTACGCTCACGAACCTGACCATGGGCGAACCCGGCATGGGTGGACAAATCCTTTCACCACCCATCTTTGTAACACACGCCGCCGGTATTGACCTCGCTCCAGTCGGGGAAGCCGCAAGCCCCGCACTCGTCCTCTTGGCTGAGAACGGCGATGTCTCAGGGCTCGTCGCACTCGCAACTGCCGCTGGCGCAAACAGTATGGTCGCTGACGGTGTTCTGCCTCCCGGGGCATCTGTTACTGTTACTGTGACGGCTGATATGGTAAACTCTTCACTTTCTGTCGGTTCAATGCTCGTGTCAACCAATGACGCATTCATCGCTGCTACAGATGTCGCCCTTTTTGATGAAGATGGCATGCCTGTGTCTGCCGAGATCGACTTAAACGCGTATGATGCTGGTAGTGAAGACAACACAGAGATGGCTTCAGACATTCCGGGTCCGTTGGGCTTAGATGAAGTTGCCGATCCAGAAGGCAGCAACGAACGTGTTCCGACGGCAGATGGCGTTATCGCTTCGCACGAAGGTATTCAAGGTGTTGGTGATGTGGGTGAAGCATTTGCGTGGGAAGAGCCGACAGCAATGTTGACGATTACACCTGTTGCAGCACCTGTGGCACCCGAACCGGCACCGGAACCGATTGTTCCTGGTTTTGATGTTATGCTTGATCCGGGTTTGAATATGATTTCTGTCCCCTTAATGCCGGCAGAGCCTTACACAGCGAAATCGTTGGCAGAAATGCTCGGTGCGACCATTGTCATTAAACTCAATGCTGCGACGCAGAGTTTCGTTGGTTACACGGTTGCTGATGGTGGCGATGGCTTTGGTATTGATGGTGGCAAAGGTTATATCGTCAACACCCCTGCTGGTGGTATGGTGAAGTTTACGGGTGATGCGTGGGACAACCAACCTGAGCCGGAACCCGTAGTTGAAGAGCCAGTAGTCGAAGAGGAAGTTGTTGAAGAGGTCGTTGAAGAGCCAGCAGTCGAAGAGGAAGCTGTTGAAGAAGTCGCTGAGGAACCCGCCGCCGAAGAGGAAGTTGATGCTGCCGCTGATGCCGCCACCGATGCTGCTGAAGGCGAAGTTGATGCTGCCGTTGAAGAACCGGTGGTCGAAGAAGCTGCACCTGCTGCGCCTGCGCTCTCTACCTTCAGAAGCACCTGGGCATTCATCGTCACAAGCGATATCCAAGGCATGGATACTGGCACAGCTTACACACTCGTCGCTGAGAATCTCCGCACTGGGAGCATCGCTACGCAGAATATCGCCACCGGTGTGAAACGCGCCTCTGCCGTCTGGG
>JAJDUH010000060.1 GCA_022826805.1 Candidatus Poribacteria bacterium
CCCAGACGGCAGAGGCGCGTTTCACACCGGTGGCGATATTCTGCGTAGCGATGCTCCCAGTGCGGAGATTCTCAGCGACGAGTGTGTAAGCTGTGCCAGTATCCATGCCTTGGATATCGCTTGTGACGATGAATGCCCAGGCACTTCTGAAGGTAGAGAGCGCAGGCGCAGCAGGTGCAGCTTCTTCGACCACCGCTTCTTCAGCAGCTGCATCAGCAGCATCAGCGGCGACTTCCTCAGCAGCTTCCTCTTCGGCAGCGGGTTCCTCAGCGACTTCTTCAACTACTTCCTCTTCGACTGCTTCCTCTTCAACCACTTCTTCAGCAGCTTCCTCTTCGGCAGCGGGTTCCTCAGCGACTTCTTCAACTACTTCCTCTTCAATTGCTGGCTCTTCAACTACGGGTTCCGGCTCAGGTTGGTTGGCCCACGCATCACCCGTAAACTTCACCATACCACCAGCAGGCGTGTTGACGATATAACCCTTGCCACCATCAATACCAAAGCCATCGCCACCATCAGCAACCGTGTAACCAACGAAACTCTGCGTCGCAGCATTGAGTTGAATGACAACAGTCGCACCGAGCATCTCTGCCAACGATTTCGCTGTGTAAGGCTCTGCCGGCATTAAGGGAACAGAAATCATGTTCAAACCCGGATCAAGCATAACATCAAAGCCAGGAACAATCGGTTCCGGTGCCGGTTCGGGGGGCGCAGGCGCCGCAACAGGTGTAATCGTCAGCATTGCCGTCGGCTCTTCCCACGCAAACGCTTCACTCACATCACCAACACCTTGAATACCTTCATGCGCAGCGATGACACCATCTACGGTCGGAACACGTTCGTTGCTGCCTTCTGGATCGGCAACTGCATCTAAGCCCAACGGACCCGGAATGTCTGAAGCCATCTCTGTGTTGTCTTCACTACCAGCATCATACGCGTTTAAGTCGATCTCGGCAGACACAGGCATACCATCTTCATCAAAAAGGGGTACGTCAATCGCAGCGATGAACGCATCGTTCGTTGAGACTAACATGGAGCCAACGGAGAGCGAAGAATTCACCATATCAGCAGTTACAGTAACCGTCGTAGATTGACCCGGCATCGTATACCGACGCGTCATATCCGCATTCATAGCGATCTGGACATCTGCGCCAGCAGCCGCTGCAAGTGCTTCAAGCCCTGAGGTATTCCCACCTTCAGCAAGCATGACAATCGCTTCATTCGCGGGTTGACCGACTTCGGCGAGTTTAACGCCGGCAGGGTGTGCTGCGAAAATCGCGGGTGATAGCGTTTGTCCGCTCTCACCGTGTACACCCATAGTCAGATTCGTGAGCGTGATCTCAAACATCTGGCTCGTGGGCATTTCAGGAACAGCCTCTTCTGCCGGAACTTCTTCAGCTGGAGCTTCCTCAGTAGGGACTTCCTCGGCGGCTGGTTCTTCAGCAGTCTCTTCTGCCGGAGCTTCCTCGGCGGCTGGTTCTTCAGCACCAGCAACGGTAACCATACCATCTGCGGTAGTAACCTCTAAAGCACTCGCAGCAGCATCAGCCAAGGTAACATCACTTAGGCTGATAGCAGACGCCTTCGCCTCAACGACTTCAAATGTTACTGTAGCGAGTGTGCCATCGGCATCCGCCGCCGCGCCCGTCAAAGAAGTTGCCGCGATCGTAACACTATTATCAGTTGTAACAACCGGCACCGCAAACGCACCCGCGGGTAGATAGTCAGCGTTTCCACCAGAAACATAACTGAGCGCAGTTGGATCAAAGTTAACAGTCAGTTGATACCCGGCGACATCCGCGCCACCCGCTATATTAATACTCACCATGAGTTCTTCCCCGGCTGCCGGGGATTCTACTTCAGCAGGTTCTACAGAGACGACGGCTTGACCGTAACTCATCGCTGTAAACCCTAAACACATTACAACAGCTAACAAGGAAAAAAGTAATTTCCTGTTAAAAAGCTGGTTTCTCATCATAAGGTACTCCTTACAATTCATTTATATTTTGACGTTTTCTCTCTGCCTTTTTGAACAGAGATCAATTCCTCGTTGTTTAAAGGAAATCCATTGTTATAGATAGCGGTTGTCGGTTTCCAGAGTTATCAGTTTTCGATCTTCGGTTAATTAAGAGGTCTCTCTGTAACAATTCACTACTTCTTGGACTACTCCAAGTTAGGGCGATTGTTACAAAAACGTCTCTTAACCGATGACTAACAACTAACAACTGACAACCATTAAAAACGTTGTAAAACCAAATTCGGTTCAAATCAGGTAATCTTTCCCAAATAAATTAGGTGAACGTCCCTTTGTTGCTTTAAGTATATCACAGACTTGAAGATAAAACAAGTAAAAAACTGACAAGATAAACCAGAGTTTGTCAGTTCACCTACGAAAGGACTAATCGTTTACACGAGGCGCAAGCGCGTTCCAAACATCTGCCAATTCAGCAACAGCCTTGTAAACCGGATAGATCGCCTCCCACATCGCTTTACGCGATGCAGCAGCGGCATCCGTATCACCTTCGGCAAGAGCTGCCTTGAGTTGTGTTCCCATCTCTTTCTGAATCGCTGTACAAGTTTGGGTTAATTCTTCAAGCAATTGTGATGCATGTATTTGACGCGCAACGAGTTCCGATATAGACACCTGCATATTCGGCTCGACATCGTAAGCCCGAGAGGAAACAAAATTATGTGGCAATCGCTCGCCATCTTCTGTCAGCGGCGTGTGCGTCGGGTGTATATGTGGTGTAACCGACAGGTACATCGTCATCGGTTCATCACCGAGAACACGCACCGTGTGTGGCTGATCTGCCAAAGCGATACACATCTGTCCCGGTCCCAGTTCTTCCGTTTCGCCATCAATCTCAAACTCAACACGTCCTTCCAGAATCAGGAAAATTTCATGCCCTAAGTCGTGGCTGTGACGTTGGGCACTCTGTCCAGGTTCCATTCTTAGGAACCGTGAGCGAATTTGCGGGGTCACCAACACATTGCGTATATCCGTCCGGTAATCGTAAACAGGGAATCCCATTGCGTTCCTCCATGCGCTTTTGTGCTAAACATAGCATTTTTCCTGAAAAATGTCAAGGCAAATTAGGAGCTTGACATAGATTTTCCCTTGACACCCCCTTTAAATATGATAAAATACTGAAAGAATAACATCTCATTTTTTGAATCGGAAGGACAACAAATTATGGATTTGACACGCCAACCGCCACGTCGTCCTACAAACCTTGGTATTGCAGGGATTGTAGGTGTGGCACGCATGACAGACAAAGCACGCGCACACAACGCAGAGACGATCGGCGATTATATCTACGGTGAAAGCTCCGGCTTGGATCAGCAAGTCCTAACATTTTTGGGGATTTCCGCTGATGCCTATGCAGAAGCCGCTGATGAACATGACGATGCTGCACTCGGACAGTGGGTACTCGAAACAAGCGGAAAGACAGAAGCAAAGATCGCGGAATTTAACGATGCTGTTATCAGCCAAAACCCCGATACTGAAGGACACAAACAACGCCTGAAGGAGCGACTCGCTCGCTTTGCACCCGGCAGAACGGATATTACAACAGTGCTCCAATCAATGGAATTGGACGATTGGGGCAGCTTCTGGCAGGTCGATCTCACTGTCGGACCACCACGCAGCGCACGCGCCAAGGATGTAGGGGGCATTTGTGGTGTCGCTCGTATGGCTGATAAAGCGCGTGCCCACCGCGCAGAGAAAATCGGTGAATACCTATACGGTGATGATTCTGGACAAGATATTCGCATTTTGGCATTCCTCGGTATTTCAGATCCGGACTTTCAGGAAGCAGCAGTTAACAACCCAAATAACCTTGAAATTGGGGCGTGGGTACTCGAAAACTCCGGTAAATCACAGGATGAAATCGATGAATTTAACGACACGTTGGTAAACTATGGACCCAACGAAGCAACACGGGAACGGTTTGAAGCGCGATGTCAAGAAGTAGACCCGACCCGCACTGACATCACCACGTGGGTACAACTTCAAGATGCGGACGATCAATTGAGTTTTGGTATCGTTGATCTCAACCGCCGCGCGCCACGGAGTCCTTACAACACAGATGTCTATGGAATGGTGCAGCTCGCACGTCTGATTGACAAGGGACGCGCATCTAACAGCAATACGCTGGGAGCATATTTCTATGGTGAAGATTCTGGAATCGATCGGGCAACGCTCGGTTTCTTAGGGGTCTCCGCTGCAGAATTCGCTGAGGCGTTGAACACATTGTCAACCGATGCAGACGTCGAGGCGTGGTTGAAAGCAAATCATCCGAAAAACGAAGCAGATATAGAAGCCTATAACGAACGGATGACCCAGATGGGTCCCACAGATGAACGTTATAAGCACTCATGGCGAAGATGATTGATAAAATCGCACCAGAACGGACGGATATCGATACATGGTTCGCGCTGATGGCTCTTGACGATGAGAAAACCTTTGCCATATAGCACAACAGTAGCCGGCATCGCGAGACGTTCGGTCTTAGCGATGCCGTGTCTAAAAAGGCGACACAGATGTCGAAAATATCCGATTTAGAACTGATTGGTCAAGGCGAATTTGCCGAAGTCTATGTCTGGGAAGAAGGACAAGTCATCAAGTTATACCGCCAACAGTATCCTCGGCACAAAATGGAACACGAAGCACACGTTGCACAGATCGTTCATAAACACGGATTACCCGTTCCTGCTTTCCACGGAACTGTGGAAGTGGATGGACGGTACGGCATTATCTATGAGCGAGTCATTGGAACACCCATGTTAGAAACACTCGTAACCCGTCCAGCAGTCGCCCCACGGCTTACTCGCACGTTTGCAGAGTTACAAGCAGAAATACATCGCCTGACAAAAATAGATGGATTACCTACCCAGCGTCAAATATTCAAAGAAAAAATCCAATCCATCGAGCCTGGGTTACTTGCACCAGAATTATGTGCCGAAGTCTTAGATCTTCTGGACCGGATGCCGGTAGCACACCAATTGTGCCACGGCGACTTTCATCCCGGCAATGTAATCCTGACAGAGACAGGCGCTGTTGTTATTGACTGGTCTTCTGCAAGGAACGGAAACCCATTAGCGGATGTCGCTTTGAGTTCCTTTATGCTAAGCAAAGGCACACCGTATGGCAAACCCTTACCCTGGATACTCGACCTGTCCCGCCAATGGCTCCATCGCAGATACCTCAAACGTTACTTTCGCCTCCGTCCCGCTCGGAAGCAAGAATTTGAACAGTGGCTAATAATCGGTGCCGCCGTCCGATTAGGTGAAGGGGTGCCGGGGGAAGACCCTATTAAGGAAATTAAAGAATTGCTCGCGGTGATACAGAACGGTTTATCGTTATAGTCTGCTAATTTTTTCAAATGTGAAAAAAATTAGCGGGAATCCCTATTAAAAATCTTGGGATAATACTTAATCTAATCTCTACATGTAGGATTCAGAACCATGGAAACCAAAGAACACGCACTTCCCGCGGAACCTCTATCACCGGATACCTTGAACGCTATTTTAGAGGATTTTTACCAAAACGGAGCAACGATTGTCCGAAATGTGCTCTCACGCGAAGAGTGTGATCAGATAATTGCGCGTGTTGATGAAATCTTCTCGGAACCTTATTTCACCCAGATGCGTAACGTCAAAGGCTCTCGGCAAGATGGGAAAGCACCAATCGTCGTGCATCGCCTTTTTGAGTGCGATCTCATGTTCCGCGACCTACTCGTGCGCGAGCCAATTATCAGTATCGCCGAAACCGTACTTGGTGAGCACTGCCACTGCATCGCCCAAGGTTGTATCCTCAACCGAACGGAT
This sequence comes from Candidatus Poribacteria bacterium, assembly GCA_022826805.1. GTDB lineage: Bacteria > Poribacteria > WGA-4E > WGA-4E > WGA-3G > WGA-3G. The sequence goes on from JAJDUH010000060.1 coordinate 5,830, forward strand.
TTAGGCATCAACCGATTCCACATTGACGATGGCGTGGAATTCCCCATCACACCCGATATGGATAGGCACGATCCGAGACTGCGGATGCCTGTCCTTCGCATGTCCGTCCAAATCGCACTAACAGATCAGGATGATGTCAAATACGGTCCATCCCAATTCGTGCCCAGTAGCCACTATTCCGGGCGACAACCCGATGAACCGGAACATCCAACTTTTGACGGCAAAAAACCGGTTTCCCTTCTTATGAAAGCAGGGGACCTCTATTTGCTCAACGGACAAACATGGCACCGGGGCGCGCCAAACCAGACCAATCGCGTCCGCTATCTGTTTCATCAAGTCTATGGACAACGCTTCGTCGCGCAAAGGTTCTGGCCCTATCTAAACTACCGCATGCCTGATTATGTTTTGGAAGGTGCTGATGAACGCCTGCTCCGCGTTCTCGGCAAACATCCCGAAATGGCGTACGGATAGATTCCACCAAAGTCTATTAAGAGGGTGGAGACGAAATGATTGCTACAATATTTGATATCGATGGTACCTTGGTCGACAGTTTCGGTTTCGATGATGCCTATTACATCTCCGCAATAAGAGAGGTCTTAGGTGAAGTTCACATTCATGATAATTGGAGCAAATACGTAAATGTAACCGACACAGGTAGTTTGCGACAAATCATGGAAGAAAACAACATTCAGGAAAAGGGACAAATTAACGAGGTCCGCACGAAATTCGGCGAATTGATTAGGGGGTATCTTCAAAATGGTGGTAAATGCTGCCCAATAGAAGGAGCTACTCACCTGATTAATAAACTCCTCGCCGCGGGCGGCTATAAAGTTGGATTCGCGACAGGCGGTTGGAGACACACCGCCACAATGAAACTTCAGCACGCAGGATTTAATCTGAAGAATACGGTCTTAACTTCCAGTGATGATAGCGATAAACGCGTAGAGATTATGGAGAAATGCCTATTTGCATTAGGGAATAACTTCCAACGCGTCGTCTATATAGGTGATGCTCAATGGGATATAGAGGCGACTGAAAAAATTGGATGGCACTTCATAGGCGTAGGATCACGATTAAAGGGAAAATGCGAATTTTGGGTCGAAGACTTTTCAAATTACAACACATTCATGAAAATGCTACATGTCTAAGACCGTATTAATTAGAACGGATTGAGTCTATACAATATGTCGTTTCTTCGGCAATACAATCCTTTTATTTTGTTGTAAGTCCGAGGTTGGACGAAATAGCCATATCCCAGTCCCCGGTGAACACCCACCAATTTGTCACGGTTTTCTCTCCGAATTGAATCCGATTGCCATGTCCTGGCATATTCTGCATCCAGTAGATATACCATTGTGACTCCACACGCTGCTGAATCTCAGCAGGATTCGCGTCGGGCCACTGATAGATCAAATTGCCCCACGTATTAACATCAACAATTTTCTTTGCCCCGCTATTGTCAGGTGTCCAATCTTCAATATCACTCTCGACGCGTGCCATATTTAGGGTATCATAGTGTTTGGTCGTATTCGGCGGCATGTGCGTCCAGCCTGCTCGCCCTGTGATGAAGTCCCCATTTCCGTCTTGACCGACAAATTTTTTCCAAAAAAGGTCTGTATTGCCATGTTGTAACTGGTTGATATGGCTCAATATCGCTTCCAATTGATGTCCATGGTTATGAACTGCTTCAGCTTGCGTACGCCTGAAATTTTGTCCATAAACGGTATAGGTGGAATTGTATATAGGTAAATCGGTGTTATCCCGATTGCTGTTGGAAATGTCCCCGGCTAAAGGGCTCGACATGTTGGATTCCCACCAGTTTCTGAAATTTTCAGGCTTATGAAGACTCGGATCATAACTCGGAAAATCAGGTGCAACGCCGCCCATCCATACCCAAATCTCCTTGACACCTAAGTCGTTGACATAATGTGCCATATTAAATCTGTCGAATATCTGATGAAAATCAGGTGCATAGATAGGGAATCCATTTACCTCTCCAATAACAGGACCGCGCGGGGTTTGTTCATAAACCGTAACATAAGCGACCACCCGATAGCCAATCGAAGGCACGGCTGAAGGTGTTTTATAGCCTCTAAATCGACTGCCTTCCTCGAGCATAAACTTAATGCGCTTATCAAAAACATCAATTCTTTCTTTCAACTCTCCCAAAGAAATCTCACCGAGGCTCCGATAATCCGCTGCCATAGAGACATCTAAATTTTTCCCATCTACTGTCGGTAAGAACCTCATGACGACGACAGGAATTTCATAAATGCGGCCGGGGGCAGGAGTCGCCAAATACGGATCGATCGGCTCGAATACCGGGGGCAGCTCTTGTGCAAACAGAGACCGCTGCTGTGTTATTATCACAATGAGCATAAAACTTAAAAGGGCTCGTCTTTTATTCATTTTTTCCCGATATATTTGGGCGAAGAAAGAGACACTCTGCCTCAATCGCCAAAATATCTGTTTATATCACACAAAACACAAAAAAGGAGCATCTCATAGACTTGCCTATTGTAGCAGCTTATACACTTTGTGACGATCTTTTAATGGAAGTCCTTACAGAAATGGTGGACAAAGTGATATAGTTAGGGTATAATATCTCACCGAGTAATAGAATATAAGAAAGATTGTAGGGTGAACCTGGTGGTCCTGTTAAGTATCCCTAACACGCCTGATGATATTACACCGCAATGGCTTACTGAAGTGCTATATTCAACGGGAACACCACCGGATGTCGTTGTAACATCGCTTTACATTGAACCGATTGCGGAGTTCACTTGTGCTGGACAGTTAGCGCGCCTACACCTTAGTTTTAACCAGCCTCAGTCAATATTACCAAGTAGGCTGATTGCCAAACTACATGCACCAGACGAACCACTACGGGCAAAAACACGCCCCTTTACGCCAGATAAACGCGAAATTCTGATGCTGCTACCACTTGGGTTCTCAATCAATATTGCAAAGCATTTCCTATCTTTGTTGATAAAGTCGGAACCCTATTGACAGATGCAGCTAAGGCTTTTGGAGAACAATTGCCTCAGAAGCTAACAGATAAGTCCCGATTTGGAAAACTACCACAGACCTTGGTCCATGGAGATTTCCGTTTGGAGAATATGTTTTTTGGCACCTCTCTTGGAGAGTCAGGCTTTGCCGTGATTGATTGGCAAGATATATCATACGGAGAGGGTATTTGGGACATTGCATGGTTCATCGGCGGGTGTTTACAAGCTACATCAGAAAGACAATCGGAGGAACAGCAACTCCTAAAAATTTATCATGAAACACTCAAGACAAATGGAGTCAGCGAATACACCTTCGATGCTTGCTGGGAAGACTATCGTCTCGCTATGTCCCGTTATTTCGTCCAAGCAGTACTTATGGTAGCTTCGTTAAATACGGAAAACGATCGCGAAAATAGACTCGCGCGGGCAGTATCCGAACGATTCATTGCGGCGATTACAGATTTGCGATTAATCGATGGATAGAGAGATAATCGTCCACTAAAAATCATACTTTCACCCAATCCACTTTTACGAACGAAAAGGCTATACCAATGACAGGCACTGTCGAAATTCCGACGGAAATCAGCGATGGCACAATCGCAATTCGCACCCATCAACCCAAGGACGTTCACCCGTATTTTGAAGCTGCGCGGGAGTCAATTCCAGAAGTATCCCGCCACCTACCGTGGCTCCATCAAGAGTACTCAATTGAAGAAGCGCGGATGTGGATTGAAAAGACAGTCCCTTATCTCTGGGAACAACAAAGCGAATATCACTTTGCTATTACCGATGCAGTAACGGATAGTATTCTGGGTGGATGTAGCTTAGATGAAGTTAACTGGACTAACCAAACAGCGAACCTTGGGTATTGGGTAAGAACTTCTCGAACACGACAAGGCGTGGCAACCGCTGCATCAAGACTGCTTGTCCGTTTTGGATTCGAGCAGCTTCGACTCAAACGTATTGATGTGGAAACCTCAGTTGAAAATGTTCCGAGTGCCCGAGTGATTGAGAAGCTTAATCCCTCTGAGAAAAAACAAGTAAAAAATAGTTCTTCCGCCGAGCGGAATGCTTCAGATACCATAGTGTCCTCGCTACTCCCACATGATATACTTTGAAAGAGCCACCCAACTGGATCCGGACGCTCGTATCGGTACCAAATTGTTTCGATACGACACGACAAAGGAGATTGCAAGATGTTCATTGCCACCTACAACGCTATCTATGCCCTTGAAGATAACGGGCATAGCGAACCTATCCAAGTCTACAAAGGCACAGACCACCAATGTTTAGATGGAAACGCAATGGTTGCGCTGCCAGAAAGCCAAGCCGTAGTCGTAGCCTTGTCGGATGGAACACTACTACTCCTGTCAGACGGTGATACGAAGCGGATCCCAACAGGTATCAAAGATCCGATTGCTTCGTTGCTCCTTATTCGCGAAAATCCGTTGACACTGCTCATCGGAACAGATGAAGGTGCTTATGTCTATCGCCTCGTTGGAGAAGAGGGACCTGCAGAACGAATCGTCGCGTTTGATGAATTAGCGTGTCGAGAAGAATGGTATACACCGTGGGGTGGACCACCAGCCGTGCGGACGCTTGCCAAAACCCAAGACGGCTTTTGTTACGCAGATATTCATGTCGGAAGTATCATGCGTTCCCATGATGAAGGGATTTCCTGGGAACCCGTTACGCCAGAACTTCATAAAGATGTCCATCAGGTCACTACGTGTCCTGCAGATGATAATCGAGTTTATGCGAACACGCAAAACGGTGTTTATGTCAGTGCTGACCGTGGGCACTCTTGGGAGAATCGGATTGAAGGCTTGCCAGTTCGCTACGGAACTACTATTGCTGTACATCCAACAGACCCAGACCTTCTGATCGCCACAGTCCAAAACGGACCGAGAGGCGGTGGGGCATGGCTCTGTCGCTCGGAGAATGGCGGCAAAACGTGGACGCAACTGAACGATCAGCTCATAGAATCCATTGATCGGATTAGCACGGGTTGTATTGCGTTCACATCCGATGGAACGGCATGGGCAGCTATTGGAAAGACGCTTTACATCGGTCAGGATCAAGCTACCCGTTGGACTCCGTTTTGGACAGCTCCCGAATACGATGATGTGTATCAGCCACCTTCCGACGATTTTTCCTTGGCTCATCTCCTTGAATACCCCATCCGGACCTTGGCTGTTTAGTACATCACCGTAACAACCAGTAGGACTTACGCATTTCCTCTTAAAGGCCCCTACCCCCCTGATAAGGCTTACTGTTACCCACAAGTGTGGAGGTAAAGATGTTTGGCTTTCAGAGTTTTTTTCAGATTTCTTGCGGAGTCTCCACGAATGTGCTATGTTAGAGAGGTATTCTTAGTTCCCCTCTACAAAAAAAG
>JAJDUH010000020.1 GCA_022826805.1 Candidatus Poribacteria bacterium
ATCGCGTTGACAGGCATCGAGTCGCACGTGGTGACATTTCGCTGGCATACAATCCTCACAAGGTGAGTATTCGGATATGGACCCACAAGCATAACAACCTTCAACTTAAACGTCAAGATAATCTTGACAAAGCACTAGTGATTTCGCGCGAGGTAGCACATCTTTCTCCGGAATAGATCTTAAACCCATACATGCATACATCTGAACGGTGGGCACCTTGTAGCGCATAGAATGCGGGACAAGTAAAGCCACTGCCCTGGATCCTGTATCATCTACGGGCAACTGCTCAAAATCGATATATCCGCGATAGCCAAGACTGACGCATTCTACTAATATTGGCATAGAATCCTTAGAGAGTAAGGCACCAGCTCCTCTGTGCCACGGTGTTTCAACAGTAGATTTGAGACTGAGCGGATATTTACTTTCAATAACCATCTTGATGATACAGAGTTGTCGGTATGTGGGTGATTCAAATTCTTTGCATAGGAAGTGTACTAAACCGGGATGAATTTGTGAATCAAAAGAGGTACTTTCAATAAGTTTAGCTAAGTAGGGAATTTTGGACTTTGTGTAGCAATAGAACAGAAAATCCAGTTAAGGATTTTCAATTAACTTTCTAGTTCGGACGAAATGATGAAGTGTTGCCGCGTCTCTCCGTTATCTGTGCTTTCTCGCGTTCACCTGCCTGTGTGGGATGATCCTTGTCAGTGGTCTGGACGTCTGATATGCCTGTCTACGTTGTATTTTTCGTAAACGTCGAACACAGACTTACAAAATGCTATCATTTCCGTGTCGTCAATTTCCACTGCTGCCTTATAGATATTCATGAAAAACCGCTTGCCAGCTTCTGTCTGTGAATAGTCTTTCTTACGCGTGTTATGTTTTCTGCACAAGGTTTGCCCGTTTTCAAGTGTGTTGCTACCACCTTTAGACCTCGGCTTTATATGGTCAGCATCAATTTTAACACCCTGTTGCTCTCCAAGTCCGCAGAGCACACACTTATAACCGTCCCTACGAAAAATGGCTTGCCTGTCGGCTTCAGAGAAATCATTGAATTCGCCTTCGCGCTCAAAATCAGGGTCATATTTGTAGTAGCCGTTGTTGTTCGAAATTAATTTTCCCTTGTGATGAAGCATGTTGACATTTACACCCACATTTGCCGGATGCTTGCCATGTGTGTTGAAATATTGCTCGCGTACCCAATCTCCCACAGTGGCGGCTTTCACCCACTGATTCGGGTGATTCCTGAAGAATTTCATGATAAGTCCGTGAATAGTCATCTCCATAGGATGTATCCCTTTCTACGTTTTCAAGTCATTGATTAGTTCTAACAGGTGTCCAGTTATTATCCAACCTTGACGATCTCTCCGATGCTTTCGTTTTCGTCGCGGAGCCTGGAGAGATTGTACCCGCGTTTTTGGAGTTCAGTGATGAGTATTTCCGAATTGATCTCCCCCAGCGCGTCATACAAAACGTCATTTTTGCCAGACTCAGTGATTAACGCAATCGATTCGACCACCGCTCTAGCATCTGCGTAGTTGACTCCCAAATAATTTTGCGTTGTCGAGATGTTTTGATAACCAAGTAGCCCCTGCACCAAATAGTGTTCACTTTCTCGCTAAACCGCCAACCCAAACGATAGGGATAATCGGTGTTCTAAGAGTTTTAGGTTCACACCATCGCATACAACATCTTCGATTGATTTATTTTTTTCGAGGCGATGATCTTGACTTCTGTGTGAACTTCAGGCGACGCCCATGTGTAGGATGGCAGATCGGAGTGAAGTCCGATTCGTAGTTATACCACCCAACCAGTTTAAACAGTATATCACAAACGTAGATTTTTGAGGTGGATTTCCAGTTCTCTGTAACATTTAGCCGTCAGTCACTCCGTGTTTTCTGGAATAACTCCTAAAAATTCGCATAATGTTAATTAGGAACGTTGGAAAAGTCCATTTTTGAGACAAAAACGGGATATGAATGTAACATTTGTCGAATTTTACCCAATAGCCAAAACATTATTTTCAACTCTTTACACGCATTTACATATTTATACAGCCTTGACGACTTGCAAGAGCCCAGAGAGTTGGAGGGTACGCCTCGGTTTCGCCGACAGCGAAGCAGGACTTTCCTAACGGGTGGGATACAGGTTTCTAACCGCACCGGTATAGTAGGTTGGGTTAATATCTTATTTTGCTGGCGAGGTTGGGAAACCTCGCCTAACTTTTATTCCATGCCGAGTCGCTTTTTCTGCTCTTCGAGCATCTTCTGTTGACGTTTGACGCGCTCTGGTACTAAACGTTCCCGCGGTGCTGTCGGCTTGAAGTCCACGCGGTCTTTCCCCAACCCATGCAGGACACCTAATTCCACGGGTGAGAAATTGTCTGGATTCTCACGATTGAAATTCATCGGTTCCCTGAGACCAATTGGTGGGTTCGTGATGAAACGGGCGCGACCTGATGGATTCTGCGAAGCGGCGTGTAAGATGAAGGGATGCAGGAGCACAACATCACCTGCTTCTCCGGTAATTTCTACAAAATCTTCGCATTTGTCAATGAGTTGCCCGAAACCGCCCGGTAACAACCCTTCTGGATGTTCATACAGCCGCTGCGCAACATGCTGAACTGAATCACATGCTACAAATGTCCCACCGCTCTTTGGATAAATATCCGACCAGACGACGATAGTGAGCAATCCCTGTTCGGGGCTATCCAGAAAGTGCCGGAAGAAATCACCGTCTTTATGCCAACCGCCAACATCCGGGGAAGGCGGTTGCCAAGGTATATCCGCCCCTAATCCAAAGTTAATAATAAAGCCGTCGCTCCATCCCGGCTTCCCATCGCCCCAAAGATTGACAATCCTATCCTCGCCGCCGAGCAGATCACAAATGGCATCCCATGCTCTCGGTGCGACATCCTCAATCAGTACCCGGTTCATGGAAGGTAGGTGAACGCGGGGTTGCTCCCAAGTCGTCGGATTGTCTGGATCATAACCGAGCCGCTTAAAACCGAATGCTCGCCACTCTTCTGCCAACTCGCGTGAAAAGCAGCCTTTGAGGATAACATGCCCCTTCTCAATGAAGTGGTTAACATCTGACTCTGTCAGTGTTTTGTAAGTTTTTCCCATCTATTTCCTCTTTATTGTATACTCGCCAATAACGTTTCTGCGAGTTTCGTTGCGAACTCGTCGTCATTGATGTGAGCGTCCATCTCAATAACTGTGACATTGTCCCCGATGTGTGCCTTCAGGTTCTCGACCCAAGCAGTTCGCGCTTCGGGGGAGTCAAAGGGCTGTTCAGTTGTGTCAATAGCCGAGATCCCTTGTGTCGGAATAATAACCGTTGTGGGACCTTGTGCCTCGCTGAGTTTACGCGCCATGATACGTCCAAGTTCAGCAGTCTCTTCAGGCGTTGTCCGCATTAGTGTCACTGTTGGATTGTGTTGATAGAATAACCGATCACTGAATTGTTCTGGGACGGTGTCAGGTGGACCGAAATTCACCATATCCAATGCCCCAGGTGCGACAACTTGCGGCAAGCCGGCTTCTCCTGCGGCTTCCAATCGGTCAGGACCAGCACTGAGAACGCCACCTACCAATTCGTCAGCGAGTTCTGTCGTGGTCACATCTAACACACCAGCAAGGAATCCGCCTCTCACGAGATCTTCCATCGCTTGCCCACCAGTGCCGGTTGCGTGAAAGACCAAGACTTCGTAGCCAGCGGCTTCAAGGACTTGGCGTGCTTTCGTAACACACGGGGTTGTCACACCGAACATCGTCGCTGCGATGAGTGGTTTGTCCGCTGCCGCTGTCGGTACCTCTGCATTCACCATTCCAACGATCGCCCCAGCAGCGTTGGCGAGAATCTGGCGTGACAAGCGATTGATGCCAGCAATGTCCACAACGGAGTACATCATACAGATATCTTTCGACTGCACATACGGGCTTGTATCACCTGATGCGAGGGTTGATACCATAATTTTTGGTACGCCCACTGGAACTGCCTGCATTGCCGTGGTACCGATGGTTGTTCCTGCAGAGCCACCGAGTGAGATTATTCCATCAATTTCACCTGCAGCTTGTTTTTCAGCAATGAGTGTGGCGGCACCTTGCGCCATCACGGCAACGCTGTTACCACGATCGCCTTCGTTTCGCAATGCCTGTAAAGATGAACCTCCAGCCTGTGCGACTTCATCTGCCGAAACATCCGGCGTTAGTTGTGGTTCTCCCAATATACCTGTATTGATAACACACGTTGAAACTCCGGTCGATTCTATCTGCGATTTGATGAACGAGAATTCCACGTCTTTCGTATCCATTGTTCCAACGATGCAAACTGTTTTCGCCATCCCCGAATTCCTCCATTGTCTTATATGGTAGATTTTAGAATTACCTATACACTCTCAAAAAGGACCCAACCCCCCTAACAAATCAGAATCAACGGTATGAAACCCGTATGGGCTTCACCGGGTATGAATGCCTTAATGGCATTCCCCGCCCTTATCAGGGGGGAATTTTAAACCCTGAGCAGCGGCACATCTATTTGTATAGGTATACGTCATTTTTAGAAGAAAGTCAAGTTTATTTTTTCTAATTGATTAGGCATCGTAGTCATGATTATCCTCACTTATCACATTGTGGGATGGGTTTGTCTTCAACGAGCGTTTATCGAATTCTGTAGCCACTGTTGTTGTAAATATAGTAGATTACTATAGGGACCGCGGTAAGAGGTGTCAAGGATTTTTTAAAATTGACACAATTCAAGAGATGTGATACACTTAAAAAAATGGTTGTCGCGTTAGTTTTCAGCTATTGACAACTACAAAGCCTTTGACTTTATCACGAACTTTTTTAACTGACCACTGATAATTATTTTCTCTTTGCTATGTTAGTTAGGCGTGCATGCACAGATTGTGGAGGAGATGTGTGAAATCAATTGATTCTAAACAGGCAGGATTAACGTCTGTACAAATTCTGGTCGTCGTCGTTATCCTCGGCATTGTTGCCGCAGTGCTTCTGGCACCTCGGCTACTCGGACAAGCGGGTCGTGCTTTACAGGCACAAGCCGCTGAGGAAATTGAAATACTTGGTATCGCGCTTGATAGATATGCCAAAGATAATGGCGATTATCCATCAACCGAACAAGGTTTGAAAGCACTTTGGGAGAAACCCGAAGCACCACCGATCCCCATAATGTGGGAGGAACCTTACATCCAAATTCCGATTACCGAGGATCCGTGGGGAAATCCTTATATCTATATTCGTCCTGGCAACCACGACCGATATGGATACGATCTCATCTCTTTCGGCAGCGATGGCGTTGAAGGTGGAACGGGTGAAGCGGAAGATGTCGTCAGTTGGATCCGGCGTGATGAATAATTCCTAAAGTAACACTCGTGCTTAAAGGGATTGAAGAAACCATACGAAAAGACGGGGAATCACTTATGAAGATCACCGATATTGATGTTATCAAGGTGAAAGTGCCGTATCATGAAGGCATTAACGAACTGATGACGCGTCGCAATCTTTATCAGATTGATTATGTCTACAAAGTGCACACCGATGCTGGACTCATTGGGATCGGCGATGGCGCGCTTCAATCAGAAGATGTTGTTCAGCGATATATCGGTAGGAATCCGTTTGCGTTCATGGCTGGTTGGGCACCAACGCCTCTCCAACAAGCGTTTTACGATATTATGGGTAAGGCACTCGGCGTACCGGTGCATCAACTTTTAGGCGAGAAAGTTCATGACAAAACATCATTCGGTTACTGGTCGATTGACATGACGCCAGAGGAGTGGGCAGCAGAAGCACAACACGCTTATGCCCTCGGCTACCGGCTCCATAAAATTAAAGCGCGTCCTTGGTTTGAAGTGCTTGAGCAGGTGTCAGCAATCAGTGCAGTGGTCCCAGATGATTACCGACTCCGCGTTGACGCAAACGACTCGTTTGAGACGCCAGAACATACCCTTGAGGTTGCACGCCAACTCCAAGATTACAATATAGAGTCGCTTGAGACCCCGATTCCGCAGGCAGATATTGCCGGATACCAAGAAATCAAACGCAATACTGATATACCGATAACAATTCACTTTGGTAATCCGGATCCAATTGAAGCCATTCGGGCAAAAATGAACGACTCATTTATTATCGCTTATCCTGACTCTCGCGCCGCCAACGCCAAACGTGAGGCGATTATTTCAGACGCTGCACACCTCCCCGTCTGGATACAGATCGTCGGGCTTGGTATCACGACCTGTTATGTCATGCATCTTGCCGCAGTAATGCCGAACGCGACCATGTCAGCGATTACACTAAATGCCTTGCGGGCTTATGATCTCGTCATGCCTTCGACGATTCCACTTGTTGATGGATACGCAACTGTTCCAGATAAACCTGGATTAGGGGTCGAATTAGATGAGGACGCGCTTGATAATTGTCGCGTCTAAGGAGAAACAGGACGAGTATATTTAGTAGATGAAGTAGGCTTCTTCACGGAAGTACTCTCTGAAAACGAACTTAACGATTTTACAGATGGCGGATTGGCAGGCTATGCCGTTGGCGATCCGGCTGGCAAAGTGACAACAACTTGGGCTTTGCTGAAAATGAAAAACTAAAAAAGCAGGCACACGGTGTGTGTCGCAGCAGAAACGGAGAAACGCATTATGCAAATGCACGTAGGTGGAGAATGGATTGATAAATCCAACAAAATTGACGTAATTAGTCCCTTCGACGGTTCGGTCGTTGACACCGTTCCCAGAGGAGATGCGAACGACGTTGAAACCGCCATTCAGACGGCAGAGCGCGGCGCAAAAATCATGGCAGGCTTGACCGGCTATGAACGTTACGAAATTCTGCGCAAAGTTGCGGACCTGATGGTGGAGAAGGCGGGTGAACTCGCCGAGGTTATCACCCGCGAAGAAGGGAAAATCTTAGCGGAAGCGACGATTGAAGCGACCCGGGCGTCTGAAATTATCGCGCTTTCCGCAGAAGAAGCGAAACGATTAACCGGTGAAACAATCCCTCTTGAAGGCGCACCCGGTGTTAAAGATAAACTCGGGTTTACAGTGCGTGTCCCGTGCGGTATCGTCGCGGGCATTAGCCCATTTAACTTCCCGTTGCACCTTGTCTGTCACAAAGCCGGTCCCGCGATTGCTGGTGGAAACGCTATTATTATCAAACCGGCGACAGATACACCACTTTCGGCATTGAAACTTGTCGAACTCTTTTTAGAAGCGGGTACACCGCCTGAGGCGATCCAGTGTGTGACAGGCCCCGGTGGCGAAATCGGTGATACGCTCTGTGCAGACGGACGCGTCCGGAAGATTACCTTTACCGGTAGCCGTGATGTCGGCGAGCATATCTGTAAGGTCGCGGGGTTGAAGCGTGTCACAATGGAACTCGGCTCGAATTCACCACTTATCGTTATGCCTGATGCGGATCCTGAAAAGGTTGCGCGTGCTGCTGCAGCATCCGGTTACTCTAATGCAGGGCAGGTCTGTATCTCAACACAACGCGTTATCGCACATGAGAAAATTTACGGAGACTTCTTAGATGCGTTCCAATCAGAGGTCGCCCAAATTAGTACTGGTGATCCGCTGACAGAAGGAACGCGCATGGGTCCGATGATTCGAGAAGGGGATGCTACGCGTGTTGCTGAATGGATTCAGGAAGCGGTTTCGGACGGTGCGGAACTCCTTACGGGTGGAGAGAAGCAAGATCAGTTTGTTACGCCCGCGATTCTCGCTAACGTCAAACCAGAGATGAAAATCTCCTGTGATGAAGTGTTCGGACCAGCTGTCGGTGTGACGCGAGTCAACGACATCGACGAGGCTATCGCCCTGGCTAATGATACGAATTATGGTCTGAGTGCTGCGATTTTCACGCAGAATGTCGATTGGGCGATGCGGTTCGTCCGTGAAGTTGAATCTGGCAATTTGATGGTGAACTGGGGTACGCAGTGGCGTGCGGATCTGATGCCGTATGGTGGTGTCAAAGAGAGCGGTATGGGCAAGGAAGGACCGAAGTACGCTATAGAAGAGATGACCGAATTGAAGATGGCAATCTTCCATTTGGACAGTTAGAGGTGCTCGACAACGGGCAGATAACGACATCTGCCCGTTTTTTCACGCCTTTTGCGCTACCATGCTGGTAAGGATCCCGAGAATTTTGTCACACCGTTCAATTGTGTAAGCTGCCATGTCAAGTTGAAGTCTTTTTTCTTCCAACTTAAGGAATACCCAATCTATGCCTGACGTGGTCGCACCATAGATCCGAGGGATGTCATTCCCTCTTTCGACATTAAAGCGTTGGGCAGCAACCATTTCTGCAACACACTGCCCGAGTCCTACCGTCAAATTATCCCTTTTCGCTTCAACAAGCACAATGATTGGAGATTCCAGATGAAATTGGGATGGTGACAGGCTTACCACAAAATCACAAACTCCGGTCAAGCCACTTTCGGCATCAACATTAAAGTCAATCCCAGAAAAGAAACTGATGTTACGGTTAAAGTACTCCCAGAGTTCAACCAGAATTGCAGAGACAATCAGTTCTGATTTTGCCTTCTCAGTGCCCATAGCAAAGGCTAATGGTACATTCCGTTCCAATGTTGTGGTAAGATGTGCACTCGGAGCCACCGGTTCCGCGTCAGAGAAGACCCCCGCGGTATTGACTTCTTCTATGTCAAACGCTTTCTTAACTGTTCCCAAGGTCCAATCGCTATACGCCATGTGAGAAGCCCCCGTTCGTTAATTTGATATAATTTTGCCGCAGCCCTTTAAGATTTTCATATCTTCTCCGTCTTATCGTGTAGTCTTATTGACGTTTTGCTATCAAAAGATATGTATATTCTACCAAACGATCTTGGAGCTTCTCAAGTTAAAGCAAGAGGTGTGGTTGGAAACCGCACCTACAAGGGGAGGGAAGGGCGAGGTGTTTTTGCGAATCAACACGGAATGCGCGTGAATCAACGGTATGAAGCCCGTATGGGCTTCCCCGGGCATTCCGTGGGGTGTTTCCGCAAGAAACCTCGCCTTCAATGGATTTTACGCTAATCTACTCTTCTACTTCCGCTTTTGTCTCAGCAATCACTTTCTGTGCGACATCGTCGGGCGCGACCTCGTAGTGTGAGAATTCCATCGTGAAATTGCCCCGTGCGCTTGTCATCGACTTGAGATCAATCGAATACCGTAGCATCTCGGAGAGTGGAACGTTTGCCTGAATTACCTGCTTCCTCCCAATCTGTTCGACCCCCATCACCTGTCCACGCCGTCCATTCAAATCACCAATAATACTTCCCATAAACTGTTCAGGCACGGTGATTGAGACATTCATAATAGGTTCGAGCAAGCCTGGATTGGCTTGTTCAGCAGCGGCAGCAAAAGCAATGGAACCAGCAATCTGAAACGCCATATCCGAAGAGTCAACAGGATGGTATTTACCGTCATACAAGTCGATTTGGATGTCAACGACTGGGAAGCCAGCCAGTAAGCCTCTATCCATTCTCTCACGGATACCCTTTTCTACAGCAGGTATATAGTTGCGTGGAATTGAGCCACCGACGATGTTGTTGATAAATTCAAAGCCCTCACCGCGTTGAAGGGGACCGATATTGATCCAGACATCACCAAACTGTCCTCTGCCACCGGATTGGCGCTTGTGTCGCCCATTGATGCTCTGAACGTTCCGACGAATGGTTTCCCGATACGGCACTTTTGGCGGTGAGACTTCTGTCTCTACACCGAATTTATCTGCCATCCGTTCGCGATTGATGTTAATGTGCAAGTCCCCGAGTCCGGAGACGAGAAGCTGCTTGGTGACATCGTTACGCTCAATCCTGAATACTGGATCTTCTTCGGACATACGCGTAAGTGATGTCATTAGTTTTTCATCATCGCCTTCGCGTGTCGGATGGATAGCATAAGAGATAACAGAATTAGGAAATTCGATGCCAGGGAGTTGAATCTGTGCGTCTCTATCGCAGAGCGTGTCCCCGGTTTGGGTTGCAGCAAGTTTGGTAATGGCACCAATATCGCCTGCTTCTACCTGTGGCGTACTCATCGGGTCCTTACCGTTCATAAACGCTGTTTTTCCGAGCCGTTCAGTCTCTCCGCGCGTCGAATTGCTGACCTGGGTATCACCTTGCAAGACGCCGGAATAAACCCGGAAAAAACTGAGTTGTCCGGCAAAGGGATCAGCAATAGATTTGAAAACGACAGCAGACATCGGTGCATCTGTTGAGGGTTCACGCGTCTCTTCTTCATTCTCAACGTCTTTTACGGGACCAGCGTCAACGGGTGATGGACAACCAGTCACCAACATATCCATCAATTGTTGCACGCCGACGTTATTCAATGCAGCCCCGGAGAGTACAGGCGTAAACTGATTCTGGAGAATGCCGAGTTGTACGCCGTTTTGAATTTCTTCATCGGATAATTCACCTTCAAAAAACTTCTCAATGAGTTCATCATCACTCTCAGCAGCGACTTCAACGAGTGTTTCACGTGTCTCTTCGGCTTGCATCTCCAATTCCGCTGGAATTTCGGCTTTTGTGGCACGTCTGTTGCCATCGGGTTCCAGATAGGCAGCCATCTGTATCACATCAACGACACCGGCAAACTGGTCTTCTTTACCAATAGGGAGTTGAATTGGAACCGCTCGGGTCTCTAAGATCTCTTCAACACTTGCGAGTGCGTTTTCAAAACTGGCGTTCTCTTTATCCATTTTATTGATAAAGAGGAGGCGTGGCAGTTCATATTTGTCTGCGACTTCCCACACCTTTTCGGTTCCACCTTCGACGCCGGTTGTTGCATCAACAACGACGATAACAGCGTCAACAACGCGGAGTACACTATGGAGGTCCCCATAAAAGTCTTCTGCGCCCGGCGTATCAATCAGATTTAGTTTATGTCCTTCCCATTCTGCGATACAGACTGAACAGTTAAGGGTAGTTCTGCGTTCTATCTCGTCAGCGGCATAGTCAGCTACAGAATTTCCGCTATCGACAGCCCCCATGCGCTCAATGGCACCGCCGTTGTAAAGCATCGCTTCCACGAGTGAGGTTTTGCCTGCTCCTGAATGCGCAATAATTGCAATGTTCCGGATCTGGTCTGTCCTGTATTGTTTCATACGTCCTAAAGTTTCTCCTTTTACTATTAACCACACGGAATAGAGCGAGCTATGCCGTTTAACATTACATCTTAGCATAGCGTGTCAAAAATGTCAAGAAAATATTTCTGTGAATATCACGGCAATGCCAAAAACACCTGACATAATCAGTTTGATTTAAGTTATAATTGGGTACAGTTGTAAATTTCCGAAAGGAGACCTACATGCCAAAACTTTTCTTTGCACTCGGTTCAGGTTTGAGTTTACTTGGTGTCGTTTTTGGTGCATTTGGCGCACATGCCCTCCGGTCGAAGCTCACTCCGGAGATGCTTGAGACGTTTGAAATAGGGGTTCGGTATCAGATGTACCACAGCCTGGGGATGATTGCTGCGGCGTGGGCAGCATCACAGTGGCAGAACCAGCTCACAGCGGCGTCTGGATGGTGCTTTTTTGCTGGTATTCTGATTTTCTCTGGGAGTCTTTACATACTTAGTCTCACAGGTATTCGATGGCTCGGAGCGATTACACCAATTGGTGGATTGGCATTTATCGCTGGGTGGGGTTGTCTAACTATTGCCGCTATCCGAGGAACCTGATACACAGAAGGTTGACAGATTATACGTTTTCGCATAAACTAATTTCACTTTATAGTCCGACTTGAAGGTTTCTCAAATTTGCTGTGAGAAGTCTAACGAAGTAGCGTAGGAAAGCCGTGGCAGAAGGCGCCTCAGTTCACCCTACAATTCCGAATTAATTTCGCATAAGGAGAAAATTCCATGAAAGCGTTAAACATGTGGCAGGTTTGGGCGTGTGTCTGTTTCGTTTTCTTACTGACGATACACCCAGCATCGGCGATTCGTTACGAATTCGATAGTGACAAGGAAATTGCAGATTGGGAATTGGGACCGCAGGCAACAGCGAAAGTGAAAGACGGCATGCTTGAACTTACAGTTGCCGGTGGACAGAATTCTGGTATTTACTTTGGTGAAGAGAACTGGACGGATTACCACATGGAAGTCAGGGCGCGAAAGATTGTGGGACCTTATTTCCATCTCTTCGTTCGGACGCAAGAACCGGCAGTGGATTTCTATTTTATGGAGATCAGTTACAACTCGCATACCACTTCGCTTTTCATGTTTCAAGGTGGCGGTGCGAATGAGATTACGGGTGGTGATCGCCCGAAACGTCCGGATTCAAAGGACACGAAAGGTGGCGATGCGTATACCATAGCCTTTGAAGCGGAAGGGGAAACCCTCAGGACCTACATTGATGGGAAACTGATGGTTGAAAATCAGGATAAGACCTACGATAAGGGACGTCCTGGTTTAGGTGGAAGGGACTCAACTGTTGCCTATGAATACGTTGAAATTAATGGACCCGGTATCCCCCCAACAGCAGTTGAACCCGCTGATAAATTGGCTATTACATGGGGTGCGTTGAAAAGTAGATAGACCCGGGACGGGTTTCAGTGCCCGCCTACAATATATAGGAGGAAAACAGTGTTAAGGAAACTGAGTATTCTTTTTTTCATAGTTCTGGTTGTCAGCCAAGCAGAAGCGAATTACAATTTTGCGGTCCACACAGACTCACATCCCTGGGCACGTGAGGACGCAAAAGGTGCGCAAGAGGAAATTGATACCCTAATTAAGAATATTGAAAACAAGGTAAACCTGGAGGCTTTTGAGCCCAAGGATATTAAAGGATTAGCAGATTGGGTTGCAGCACATACGGAGGGTGGTGGAAATACGCTGATTCTGACAGGTATCACCCCATCAACGATTTATCCGACCGGCAACGCAAAGCGAGATGGCTCGCTTCTCGAAGAGTTCCTTGACGCCGGCAACACGATTTTCAATACCGGTGAATACACCTTCTACACATCGGAAGGACCCGCAGAAACGAACGGACAAGAAGCATTACCTGCTATCATCGACGTTCCAGAAGCTCACGTGTGGATGGGCAGAGGTCCGGACGCTTGGCAAGCCGCGCCAGTGGAAATGACTCCGACACCGGAAGGCAAAGACCTTATACCGAGTCTGAAAAAGTATAACACGTCTTATCCGTTCCACGTGGAAGATTATGAGAAATCGCCATGGGAAGTAGAGATCGCGCTGGCTGAAAATAAGAAGGACGACTTACGGATTGACCCAGCAGTGATATTCAACGAAGAGACTGGTGGTCGTCTGGGTATTTTCGTGCAGACCTATGTTGGTGATGTCCCGCATCCGGGTGTTTCCTGGGGGGCAATTATGGGTGAATTCATCGTTAACTACTATCTACCAGAGGTTTTATCGGTCGAACCGACTGATAAATTAACAACAACTTGGGGAAAATTGAAATCTCCGTACTAAGGCGTACAAGGCTCAAACATAGCGTCTTGTATATGTAAAGCGTAAAGGAATTCTAATCTAATTTCAGATTAGAATTCTGCTACGACTATACCAGTAAAAAATTGGAGGAAACAGAGGGTCATGCGTACATGATACCCTGAAAAAGAAAGATGAAACAATTAGGATACTTTTTGACAGCTGCCGTGTTCTTGCTGAGTTGCATGCTTGGACACGCAGCCGATCCGGCGACAGATTTACTTATGTATCTACCCTTTGACGAAGGACAAGGTAATAAAGCGGAAGATACCTCTCCTAATGGATTCAGTGGCGATATAAAAAAGGCGAAATGGGTAGAAGGCGTTGTTGGGCAAGCACTTCATTTCAACAACGGGACTGTTAACTTTGATCCACTGAAAATTGATCAGCCGAAGGAGATGACAATTGAATTTTGGTTCAAACCTGACGATGAGATTGAGGGTGGTTCCCGCATCGATCTACTGTATCGTCTCATCGGTGGTGGACGCCCACATATCACTTTCAACCGCGGTGGTGTGTTATTCGGGTTCTACTTTGCGACGCAAGGCGTAGAATTAGAGGCACTCACGACTTATGATAAGTTTGAACCGGAATGGTACTACTTTGTCGGGTCGCAGAGCAAAAAGACTGCGTGGATGTATATTAACGGAGAACTCGATTCCGAAGCAGAAGCCGGTGGTGACGCCCGTATGGATTTCGGTACCCAAGGTATGTCTATCGCATCGAATCAAGGCAACGGGAATTTCTTCAACGGTATGATCGATGAATTTAAGATTTGGAGCGTAGCACTTACGGAAGACGAGGTCAAAGCCAGCATGGCGACAGCCCTCGACGTGAAGCCGGGTGGTAAACTGACGACGACGTGGGGTAAACTTAAGTCCAAGTCCGTTAGACCTTAAGCGTTTTGCTCGGCGAGCTTGCAGAGCACGCCTACGGTATCATCGAAATGCGGAGAGGGAGGCTTGCTGAGCGTCCCTCCGCATCCACACAGGTCAGCAGATGTTTTCCTTTGATGGGCGTAAGCCAGTATTGTTGTCTCGCATTGCCTTTGAAAATTAACTCGCCATCCAGAAACCAGAACAGTTCCTGTGTCCGGTTAGAAGCAGAGGCAGAGAGCCGAATTTTTTGGTTTTCCAGTGGCACACCAGCCCGAATATAATAGACGGTGTCTTTTGTAGGAGACAAGATGATTGGTGCGGTTCCTGCGATCGCGCCGTTGCACAAAGGATTATGTTCTGGTAGGACAGGCACAGCGAATCCATTTTTCGCCAACCACGTTGCTGCTTCGGCGGGCCACTCCTCAAAGATAATAGTTTTATCTCTCTCTTGCGACGCTGTCTTATGAAGGTTCCGACAGTGGGAACAGAGACTGTAACCCGTTGCTTCATCAATATAAACACGTTTGTGCATTGTACAGGTCGCGACAGGCGAGATACCCGGGATATATACGTCGCTCTTACGAGTAGGGCAGTGCGGTGACACAGGTGCACCACTGAGCGTACATACCTGTCGTGTTTTCAGTTGTTCAGGTTTCGTGAACCAACGATGTATATCTTGCCCTGTCAGTGCGGTAAAGAGCGCAAATAAAATAGGGGTTGCTGCATCTGTACCGCTCATCATCGCCAAACCCTTCCCATCAAAGTTTCCCAACCACACACCAATTGTTAATTTCGGTGAGTATCCGATACACCATGCGTCTCTGTGTCCATAGGAGGTCCCGGTTTTCCACGCAATTTTCGGCAGATTCATCGTGCTTTCAAAGGCTTCAGGATTTTTAACGGTGTTCGCGGGGAGTTGCGAAGTTGTGAGCATCTCAGTTATGATGAAACTCGTACCCGGGGAGAATAAACGTTTCGGAACTCGCTTCCTCTCTGTAAAACCTGAAGGCACAGCACCCTGAAGATTTTGTTTATTGATAAGTTGGGGAAGCGTTAATTGATAAGGCGCGAATTCTCCCATATTCGCCAACCCAGCGTAAAGTGTTGTTAGTTCAAGCAAGTTCACTTCGCATCCACCCAGCACCATAGAAAGCCCATACTTTTTCGCAGGTGCCAGTGTCGAAATTCCCGCCTGTTTGAGAAAAGCATGCAGTGTATAGTTTTCCAGACGCGCATTAAGATTGACAGCTGGTACATTGAGAGAGCGTGCGAGTGCCTGAAGCGTGGTAACGTAACCACTATATTTGCCGTCGTAGTTTACTGGTTCATACCCGGCATAGGTAACAGGGACATCAAATAAGAGTGTCTCTGGTGTAACCAATCCTTGTTCTATCGCGAGCGCGTAGACGAAAGGCTTTAGTGCGGAGCCGGGAGAGCGCGGCGCGAGTGTGCCGTTTATCTGTCCTGATGCCTCACGGTCAAAAAAGTCGTGGGAACCCACCATTGCTAAAACATGTCGGCTTTGGGTGTCCATAACGACGACAGCCCCTGTACTTGGCAAACGGTGACGGACAACGTCTGCAAGTGAAGTATCGAGATATTCTCGAAGGATACGCAGTGCTGTCTCTTGGACTTTTGCGTCTATCGTCGTGTATATTCTGCTATCCGTTGTTGGTTCAGGAGATTGTCTTTCTCCTCTGACCAGCATGCGTGCAAGGTGCGGGGACTTGAAGGGGAGAGGGTAGCGTTTTGTCGGAATTGGTTCTTGCAATGCTTCCCGCCACTGTTGTTCGGAAATCTGCTGACGCATGAGGAGTTGGTTCAGTACCTTTTCTCGCGCCTTTCTTGCATTTTCTGGGAACCTATCTGGACGTAGGCGTTCCGGAGAGTTTGGAATCGCGGCGAGGAGTGCAGCTTCACCGAGGCTAATCAGATGCTGGGGTTTGTTGAAGTAAAACTGTGATGCCGCTGCTGTACCGACGATGTTGCCGCCGTAGGGGAGCATATTGAAGTAAAAAGTTAAAATCTCGGACTTGGAATAAGCAAGTTCAAGTTGGAGGGCGCGAAACATCTCACAAAGTTTGTTTGGAACGTTCCGATCTTTGGGCTCCATCAGTCGTGCAAGCTGCATGGTAATTGTTGAGCCGCCGCGCACGACCTTGCCCGCTGTGAGGTTGTCATAAAGGGCAGTTGCAATGGATACTGGGTTAATGCCCCAGTGGTAGTAAAACCACCTGTCCTCAGAGGTTAGCATCGCCTGATGTAACAACGGCGAGACACCCCCTTTGATATTCTCGCGTTTCACATTTGCATAGGGAGCACTTTCAGAACTGTCCGTCACAACTTCGGGCATACGCCACATGCCGTCAGCAGCTAAAAATGCGCGGAGCCATTCACCGTTTCTATCTAAGACGATAGGGGATGCTGGCGGATGGAGACGTGATTTGGGGAGCGGAAAACACCAGTTCGCAGCAACAAAGAGCACAACAACAGAAACCGGTAGTAGCAGCCATTTTATAGTTGTCAGTTTTTGGTTGTCAGTTTTCGGTAACGCGTTGTGGCAGTCAGGTTTTGCTCTCCTGCTACAAACTGCTCTTAACTGATAACTCATAACTGATAACCTAAAACCATTTTTCATTGCTCTGCGACCACTTCAATGCGCGTGCTACCCGTTACAGTAGATTTTGTTGCATCGTACATTGCTTCGGCGGCGATGGGTGGTAAGATAAACTCGCCTTGCGTGACTGCCCGTAGTGCGTAATAGAATTTACGTTCGCGCTGCCGCGGGAACGTGCCGAAGAAAATGAGTCGATCATCTCGAATGTCAAGATAGTCAGGCTTGAAGTCCTGTGCTTTCAACCACGGAATGCCTGCGCGAGACTCCAGTCGCGGGTTCTCAATCTCAAAACCGGTTGGCAACATATCGACAACAACAACGTTTTCCAGATTAGCAGTAAGTGCTTTGACGGTTATCTCTGCGACGATTAAGTCTCCATGTACAAACTGCCGAGTGAGTTCTTCGCCATCTTTGTTGAAGTATCGACGGCGTATTTGCAGCTCGCGCTCGTATTCCTCAACAAAGGAGCCGCGTTGAATGCCGAATGCACTCCAGTAATAGTAGCAGCTTCCTTCCCCTTTGATAGAGAGCTGCATACGCTCACCGTCCCACGCGTCATCGGTGTATCGTATTTGCGTTGCATCAAAGTCAGCGAAGTGCTCACCATTGCGCTTGAGGATGCCAGTGTAGTTTCTATCCATCTGCTTTTTCATAATCTTGCCGAGAGCGAGGAAAGCAAAAGCGTTATCCTGGGTTGTCCTCCACCGGTTTCCATCGGACGCTGCCTCTCTCAGATTCTTAACAAGCATAGGAATTGATGGATGATTTTCGTTGACTTCGGCAAGCATATCCAGCATGATGGCTTGTGCTCGAATTGGAGAATTAAGGGTGCCACCTGTCTCCCAATGCACATTATTCTTACCATTACCATTAACACTCACTGAGACTGACACAGGTAGCATCGAGAGTGCGGTCTCTAATTCACCACTAAGGGCAAACGCACCAGCGAGTTGGAAGTGGCTATAATCGCTGAGTCCACTCAAACCTCTATTCTTGAGATAGTTCATCGTTCCGCGATCCGGTTGTCCAGCAGCAGCTAAGACATAAGATGCATAGGTCGCAAGTGCGATATTTGCCTTTATCTCTTTAGTGCTATCTTGGCTTTCCCTACCTGGTGAGAACTTCGCCTGTTCCCTCAAACCGTCCAACATCGCATCGTAAACCCGGTCTGCAACCTCATAGCCTGCTTTTCTCGCTTCAACGAGGAAATGGGAGGCATAGATACTGCTCCACGGATTGGTGTAAGTCCCGCCGGGCCAGTAGGCAAACTGATTTCTTGATGTTAGCATGCTTTCCAACTTAGTGATACCTGATGTAATATAATGATCCACTAAATCATCATCTGCAAGTATAGGTTCAACACTTTGCGCCAGATCACTGAAATAAAGCAGCGGAAAGATTTTGCTTACCGTTTGCTCCAAACATCCGTGAGGATAACGGATAAGATAACGGAGGCTATCGGCGAAGGCAATATTTGGAAACGGCGATAGCGTGAGACTGAATTCGGACGAATCTGGTATCAAATCCGCGGGGAAAATGAAATCAACTGGTTTGCCGGCGCGCACCACGCCATGTCCTGTTTTTGTGATAGGTGGGGCAGTAGAGCGCAGCGGAAGTTGGACGTCCATCTGTGTTGTCTCGGTATTACCGTGCGCAGACAGATTGAAACTGACCTTTCCTATCGTATCCTGAACGCGGATGTCAAAAAAGACTTGTGCTTCTGTCCCTGCTCCAACAGAAATCAGTCGGGGTTGGGAAATCCCTCCTACAGGGGGAGATGGCATTTCAGACGCATTAGTGGGACTTGCGGAAAGCAGCTGCAGATCACCTACCGCTTGCAATTTGACGGTAAATTCTCCATCCTCGCCTGTACCGTTAAAAAGCGTGACAGGTACACGGAGTTTATCTCCGCCTGCCAGAAATCGGGGGAATGTCGGTGTTAAGACAATAGGTTCACGGACAGTTAAGTATGCTTCGGCAGCACCGTAATCTGCTCCGGCGAAGGCAACAGCCATCAACCGCAGTTTCCCATTGAATTGCGGCATCCTGAATTGAATAGCACCACGCCCTCTTCCATCGGTTTTCACGAATCCAGACCAAAGCGAGACAGGTTTCACCCGTGTGATGCTGGCGGTATTAATCCGTTTCCTTCGTGCTGCTTGCAGTACGCCATCGCCACCCGTACTGGAATTATCAGTAACGTTAGCGATTTCAGGCAGAATCCCACTATACAGATCAAAAGTTCGTGTTTTTAATCCGCGTTGCCGATAGAAATAATCGTGTGGATTAGGGGTTTGAAAGTCGGTTAGCGCGAGAATGCCTTCGTCTACAGCTGTAATACAGACCTCATATTTTTGCCACGAGCGTGCACCTTTTACTTGAAATGCAATGTTCACATCGCTGTTTGGACGGACTGTATTTTCAGCGTTTTCTTCGCCGGAAAGCGGAATCTTTGAAGATACACCAGCTTCATCCGTTTGTGAGAGAAACATATTTACGGAAAGTTTTCTCTGAGTTGCATCAAGTTTCAAGGGAATTACACCAAACGCCCGCGCTGGCAGCGGTTGACGATCATCCACTGATATAGTCTCCATAGGAACAGTGCGAATCAGGGTTGCAGAGAGGTAGACGTTCGGTCTATAGCTGGGCCGTATTGGAATCGACAAAGTTGCGGTATTCTCTTTCATCACGATCGTGCGGTATCTCAGCAATTTTTCTCGCTCAACAGCGAGTAGAAGCGTACCGGAGAACGGTGCCTTAATAGACAGTTTTGCCGTTTCGCCCGGACGGTAGGCGGACTTATTGAGCGTCAAATCTAAGCGGGTAGGATGCTCCATAGACACCGGGGTGCTTCCCCAACCGTTAACATAGAATCCAATTTCTGCCGTTGCAGTTGATTCGAGATCCTCAAGTCGGACGCGATACTCACCGTAGTCCGAAGGGGTTAGCGTCAAGGTTTGCACCATCTCTGCTGAAGTTAACGTTTGCGTTTCAACCTCAGTCATCTGGGGTTCGGAAAGGTATTCGTAACGCCCGGTTGTATTCTGCCGCAGGATTGTATTCCAATGGACTTTGTGAAGGCTTAGTCGTAAAGCTCGTCCGGGGGCAACGACCATAGTATCATCAACAGCTACATAGTCGATGCGAACGGGTTGGTTAATTTTCGCCTCCGCTGTATTCGTGCGCCGAAGTCCGACGTAATGTGAATAGGGATGGATAACGACTCGATGTGAAGCCGTAACGGCTCTGCCTCCAATTTCACTGACGGTAGCTGTGAGAATACCGTTTAACAGTGATGGGGCTTTCAGGGTTGCTGGCAGCGTGAATTGATAGTGTGCCTTACCGGCTGAATTGGTTTTGGCTTCTCCCAATTCAATGCGTTGGCTTTCAAACTGTTTAGCAAAGTTTGATTCAGTGTTTCCGAAGACGAAGGAATGCCACGCTGTCGCCTCGGTATCCGCTGGTGAAGCATTAGCACTGTCGGAGTCTACGAGGGAAACTGCTTTCAATTCGCATGAAACCAGAACCTTCCGCCCCACAGCCGGCGGGCCGAACAGATTAACAGCATTCACTTGAATATCGAGTTCGTCTCCGAGCCCGTAGATGGATTTATCCGTAGTGATGGCGACCTTCATCCGGTCCGGCATGAACTCCTCAATTTGAAACTGGGTTCTTCCAACTACTTTATCAGCAATCAGCATCTTGGCAATATAGTTGCCTGTTTGGGCGTAATCAGGGATCGAAATGCTCACCTCACAGCCCCCAGTTTTTGTCGTTTGTTGCCTTAGTTCCCGTAGAATTCTGCCATCCGGCGCGAGTACCTCAACACGGGTAGGCAGTGGCTGTGGCGTTACTTGTTTCGGTGCGCGGACGATACCAGCAAGTTGAACAGTCTCACCCGGTCGGTAGACCCCCCTATCTGTGTAGAGAAAAGCTTCATAGCCTTTTTGCAAATAGGCAGGTCCTGCGATGTTGAAGTCGGCGGTTGCGATTTCGTGCCGATCCAATTGAATGAAAGCAAGGTCGTCATGTTTCGCGACGGTAATCATAAACGGCGTGAAGCCTCCGGTTTTCTCGGTGACATCCTTAAACTCGATAAATCCCGCCCAGTTGGTTGTGCCACTGAGGAGTGTTTGGTTATTGTCGCTGATGAGTTTAACGCGCGCCGTTGGCACTGCTGCACCAGTAGCGAGAGATTTTACCCAAACATAGAGTCTATCGCCAGCGCGTTTGGCACTGATCCCCAAATCCGTTATAAGTACCCATTGGTGTGCACTATCCCATTCCCGCTGTGCGTTTCGCGCCACAACCTTGAAGATACCGACATGTTCGTCTGAGAGATAATCCGCCAAAGAGATCGGCACTGTCACCTCTTGGTTCAATTGCGCTGGCACATCAAGCATGTCTGTATGGATAGGCTTACCTAAGTTCTGGCTCCAGCGGCTCCATCTTTCCAATTTTGAGACATAGATAAGGTTGTTAGCAAAAATCTTTTCGATATCAAGTTTCACGCGTTCAATGTTAATCGTTGCGAGCCCGAGGTTCAACTGTCCTTTTCTGGCGAGAAAGAAACCGTCTCCGAGAAATCGGAGTTGGGGTCGGATATCTGGAATCGTGAGCCTTGTCATATAGTCTTGTTTCAAAACGGCATCGTTTCGTGCTGTCAACCCGCGTCGAATTTTTAGTGTATAGGTAGTGCGCCGTTTAAAATTACCGTGGATCTCTATGTTCCGATAGTCGGCTATAACTTGATATTCTACTGCTGGTGTGAGTTCCAGGTAGGTTTCAATGGCATCGCCGAGTACAGGTGCGCTAAAACTGACTGAAATATAGGGTGTGCCATCGCTTTCCCAAACATCTGAGTACGTTACCCCGAGTGTCCCTCTGCCACGGAGTATGACGGGTGTAATATTTGCTTTTTCGAGACCGATTTGTCCACCTATGCATTTGAATCCCTTTTCAATTTTAACTTTTATTTGTCGGTTTGCGTTCCCACGCTTTATTCGGTTAGTTTCAAACCTCACTGTTCGTGCTGTGGCGGCACCTGTTTCAATCTGATAGGGGATTTCTGTTCCATCATCCAATTCAATAGAGAGATGCGCCTTTAAATCAGCGGTAGTTACAGGATAGTTGAAAGCAATCGTTCCGAAACCTGTCGCGTCTTCACGTGCATCATTGGTCGTAAACTCCATGCGCGTTTGCTCGATTGTGAAAGGTTCGGTAGCGAATTTGAATTCTTTTTGTCCGGT
The DNA here is from genome assembly GCA_022826805.1 of Candidatus Poribacteria bacterium. Lineage (GTDB taxonomy): Bacteria > Poribacteria > WGA-4E > WGA-4E > WGA-3G > WGA-3G. The sequence goes on from JAJDUH010000020.1 coordinate 22,216, forward strand.
GAGCAAAAATGTTTCAGATGGGTTGAAGTCGGGCGTGAGTTGAACAGTATACTGTGCAGCGGGTGCTAAAGGAGCATCTAAGAAAAATCCGATTCTGTCGCGTGCGATCCAGCGTGCAGTTCCTTGAACAGCTGGCGTAAACCGAAATGCTTCAGCTGGAACTTCGGTCCCGACGCGCGACTTATCGACGACCGCCTCTGAAAACGTAATCGAAAAATCGACCCATTGTGGTACTTCTCCCTGCGGCGTGAAGGTCTTGACGCTGTACCGTGCTTGCGCACCGATGTTATCCTGTATAATATAGAAGATACAGGCAACAAGGATTAGTGCCATTAGCCCGATCACACCGATCAAAAAGTTTTTGGAAAGTTTAACTACCATAACAAAGTACCCCTCGCTCCAAAGGATCTGTTTTTATAGGTCCCTAATCACTACAAAACTTAACGACTATAGAGAGGCAGAAAATACAAGATAATGCGCAATTTTCAAGTACGCAATTTTTATGCCAATTGTGTTGTGTTTTCCCATTAGATATTTAAGGCAGAATAATCAAGCCCAGATGGGGTTCCAAATCTTGCCAGAGTTAGTTGAGAATGAACAAGGTGTCTTTGCGTGACATTATGTGTAAATATAAACACATAAGGACGGATGCAGCGATCCGTCCTTAACAAAACTGGACTCATATAGGGTAGAGCCGCTATTCAAGAAGTAAGAACAGTAGACCGGAAAACAGAATGACCCTACCCTTTACCAATTGCGGATTCACACGCTTTTCAAAACCAGAAGTGTGACATTAAAATAATCTGATCGGTGCCTTGTAGTTGCCTTAGTGTGCCTTTGTCACCGATGGCATCATCGTCAGCGCGGTCTGCGTTTGCAAGGTTTCCCCAGTAAAATAGGGAAATCGCCCCATTTTCCATAAAATTGTATTTGGCACTGAGTACCACCCGCTGGCTTGTATCACCCTTAACCGTTCTATCTGGATCAAACAAACCATATCGACCGGCGATCGTGAGTTGAGGGAGGAATCGGTATTTTGCGCCGATATAGTAACCTTTCGAATCAACGGTATCGGGTGCGAAAGAGGCGACCTCTCCAAAATTTCCAAAATTGAATTCCCCTTCGAGACTCAGTCCAGCGTAGGAGGCAGTGAGAAATGCTCCGATGAGTCGTTCCCAGTCTTCGCCCGGCTTTTCAAATATACTGGACACACCTGCTCTAATCGGTCCGAGTTGGGCACCGATTGTACCAAGCCCACCTTTCGCTGCTGCGTTGTCGGCGTTAAAGAAAGCTGCATTGTAAAAAAGTTTTCCTGCATTACCACCGAGTTCAACGCCAACATCTCGCTTGTTAGAACCGAGCCCATAGCCTTGTCGGACTAAAATATTGTGGTCTTTCTGTTTGATACCGAACGGTAGTTGGAATTGCCCGATTTTGACATAAAGATGTTTTGGAATAGCATCTACTGTTGCAAATGCATTCATCGTTGTCCCAACGTTGTTGGAAAGCGTCAGCCGCACATGTTCAGAGGCTTGCGCGTTGAAGGTTACTTCCGCTTGCATGAGAAGAAATCTGTCAACCGAAGAATGGCATGAATTACATCCAGCTATGGCGTTCTCTTCGGCGTCCACATGTGTTGTTTTGATAAATGCAGTCTGAAAATCAAGCGAAGTTGTGAGCTGTTTGACGACCTCTTTTGCTTCTTCGGTTACAGCCTCCATGTCGAAATCTTCAGGAAACTCAAAATAGTTCTCTTCAAAGATTTCACCGATGCGATTTCGGGGACCGCCTCCAGCTGGGTCAATGTGGCAGAAACTACACTCCTTGTCAAGTTCAGTGGCAAATTCAGGACGCGCCTCCACCGCTTTTGGCAAAAAGAGACACATTGTAACACCGGTTACGAATGCGAGTAGTAGAAATGCGCTTCTGATCGTGCCTGTTTTCATAAGAGTGTCGTCAAAATACCTCACAACGTCATCGTAATGTGGCTTCAAAGTTACCTCCTTATCTTTACTCAAGTTCCGTAAAAACATAATCAATATCTTCGGCTTGGGTGTGACATCCCCAACAGACCCCATCTCTGGCTATTTCCCTGAAGTCGGCATCGGATGCGTTTCGGACGTATTCGATGAACTCCCAATCGTTGTGATCAGGGTCCACGCCTGCTTTTTTTCGCATAATTGCGACGAGTCCAACAAAGTCCTTACCAGGACGCGTTGCGTCTTTTACAACAATGCTGCCGTCGGGATATGGAAACTCCTGCTTACCATTAGGTGCGATGACCTCTCGCGTTTTGTTGACATAGACGTTTTTTGTGCCGTTGTGCGGGTCCCCACCAGGGACAGGCGGTATAGGTTCAGCATTCAATTTCAACCACTGTGTGTATCCCGCCACATCTTTAGGGAGGCCTGGAAGGAGGGCTGCCGGTTCTTCAGATTGGACAGGTTCCTCCATTGTTGTCTCTTCTCCTGGTGTTTGAACGAGTTCTTCCAATTGCTTTTCACTAGTGCAGGCAATAGAAAACAGACACGACGCCATTATTATCACCAGGTTTCGTAAGAGATGCTGTGTTTGGGTTTTCATGATTGACTCCTCAATTTGTGTGTAAAACCAATGAACTTTGTAAAATTCCTAAAACAATATATTTTGTAATATTCTTTAGTATACGGGAAAATAGCGAGCATCGCAAGGAAATTTTTATAGTATATCAACGCACTACGAAATAAATAGTTTACCTGTCAACAACGCACTACGAAATAAATAGTTTACCTGTCAACCTTGATATTCCCGCGAAGAAAAGTGCAATTTTCATTTGCCTTTTCGCCTGTTGTTACTGTATCATAATGAAAAAAGCAGACTCGATTCTTGCTGGAAATTACAGATACGAAAGGATACCGAAAAAAGGAAGCTAATGTTAAGAAATTTATTTAAAGGTCCCGACAATAAAAGCGATGTTGAATCCGATACTGAAGGTCAACAGGGAAATTGGTTTAATCGGCTCAAATCCGGGCTGACGAAAACTCGGGACCAGTTCCTGTCTCAGATGTCAGGACTCCTGCGGGTTGGAAGAAAAATTGACGAAGACTTAATGGAAGAAATCGAGGAGATTTTAATCCAGTCGGATGTGGGCGTCGATACGACCCTGACGTTAATGGATAACGTCAGAGAGCGGGTGAGGGCAGAAGGGTTAAGCGATTCTTCGGAGTTAGAATCGGTACTGAAATCAGAGATTATGAATCTGCTCGGTGAAGATGTGCCGTTGGAGATAAAAGATGAGAAACCGTATACGATTTTGGTGCTCGGTGTAAATGGTGCTGGCAAAACGACAACCATTGGAAAACTCGCGAGTCATTTTATCACGGATGGGCATCGAGTGGTTGTCGCTGCGGGAGATACATTCCGCGCTGCAGCGGAGGACCAACTCGCGATTTGGTGTGAACGTGCGGGGGCAGAGCTCATCCGGGGCGGAGAACGTGCCGAACCTGCTGCAGTCGTGTTTGATGCAATTCACGCTGCGAAACATCGTAACGCCGACGTGTTAATAGTAGATACTGCTGGAAGACTGCACACCAAAAAACCGCTTATGGATGAGTTGTCGAAAATCGGTCGCGTTATGACGAAAGCACACACTGGCGCCCCGCACGAAGTGCTACTTGTCATTGACGGCACAGTGGGTCAAAATGCGCTGATGCAGGCGAAGATTTTCAACGATGCGGTCCGGATTACAGGTGTTGCTGTTACAAAACTGGATGGAACCGCCAAAGGCGGGATAGTCATTGCGGTGAACGCGGAAATAGGTGCCCCAGTTAAACTCATCGGGATCGGTGAGAAGATTGATGATTTGCGAGATTTCGCGGGATCGGATTTCGTGGAGGCACTTTTTGCCACCGAAACTGAGGATGCATAGTCCTTTTCCCGCGGTTCTCATGGGTACTTACGACGCGCTTCACTGAATTAGCGAATATGTCTTTAAAAGACCTGTTACGAAACATACCCGGTCTTTACGTTCAGTGTATAGGCACGATCTTAGTACTCCGCTTCTCGTACATAAGAGCGAAGATGTTTGCGGAGATTGCGGTGGGCGTGAAGCAGATGTGCTTTGACTGTTCCATCGGATCTTCCAACAACAGCGGCTATATCTTTAAGCGATAACCCGTTCCAGTGTCGCAAAATGAAGATTTGTCGCTGTTTGGGGGGGAGCCGTCGGACGGCCCTCCGGATGTGTGCCCTCAGTTCTTTATTTTCCACCGCTTGTGCTGGAGATTCAGAGCGAGGGTCGGCAACATTTGCCAGTGGCAATTCGCCAGATTCATCGGAATCATACAGAAGCACTTCTGATCTTGATTTTTTTCTAAGGAAATCGATACAGAGATTCACCGTAATGCGGTAAAGCCAACTATAAAACTGGCACTGGCTTTTGAAATCTCCTAAACCTTGGTAGGCACGAATGAAGGCATCTTGGGTCAGATCCGAGGCATCTTCGGGGTTGGAAACGAAACGTTGTACGAGTCGATAGGTGCGTTTTTGGTAACGTGTAAAGAGCGTATCAAAGGCAGCGGTATCACCATTTTGAAATTGCTCAATCAGTTCAGCATCATCGTAACAGTCTAGTGGAACACTTTCAAGGCTTTGGGACTGCATGTTCTCCTCTTAAGGGTCATCAACCGGGAAAAGAATTCCGATTTTTTTGTAGCCCGATGTTAGGCAAAAAACCAGATACTCCGAGTGGCCGATGACAAAATAGAAGTCATTGATTCGTTTGTTTGTGGACACTGCGAAACCAACGTCTATATCTTTGGTTATCTTGAACCATCTGTTGTAGGAGCGTTAATTCTTCATCTTCTTCGGCGTAGGGTGCGGTTTCAAGTAAGGCTAACAGTTCCTCATAGACGACGTTGTCTTCATGTGCGAGGGTTGAGAGTAGTACCTTGAAATTTTCACCATGGCCGAGTAGAGCTAACAATTGATTGGTATGACGTATTTCTTCGGAAGCAGCTTGGTTTAGGTATGCCGCGAGTTCATGTTCATCGCGCTTTTCGGCGATTTGTGCGAGAATCAACCGCATCCCGACGAGCTTGAGCTTTGCCTGTGCGAGTTCGTCCAAATCGGCTTCAAACCGTTCTTGAAGGTGATCTGCGTCCCGTGGGTGCAGTTGCGCATAACTGGGCCACACCGGTTTCGCCATCACCTGTTTCAACCGTTTTAGACCTTTAATCAGGCTTTTCTGCTCTTGCGTGGATAGCTGCCCAAAAGTGCTCCGCCAAAAGTTCGTAGCGTGTTTTACGCCTTCACGGAAAAGTTCTTCGGACTGGGGCGTGAGTTTAATCCGAGCGCGTCTTCGATCTTCGTCGCATTTACGACGGATAACCCAACCGTGTCGCTCAAGACGACTCACCAAGCCAGAGGTCGTGTTATGGGCAAGCCCTAAATGCTCACCCAACTCACTGACTGACATCCCATTCTCATACCCATACCAATGAAGGTGTTGTAAGGCGTTAAATTGGACAATCGTCAGACGATTAGGAACGATCTCCTGAAGAAACTTGGATTTGACAGCTGCTTGTGCATGGCGCATCACGCGCATTACAATGTCAATCTCGTTATGGAATTCCTGATCTTTAGACATTTATGGCGGCACTCGCAAGCCGAAACTTGCTGTTAGTAGTCTGTGTTATAGGGCATAGTTTTCATACTCCCTATGTTTTTAATGTGTAAGTTGATCCTATCATGGAAATAATATATCCTATATGCGATATTATTTCCGTCGTATAGGATAGAATAATTATACACCAATTTGACCGGAATGTCAAATTAAAGTACGAAAAATGTTGATTTTGACGCACTTTGTAAGGCAAAAAATGTAAAGCAAAGACAGATTTTGCCGCGTGTAAGCAAAATCTGGATAAAATTACCGACATTTTTCGGTTTTAGTTGCTTCCAACCAGACGTTGTGCCTTTATCTTCCGCTTGCGCTTGGATTTTGACTTACCTTTGGATTGAGAAGATTGCACAGGTTTTGATTCTTGAACGCTTTCAGATGGCGGCTGATTCTCCTGAAGTGCTTGTTGTTGCCGTGCAATGTACTCAGCATAATTGCCTTCAAAGAGATCTGCGGTACCTCCAGGTTTACCATCAAAAACCAGTAATTTAGTTGCAAGATTGCTTAAGAGGTACCGATCGTGAGAAATAATGAAAAGGGTTGCGGGATATTCTGCTAACGCCGCTTCCAGCGCTTCACGCGCTGGAATATCAAGATGGTTTGTCGGTTCATCAAGTAGCAAGACGTTCGCGTTTGCTAACAGTAACTTTGCGAGTAGCACACGACTCTGCTCGCCCCCGCTTAGACTACCAATCCGTTTGAACACATCATCACCAGAGAATAAGAACCTGCCAAGGAAGCTGCGGATTTCACCTGGTGTCTGCTGTGGACGGAGTTCCCAGATTTCATCAATGACTTCATTATCTGGGTTGAGCCCTTCTAATTCTTGTGCGTAGTATCCAAATTTGAGTGTCGGTCCTACCCATATTTCGCCGTGTGTAGGTGGCTCTTCGCCCAAAATCATGCGGAACAGCGTTGTCTTGCCGGTCCCGTTTGCACCGATAATCCCGATAATATCGCGACGGTAGACCGCAAAATTCAGGTCTGTGAAAACGACTTTGTCGCCGAAAGACTTGCCAACGTTCTGGCATCGAAGAATGTCATTTCCCCCACGAGTTTCAGGTGTGAAAGCGAGTTTGAAGGTAGGCACATCGCGCTTGGGTTTTTCGACCTTCTCCAATCGTTCCAGTTTTTTTCGTCTGCCTTGTGCTTCCCGTGTGCGCTGTCCTGCAATGTTACGGCGAATAAAATCTTCTTCGTGTGCGATAAATGCCTGTTGCTTTTTGAATGCGCGTTCCCCGACTAATTGTTCAATCCTTTTGGTTTCAATGTACTTGGAGTAATTCCCGCGATAAATTTTTATCTGATGCTCTTCGAGTTCCCAAACTTTTCGGACAACCTTGTCTAAAAAATACCGATCGTGAGACACGACGAGTACTGCGCCGTTATATTCATTATTGAGATAATTTTCGAGCCATTCAATACCGTTGATGTCGAGGTGATTTGTCGGTTCATCGAAAAGGAGGAGATCAGGTTTTTCAAGGAGTAGCTTGGCGAGGGTGGCTCGGCTTTTCTGACCTCCGCTTAGGACGTCAATTGGGAGATTGAAGTCTAATTCATTGAAACCCAAACCTCCAAGGATACGGTTAACCTCATGCTCATAATCGTAACCGCCGAGTCGTTCATGCTGCTCCTGAATTCGGGCGTAGCGTGCGAGGAGATCTGGTGATTCGTGTGTCTCCATCTCCTCTGCCAGCAGGAGCATTTCATCTTCAAGTGCACGCCGTTCTTCAAAAACTTTGAGCATCTCCTGCCTTAAGGTACAGTCACGTGCAAGATCGGGTTCTTGGCTAAGATATCCGATACGCAATCCCCTTGCCGAAACAACTTTACCCTTAAAGTTGGCAAGCATACCGTTAATAATTTTAATTAACGTTGTTTTTCCAGTTCCGTTACGACCAATTAATCCAATTCTGTCTCCATGCTCAATTGAGACCGATATATCGTCGAGAATTAGGTCTGGATCATATAATTTGGTAACGTGTTCTAATCGTACTAAAGACATATTTCCGCTTTGATAGGTTTGTCTCTGTTAGTGATTGTCCATTGCTCGCTACGAGTTATCATCTCCTGATACGTATCGGAGCGTCGTGCATCCGGTCGGCGGATGTTAAACTGCCTGAACCGCCAGAACGCTATAGAGAGAGCAGCATAATGAACAAAGCAATCCAGATGTTCCCATTCGTTTTCTGTCAAGGGACGCACTGCATTGTAAGCGTCTAAAAATCGACGCGCAGCCTTAGAATTTAGCTTGTGCTGCGGTGTGTAACAACACCCAATAAGTGTCATACCGACATCAATTAGTAGTGTATCATAACACCCTTCCTCAAAATCAAGAATCGCCACCAACTGATCTCCATCAAAAAGTGTGTTGTCCAAAAAAAGGTCACCATGTAGAAGTCCGACTGGAAGGGATGCGTTGAGTTGTGATTCCATCGATTCCAAGTGCCATTTCAGCGATTCAACAAACGGATGTCCCGCAAATCGTGTGTTTTGAACCTCTTTGAAAAAGGGGAGCATCTGTGAGATGCCCATGGCGAAGGGGGGGAGTTCGGTGATTGGTGGAATGCAGTGCAGTTTTGCCAACGCTTCACCGAGCTGTGCCAAGGTACTTGGTGAAGACTGTGGTTGCTTCCCTTGCAGAAAGGGATAAAGCATTACACTGCCAATCGGCTCATGTGTGAGAGGTTTCCCATCTTTCGTTCGCACTGGATACACTGTTGGATACCGGTATTTATAGAGATGCTGCAACAGTGAAATTTGCATTTCGAGTTCTGTGAGGTCTTTCTCATCGCAAATTTTCAGTAGGAACTCACCATCCGTAGTTATCAATTTGAAGTTGCTATTGCCAAATCCGCCGAGAATCTCTTCAAGTTTCAGTGGCGTCCCGATGGGGTACTGCGCCACAATGTGTGCGAGTTCTGAAGATGAAAGGGTTGTGTAGCGTGCCATATTTTCTCAGATGCTGTATCACTCTTGCGGAGGCTTCTCTTCAGTCGATTGCTCTAATTCCTGGAATTCTGCTGTGTTACGGATGAGGTCAAATGCGGGTTCTGTTTTTGCAGCGGCAAGCGCTGCGTCGTCCACCCGAATTGCTTCACGTAACGAGGCAATTGAGAGTGTTTTCTCCGCCTTATGTGAATAGGCGACAGCGAGATTGTAATGTGCCTTTGCGAAGTCAGCATCTAACTGGGTGGCGCGTTCCCACGCTTGAATAGCCATGTCAAGATCACCTTGGTTTCCATAGATAACACCCAATGTGAAAAACGGCATTACCCATCCGGGTTCGTTCTCAATCGCCAAAGTGAGTTCCGTGATAGCTTGTCCGAAGTTGCCTTGATCGGCGTATGCCATACCCCAGTTGTAGTGTGCGACAGCGACTTCGTTGGGTTCAGGAGCTTCCGCACTTTGTGAATAGGGGATGGGCTTCGGACCACACGCGGTCAGGTAGAACATCAACCCTACGATCGACAGTAGCATACCGGAGCGTAGCGTGGTCAGTCCATATAGGAAAGTCATAATTTTTTCCTCCATCTCTCCGTTATATTTTAGCAGAAATTGCGCTTGGAATCAAGGGATCCCTGCTTTTTCGACGTAAATGGCGTAGAGCTTCGGATCTTCAGGACGAATTCCAGTGTAATTGAGCCGGATGCGGATTGGACCGGCTTGATGTTTGACATGCTCTCCCTGTTTCCATTTTATCGTCTGGTGAAATCCTGACCTAAGCGGAAGGCAATCTTCCCTCGAATACCCTTCGAGCGGTTCAAAATGCTCGTTTAGGATGTCAACGGTAATTTGGCTGTATTCAGATAGTCCATCAACATTCAGGGACATCGTGCAAGACTGTCCTTCAAGATCAATAGGTGCTGAAATAACATGTCGAGGTTGCGCTGATTTCCGAGCCACATCCGCTGCTTGAAGGTAGCCGAATCGATCACGCTGCCAAGTTGCGATTCGAACGCCGTTGCTGAGCTGCTCTGGCCAAGGGGCATACCAAAAAAGTGTTTCATCACCGATGTTTTCAAAGCCTTGCCCTTGCATAAGTCCTGCGTGTTTGAAATTCATAGGTGTCGGTAGATGTTCAAAGTCGTCCTCCGCGGCTTCTACTATTTGGAAATCGGGAATCGGTTCTCGATAGTGGAGTGCGTCGTTGCTAACGACTAAACCGAGATCCATTGTCACGTGACGTCGGTCATTGTTTTCCGGTCCGTGCCACTGTCCGTAGAAGCCGAGAATTACATTCCCGCGATTCCAGAGTGCAGCGCCGAGATGGACTTGTTCTCCTTGATGAGCACCGTATACCACAGGTCTTGGCGGAATATTACCACGTCTGAAGCCTAAACACGAGGCTTCGATCCAGTGCTCAAAATCGTAAGAAGCATACATTACCATCTGCCGTGTTGGACCTGTATGACTGCCGCCGTGCCCACTTAGATAGTAACAACCGTTGAATTTCGTAACACCTGACATCTCGCAGGATGGCGGGTCGGGATGCCGCTCGGCTTCGTGCCATCGGAGCCCATCTCCACTAAACATGACTGCGAATTTCCGGGAATATTTGGAGGTCTCAATGATGGCTTTAAATCGGCGTGCAGGATCGGGATCATTGGGTTCGTAATGGACGACACACGCCTGAATATGATATTGTCCGCCTTGGATATCGACGAGATTGTTTCGGGTGGAACCGTTATATTCTACCAACCCGACCTCCGGTTTCTCCCAGTTGTATCCATCTCGGCTTTTTGCGAAACAGACCCGTTGGTGCCAATGGTCATCCTCTCCCTGTCCGAGATACCACATCCAGAGCTCATTGCCGACGCGATGGACAGATCCGTAATAGATGACGCGAGAACAGTCTGGTGTACCGGGGGGACCGGGATGTATCACAATTTGGGTACGATCAACACCGGCTCTATAAGGTACAAGTTGTAAACGAACGCCGTGTTGGAATGGAATACTGTAATCATCAAAAGGGAACAGGACGACCTGATCAGTGCTTATATGTTCTGGAGTGTTTTTGATAATCATTTGAGTGGTTATAAGTTGTCAGTTAAAGAGGTTAATGAGAACTATTCTTTCAAGATTGCGGCGTAGACGAGCGGTTTGGTTTTATCGCTGAGTTCCGAAAAAGGGATATGCTGCGCGAGTGTGATCGCGACTAATTCATCTCTGGGTGAAATCCAGAATTCGGTGCTTGTGCCACCGATCCATCCATATTCACCGACTTGGGAGTCGGGTATCCAGTCTGTTTGCTGGACTCGAACCGAGACCCCCAATCCAAAACCGAGCCCGGCATAACGTGTTTCTGGTTTTTTGTCCAATGGTATTAAGTGCTCTGGCAAATGGTTGCGCGTCATTAATTCGACAGATTCGGCTTTCATCAATCGTTTTCCTGCGAGTGTACCTTTGTCGGCAAGCATCAGACAAAATCGGGCAAAATCGGCAGCAGTAGAAACCAAACCTCCACCAGCAGATAGAAATTTCGGCTTCTGTTTAAAACTGGTTTTGGATACATTACCCGTTCCGCCCTCCGGTGCCTCGATAGCCTGTAAACCTCCACTCGGTTTTGGACCGTACATGCCCGCGAATCGGTCTATTTTCTCTTCCGGCACATAAAACCCGGTGTCATGCATGCCTAACGGTTGAAAGATTTGCTCGGCTAAAAATACATCAAAGGACTGACCAGATGCCACTTCAATTAGTCTGCCTAAAACATCTGCAGCGATGCTGTAGTGCCACTTCGATCCGGGTTGGTACAATAGCGGAATCTTGCCAAGTATCTTAATTATTTCTTGAAGGTTACACGCATGTAGACGGTGTAGCCCCACCTTGCGGTAATATTTATCAACGGCGGTTTGCCCTGCCATGTATCGGGCAGCACCCGGCAGTCCGGCTGTATGCTGCATTAAGTCTTGAACGGTCATCTCTCGATCTGATTCAACCACCACAAGTGTTTCGGCATCTGGGTCCTTGGCAACTTTCAACCCGCCTAATTCGGGTAGGTAGATCGAAACCGGGGTATCAAGTTGTAGTTTGCCTTTCTCACAGAGTATCATTACTGCAGCGGCGGCGATTGGCTTGGTCATTGAGTAGATACGGAAGATGGTATCTTTTTGCATCGGCTTGTTCGTCTCAACGTCCATCATACCGAACGCCTCAAAGTGTGCTACTTTACCACGCCGTGCCACAAGCGTGACCGCACCAGCGAGTCGCTCTTCGTCAACAAATTTCTGGGCGGTAGCGGAGATGCATCCAAGCTGCTTTTCGGATAGTCCTATCTTGTGAGGTGCTGCGGTTAGATTAGAATTTAACATTTTTTCAGGTTCCACAAGTGTGCAGACTTTATCCTAAGGATACCACAAAAGCGATAGAATGTCACACTTTTTGAGTGATGCAAATTGTTAGACTACACAAGCGAATTCAGGATTGGGAGTAAGGCACGCATAGTCGGGACATCTCGAAATGTGAAACCGAACTCCGAGAAATATGCGGATGCGGCGAGGGCATCTGCTATCTGGGGCTTTTTTTCCAATTCCCTTGAGACCCCGAGGATGAGAGAGGCATCTGTCTGTTCAGCAAGCGTGTTGAGTCTGGCAATGAGATGTCCCTGATGCCAAGGATGAAATAGTTCAATAGCGGTCTCAACCCCACTTTTGTGAATGAGCTGGTAGTCTGGAAAACAATAGAAATCGCCTGCCAAAGGGAGGAATTGGCTCCCAGGACGGATCTGCCAGTCGTCGGTTTTGTTGCGGAGCATTGTCTGAAAAAGCTGAATGTCTTCAGGAATGTAGGCGAGAAATTGTTGGGAAATCGGCTGGATACCACACGATTCATCAAGCGACAATTGAGACGGTTGCCTGTTCCGAAACCGGACCTCCGCCGTCAATTTCCACTTGGGTTGATGCAAGACGGCCATAAAGAAATTAGCTAAATTCATGCCATACCGTTTCGTTTTGTAAAAGAGATTGAGCGGGCCGTCTACTGTAATTCGATATAGTTCCTCTTCTTTGCGAATTGTAGATAGAAGTTGGTTGAATCTGAGGTATTTGAAGAGTTGACGAAGCTCGGCTGTCATGGCGTCGGCGAGTCTTAGTGTGAGAGTATTACAGTGGAGGAGCAGCCCTTGCACTTGTGCGGCATTGTAGCGGTGAAGCAAGTGTTCGCCGGAAAGGGTTCTGAAGGTCAGAACTGGTTGGCAGCTTGGTAGATCGGCGTAGAGTTTAGATGCTAATTCCCCTTCCCCTGTGGCGGCAATCTCTGGTTGTGATTCGTCTGGTGTTATCTGTGATACCCTGTGCCGATAGTCTGTATAATCTTGAAACTGCTCCTCTGAAAGCAGACGACTCGTCTCCATGAAAAGCCTCTGCCGGAACGCAATCAGCGTCTCATTAGGAGCCGTATCAAATTCGGTCCGATCCAACAAAAGTTTTTCGAGTCCACGTTTGACTACAGGTATCCCCGGCGTGCTATCAATGATTTGTTTACTGGCTTCCAAGAGCGTGGCGCGTGGTGTGTTCGGCGATTTTTCAAAAATGGCGATCAATTGCTCAGCAATTGTCAATAACTGGCGGTCGGTAGGTTCTATAAATTGTGGATAGATTTGTCTGTTCCGAATTTTGTACCGGAGCAGATCCTTGGTAAGCATGGTATTGCGGTTTACGGTCCCCGGCGTGTGCCTAATACTTCGATTCTCGATAAGCGTCGTGTTGTCTGCGCCGCTTGTTGACAAAATGCTCGCCGGTCTGTTTGGAGATCAGTTCGTAAAGCACAGCCTGCTTGCCCTTGCGTTTGCGGAGGATGCGTCCTAACCGCTGCACATGCTCTCGGACGCTCCCACTTCCTGAGACGATAATAGCGACATTCGCTTCTGGGACATCCACTCCCTCGTTTAGTACTTTCGAGGTGACCAAGATAGAATAGGTGCCGTCCCGAAATCCGTTCAAAAAGGCGTTTCGCTCCTTGACCTTGGTTTGGTGCGTTAGTACCGGTAGAAAGAATTGCTCGCCGAGTCGGTAGGCTGTATCGTTATCCTGTGTAAAGATGAGGATCCGGTCACCTCGGTGTCTCTGAATCAGTTTCCACACCCAATCCTGCTTTGTAGTCGAGGCAAAACTGAGTTGCTTTTGGGTGAGATATGCCTGGAACGCTTCGCGTCCTTCATCGGTTTGAGAGGTTTTCCAGAGGAATAGATGCCACCCGCGGGGGGTACCCATATTGATTTTTGCCGTCTTGAGAAAGTCCAAGTAGGTGTGGCGGGCTTCCTCGTATCGGACCCGCTCGGTGTCTTCCATTTCAACTGCTATCGTCACAACACGATACTTGGAAAGCATTTTTCCGGAGAGATCTTGCACCTTCGCCTCATAACAACATTCCCCAACGAGTTCGTAGAGCCGGCTCTCTTTTCCATCAACGCGCTCAGGCGTTGCTGTTAACCCCAATCGGAAGGGAGCGATGCTGCTGATTGCAGCATATTGATATTGTTCTCCCGGCAGGTGATGGCATTCATCGAAAATAGCGAAGCCGAACTGATTACCATAGTGGGGGGCATGCAAGACAGCGGACTGATAGGTTGTTACAGTGAGATCTCGCAATTCGTGATAGCCACCGCCGTAAAGCCCTACCTCTCGCCCGAAGTGCTCCTTTAACACGTCATACCACTGGTGCATTAAGTCGATTGTCGGAACATGCACGAGTGTAGGGCGTTGCGTATCTGCGATAAGAAGAATTGCAATGAAAGTTTTTCCTGCCCCTGTAGGGAGGCACACAACACCGCGTTTACCATTGGCGTTCCATGCGTCAATTGCCTCGGTCTGATAGGAGTAAGGCAACATATCTTTCTGGAGCGGGAAGGTTTCAGTTGTGAATTGCCGCGCTGTATCCTGATAAGAGATGCCATGTGCGCGTAGATGCGAGATGATGTCCCGATAGCAATGGGCAGGTGCTCGGAAGGCGAGCGTGCGTGCATCCCAACGCAGATCTGGCAACTGGGCTTGAAGGACATCTGGGACGTCCTGCAGGATGAGGGTGCCTTTGTCGAAGTTGATTTTTAGTGGCAAGGACATAGTATTTTCTCAACGTTTTGAGGTGAAACCTTTTCGAGACCTGCTAATGTCTCTATTATACCAAAATCCAGCGAAAAATCAAGTTGTTAGGGGGATTTATTTTATAGATGGGCTTTATGTGTATGTCTACTTTTTACGAGATACAGCGTGAAAAGTTACGGGGTATTCTCATAAAAACTTACCACTTGCCAATCGAGATCATAATCGAAAACATAAATTACTGCCAAAACTTATAATCACGCTGTCACAGAACGCGGAATCACACGAATAGGCTAACCGCCTACAAAGCGAATTGCCTGCATACACTGTTGTCTTGTCGGAGACAGATGAAAGGGTAACGGAACATTTCTTTTCGATCTGTCCTGTATCTTCCATTTTAACTGCTTAGGAGTAGGGTAACGTCTCTTTGTAATAAAGTGCGACGGTTTTAACTGAATCGCTGTGCCGTATTCTGATAAGAGATATTGCGACCACGTAGATGTGAGACGATGTCCAGATAGGGGGAGGAGGTGAGCATTCCAAAAGTGAGCATGCCTCATTCCAACGGAAGTCTAGGAGTTGCGATTAGAAATCTCTGAAATATTCTATAAGACGAGGGTCCCTTCACCGAAGTTGATTTTTAGCGGCACCATGATATTCTCTTTCGGTTGTAATGTCCTTGGTAAACACTATTGAACTGAGAGGAATTCTGTAATTCTCTCCATAACGACTTGCGGGTCATCCTGTGTAGGCAAGAATTGAGAATCTGCAATTCCCATTGATTTCAGCCAGACTCGCCAATATTCTTTAACAATTTCCAAATCAAGCATATGCCGATGTGTAATTTCAACCATCAAGAACTTCACGTTGTAATCGCTGAAATCTTTTTCAATTTCTAACAAACCATGTTTTTCAGTGTGAAATTTCTGTTTCCAGTTTGGGGTTTCGCGCAGCTTGGCGACTGCACGATAGGAAATATAGGTTCTTTTGGGTCGTTCAACCTGAATACTATGGTTGAAATCAAGGTAACCATCCGAAAGACAAATAATGTAGTTACGAGCATCCGGCTTTAGATAGACTTCGGTACTGTCCCGAAACCATTTCCAGATATCCGATCCAGTGAATTGCTCCAGTTCATTGACGGATTGGTACAATTCACGGATTGCCCCGAGCAGCCTTGTTTTCATTTTTCTAAATTCCGGGGCCCCACCTGCTCTTTGCTTACGCGTCCGCCATATTTTGAGGTTCGCCAATGTTGTCTGTGAGATTGAAGGAACCCCTGGCTGTTCAGGGACTACAAAAGCGAGTGTATCCTTGGAACCAATATACAGGCTTGGACGGACAAATTTCTCCTCAAAAATATCTACAATATTTTCCGTAATCTCAATGTCTTTTTCAATTTGGTGAGGATTTTTTTCTTTAGAAACCCGGTCGGAGGTATCAACGATAACAATGATATTTGCCGGTTTTGTAAGCGATTGTTGTGACGACCGATCCTTAGCATCTGATTTGTCATTCGTGCACCCTACGGTTAGTGCCAAAGCAGTAACAACAAATAAGTACGCAAAAACGCTAATTTTTTCTTCCACACACGGCTTGTACTGCCACCGGAAATTTAGACCACTCTCTAATATAAGATTGTGCTACAATGACAATCTATTTGAAAGGAGTTATCCGATGGCGAAACGCAGAAGATTCACTACTAAGTTTAAAGCAGAAGTTGTGCTTGAGGCACTCCGCGGTGAAACTTCACAAGCGGAACTGTGTCGGCGCTATAATCTCAGTGAAAACCAAGTCTCAACGTGGAAACGGCAGTTTCTTGAAAATGCCGAAACCTTTTTTCAATCTCCAGAGAAGCACGCCGATGCCTCTGTGGAACGCATCGCTCAACTCGAGCAATTCGTTGGGAGGTTGACGCTGGCGTTGGAAGTTGAAAAAAAAGCATCGACGTTGTTGGATTGAGTCCATCTCAACAGCGACATATCGTTGAGAAGTTGCCACCCGATTACTCGATGCGAGAGATTTGTGAGGTGCTGGGTTTCAACAAGAGCAGTTTCTATTATCAACCCAAAAGCGACACCTCTGAAGACGTCTTGCGAGCTGAAATACAGCAGTTAGCGGCGCAGTATCCGACGTATGGGTATCGGCGCATCAGAGCGTTGCTGCTGCGTCAAGGATACACCGTCGGGTATAAACGTGTTGCCCGATTGATGAAAGAAGAGAATCTCTCGGTATCGGTGAAACGTGTCTGTCAAACCACGAAATCCTTTCAGGGTCGAGAGTCTTGGGTCAATAGAGTTCAGACCCTTGAGATCTCTCGAGAGGATCAAGTCTGGGTCGGCGATATTACCTACGTCCGTCTCAAGAGACGTTTCGTCTATGTCGCTGTGCTTATGGACATCTTCACTCGAATGATCAGAGGATGGCAGGTTGGTCCGCATTTGAATACATCTCTGACATTGAAACCGCTCCAAGAGGCACTCTTGGAAAGCGGGTCCCCGGAGATCCATCATTCCGATCAAGGTGCGCAATATCTTTCAAATGCTTATCTCTCGACCCTCAAAGCACACGGTATTGAGATTTCATTAGCACGTCGTGGGCGTCCTTGGGAGAACGGATATGCCGAAAGGTTGATCCGAACGCTGAAGGAGGAAGAAGTTCACCTCAATGACTACGAGGATATTACCGAGACTCGAGAACGCATCGGGCATTTTATCACACAGGTGTATCACCACAAACGTCCACATTCGGCGTTAGGGTATCTGACACCTATCGAATTTCAACAGCAAACCTTCTCTTAACTTTGCTAAATTTTGGTCCAAATAAAGGGTGGCACTTCACATTGTTTCAGTAGATGAAGGTTTAGTTTCGGTTATCGTCAATGCTTTCAAGTGGACCTCAAGTCCAGCTACTTCTTCTTTCTTCTCAGCGAGTTCTTGGGAATGTACTCTGATCTCCTGTTCACACTCGCGTTTGTGTTCTGCTAATTCGACCATCTCCTCACGTAAATAGTTGATTTCTTGTTCAAGTTCGTCGCGAGTAGAGGCAATTTCTAATTCCTCGTTATGGATAATTCGCTTAATGTGTTGTGGCACACACTCAGCAATGCCTTGGTGGTTTGCTGCCCAATAGAAGCCATTTTGCTCGCTATAGTAAGGTTCGCTACCATTCAAATTAACATCAACCGTATTGTCTCTGTATTCGTTTTGCAAAGGCCTGTCCTCGATTATATAGTCAACGCTCGACTTTCGGGGTATTACTGGCGGGGTTGGTTTAACAGATTTCTCGATAGTTTCTACTGCGGTAGGCTCCTCATCATCAAGCTCGGTTCTGTTAAGTTCTTCAGGTTCAGGTCGAAAAAAACGTCCGAAAAAATCTGATACGCGATTTATAAGGTTCTTTTTACCCTTAATAATCTCAGGTCTAATTCCGCCCTGCTTTTCAGTATTAAGTTTTTTAAGCAAACCGATTGCCTTATTTACCGGATATTTAAAGAACTCACGATTGGAAGTAACACGGTAACCACCAAGCCTTTGGAAAATTAATGGTATTGATTCCATGCCAAATCTCTTCAGAACCATATTGTCTTGCGCCATTCTAAATCGAGCAAAGTGCCGAAAATTTGACTCTCCAATGGTGCTGCAGTCAAGTGGCAGCATCTTTGCAAAACGTCCTCAGCATTAAATAACAACAGAAGGACGCTCTTGTATAACAGGAATGACGTAACTCCGAAGCGTCACATCGTCCACTGTTTCTGTCTCCACGAGGGGTTCTGGATTTTTGCGGTGGTCAAACACGATATAGTACCCCTCTACTGCTGCTTCCAACTTGAGGTACGCTGCAAGCTGCTTTTTCCCTGCCTGATAATATTTGTTTCCCTCCCATATCTTTGTTTCAATGACGTATTTTTGGTGGTTATGGATAAGGAGGAGATCGATACGGCCCCGACCAGTTTGAACTTCAAGAAACATATTCGCGCCAACGACACGCACAAAGTGGTCCAGATACGCGTAAAGCAAGTGTTGACCGACATATTCTTGGGGTATATCTGGCATCTGTAGGATGCGGAAACCGGCGCGAGCAATAAACGCCTGAAAGTTATCAAGGAGCGGTTCCAGATCAATTCGTCCCTCAGAGGTGAGGTAATCCGTGAAGTCTACGCCGGTATCTTCCTCAAAGTATTCCTGCTCGAGCCCGTTCACCAGAGGTTTGAATGCTTGCATGATGCGATGCTGATAAATCGGGTTGACTATTTCACACATTCTGTCAGCACTTTTCGTAATGACCCCATAAGTAGCAAGTTCACTAATGATGTCATTGTCTGGGTTGAAGGGCAAACCTCTGTCGTAAGAGGTGATTTTCATCAGGAGGCTTTCAAAGCGTCGATCTCTGCGGATATTGGTAAGCAGATGATCTATGTTGGTATTCCCTTCTTCAAGGAGCTGCGTATGCGCCTTTGCAAAGTGTGTCATCGTTATCGTTTTGGTTTTTGGAATATCCATCTGCTCTGTAAGTATCTGGCCGAATCGATTGACGAGGAACGGTTGTCCTCCTGTCTGTTTATGAATAGATGTGATAACCTCTGGGACGAAGGTTTGTCCCACCTCTTCTGTATACTGCGTAAGCAGTTCATGGACCTGCCCAAACGTGAAGTTGGGTAAGGCGAACTCATCTTGAATATTGAATGGGGAGATAGAACGATCGTAACCAAGTTGCGTGATATTCTTGACACCGATGATGCTGAGACTATAGGGGGACCGAGGCATCATGCGGGAGACATAGATACGGCGAAGTGAATACAGAAAATCACTCACAACAGTCTGAGGAATGCCATCAAACTCGTCTATAATGAGGACAACTCGTTGATTTTTTAGCAAGTTCGCGAGGTTTCTAAAGAACCTTCTCATCAAAACGTGATTGCTTATCTGTGTGCTCTCCAGAAAGTGGGTTAACGCTTCAGAAGGCATGACGCCACGTCTTTGAAAAACGTTTTCAATTTCCTCGCGAATATCTTCATAAAAGTAGTCATAAAAATCAGCAAGTGAGCGGTTTTTATACTCCTCAAAATCAAGTTGAATCGGGAAATAGCCTTCCTCTTGATCTGCGAGTGTATCAAGCACGCGATAGAAAAAGGTTGTTTTGCCAGTTTGCCGTGGTGCAAAAATAACTATGTAACGTCCGTCCTTGACACGGTTGATGAAATCCGCGATCTCGTCAGTGCGTTGAACGACATAGTTTTTTGCGGGGTCCACGGGACCTCGGGTGCCAAAAGTCCTCATTTGCTTTCGCCTCTGCCGTTGTTAGTAGACATTAGATTGCCAATTCTTTTTTTAGCAAAAAATTAAGATAGTCTCATTATATACCTTATTATATCAGATGCGTGTCTGAAAATCAAAGGCTTTGTCTTGATTCTTTCGCTTGATTTTTTGATAACTGTGTGCTAAAATAGACGCATTTTAGACATGAAGACGGTAGAGAGGAGTAGAACCCATGACCAAATTTATAATGATGCCGCCCCAAGATGCCCATAAGCGAGAGTGGGCAAAACGTCTTGAAACAGAACTATCAGAATATCAAGTAATTCTACCGGAGACGGATGAGGAAGTTCTATCGGCTATCGTTGATGCAGATGCTGTATACGGTTGGGTCTCCCCAGAAGCCCTCCAGCGGGCCAAGAAACTGCAATGGATCCAAAACCCAGATGCTGGTCCCTTCCCTGGTTACTATTACCAAGCATTGATAGAACATCCGGTTACGATATGCAATCCGCGCGGTATTTACTTTGACCATATCAGTCAGCATATTATGATGTTTGTGTTAGGGCTGTCTCGTGGATTGCCCTACTATATGGATGCACAACGCCAACGGAGATGGGATAAAGACGCTCGGAAAAGCGGATATATTGATCTCGCGCAGGCAACTGCCCTAATCGTAGGTGTTGGCGGTATCGGACACGAAACGGCGCGGCTTTGTGCTGAGTTTGGCATGAAGGTGATTGGTGTAGACCCTCGTCCAGAATATGAATTGTCTTTTGTTGAGATGCATGCCCCCACCGAACTGGATATAGTGCTGCCGCGCGCCGATTTTGTGATAGCCACCACCCCGCATACACCGGAAACCGAAGGGATGTGGCATAAAAAGCGTTTTGACTTGATGAAACAGTCTGCTTACTTCATCAACATCGGGCGCGGCAAGACCATGAAACTTGCCGATCTTATTGCCGCACTGGAAAATGGGGATATTGCGGGATGTGGATTAGATGTGTTTGAAGTTGAACCGTTGCCTGCCAAGAGCCCGCTTTGGACACTCTCCAACGTTATGCTTACTCCGCACATTGCTGTCAAGGACGCGGAGAACATTCCAGAGCGGCGATTTGAGATTATCTTAGAAAACGCCCGCCGTTTCGCTTCAGGCACTCCCTTACGCAATGTGGTAAACAAAGCAGCGTGGTATTAAGTGGCAGTCAGCAGTTAGGGCATTCGCTATGCTCACTTTTAGCAGATAGTAGATAGCCAATAACTATTGAAGGTATAAAAAGGAGGTTAAAAAAAGAGAAAGCATGACAACAGTTAAACAGCATCTTCTAAATGATGAACAGATTCGCCATTTTATTGTGAACGGGTATGCCAACGTCACTGCAAACGTGCCGACGCACATCCACGAGACCATCTATGATAAAACGGATGAGCTTTTCGCTGGTGCGGCGGATTTCCGAGGTGATAGGCAACATAACCCGCTCAATAATATTTTACCGTTGGTGCCAGAACTTCAGATAGTGTTGGAATCTCCGGAGGTGCGCGGGGCACTCACCAGTATTCTGGGAAACGGATACGTCATGCATCCGCATCGGCATTGCCATCCTAACTTTGCGGAAAGCACACCGACTGGAAAAGAAAACGGCGAGGAGCGGTTGATGATGCCGCTTCACAAAGATGGACACGCCGGTGGAAAACGACCTCGGCACCGAACGCCCCGCTGGGCGATTCTCTTCTATTATCCGCAGCCCTGTCTCGAAGAGCAGGGACCGACGTGTATCATTCCGGGGACGCAATACATCCGGGAATTTATGCTGGACGGTGAACGTCGGCGGCACGAAAGGCATGTCGAAGGTAGAAATGGGACGCGACTCCTCTCTGAGGGTTTCCTGAACCGAAATCTGGTTCCAATGTCCGGTGAACTCGGCACAGTGTGGATTATGCACTTCGACATGGTGCATTCGTTTCTTCAGAACTACATCCCACTGAATCGCTACGGTATGAAATTCGTCTTTATGCGTACAGATCAACCGACGGCACCTTCATGGAACAATGAAACTTCTATGTGGCAGCCGCCTGAAGTCAACCACGTCCCTTACGATGCAGAGATTCTTTGGACCTACATGTGGAATTGGATGTACGGAAAGACGGATTTGTACGAGACCGGCCGTCGGAATACTACAACGGATGTAGCATCTGAAGTTGAAACACTGAAAACAGACGATCTAAATGCGAGGATGAAAGCTGCTAACGAATTGGGCTTTATGCGAACAGATGCCGCTGAGGCAGTCCCCGCACTCATCGATGCACTTCAGGACGACTATGAACCGGTACGTCGAAATGCCATCTATGCTCTCGGAGCGATTGGAAAACCTGCCGTTGAATCTCTCATTAGTGCACTCGATTCAGAAAAAGAGGCGTTTGATATGGAGCCGATTCTCCATATTTGTGACGCGGCGCATGGACTGGCGGCAACTGGTGCATCGACTGTGCCTGCGCTTATAAGTGCATTGAAAGACGAACGCGAGAACATCCGCGCTTCAGCAGCGTATGCGTTAGGTGAGATAGGTCCAGTCGCAGCGGCGTCGGTTGATGGACTTATTGCGTTGTTAACCGATGCATCGGAAGAGGTGCGTCGCCATGCGACCTCGGCATTGGGTATGATTAAGGTGCCAGTATCGAAAACTGTCCCTGCCTTGATACGAGTTCTGGAAGATCGCGAAGATACAGATTTAGCGTTTTTTGCGGCGCAAGCACTGACCCGTATTGGACGGGACGCAACGGAAGCTGTTCCGGCACTGCGTGAGGCACTGATGAGTGAGTCAGCATACGTGCGCGGATTCTCCTCGGAGGCGTTGAGTCGGATTGGAACTGCCGATGCGTTGCAAGCACTCGTGCCATTCCTGAGGACGGCACGTTGGTTTAACTATGTCAAGAAGAGCATGCCCGCTTTCAGCATTGCCTTGAAAGAGACAACACATGCCCCAAGGGACACAGATTCACTCATGAAACTGATTACAGAGTGGGCAAAACAGAAGGACATTCCGTTGCCGAAGACGGAGGAGGTTTCGCAGGATTCCGATACGCAATTCCAAGTAACCTTCAGCGATGGCAAACGGGTAACTGCGAGGGTTGAGGGTGATACGCTCAACCTCTATCATAGAACGCGTGTGGAGGCTGGGTTTAAGACGTATCGGTAAGACCCTGAACGTAAGCGAAAACCGGCGAGGTTAGGGGGAAACACCCCAGCAAAAACACCTCGCCTACCAAGGGACAACATGAGAAATTCATAGCGTCGCGGTGCGGAGGATGATTCGGTCCTCGGTCCAATTGTCTCGGTACCACGTGCACGCTTCAAAGGTATCGTTAAGCGCATCCATGCGTTGTTTTAACATCGCCCGGAACTGTTCTCGGATTTCAACTAATACTGGATTATAAACCAGATTACGGGTTTGGAACGGGTCATCGACATTATCAAAGAGTTTCTCACTTCCGTCTGGACGGTGAACAGCATAGGTATGCTGCTTTGTGCGGAGG
The DNA here is from genome assembly GCA_022826805.1 of Candidatus Poribacteria bacterium. Classification (GTDB taxonomy): domain Bacteria; phylum Poribacteria; class WGA-4E; order WGA-4E; family WGA-3G; genus WGA-3G. The sequence continues at coordinate 45,708 of JAJDUH010000020.1, forward strand.
GCGCGCCACTCATAACCGTCCTCCCATTTCGCCGTACACCCCATGCCCTGCATAAACGCTGCATCCGGCTCATTAGTGGGTTGATTAAAGGCAGCTCCACTTAAATCTGTACCCTCAACATCCGCTGGAATCGGTAGATTCATCATTGAGAGCAGCGTCGGCATAATGTCGGGTGTATTCAGACATGCGTCTGAAACATGCCCCTCCGGAATATGTCTCTGCCACCGCGCAAGAAATGGTACGCGGACGGCTTCCTCATAAAAAATGTTTTTCGCGCGGCGCCCTTGTGCGCCGAACATCTCACCGTGATCAGAGGTAAAAACAAAGATTGTGTCGTCGCGCAACCCCAAGTCGTCAACAGCACGCAGTAATCGTCCGATATTCCGATCCAGATTGGCGGTCATTGCATAATAGACGCGCATCCACTCAGGGAGTTTGGCACGTTCTGCAGGTGACATAATCGCCCATGTATCGCCATAAGGATCGTTTTCGTCTCGGTAGTTTGGCGGTAAAGGAAAATCTACCTCCCGAAACATCTCATAATCTTCGGCTGGCACATTGTCTTGTGTCCACGGATCGTGTGGTGTTCCGATTGAGAGGAAAAGTGCAAAGGGATCGTCTGCTATTGATGCCCGCTGCAAGTAATCAATCGCTAAATCAGTTTGTCCATCTGGCTCATATCCGGGTATCACAATTTTCTCAGGCGAGTCCTTGTGATAATACGTATCAACATACAAGTGATGAAAATTGTAAGCTGACCACTCTCCGTCGAAACCGAGTCGATACCTTCCCGGTGGGATGTAAGAATTCCTCGGATCGTCATGCCTCCCCAATTGATTTGCCCACAGATGCCATTTTCCGATGTAGCTTGTCTGGTAACCGTTACGATGTAGAACATGCCCGAAACAGTCATGATTAGGGTTCATCCGGAGTTCATTAATTGCCATACCGGTGCTACTGGCGTATTTTCCGGTAAAGAGAGAGGCGCGGTAGGGGGCACACATCGGACTACCAGAGACAGCATTGCAGAAATTCGCACTTTCTGTCGCAAACCGGTCAATATTGGGTGTATGCGCGCGGGTATCCCCGGCATAACCACACGACTGGTAGCGGAGCTGATCGGCGAAAACATAGACGAGATTCGGTCGCTTTTCGGTTGAGCGAGACATCAAAATACTCCAACTCAAGAATTATTTCTGATTCACAACGGTTGTAGCATAACACATTCCAATAGATTCCTCAAGGCAAAACGAAGAGCACGTTAAACCACCTATTTACACAAAAGTCAAAAGTGCACTTTTCCCGATCTTCTACTAAGCTTTGGACAATTTTCAGTTCGGGACATCACGGACGTAGGGGCGAGGTTTCCTCGCCTTGTAGGTTGGAGAACCAAGGGGAAATACCCAAGCAAAAACACCCTACAACAAATATTTATGCACCACCCTCACGTAATTGTCGGTTTAGTCTGCCTCCGAGACACGATCTCATAGAATAATTTGAAAAAAAATTCAGACTCCTTTCATTTTTTTTCAAATTATGCAGTTTTTTTCCCCAAAAATTCGTCTTTAATATATAGAAGGACGAACTGCGCAAACCTCAATATTAACATTCAGGTTTTGAATTATAATAAGCAAGTTTCAATATTAAATACGCCCTTTGGACATCAATGACGGGCGGGGAAACTGGGGAAACACTTGGGTTTTTATAATTATATTTAGACTTTTTATAATTTTAATAGGACTTACGCAACCCTGGTTGACATAGTCCCTCCAAACCCGTAATATAGTGTGTGAGGAGGTGTCTAAAAATGGTTAGACCGACGCGTCTGGATTATTGTCAATATCTACTTAGCACGCCTATCAACTATACGCTGA
>JAJDUH010000057.1 GCA_022826805.1 Candidatus Poribacteria bacterium
ATATAAAACCTTAGAAACTATGCAAGCAAAGGTCACAGAGATCCTTGGAAACTACTCGGATACCGCGATTGCTAAACTTACAAGTTTCTCACATTTCATAAACGCAGCTAATGCAATATAAACTCTTAGAAATGGTATTAGACAGAAATAATTCACTGACAAAATTATTGACAAATAATATACATAATGTTATATTAAATGATAATGTTTAGAGGCAAAAACGTAATTACTCACGATTTAGTTTACAATTACTGAGGATAAATGTTGACAGAGCGACACCGAAAGGATATGTAACTCCAATAAGGGAAAGATTGATGACGGACGAACACAAATATGGTATTAAAACCGTTGCTATTCAGACAGGATTAACACAATTTATCATTCGGGCATGGGAAAGGCGATACGATGTGGTAACACCGCTGAGAACCGAAACGAATCGTCGTCTCTATTCTGATACAGATATATCGCGACTCACGTTGCTGCGTCTGGCAACTGAGGCGGGACATAACATTGGACGCATAGCAAAGCTGCCGACCAAAAAACTTCAGGAACTTATTGGAACGGCGGGAACGGTTGCAGAGTTTTCTGAGATCGCGAAAGAGGGAGTCTCACAAGAGGCATCCCTGCGTTTTTACATCGCTTCGTGCATCGCAGCGGTTAAGCAGTTTCAGACTCAAGCACTTGAGTCAACACTCTTCGCGGCATCAGTTGCTTTTAGCCAACCTGTTTTCCTCGAAAAGTTGATCGCACCGATGATGCAGGAAATTGGTAACCAGTGGAGAGCAGGAACTTTGCGGATTGCGCATGAACATCTTGCTACGGCGGTTGTCCGGACATTACTGGGCAATATTTATCAAAGATCTGATATATCTACCTCAATGCCAAACTTGGTGGTAGCGACACCGCGGGGGCAGCTCCACGAGATCGGTGCATTAATTGCGGGAACAATCGCAGCTTCGGAAGGATGGCAAGTCACCTATCTCGGTCCTAACCTACCAGCTGAAGAAATAGTAGGGTGCGCAGCGCAAAACGAGGCGAAGGCGATTGGATTGAGTATCGTGTATCCCACAGATGACCCGCACTTGGCAAATGAATTACAAAAACTTCGACGTGGAATTCAAGAACATGTTCCCTTGTTTGTCGGCGGTGCAGGGGCACTCGCTTATGACCGTGCTATTCGTGCTATTGGCGCAGTGAGAATTAACGACATGCCGACTTTTCGCACCGAACTTGAAGCCTTGCGCGCTCAACAGAAAGGGTCATTGGAAAGAGTGCGCGGAGATAAGACAGTGGATTAAGACGACTCTAAGTCAACCAAACATTAAAACTTTCCAAAGACACGTACAAAAATTTCCATGTAATTCTGATCGTTTACATCTCCGATTGCACGCTGATCTATGTATCGTGCCCCAACATGCAGAAACATCTGTTTCTCGTAGGCGACAAAACTTTTTTCCATTTCAGCCAATAGTGCCTGACGGACAAAATCATTATCGTTGTCAAGCATATCGTTGAACAGAAGAATTTGCCCACCACCGGTGAGCTTGATGGTTTTCGTAAATTGATAGACGATCTTGAGGATAAGTGCTGAAGCCATATCCTGTACATTTGCCCGCTCAATTTCGCGCAATCGGAGTCGACGGGTGACATCCCTGCCATCGACTTCACCCTTTAGGAAAAGGTATTCTAATTTGTCCTCCGCCATTCGAAAGCCGTTACGGACGGTGTATTTAAACATCGGACTGATCTCAAGCGATTTGGAAGGACGCATCCGGTAAAGGGTTTTGAAAATGCCAACCTCATAATGTTGATTGTCTTTTTCAAAATCGTAGTCGTATTGAACTTTGGCACGAGCCGTCGTAACCATTCGTTCAATTCCCAAGTATTCCCACGTGATTTTGGCAGTATTAATTAGATCGTTCTGCATCAGTAGCGGATCCTTGCGGCGTTTTTCGACTTCGGTACCACCATCAACACCGAAGAACCGAATATCACCGTCTTCCTCCATCTCCCAAATCTCAGGTTGTGAGCGATAAAGTTCTTCGTCTTGGCTACCCAAGAATCCAGCATAATACCACGTCTCATCAGGGATCCGATCTTTCACCAACTTCAACTCATTCTCAAAAATGAGCGAAGAAGCGTGTGGAAGTTCTTTCTGGTAAATAAGATTCGCAAACGCTTTCGTTGAGGTCGGAGTATTTCTGAGTCTGAGGTTTTCTTCGATTTGCAACCCAAAATCCAAGTCAACGACACTGGCTTGACGGCTTATTTTACGATTCATAAACAACCGAACACCTTGCAGCCCGACATCAAACTCGTAATTGGGATCTTGATCATTCTCTTCCTCATCACGGATACCGTTGTTGTTCCGATCACTTTCGTCAAGGAAATCCTCATCCACATCAAAAAGGAGGATGTCATCTTCATAATCAAAGATACCGTTGTTATTTTTGTCAAGATCACCGGGAATAATTAGGGATGGAGGATCGAGGGGGGTATTATCGGAGTAGCGGTCCTGGTCATCGTTATCACCGACAGAACGAGAGGCATCAAATCTCGGACCGACACGATACGCCTCTGCTTGAAAAAGCGTATCGCCAACAGTTTGGAACGCTTTGAAAACCGTTGTCGTCGCATCAAAACGTGAACGTAGGTTTCTCTGCAACGCGCTTTTCGGTGTGACAGCCACCTCTGCTTTTATACCGTAGTTGGTGAAATTCGTTTCCAAATCCACCGCCCATACAGGCGTCTCGCGGAAGTACCAAGAGAGTCCTAACTGCGACTTACCGAACTTTGTGACTTCACGTAAGCCGATACCAGACCCTTCCATGCTTCCTTCCTGCCCGTTCAGCCGGTTAAGCAAGCCTGGAACCATTAGAATCGTCCAATCCGTGCGATTCGAGCGGACCTCCCAGCGGACACCGCTCATGTCAATCTGATCGAAGGTGAATTTTGTGAAGGTGGTTGGAACTTCTCCGAGACTTAGGATATTTTTGACTGTACCCGCTGTCTCCTCAATGACCATGACACTGTGGAAACCACGCCGAAATAGGCGGTCGAAATCGAAACGGTCTTGTCTGACCCGCTCTTCTTCTGTATCTGCGAGAAAGTTTCGTCTGTTTGTGAAATCGTATTCAACACGTCCGGATAGAAACAACTTGCCAAATAGACTGTACGCGTCCTCTGCCTCAGCACGGAACACGAGAGACCAACACAACAAGACTTTCAACAATAAAAGGAGACATTTAACAGGGAGGTAGGCACGGAGCCGAGACTTTTGGTTGGCTATGTTTGTTTTCATATATTATCAGCCGTCAGCGGTCAGGCCACTCCGCTATCGCAAAATATCTTCCGGTCCATAAGACTCCGTGAAGGTCGTCCAGATGCCTGTGCGTTTATCCAAACGGCTCAATCCACGATATGTGCCAAACCAGACGTAGGTGCTACCTATCGTCATGGAAAGGATGCCGTTATGTGCCAAACCGTCTTCTCGGGTGTAAGTCGTCCAAGTATCTGCTAACTGATCAAACCGACTGACCCCTGCATTATAGGTACCGATCCACACCTCTGTACCGTCAACACCGATAGTGGTAACCTTGTTGCTGGCAAGTCCATCTTCTGTCGTATAGGCAGCCCAAACTTCCGTCTTTTCATTATAGAGGGTCACACCGCGATCACTGCCAAACCAGACGCGATCCCCGTCAATAGCGATACAGCTGACTTCATCGCTCGCGAGTCCATCTTCTACTGTAATTGTTTTCCAGATATCTCTACCGACATCGTATTTGCTTACACCTCGGCGTGTACCGACCCAGACGTGTCTCTTGCTTGCTGTGATACACCAAATTTGATCGGTAACCAATGATTCCGCGAACTCTTTAGATACAGCGGAAGGCTGAATCTCAGTACCTGATGTGTAGACAATCCATGCATTCAGGTCGTCCGCCGTGCGCGGGTACTTTCCAATCCCGGAATTAGTCCCAACCCAGATGTTATTGCCGTCGCTGCTGACAGAAGTCACACTATTAGAAGGCAACCCATGCTCAGTCTTGTATTGATCCCATTGTAGTGCTAACTTATCAAAGCGGTTCGCCCCGTCGCGTGTACCGACCCAGACGTATTGGTCATCGACCACTATAGAACTCACAACGTCATCGGAGAGTGTATCTTTCTTTTTCCGTCGATGCTGGTGCCAATGTCCGCCGTGGGATTCTATGTTTTCAGATCCACCCTCCTGCCGATAATGCTTCCAGGTCCCTAAGGACTTATCGTAGCGGGACATACCTTTATCGGTACCGACCCAGACAAAACGTTCATCTGTATCTACCGTCCGGACAGTGCGTCCAACAAGGGTCTGGAGCGCCGTCAAAGGTGTCCAAGACTCCTTCCGTTTGTCATAACGGGAAAGCCCGCGTAAGGTTCCTACCCATACATAGTCATCATCGACTGCAAGTCCATATTCGCCGACATGGTTGTGGAGGAGCCCTTTGATATCTCTAAACGCTGCCCAAGTGCCAGAGGCGAAATGGAATCTTCGAAGCCCACTATTAGGTGCAGCTAACCATAGATAGTCATCATCGGCCGCCAGTTCGAGCGTTCCGCGCCCTGATCTGATAGTCGTCCACTCCTTGTTCCGCCTGTCGTATCGCGTAATACCTGCATCATCCCAAGGTCTGTAGAGTATCCACACATCGTTCTTTGTTGCAATAATGCGTCTAATGGTCCTCGCAGCAAGCACATCGTTGGTTGAAAAGGTCGTCCACTCTTTTGTCTTCTTATCGTATCGCGACAACGGACGGTTACTGCCTCTGTCCCACTCCGAACGCGCAACCCAAATAAAATCGTCATCTACAGTAATCCACTCCCCACCTCTACCAGCCAGTCCATCTCTTGGTCCGAAATCCTTCCATTCACGGGTGATTTCATTGTAACGAGTGAGCCCACGCCCAGATGCATACCAGACTTCCGGTCCATCAACCCCGAGTGCATTTACACGCTCAATCTGGCGGCTATCTTCCGGTTCAACCACTTCCCATGTTCCAGACGCTTTACTATAATGGTTTAACTCCAAACCTATCATCGGAATGACCCAGACGCTCAACTCACTCACAGCAATTTTACTTATATCGTTTGTAGAGAGTCCATCCTCTGTTGTAAAATGCTCCCATGTATCCGCCATTTTATCGTATCGGAGGACCCCATAGTCTGTTGTAAACCAGACTGCGTCGGTGTCAACATACGTCCAACGCACGAGTGTCATGGATCTTTTCTGAGTAGACTTCAGAATATCTAAGCGTGTGAAACGTCGCCACGTTTCTGTTGGGCGATGAAACCGTACAATACCACCGTTCGGTGAAGCACTCCAGTTATTGAACCAGATGTAATCGCCATCAAACTTGATGTGTGAGACCTTAGTTTCCAAGAACGGTTCTCGTACTGGACGTGACTGATGTAGCATCTCTCTTCCACTTTGCGTATTATATTCAACAAGCCCCGTGTCTGTAGCTAACCAGAGCGTTCCATCCGCCCCACAGAGGATATCGCGAACATTATACGGTATATTTGAGAGGGAATTCCAAGAATCGGAAGCGATCGTGTAACTTCCCAACCCCTGGGGTGTGCCGATCCAGAGAATGCCATCTTGAAAGGCGAGTGCTGTGACATTGGGTGAGGGTAATTGTTTGTTAAAGGAGAGCGGCATCCAACGCTGGCGGGTCTTGTCATATTTTGCAAGCCCTTGGCGTGTTCCTGCCCAAATTGTGTCCACACAGGTACAATTTGTATTTGCTTCACATTGTATTTGTTCTGCGTTTTCGCCTGTAGAAAGGAGGACGTTAACGTAAGAATTGGGAAGCCCATCGGCAACACGGTGCATTTCTTTGTCTTCAATCGAATACTGCCAAACACCTTCCGCACCACCAAACCAAATTGTGCCCACACACGCACAATTTGTCTCTGCTTTACATTCGTTCACACCACGAACAAGTACGGATAATATGAGTGGATTTTTGGGTGTATCCGTCAGGGCAAGCTGTGTCCATTCCTGAGAAGTTGTATCATACATTGCTGGACCGGAACTCGTACCAAGCCAGATGCGGTGGTCTTGTGATACAGCATCGGTATCAACTGATGTTACAAAAGCCTCGCCCCGCGTCTGCACCCAAGATGGTGTCCGAAACGTCCAATCATCGCCTAAATACGCCCGTGTACCAAGCCCTCGATCGCTTCCAATCCAGACTCGGGAATGGCTCTCGGTTCTCGGCTCTTGGCTGTCAGTCTGTGGCGGTTGCGTATTATTTTCTGCCCCAGACTGCTCGATTGCTGACTGCTGATGGGTAATATATACCGATGTGATATAGGGAGTTGGCAATCCGTCTTCTTTAGAGATGACTTCCCAATTGCGCGTGTGAGGAGAGTAAATTGAAATCCCAGCGACTGTCGCCAACCAGAGGTTTCCATCTGCGTCACGGGCTATATCTCGTACATCGTTGTCGGCGAGAAAATCGGCTTGCTTATAAATCGTCCATTCACCGGTTACCTTATCGAAGCGGCTCACCCCATCCTCTTTGCTCGCAAACCAGACATCATTACCTTGCGTCGTGATCCAACTCACGTGATTGCTCGCCAATCCATCTGCTTTTGTGTAGTGGACCCATGTGTTGACAGGCTTGATGAAGCGATGCACCCCCGCATTGGCAGTTCCAAACCAGACCTGGAACCCATCGGTGCGGATACAGGTGAGCATATTACTTCTCAGCAAATCCGTTTTCGTATATGTTTTGATAAACGTTTGATCAACTTGATTGTATTGACTGACACCCTCATCTTGTGTGCCAAACCAAACGCTGTCATCATCTACCGCAATCGTTGCAATCTCGCTGTCTATCAAACCATCTGATTTCGTATAGTTATTCCAAGAATCGGTATCTCGATGGTAGCGACTTACGCCACCTCTGCTGAATCTCGGGTCCTCATCCCAGCCATGCGGATCCGGGTTTATTTCCCTGTCAGTACCAACCCAGACGTATTCCGACTCGACTGCGATCGTTGTAATTACCTTGCTGACTAACCCGTCTTTCCGAGTACGTACCGCCCAACTATCAATCGTTTTGTCATAACGGTTCAACCCTTCGGACGTCCCAAACCATACGTAGTTCCCGTCCACCGCAATAGAGGAGACATGGTCGCTCGCTAAACCATCAATAGTTCGGTAGGTCGCAAAGGTGTTTGTTTGCATATCGTAGCGGCTGACACCCTCATCCGTAGCGAACCAGACCCATTGCCCATCAACCGCAACGGCATTTACCATATCGTTCGCTAACCCATCTTCCATCGTATAGTGTATCCACTTATCCGGCTGGCGATCCCAGCGCGAAACCCCTCTCGCCGTCGCAATCCACACATTGTCTGAATCCGCAGCAATACAGTTAACCTCGCTGCTAACAAGCGTCCGTTCCACGGCCCACGTCTTCGCAGGTACCAAACCTGCTTGGGAATCTTCAAAGGGTACATTGGATTGCTGGTCAGTTGCTAATGTCCCACATCCGATAATAAGAAACAGGGGCAGCAACAAAACACAGACGACGGGAGTAAAATTTAAACACTGGCACTTGAATCTTGCAAGTCGGGGTCCCCGCCCGGGGTCTCCATCGGCTAATTGGAAAGGGCTACTGCGGAGCGGAGGTTCACTTTGATCTGCTTGTTTTATCATCTTGACTCTCCCACCTAATTCTGAATTCCATAATCAAAGGACTGCTCTCACGGTTTGGCAATTATTATGCCATAAAAAAAAATCATAAACAAGGAAAGCGTAACCACGAGAATCACTCTTATCGATTTCTTCTTATACCTACTCCCTGCCGAATCATCCAGAACGTGCTATTAGTCGATCAAGATCTGCTCGATAGAGTGGACAAATAACACATCCTTCACGCCGTTATAACGCTGCAGTATTTGCGGCAATTCGTCAGAACCAAGGTCTTCTGCCGTTAATCCTGTGATGACTAAGTCAGCCTGATCGGAGCGGTGAATTACTTCTTCTTCCAAAGTTTTTATGCTGTCGTATGGGATAGAGGTCACATTCTGCATAGAGATCGGCAACCTCCCCTCTCTCATCAGTGTGGAGAGTTTGTCTGCTTCATTTCCAGCCTCACGCTCAGCAGCCGTAGATTCCGAACAAGCGAAAAGCCTAATTTCAGCACGCTTCCAGTCCGGGTGTCCGATGATAATATACGCCAATAACAACATCATCGGGGCGTTTTTCAAATTTTCCTCTGTCACCCATACATGGATTGAAGATTTATAACCGAAACGATAATTGGTTGACCTCAGGATCAGGACGTTGAACAGTGAACTTACAGCAATTCGTGCGCCTTGTTCAACCTCTTTAATTTCCTCTGCGTTCTCTTGATCAAACTCAAGGAAGATGGAATTATTAGGCAAACCGGAAATTCCCGGCATTTGTACGATCTGCGTGAGTGCAAGTTGAAAGGTTGGAGAAATCAAGGTATCGACGAAGATACCGGCTCTACTCACCTCCGTCAGTTTGATTAATTCATCAACATGAAGACGTGCCTTTATCTCATTCGGAAATGTGTAATCACCAAGAAAAAGTTGAATTAAGTGACCGAACCCGTGTCTATGACATATCCACCGGAGTAAGTCGAAATGCCCAAGCCGTTGTTCCTCTACTCGTGTCACGGCAACAATCGAAGGACGCCATCCCCCTTCAGATGTCATAACGCGACTTTTTTGCAGCGTCGTCTGTAACCACCGGGTTAACTGAAACATTGTCCCTTGGAAGATGGCGGATAAATCACGTTCGCCTCGACGGCTGCGACGGAGTCCAATATAGGTGCCTACCATAAGGACAATCGCGATGAGTGCATATAGTGCACTTATCTGAACCATCATCAGTCCACACATGACAGTACCCAACAGGGACAGATACCAACGAGAATGGAAAGTTGGACGATAAGATGGATTGCTTGCAAAATGTTCAAGGAACGACACCATACAGAGTGCACCGTAGGTTACCATGAAGAACATACTGAGAATTTGAGCGATAAAGTCAACACCGCCTATGACGACGAACACGATGGCAATGACACCCGACACGAATGTCGCATATATCGGCTCTTGGCTTTTTCCGATGCCTTTTTCCATCAAACGGTTCAGTCGCGGAATTGGGAAAACGTTATCCCGGGCAAGCATCTGAAGCGTTCTTGGTGCTACCATTATCGATCCAAGTGCGGAAGAGAGTGCGGCTGCACCCAATCCGATGTAGATTGCAGGACCCCATAGCGCAATTTGTGCCATGATAAATTGGTCTTTATCCAACTCCTCAGGTGTAGCACTCTCCCCTAACTTGATAGCAACAAGGACGTATATCACCATACCTGCGAATGTCGCCCCGATCGTGCCGAGCGGGATACTTCTCTGAGGATTCTTCAGATCCCCCGACAATCCCAAGCCTGCAATCATACCTGTGAAGGCGGGGAAACACGTCGCGAAAACCGTACCGAAATTATTCGGGTTTTCAATGCGTGTTGTAAGATTCAGTCCCTCGGGCCGTATAGATTCGGGACCTTCGCCAAATAGGAAAGCGATAATTGATGCCGCAAGCATTACGCAAACACACCAGAGAAGTTTTACACCTACGCCCGCGCCCTTAGTTAACATCAACACTATCATCAGGAGCGTACAAGGAAGGCTTACCCAACGGGCATCCGGTCTGAAGCCGTATGTTGTTTCAACCCATTCATAAACCGGTTGAAATGCTTCCGCAAAAGCAACTATATAAAAAGCGACCGAGATCGCTTGGGAAATATATAAAGCGATTCCGATTGCACCACCGATACTCGCACCGAAAGAGCGACTGACAATGTAGTAGGCACCACCACCTGCTACCCGACGGTTCGTCGCAATTTCAGACACCGCCAGAACTGTCGGAACCGTCACGAGATGCCCAAGTAAGACAACCATGAGTGTACCCCAGAGCCCGACATGTGCGACAGCGTAACCGAATCGTAAAAAGAGGATCGCACCGAGAATTGTACTGATTGAAGCCAGGAATACAGGAGCCGTGCCAAAACTGTGACCGGACTGACTTTCAGATTTTTGTGATGCTTCTGAAAACATACACAACTCTCCTTTACGTTTATTAGAACTCCTGAAAAAACATATAAAAAATTATCACAAAGTTCTGATGGACGAAATTGTCGCTATCTTTTAAGCATACAGCCGAAGAATCGAAACTTCCCTGCTATGGACGATTAACACACAACTTGTGTCATTGCCGCTATTATTATGCCATAAAAGCATCTCATAAGCAAGAAAAGCATAATTTAGGTTCGGTGATGTCCAAATAATTCTAAAATCTACCATAAATGACCCTGAAGCACGTTAAGAACCGATTTGACAAAAACTTTCAGATGCCCTACAGTATACCTGAAGAATGGAACAACAACCTGAATCAACTTTAGAGACGGAGGTATTTCTATGCCATTTGGAGATAATGACTGGCTCGCTTTAACCCAAGAACCGACGTTGGAGCCAGATATCCCGATCTGCGACCCACATCACCATTTTTGGGATTTCCGAACTGAGCGTATTCCTTATCAACGGTATCTGCTCCACGAGTTGATAGCAGATATTAATAGTGGACACAACGTACGTTCTACCGTATTTGTTGAGGCGAGAGCCATGTATCGCGCTGATGGACCAGAGGAGATGCGTCCTGTCGGTGAGGTTGAATTCGTGCAAGGCTTAGCAGCTGCAAGCGCAAGCGGTCTATACGGCACGAGTCGCGCTGCCGCAGCGATTGTCGGACACGCAAACCTGAATCTCGGCGAGCGGGTTGAACCTGTACTGGAAGCCTTGCAGGCAGCAAGTCCAAATCGGTTTCGTGGGATTCGCCATTCTGTTACTTGGGATCCGCATCCAGAAATAGCAGGGGCTTCCGCTTACAGAACAGAAGGACAACTGGGACGTGAAGACTTCCGCGCGGGGGCACGCGTGCTGGCAAGTATGGGAATGTCTTTTGAGGCTTGGTTATATGCCCCACAACTCCCTGAACTCGCTGATTTCGCGAAAGCCGTCCCCGATCTGACGATTATTTCAAACCATATCGGCGGTTTGCTGCGGGACGGTCCTTATGGCGGTCGAGATGACGAAGTGCTGGCAAATTGGCGGAGCGGTATCGCCGCAGTCGCAGCGTGTCCTAATGTACACATGAAACTCGGCGGTATTGGAATGCCTCGCACCGGCTTTGATTGGCACGAACGGGAAAAGCCAATCGGTTCTGAAGAGTTAGCGGAATCCATGGCACCCTTTATGAATTACTGCATTGAACAATTTGGGCCGGAGCGGTGCATGTTTGAAAGCAACTTCCCAGTTGACAAGGTTTCGTTCTCCTACCACGTAATGTATAATGCCTTCAAACGACTATCATCGGGTTATTCGGACGACGAACGCGCTGCACTGTTCCACGACACGGCTGCTCGTGTGTATCGGATATAGGAAAACCTTAGGTGTATGGCATTAGTAATTTCAGAGTTTTCAGATTTTGCCAACTGATGTCAAGTTAAAATGTGTTAGTGTTTGGCTGTTGGTGATTGACAGTCCCGTTACGGAGAACCCACGGCGGGAGAAGGTTTCCGCGTGTGGGAAACCTTCCAAAGACCCTACTACTTTTAAAACTGAATGACCCTATCAAAAACTTTACACACCCTTGACATCTCAACATCAGTTATGTTATACTAACCTTTACAATATAAACGCGAAAATCTGAATATTTCCAGAGAAGGAAGCGTATGAGGATACCAAACTCATCCGATCTCGACAAGGTTTTAGAAAAGATCAACGAGATAACGAAAGAATCCGCCACTGGTGACTACATCTATCGCGGTGAGCCTGAGCATTATGACAAAGTCTCCTCAAGTCTCTATCGCGAATACCGTGATATTGAAACAGAGCACTTTGACATAGCGGTTGTCCAAGAGGACATTCTGCGGGAGGCGCGAGAATATACCCCTCACAAAATGGAGGACTTTGAACTCCTCGCCACACTTCAGCACTTCGGGGATAAGACAAACCTAATTGACTTTACGACAGATTACCTTGTGGCACTCTTTTTCGCCTGCGATGGTGAGCCGGAAGAACCAGGCAGGGTCATCCTGCTCCAAAAACAGTCCGAAGCCTACAAAGTCGAAAAACCGCCCAAACCGATTCGACGCGCTGAAACGCAGAAGAGCATCTTCGTTCAAGCACCGAAAGGGTTTGTTCAACCAGATAAGGTTGTGTCTGTCCCAGCAGACTTAAAAGCGGCTCTGTTAGACTATCTCCGAAGGCACCACGACATCTCAACCAAAACCATCTACAACGACCTCCAAGGATTCATTGAAAAACGAGGACTTCATAAGAGCGGGTATACAGAGTTTTATAAAGGGCTCACTTATCAAAAACGCGCGCACTCAGCGAAGACACAGGAGGAAAAGCAAAAATGGTATGATGACGCTATTACACATTATACCGAAGCTGTAAGACTGAACCCTGAAGATACCACGGCATATAACAATCGCGGTAATGCTTACGATGATAAAGGCGAAGTTGACCAGGCAATCCAAGACTATAATAAAGCAATAGACTTAAACCCTGAAAATACCACAGCATACAAAAATCGGGGAACTGCTTACCATAGGAAAGGCGATTTTGAAAAAGCTACCCAAGACTATAACACAGCAATAGACTTAAACCCTGAATATGCCACAGCATATAACAATCGGGGTGTTGCTTACCGTAGCGCAGGCGATTTTGATGGAGCTATTCAAGACTATACCAGGGCGATAGACTTAGACCCTGAGCATGCCACGGTATATAACAATCAGGGAGCTGCTTACGGTAAGAAAGGAGAGGTTGACCGGGCAATCCAAAATTTCGACAAAGCAATAGATTTAAACCCTGAATATGCCAATGCCTACTACAATCGCGGCACTGCTTACTATAAAAAAGGAGAGGTTGACGCAGCCATCCAAGACTTTGACAAAGCAATAGATTTAAACCCTGAATATGCCGAGGCCTATAACAATCGGGGCGAGGCATGGTTGCACCTAAAAGACTGGGAAAAAACCAAGGCAGACCTAATGATTGCCAAAAACAAAGGTGCTGATATTGTCGCTTCATTCCGTAACGACTATGAAAGCGTTGAAGACTTTGAGGCGAAAAATGCGGTGAAGGTCCCAGAAGACATCGCAGCACTGTTGCGGGGCGAGTAACATTTCCTAACATAAAAAAAGATGCCAACCCTCAACATCAAACCCTCCCACAAAACGATAAAAAACTACTACGTTGAACTCGAAAAGTACGCACAACTCGGCGCACAAAACGAAGGCACCGTACGCGCCGCATTCCAAAGTCTTCTCCAACACTACTGCGGACAATCTGATCTCACACTCCTCTGTGAAAAGACACACATTCTCCCCCCTGATAAGGGGGGTAAGGGGGTTATAGACGTATCCAACCCGACGGTGAAATCGTTGATACGTTTGGCTTGCCACACGGACACTGGGAAGCAAAAGATACGAAAGACGATCTGCACGCCGAAGCAGCCAAGAAATTTGCCACAGGCTACCCATCGAAAAATATCGTCGTTCAATCTCCGACGCATGCGCTGCTCTACCAAGGCGGGCAGCTCCACCTCGACCTTGACATTACCGAGCCGACAAACCTCGTGCGTGTGCTACAGACGTTCTTCGGATATCAGGAGGAGAACATCTCGGCATGGCATACCGCAGTCGCTGAATTTAGGGAAACGGTGCCGCAACTCGGTGAGCAATTGGCAGCGTTAATCGAAGCGGAACGTCAAAATAACATTCAATTCCAAGAAGCGTTCACGCGTTTTCATCAGTAGTGTCAAGCCTCTATCAATCCGAATCTCTCTATCGCTGCGGTAGAGGAGATGCTCATCCAGCACCTATTGACCGAACGGATTTTCCGTACCGTTTTCAATAAATTGTCTGAATCAGGATTTATAGGATTAGGGGATTTACAGGATTTTTTTGAATCGCGGATAACGCTGATTTATAGGCTTTCTGATTGAAAAAAGGTATCTTTAGCCCCAGCGGGGTGGTATGTCTATAGCAGCGCGATCCTCCTAACGCTTTAGCCCCAGTGGGGCGAAATGTGCAAACGGAGTGATTGACCCCAATAAGGACGAAAAGATGAAAATTAACAGAGACTATTTCTGGTTCCGACTCTTTAAAACGCCGGGCATAGGTGCTAAGACCCTCACTTCCGTTGCTGAAATACTTGAAAAGGAAAACCTTGATCCTGAAATATTGCCATTCAACCAAAGTGATCTCTCGGCACAATCCCCAGAATTAGCGAAAATTCTTAAGGATAAAATTCGTCCAGAGGATAGGGAAGAGGTGTCTGAGCAGTACGAAGCCCTCAAAAAACAAGAGATTGATATTATCTATCCCGGACACCCTGATTTTCCGCCGCAGCTCCTTGACATTTCACCAATTCTGTTTGTCAAGGGACAGCAGAAACGCCTTACGTCAGAGAGTATAACGATTGTTGGAGCACGGAATGTCTCGGATCAAGGGATTCATCTCACAAGAAAACTTACGGGTGATCTGGCAAGGACAGGACTAAATATCGTCTCTGGATATGCCGAAGGTGTTGACGCAGAGGCACACTTGGGTGCGTTAGCAGCAGGCGGAACAACGACCCTCGTACTTTCAAACGGCATGACGCAGCTTCATCAGAAAAGTGCCTTTAAAAAATTCAATTGGGATCGAGATGTCCTCGCGGTTTCACAATTCGATCCATATACCAAACGGCACTTGTGGTATGCGCTGGCGCGAAATCAGCTGGTATGTGGACTCTCCAAAGCGGTTGTCGTTATTGAATCGGGACCTGAACGGGATGCGCAAGGTAAAATGAGTGGGACCTTCATAACCGCGCAAGTGGCTCTCGACATGAACCTACCGCTTTTTGTTCTTAACCCAAGTTGTCTTGATGACCCACCAGCGGGGAATGAGGCACTAATTGCGTTGGGCGGTTACAGCCTTGATTCCGTCGATGGCGCAAAGGAGATTGTGGAGCGTATTTTTACCAAAACAGCGGAGCCTACTCCGATTACAGATGAGCAATTGTCACTCCTTTGAGGATTTCCAGACATTCTAATTGTGGTTCGTAGCATATTACTGGCGAACGTGAGCTTAATAATAAAAAATGAATATAGACGTAGGTTGGGTTGAGCGGTAAAAGGCCAACCCATCATTTTATACAGGGAAACCTGATTTTTGATGACCCGTTTTTATAGATAGAAATAGCGAAACCCAACACACTAAACATTATGGGTACGAGCATTCGTTGGGTTTCACTCGTGTCTCGGTGTTTTCAGGCTCCTTGATAAACTCAAAAGTCATCTTCTCTATGCGATTTTTGTTAGATTTCCGCTCAACCCAACCTACGCGCTGTACGGATTAGGGTGCCATATCGTTAGCGTGGTTGATGGAGTTTGAAAAATATTCCGTTAATAAACGGGCAATGAATGGTTTCCCTACTACAAACGTTCTTGTTCGTAGTAGTGCGATTTTGCGGCGTACTCGCCTAAATGCGACGTGCATTATCACACGTTCAGAAATTACGGAATTTAAAAAAACAATCTTTACCAAACCTTGTCAGCAGTAAATGTTTATTCACCTTGAACCAGTTTAAACTTGTGTGCTGCCTCTTCCACACCGACAAATCGGCTGTAAATCGCTACGTGGCTCAGTTTGCCTTCCCAATTCCGACCACCACTTGCTTCATCACCGAAAAGCAACGGATAGAGTTCCCAATTGCTGAAATCCCCTTGGATTCCGTTACTGACATGGACAAGTTCACCGTCAATGTAACAATAGAGGTTTCTGTCAAAATAACTGAGGAGGACGTGCATCGGTTTCTCTGCCTCAATCTCACCGAAAGAGAACTCACCGTTCATGGCATTCGTTCCGGTCCGCGGCGTGCGGATCCTCACAGCAAAACGGTTGCCATTTTGTCCGAAAGTAAAGTTACGGTGGGTAGCGTCACTTGAGAATGAGATAATCCGAGCGGGACCGTTCTGGTCCAGATTGTCCGTTGTAACGAGACATTCAAGCGTCAATTGATTGCTCGTCTGACATGCTGCGAGAAGCGTTTCATTCACATTCTCGGTGAGAAAAGCACCGTCGGTCAGATCCATCTGTCCGTCCTCACTGATTTTCGCCGCGCCGTGTGATTCAACGTTTCCACTGTCCTCAAGAGCGCTGTCCCAAAGAAAAACAAGTCCGTCGCGCGAACCTGGGAATTCTCTGTGCGTTCCGAGGTCAGCCGGTGCCTCTGGTAATACATGGATTGCAAGGGATGTCGTTGCCGTGTCACCTTCCTCGTCCATCACGGTGAGCGTAGCAATGTATCGCCCCAAACTTTCATAAACATGCGTCGGATTTGATTCAGTGGACGTTGTGCCGTCTCCGAAGGTCCAGTGGTGTGCCAGATCCCCTGCCGCTGAGAAAGTCCCTGTGAGTGGGGCACTCCCTTGAAGCACATCGGCGGATGCCTTCGCTTCTGGACGGAGTTTCTCACCGGGTCTGTACGGTATAAAACGATACGCAAAACCACTGCGGGGTGCAGCGAACGTATATTCCCCAAGGTGTGCTGTACCGACAGGGATAACTTTCATGTTCCAAGTATCCACACGATCAACTTTATATGGCTGCTCCCCTTGCAAATCCAGTGTTATCGTCTGCGGTTGCGTTGTATAAGTCAGATAGTATTCTCCGTGTTTCGCGAGGATATACCGTCCCTTACCATCACCGATCGGCGCAAGTGTATCAAACGCAGGCGCATCCGCCATGAACGCTTTAAGAAACGCAATTCGAGGTGGACTCTCACCGTGCAGCACACCACCTTTTGCCCACCAAAGGAGGTCTTCCGGGTGTTTGTACGTCTCTCCGTGTCCGACATAGCAACCCGAAATGGTACCTGCCCAAAAGCGTTGTACCATTTCTTCCGCGGTGATATTTCCCCACCCCTGCGGAATATCGCCCTCATAGCGACACTCATCATAGATAACGGGTTTTCCGTATTGTGTGCGAAAACGGATGCCGCCTGCCATGTCAGAGGTTTGGATGCTTGTATGTGTTACCCACGGCTTGCTGTGATCGTACCAACGTCGTCCGTTGTGAATCCCACGTAACCGCTGATACGGATCGTCAGCTTGGATAATTTGGAAGAACCGGTCCCAATCTGATTCCTCTTTCGCGGGCATAAAGTCGTATTCATTGGCGAGGGACCACCAGACGTTTCGGAATGCCGCCAATCGAGCGACAGCATAGCGTATGTATCGGTCATCGCTTTCGGCATCCATGTACTCGAAACCCCATCGGTCGTAGGTATGAAACAAGATGACATCCGCCTCAATACCGAGATTCAAAAGGTCTTGTACGCGTTGCTCAAAATGCTGCCAGAATATAGGATTGAATTTTGTGAAGTCCCAATCCTTTAGCGGTTCTCCTTCAAATGGATAGTAGACGGGTTCATTTTTGTTGTAGACGTAGTCTTTTGGAAAAATACACATCCGCATTTTGTTGAAAGGGGCTTCGGCGAGGGTTTGGAGCGTCTGTACCTCCATCGCATTCCCTTGATGTGCCCACGCATAGCAGGTTGTTCCAAATTGATGATAGGGTGTCCCATCGGCGTATTGCAAGTAAAAGTCTTTATAGACGCGCACAGGTCCGTGGTTTGCTTCGGACGGTTCAACACACGTAAACTGTCCTGTTTTACCGTCGAGTTCAGTCGTGTTACTTTTCGTCGTATACGTCCATTCGCCGACTGCATCAGGCATGAACCGGACTTTGTAAACGCTATCTCCATCGTAGAACCCATCTGGCTCAAAAGTCCGATCGCCCTGTTTAAATTCTGCTGTTAACTGGACCTCAGTGAACGGATTTCCTGTGTCTGGTCCATTTAAAGTTACTTCATATAGACCCCAACATTCAATCATATTCATCTCCGATTTTTGTGCGTCGGCGAGCGAAATTGCGATTGCAAAAAGCATTATTGGTAAAATGTACCTTGTCATTATAGTAAAACCCGAAAATATGTGAACATTTGGCACTGATTCCTGTTCGTTTGCGTGTAGCGGTGGGACGCAAACTAAAAGTTTGCGCTACAAAAAAAGTGTCCAATTAATTATGGAATTCACTATAAAACTCTCCGTAAATGCACTCGGTCATTCCTTCGAGGGCTTATGTTTTTCTCTCCACCGTGGGTATTCATCTGTGAGTAACCGAGTCGGCCAGCTACCGTAGTAGGCGTAGCCGTTGCGGCGTTCCTGTCCGATCTCGGATAACGAGTAGCGGACCACCGAATCGCGATCAAGAAAGATGGGACGGTTGCTGCCGATCTCGTAGAAACGCGCCCAGAGCGGTCCCGCGTCGGGATCCGCTACGATCCGCTTATCGTCTTGCCCCTCTGCATCGGTGAACTCGTCAAAACGCATCCCATGGATAGCGACATCCCTGAACCACCCAACAGCTCCCTCGACAGCGGCGATGATCGCCGGTGTCGGTTCTTCGACTGACATCAGGAAACGGACGACCCCGACGCTTTCAGCACCTGAGATGGATGGCGGCTCATAGGAACGCGCCCACGCAGGCTCAAGCGTTTTTTCGTCATGCTGCGCACACCACGCAGTGAGTTTATCACCCTGTTTGATCTGCGTGCGCAAGATACAGTCGATGCCCTTGGTTACAGCACCTTTAGCCTTAGTGCGGTACTCCGTTTTCAGGAACCCATAGTTTGAAGATTCAGAGACATCTCGGAGAAGTTCGAGAATGCGGACCATGGCATTGTCATTGAACGTGATGTGGCGATGGTAACCTTTGCTTAGGGGATAAAACTGAGGCCATCCGCCAGTCGGGTATTGTGCTTCCAGGATATGGGAAAGACCTTTGAGAAATGCCTGTTCATAGCGTGGCTCGGTTGTCGCACGAAACGCACGGGCCAGGAACCGCAGTTCGTTCGTGGTGGCACCGTTGTCAAACGTTCCGTTCAGATCGTCACTTTTGCCATCAAACCGCTCAGATGCCGTGTCTCGATTCTTGGGCCAACTGCCGTGCGGTGTCTGCCACGTGAGGACGTTGTCAGCAATGCGGCGACCTTCCTCGCTCTGGAACCATTCGGCGGCTTGCTTCGCGTATTGAGAAGGAACGGTTGCATTGGAAGATGACAGAAACAAAAGGCACAAAATACAGGTGACAGTGAGTTGTAATTTCATGAAGATCCCTCTCAAGGGTTTTGTCTCCGCTGCATTTCAATGTTGACGGCGCGAATACCAGCCACCGTCTCGTTAATCTGCTTGTTTGTCGGGTCTCGAAATCCATATCTACGTGCGTTGTTTTTAATGTACGCGCCACAGAGGTGGTATCCGACGCATTGTGGGATCTCCCACAGCGCGTCCATCACCTGGTGATAGTGATCTATATCGTGCAAACGGTCCGCCGTCGGTGGCCAGCTTGTGTCGCCGTGGGCGCGTATATGTCCCGCCGCATCAGCCAGCAGAACCGGGCGGTCTGCGAAGCCTGCCCAGCGCTGCATCTTCGTGGCGATATTCCCCACTGTCCCAAAACATTGAAAACTGAGCACATCGATGTAGGGCAGTGCTGCCTGGACGACTTCCTCGGGTAGCACCGCGTTTGCCTCCCATCTGTCCCCCAGGATCAAGTGGTTCGGGTCGTAGCGGCGGATAGCGTCATGGGTGACCTTGTAGTAGCGCTCAGCAATCGCCGAGAGTTCGCGGCGACCCGCTTCCGATGCGAGCAGGTCTGGATCGACCAACGATCCACGCCACTTCGTGTGGGGCGAGGTGTGTACCCACTGCGGACAATCGCAGTAGAAGTAGCCGATAAGCTTGGGATCGTCGCGCAAGCGTACGCACTCATCACGGGCAACGTAATCACACCACTCCTCGAAGTCAGCACGCATCAGGTCGGGCATACGGACCTCAACCTGCCACTGATGTGCCTCGGTGAAAGGTAGCAGGTGGCAGTAAGGCATGTCCGCCCATTGGTATTCCTCATAGGTAAAAGGCCGCGAATGGCGGTGGTAGCCTTCGGTGATAATTACGACTTCTTGGGTCCAGCCAATCGTGTTAAAGCCCCAGTCCTGCAGATCAGTGGCGACCGCGCGTAGCCACCGTTCATGGCTGTTGTCGAACTCGCGTTCCCACACACCATCCGACGCTGTATACCGCAACGCAGCCGAGTCGATATGGTTCATACCGATGGACCAAAATAGGGCATCGTCGGGTGTGATGAACCACCAACGCCCATCCCGCTTCTCAACTGTGTAAAAGTTTGCCATTGTGGTCGATGTTCCTTTCAGGACATCCTTAAGTTCGTAGTAGGGCGATTCATTGTACTATCACAAACAGAAACTATGTAGGCGATTTTTAGATTATCTGCTCGGTGGTTTAATCATCAGGTCTTCAACAATACGGACATACGCACTATCCGACAACCTCGGATCCAGATAAGACCGAAAGCCTGGTTTCATCTCCCATTCATACCCATTCGATAACCTGCCTTTGCCTTCTGTAATCTCAGTGAAATAATCACCAATACCTCGCACACCGTATAAGACTGCCAGCTGATCCCAACTGGAACGTCCCTTATACTGCTCGTTGAATCGCTGATAAAACGCTTCTCGTACAGGATTTTCAGCAGGTGTCTCTGAGAGCCTCGCGCCAGTGTGGACAGACTCGCCATGTTGGCTGATAACAAGCGGTGTGGGCCAATTGTGAATAACATATTCCGATTGATTAATCAGATCGTGGCGAACCGTGTTATAAGGGTCGTCAATAAGCACAGCCATCACCACGAGTTCGGTAACCTTTTGGGCAATGAGGTCAGAATCGGCTTTCAGGAGATCGTAGAGATTGTTGAGAAATCCGACGCTGATGATTGTCACTGAGTTATCGGGTTGTTCACCAAGCACCTGGCGATAAAGTTCCAAAGAACTCGGTGTTGGATTAATGGGAAGATTGTGTGTGAAATTAGCAAGCGCATCCAGATAGCTTGATTCATCAGGATCGGCGAGATCGCCCTTATAGATACCAATGGGGATATTCCCACGGTTATACCACGTATTTATCGCGCAAATAGCGTTGGCAGCACTCGGATGTGCCTCGTTGAAAGAGATCGCAAGAATTTCTGCCTCTCCGTTATCTGCTAAAGCGTGTAAAACAGCCAACGCGCCAACATCATCTACATCCGTACACATATCAGTTTCAAATATTATCTTTTTGGATTGCATTTTGTCAGTACCTTCTGCCAACAAATTGGATGGTGTCATTATCGCAGTAAAAAGCGTCAATATTGCTATAAGGGACGAAATCTTCAAGCGCCGCTCGAAATAAAAAAAGGAGGATGAGATATTGCATTTATACCTTTGCATCGTCAGTCTCCCCGAAAAAAGCCTCTTTCGTACTGAGACGCTTCCAACTCTCAATAATTTCTCCATAAATTGGAGGCTCATCTTTGTCATGAATACGGTCTCGGTCATCCAACCAAGCGACAATGCGACGTATGCCGTCAATGAATGGAATCGTGTAACCGAAGTTCAAATCAGTTTTCGCTGCCGTGTTATCGAAGATGTTATTGTATTGGAAGTTCTCTCTGCACCATTCCGCTGTTTTTGGTGCAATTTCAGATAACAGGTCGGTCGGTATGTGCATTAGTTCAGGTTCCGGGGCATTCATTGCCTGTGCAACTGTTTGATGGTACTGATTCCACGTCATCGGTTCCTCGCTCGCTGTGTGGTAAGCCTTTCCAAATGCCCCCTCATTGCCGACGGCTTCAGCGAATGCGCGTCCAACATCATCGCGATGACATGCCGCCCAGAGAGATGAACCGTCGCCGTGCGTGATAATCGGTTTGCCGAGACGGATACGATTAAAGTAATAAGCACCGCCAAGCCCGAACGAATGAATCAGCTCGCGTCCTTCACCATAAGTGTGTGCAGGACGGATAATCGTGACCGGAAAATCGCCGCGATCATGTGCTGCTTCCAAGAGTCGCTCGCACTTCTCTTTATTGTAGGCGTATGGAAAAGACGGCATCGGCTGCCGTTCGGCATCTTCACGGACAGGGTAGCAGCGTGCAGGTTTGGTGTAAACATCGACTGTGCTACAAAAAATGAACTGACCGATGCGCCTGCGAAACGCACGGACCGCACTTTCAATATCCGTTGGAACAAAACCGATCATGTCGATGACGGCATCGAAATTCCCCGTTTCCGCCATTTGCACTTCAAAAGTTGCGTAGTCCTTCCGATTGCCAGTAATCGTATCATATCCTTCTGGAATATCAGCCTCCGTCTGTCCGCGATTGTAGAGCGTTACGTCATCGCCACGCTCGACAAGAAAGCGTGTAATTGCTGTGCTAATCAGTCCCGTGCCACCAATAATTAAAATCCGCATGAATGTCTCCGATCTGCCCCAAAGATGAAAATACCTTCTATCAGCAGTATATGTGAAAAACAGTGGGATGTCAAGGATTCTGTGACGCGAGACTTTTGAACAGATGTGTCCAGAAACTGAACAGTAGAAACCAATTTGTCACGCAGTATCGACCAAAAATTCTCACTTAAAGGTGTTTTGAAGTTGAATTATCTTTGGCACAAAAATTGCTTAGACAATTAACACAACTGCGAACCAACCGGGAGAGCCTGCCTCCTTGGAAAATTTGGAGCGATGCAACGGGCTTTCCCATATTTCGATTGTTGCATCGCTCCCCTATTAATCCAAGAGTTGCTTAGGGTCATTTATGGTAAACCAGATAAATAAACAGATACTATTCCCCCCTGATAAGGGCGGTGAATGCCATAAGGCATTCATACCCCGGTCTATGCCCACAGGCATAGATACCGTTGATTCTGAAGTGCATAAGCACTTCATACCGTT
>JAJDUH010000066.1 GCA_022826805.1 Candidatus Poribacteria bacterium
GTCTTCTGGCGCGGGTGGCAACGCCTGACGGATATTGCCAACACCTTTGCCCTTGTTCACAATCCGGGAGAAAGTCATACCCCTTAGACTCAACACTGACGCATACCACATAAGAACTTATGGGTAACAGGAAGCCTGATAGGGGGGGATATGGGGGGTTGGGGATTTAGGGGGTTAAATCACTGAAATAACACTTTTTGGGTGAAATATATTGCTTCTTTACCCAATTTGCGTAAGTCCTGTTTAAAAAGAAAAGGTCGAGCAAGTCTGCCCGACCGGGGCCCCACCCGTTACTGGGAAGGGGGAGGATAATAACAAATAAAACGTGTGGTTTCTACTGCCTACCGCCGCCACCGCCGCCACCACGCCAACGGTTCATACGTTGGGCCTGTTCTGTCTGACGTTTTTTCGTTAATTCGTTAAGTTTCGTCATCTGCGCTTCAGTTAAAACCTCTTTGAGACCCATTTGGAATTCTTTGCCAACAGTTGCCGCATAACTTTGCATCTCTGTCATAGCTGACCGCATATCATCGGATGCCCGTAGTTCTTTCATCTTCGCCTCGAATTTATCACGGCTTGCCTGGTAGATAGGACGTGCTTTGACGAGCGTCTCATCATCCACTTTCAAAACGAAGGTTAAATCAACCCAAGAGTCATCGACTAAAGAGGCAGGATTTATCATTCCCATTCCACCGCGGTTACCGCCCTGACGCCCTTGATTTCTGCCTTGTGCGTTCCGATCCGGTCGCTGTGCTGACGTTGCCTGTTCAAAAACAAAGAAACCTGCGATTGCCATAACTGCGATTGCACCCA
This sequence comes from Candidatus Poribacteria bacterium, assembly GCA_022826805.1. GTDB lineage: Bacteria > Poribacteria > WGA-4E > WGA-4E > WGA-3G > WGA-3G. The sequence goes on from JAJDUH010000066.1 coordinate 814, forward strand.
TTACAAAAAATTTCTGCTTCATTTTCATTTCTCCCATTAATATAATGTAACGCAAAGACAAATTCTTCGCTAATTACATTCAGAATTTCGTTGTGTGAATACCTCGACTATTTTTCCAAAGGCGTTCACATTAGTTTTGCTACTTTAGTCGGATTTATCTAAAAAAGGTTCGTTTTTTTATTTTTCCTGCAAATCGAAGGATATGTTTGTAGCGGCTTAATATCAGTTGCGATCTCAGATGGTTGAAAACTGAATGTCTTGGATCGTCCATAGGGCTATTTATGGTAAACCAGATAAATAAACAGATACTATTCCCCCCTGATAAGGGCGGTGAATGCCATAAGGCATGAACCGGGTATAAAGCCTATAAAGGCTTACCGGGTATGAAGTGCTTATGCACTTCCCCGCCTCCTACAGAAGAGTTGAATGCCTCTGATCGCCCATGATACGTCTTGACTCTCCCCACCGTATATGCTACAATAGAAAAAAGGGAGAGCAGCATGGATTGGAAAGACGCACTGCTGAACATCGTAACACAACCCAGTTCACGACTCCGATTTGAAGAGCCACTCGCAAAACATACCTACTTCGGTATCGGCGGTGAAGCAGCGGCTTACATTGAAATCAGCACGGTGTCTGAACTCGCAGCATTGGCACGCTTCCACAAACAGTGGAATGTCCCGATTGCTGTTATCGGTCGCGGGTCAAATCTACTGGTAAGCGATACCGGTTTCAAAGGCATCGGTGTTAGGTTAATCGGTGAGTTAGCGAAACTGGAGGTTGACGGAGATGTTGTTTCAGTAGGGGCGGGGCTTTCACTCCCACGACTCTCAAAAACGATGTCGCGACGCGGTTTGAGCGGTGTAGAATTTGCCCTCGGCATCCCCGGTTCCGTTGGTGGCGCGCTCATCATGAACGCCGGTGCATGGGGAAGCAGTTTCGGGGATGTCGTCACAAACGTTACAGTCATGAATGACGCCGCTGAGATGATCGAGCTAACCCACGCCGAAGCAAAATTTGAATACCGACACAGCGGCTTGGATACCTATTTCTGTGTTACAGGTGCAACACTCAGGCTTGAACCCGGAGATGTTGACACAATCACGGAGCGGATGCAAACCTTCTACAAGCAGAAGGTAGAAACCCAGCCATTTGCTGAGGAAAACGCTGGATGCATGTTCAAAAACCCGCCCGGGGATTCTGCCGGTCGGCTTATCGACATCAGTGGATTGAAAGGCTATCGTATCGGCGGCGCAGAGGTCTCCACAGTACACGGGAATTTTATCCTCAATATCGACAATGCAACAGCGGCGGATGTCCTGAATTTAGTCGCATACATCCAACAGCAGGTCCGAGAAAAGACGGGCATCTCCCTCCAAACGGAGGTAAAACGATTGGGATTTGACACTAAGGTCTGATAACCGTACCGTCCATCCGACGCACTGGTGCCCAACCCCCGTTAAGCGGATCTTCTGGAAACGGGAATCTTGCCGCGAGTTCTTCATTTACATCAATACCGAGTCCGGGTGCCTCAGTTGCCCAGAAACAACCGTCTCGGATTTCAGGACAACCCGGGAATACCTCTTGGGTGTTATCACCGAAGACGTGTTGCTCCTGAATGCCGAAGTTGTAGCACGCCAGATCCAAAGCAACGTTCGCAGCGTGCCCGACTGGAGAAACATCACCCGGTCCATGCCATGCCGTGCGCACCCCAAAGAATTCACAGAATGCTGCAAGTTTCCGCGCAGGACTGATGCCACCGATTTGCGAGATATGCACGCGGATGAAATCGATGAGGCGGTCTTTAATAAGGTGGACGTACTCGTTCGGGTTGTTGAACAATTCTCCCATCGCAATAGGAATACTTGTCTGCTGACGCATCAGTTGAAAATAATCAACGTCCTCTGGTGCGAACGGGTCTTCGAGGAAGAAAAGGTTATACGGCTCCAGTCCTTTGGCGAGATTAATCGCCTGTATGGGTGGGATACGTTCATGCACATCGTGAAGAAGTTCTACCTCATCACCGAGTTGTGTCCGCAAATGATCGAAGAGTTTGATAACAGTGCTAACATAAGGTGTCGGTTCAAAAGCGGGAGAACTCCGCCTTCCACGACCTGCGCCATAAGTTGAGTAGCCGGGTATCGCCACCTGTGACCGGACATAACGATAACCCTGTTCCATATAACGACGGATGCTCTCTTCTACCTCCTCGAAAGTGTTTCCACCGGCGTGTGCATAGAGCGTTGCAGCCTCACGACATTTGCCGCCAAGCAGTTGATAGACCGGCATATTGGCGCGTTTGCCCATGATGTCCCATAGTGCAATATCTACGCCGCTAAGAGCGTTGTTCAGGACGGGTCCGTTACGCCAATAGGAACTGACAAAACTGGTTTGAAAGATGTCTTCTATGTTCGCCGGATCTTTCCCGACGAGAAAAGGTTTGAGATATTCGTCAACTGCTGTTGCAACGGCAAGCGGACGTTGCGTGAATGTAGCGCAACCGATGCCATATAAACCCGGCTCACTCGTTTCAATCTTAACAACGACGAGCCGAATGCCGTTCGGTGCTGTCAGAATAGTTTTAACGTCTGTAATTTTCATATTTCTATTTTCCTTGCGTTTTCAAGTCCCCCTGATAAGGAGAACCTGAATACCGTTGATTCTGATTCGTTAGGGGGGTTAATTTCTGTAAAATAAATAGACACTTCTCGGTGGGTAAAACTTCTAAATTCCCCCCTGATAAGGGGGGTAAGGGGGGTTAATTTCTGCGATATAATGTCCAATTAATTCAAAATAAATAGACATTCGGCCCTCTCCTCTGTAGGCGAGGTTTTTAATCTCGCCGCCCCTACCGATAATTTTTGCAATGTGGAAAGTATATCAAACCGAGTGTGACGTGTCAAAAGAATTTAAAATCTCTTATTTTTTCGTTAAGATAAGATTCTGGTAAGCGTCAACAACGGCAGAGAAATTCGGGGGTATTACAGTCGTCGCACTAAATTCTGTGACAACCGCCGGTCCCGCAATTTGATTGCCTGGACGCAACGCCTCGCGACGATAGAAATGGGTGGGAAGTGATTCGTTCTCAAAGATAACCGGCGTTTGGACAATACGTGCTTCGGAAGCATCAGGATCGGAGAGCGGCGTCGGTTGAATGGAAGGTTTATCGGTTTCCCCAACGGTTGTGAGACGGAGGTTCACCACCTCCACGGGTGCATCAGTTCGGGCATAGCCGAAGCGCGCCGCGTGTGCAATGTGGAATTTCTCAACAAGCGTCTGTATCCCCCCGCCGGTGCTGTGAGAGGGGTTCGTAACCTCGATACCGTTCTGATAAGGGATATTTAACTCATAAGATTGCCCCGCATACCGCATATCCAGTGAGCGATTGACTTTAAGTTGATCTGGCGTGAATCCTTCCGATTTCATCTCGTTTTCAGCGCGAGTGAGAAGTGCCTCGAATCCGGTGTTTAGTGCTTCGACAAGGTTTTCGTCGCTGCGCTTTTCAAGCTGCCATAGCACTGTCTGTGAGTAGTCTTTGATAACATCCGCAAACAGCATCCCGTAGGCAGAGAGTAGACCGCCGTTTGGTGGAATAAGGATGGTTTCAATGCCGAGGTTCTCTGCCATAAATGCGGCGTGTAGACCCCCCGCGCCACCGAAGGAGACGAGCGTAAAATCACGCGTATCAAACCCACGTTCGACAGAGATGACTTTAATGGCGCGTTCCATAGCTGCATTCGCAACCTTAAGGATACCGTCCGCGGCTTGTAAAGGTGAGATACCGAGATGCGCGGCGAATTTTTCAATATGTATGTGAGGCTTATCGGTGTCAAGAGACATCGCACCGTCCAAGAACTGCGTCGCCGCGATACGTCCTAAGAAGAGATTGGCATCGGTGACTGTAATGTCCTCACCGTTGTTCCCGTAACAGATTGGACCCGGATCTGCGCCCGCACTCTCCGGTCCCACACGTAGCGCACCACCCGTGTCAACAGTCGCAATCGAGCCTCCACCCGCACCGACGGTGTGGATGTCAATCAGCGGTACCTTGATCGGGAGTCCGCTAATCGTGCTTTCCGTTGTCAGCGAGATACCGTTATTGCAGAGACTGACATCCGTTGAGGTGCCACCCATGTCAAATGTGATGATCTGATCATAGCCTGCGGTTTTAGCAATCTGATACGCACCGAGTACCCCGCCAGCGGGACCCGAAAGCACAGTGCGAATACCTACGGATTCACCTCTGTATCGCAAGTTTTCAGTTTGCGCGTTGTTAGATGGGCTTGTAAGCTGCGCCCTACGGTGCTGAAAAATCCTCGCAGAAACACTCCCGCCGTTAGATAACATTAAGCGGAACGATTCCGGGAATTGTCTCGATGCTATCAGTGTAGAGAGATGCCGCTCCAAGGTCGGGCGGATGTAAGCGTTCGCAACAGTAGTGCTGAAACGGGCATACTCTCGGTATTCCGGGAGGACTTCGTGTGAACAAGAAATCGGTATCTCAAGCCGTGATGTGAGGTGTTCTGCAACAATCTGTTCATTTTGTGGGTTGACGTAGGCGAAAAGGAAACAGATTGCAATAGCATCAAGTTCCAATGTGGCGAGTTGTCTGGCGAGTGCGTCCAGTTCGCTTGATTCAATTTCAGTTTGAATCTCACCTGTATGCAGTGTCCGTTCTGAGACCCCGAAGCGTCTGTCAGCGGGAACGAGCGGTGCCGGACGTTCCACAAAGAAATCGTAAAGATTTGGGCGTGCCTGTCTACCGATCTCCAAGATGTCTTCAAAGCCTTTCGTCGTGACGAGGGCAATCCGTGCACCCCTGCGTTCAAGAAGGGCGTTCGTCGCCACTGTTGACCCGTGGACAATCTCCACCCGTTCAGTATCGGTGTTGTGCATCCGCAAAATTTCACCGACGCCTTGTATGACGGCGTGTGCAGGGTTTCGCCGTGTAGACAAGACTTTGTGCGTGAGCAGCGCACCATTCGTGTACATCACGATATCGGTAAAGGTGCCACCGGTATCGACCCCAATCTTTTTCGATGTTTTTGCAATGACTTCCTGTTTAGGCATCTTTTTTCGCTGAGAGCAGTGGATATATGTAGGTGCGGTTTGAAATTGTGTTATTAAAGCACAATTTGTCTTAGCTTTACATTCCGCCCCCGCAGCATTTAGCGGGGTTGAACGGGCACCCCCAAAAACTTTGCAACTGAAAAGATTACGCTTTACCTCTATTTATCTTATCGCAAAGATACGGAGTAAAACCCAACATCCTGCCCCCAAGTTTTCCTATACCTGCTGTGGTAAAGTTGGGTTTCACTCGCTTTCTGAGGCTCTACAAGCTCATTTGGATGTCACAAGGATATTGCTTCCGTCACCTCTGTGTTCTCAGAGGCATTCAACCCAACCTACTGGGCTAACCCCCCTAACCCCCCTTATCAGGGGGGAATTTTGAAACTTCATCTAACCGCACAGGTGCTGACTGCTAATCGCTAATCGCTAATCGCTAATCGCTATTAAACAACCACATTTTGGGGCGCACCTTCCAAGAAGGCGATAATATTGTCAACCGCACCTTCGTTAAGGAGTTCAACACCTTCGGGGGTCATATCCGCACAATGCGGGGTTAGAATTACCTGCTCGCATGCTAGAAGTGGATGGTCTGCAGGGAGCGGTTCTTGATCGTAGACATCGATAGCAGCACCGCCGAGGTGTCCACTGTTCAAAGCACCAATCAACGCGTCAGTGTCAATCACGCCGCCGCGTGCGACATTAATTAGAAGCGCACCCGGTTTCATTGCAGCAAGTTCGCCTTCACCGATAAGGTGATGACTCTCCGCTGTCAGTCTGACGTGCAAACTAACGACATCGGAAGTCTCGAGCAGGGCATCCAGAGAAACAAACTGAACCCCTAATTCTTGTGCGCGTGCTTCTGATGGGTGATACGTCCACGCGATAACCTTCATACCGATTGCCCGTCCGAGTCGTGCCATCTCAGCGCCGATGTGCCCAGTCCCAATAATCCCTAAGGTTTTTCCCTGAAGGTAGACATTATCCATACGGGGCCAGCCCCCTGCTTTCATAGCCGCCGTCAGGAATCCTGAGCGTTTCGCAAGCCCGAACATCAGTCCGAATCCATGTTCGGCGACAACCGGAGCCGTCCGTCCAGGCTGGTTGCAAACGGTAATGCCACGCCTCTTCGCTTCATCAAGTCCAATCATATCGGTACCGATGGAGCAGAGCGAGATTAACTTAAGTTTGGGGAGTTGCTGTAGAAGTTCTGCTGGCCACTTGACGAGTCCACGCGAATTGATGAGAATATCCGCATCTTCAGCGCGACGGACCTGCGCTTCGCCAGTTTCGGGTCGGTCGGTGTAGACAACGACGTCACCGTACGGTTTCAGGCGTTCCAGATGCGGCGAGCCTTGAATTTGCGGTGGTGAATCACCCGGGACAACAATCTTGCGTCGATTCACAAGGTCTTCCTTCCTTAAACTTAAATTGCAATTGGACTAAGAATCTTTATTTTCTGGAGGTTCAGGGCGTGGTTCGTTAAATTCAAGCCCTTTCGCTTCAGCAGCTTTACGACGCTGCTCCCAGGCGATACGCATCTCTTGATATGCTTCTGCTCTGCCTTTTGAAATCAGTCTTTGATCTCTCTTTCGAGATTCTCTCAAACGCGTAAACATAAGATCAATTCCCTATGATAACCTAAGTTGCCAGTTGTAGCACAATCTTTATGAAGTTTCAGAATTTAATTCGGTAATGCATCAGTAGCCTCTTATGGTAGGAGCGAGCTGTGCTCGCGATCTCTAACGATTCTGGTCGTACACAATTACCGAAATATTTATTTAATCTTCATTTAGATTGTGCCTCTTGCGTGCGCAGACTAAAAAATCAGAACTAAGAATCTTTATTTTCTGGGGGTTCAGGGCGTGGTTCGTTAAATTCAAGCCCTTTCGCTTCGGCAGCTTTACGACGCTGCTCCCAGGCGATACGCATCTCTTGATATGCTTCTGCTCTGCCTTCTACTTTGCCTTTTGAAATCAGTCTTTGATCTCTCTTTCGAGATTCTCTCAAACGCGTAAACATAAGATCAATTCCCTCCCCAAATAGAATGAAAATTGTGACGTTTGCCAGGAAAGTTGGTCCATTTCTATACAGAAAGGCGAATGTCTCAACCCAACTTTTTCCCATCAGATTTTTCCCGTATAGCATGCCGATAATTAGGTAGCCAAGGGTCAACATCGTAAAAGTTATACCATTTCTAAGAGTTTATATTGCATTAGCTGCGTTTATGAAATGTGAGAAACTTGTAAGTTTAGCAATCGCGGTATCCGAGTAGTTTCCAAGGATCTCTGTGACCTTTGCTTGCATAGTTTCTAAGGTTTTATAT
>JAJDUH010000030.1 GCA_022826805.1 Candidatus Poribacteria bacterium
GAAGGGCACGAAGCATCTGAGTTTCTTCATCTGTGAGGTGAAGCTTGTGACGTTTGGCCATAATAGATGTCCTCCTTGAGCAACACCATAACAGACTTTAGACAATTACCCAATTTATTTCTTAAACTTCATCTGGAGTGCGGGAGGTGGGCCCCTGTTTTCTATAGACATGTCACTCCTCTGGAGTGCGGAGATATACTTTTCTTGAAAATGCTATAGGCATAAGTCTATGATTTGTTGGTAGTAATTTGAATTATTTGAAAATGAATTAGATTTTAGCATATAGCGAATCAACACTGAATGCACATAAGTTGTTCGGTGAGTGTATCTCTGTGATAGAGATGTTGGGTTTCACTCTTGATTTTGAAGGTGATGGGTCCTAAGCAATCAGGTGCTTCTTGAGAATAACAGTTTTTCGCTTTTTTCCGTTCAACCCAACCTACGAGCCTCAGATGTTTATGTCAGGTTCACATTATTCTTGGCAATCAGGTGTTCTCTTCCGGTTGTTGCTATTCAGGATTACTGCTCGTTTGCACTGCGGTCTTCTTACGTTTCCGCCGTGAGAAGGAGATACCGCCAAAACCGCTGATAACGGCGATGTAAAATCCAAGATCATACCACCATCCTGTGTTGTTTGGTTCGTAGAGACGAATGTCGGGGTTAAACAGTTGCCATATCAATGAGATTGGGGCGATCCAACCGTGCCAGATGCCCCAGAAGAATCCCGCGGGTTTCTCGGCGGTGTGTTTCCCATCGCCGGGAACACACCCTACAAACGTGATGAGTGTTATCAGTAGAAGTAGGCAAATTGATTTTTGGAGATTCATTTTTTTATTCTACGTTCATTTTAAGTTGTAGGGATTGCCTGTCAACAATTGATCGCGCCAAAGCCCAATCTAACCGCCGTCGGTAGTGTCCATCGCGGCGTATACCTTTAAACGCTGTCAGAAAAACATCGTGGGTTCTCTCGCGAATCGTTTTTAAGCGCGCATTGAGCATATCTATATTCATGTCCCACGGCACGCCAATTTTCGTAATCGAACGGCAATGGACACGAATAGGGTAGTCTTTTAGTTCCTCTGGTGAACAGAAACGGATAGAGGCAGAAACGGTGTTGTCTATAGCAATGAGTCCCAAATTTCCCTTCGGATCATTGAATACAATGCTGCGGTTTGAAGAAGGCATCGGCAGGTGTGTTCGTAGTTCATTAAGACCGCCAAGTAGTTGATTGTTGCGCCACACCCTAACCTCCGGTGTCGCGTAGGGCGCAAACAAAGCTAAGCCTACTGGATGCTCGGTATCTTCAAACATAACCAACCCCCCCTTGCCCCCCTTATCAGGGGGGTAGTTGGAAGAGAATACTAAACCCTCCTTATCAGCGGAGTGATTTGTCTTATCTTGTTTTTGTGGGACTAAAGAGATAAAGTCGCGTAGCCGTTCCAGGAACAGACCGCTCCGAATGAACGCTTCTGGGATAATCGCTGCTACCCATTTGCAGTGTGTCAAGCATTGCTTGAGCGCGTATTTGTAGAGGTCATCGTAACGGGTCGCTTCTGGGAACGGTAAGCCGCGACGTGTTGCGGAATTACGGGCTAACCACGGTGGGTTGGTAATGCAAACATTAAAGCCATGGGGAAAATCCGCGAGCGTGTCACGTTGTGCGATTCCGTTTGCGCCCGGGGCAATGTCAAAGAATGCCCAGTCTCGACACCGCAGATGTGCTGCGTCAATCAGTTGTGGAATGTCCTTGGCACCCGCAAAGGGTTCTAAGGTTATCTGTTGTTCTAAGTTAAGCTCTTTTGCCCACGTCTGAAACGGTTCTAACTGAAACGGGTTCCCGCGGGTATAGTAGCGTCCACTTGCTCGTTTTTCATCCATTTTCTTAGTGTTTTTCTAATAGGTAGGTCTCTGTAGGCGTGTCTGTTTTCTGTCTAAAGATATGAACAATTTTTAATACATTAGCCCTTAATGTAAACTTATTCGCCCTTAATGTCAAGTGGAATTTTCGTCATTGACACCAACATTTGAATTTGGTATTATACCCGTAATACAAATTTCTAACTTATTTGGAGAAAAGAGGGACGCTCCAATGCCAATCACGGATGCAATGCCGGAACTCAATCGAAAACTGCAGTTTTTCCCGATTGAAAATGAAAAACCATCAGCTTTAACGTCTGCCCAAATTGAACATTTCAACGAAAGAGGGTTCATCTCACCTCTGGATGTCTTTTCTGAATCAGAGATCGCCAAGCACCGTGCCTATTTCGATCAGCTCATGGAGAGGGCGTTGGCAGCGGGGATGAATAGTTACTCTATTAACGGATGGCACACCACTTGCACTGGGCTCCACGATCTGGTTACGGAGGACAGGATTTTGGATTATGTGCAAGATTTGCTGGGTGAAACCTTAATCTGTTGGGGGACACACTACTTCTGCAAGATGCCGGGTGATGTCAAACAAGTAAGTTGGCATCAGGACGCTTCCTATTGGCCCCTGTCCCCAAGCAAAACCGTCACCGTCTGGCTCGCTATTGACAATGCCGCCGTTGAGAACGGCGCGATGACCGTTATTCCAAAGTCGCATCTGCACGGGCAAATCGCGTTTGAACCAAGTACTGCTGAGGAGAAGAATGTACTCGGTCAGACAGTGCATGGTGCTACACAATACGGGGATACGCCTTTTCCATTTGAAATGAAAGCTGGGCAGATGTCCTTGCATTCGGATCTGTTGTTGCACGGTTCTGAACCGAACACTTCAGACCGGCGGCGTTGCGGATTGACGATGCGATTCGTCCCGCCCGAGGTCCATGCCGCGAACGATTGGAACCAGCGCGCCATTGTCGCCAGAGGCACCGATCCGAATGGACATTGGGTGCACAATCCGCGTCCAACTAAGGATACAATTCCGAAGCGGTAATGCAATTCCTTAAAAGGTTAATCCAAGAAAGTTGAAGCCTGTTTATGTTTCCACGACGACTTATTTTTGCTGCCATGGCAATCAGCGGCGCTGGGTGCTTTGTACTATTCGGTTATGAGTTTATCCGTTCTGTGTCGACTTCTCTGTTCATTGAGGCATACGGTGCGGAGAATCTCCCGCGTGGTATGGTTGCAGTCCCACCGAGTCTATTTGTACTTCTCTACGGCTATGGACGCCTCCTTTCGTGGCAGGGTGCCACACGTGCGTTGGCAGTAACCTCGCTTTTTTCTGCTATTTTAATCCTTGGGTGCTATGCTGCGCTTACCCGCGGCATGCATTTCGCTGCAGCGATCATCTATGTATTCCGCGAAGCGTATATTGTAATAATCATTGAACAGTTCTGGTCGTTCGTAAACAGCGTACTGACGACTGAACAGGCGAAGCGAATTAATGGACCTTTCTGTGCAGTAGCGTCTCTTGGATCGTTTCTTGGTGGCATGCTTGTGAGTAAATTGGCGACCGTGTTAGGTACTGAAGCGTTATTACTGTTCACAGCCGGGTCCCTCGTACCAACAGCGGTTTTCGGTATCATTGCTTACAGATTTGGTGGCGAACCGGAACCCAGTGCAGAAGAAATGGGTGGTAGGCTTGGACACGTCGGCGTAAGGACACTCTTTCGTTCCAGGTATTTGGTTTTTATTGGGCTGCTAATCTTAAGCACGCAAGTTGTGTCTACTGTGTTGGACCTTCGGTTCAATGCATTGGCGGAATTAGAGAGACCCGATACGGATATGCGAACGGCGTTTTACGGGTCAGTGTATGGATATCTTGGACTAAGCGCAGGCGTGTTGCAACTGGTGGCTGTTCCGCTTGTACTTAGGTTTGTCGCGATGCGTTACATTCATCTTAGCATTCCCATAGTGCATTTCGTCAGCAGTCTTATTTTAACGGTGTCCCCGTCACTTCGGACGGGAACAGGCGCGTATATGATTTTTAAAGCTTTAGATTACTCGATTTTTCGGGCGGCGAAAGAGTTGTTCTATATGCCCCTTTCTTACGATTCGCGCTATCGTGCCAAACAGGTAATTGACTCGTTTGGATATCGGTTCTCAAAAGGTGGAAGTGCTGGTGTGATTGAGTTGGTGAGGTTGGGTGTAGAGACGATCGTAGGTGCTGCCTATTCCATTACGGCTATGGCAATGGCAGTGATATGGGCACCGATCGCTTTCGGTTTGGCACGGGCGTATCAGAGGTTGGAAAAGACAGAAGATAACTAAATTCTGGACAAATCCCATCCACTACTGGCACGCTCACAAGACGTGCCAGAGGTTCGTCAGGACAATTTATTGTTTAGATCTCATAGCGGACGAGTTTCCGCGCCGCGTCAGTAATCTGTTCTGCATTGGGGATAACGAAATTCTCCATCACTGGCGCGAAGGGCACTGGCACAGGTTCAGCCGCGACCCGCTCAATCGGTGCGTCGAGATAATCGAATGCTTCCCGCACGACCATCGCTGCGATTTCTGCACCGAAACCCGCTCTGCCGACTGCCTCGTGTGCGATGAGTAACCGGTTCGTTTTCCTAACGGAGTCGAGAATCCTATCTTTGTCAAGTGGCATCAATGTTCTTGGATCGATAACTTCCGCAGAGATGCCTTCAGCAGCGAGTGTGTCTGCGGCGGAGAGTGCGTTCAAGACCATCCGTGATGTTGCAAGGATTGTCACATCCTCACCTTCACGCTTCACGTCCGCTACGCCCAACGGAATTGTGTATTCTTCCTCAGGAATCTCTCCCTCTTCTGTGTAGAGAAGTTTATGTTCAATGAACATAATCGGATTGTCGTCTCGGATTGCTGTTTTCAGTAGCCCTTTTGCGTCGTAGGGTGTAGATGGCATCACGACGAGCAGCCCTGGAATATGCACAAACCACGCTTCAAGACTCTGGGCATGTTGTGCCGCGGAGGACCGACCCGCGCCGCCCTGCGTCCGAATCACGAGTGGCACATCTAACTGCCCACCCACCATATAACGGATCTTGGCGACTTGGTTCACGATCTGGTCCATACCGACTGCTGTGAAGTCGATGTACATCAACTCCGCAACGGGACGCATTCCCGTGACCGCCGCGCCGAGCGCTGTTCCGATAATGGCGGCTTCCGAAATCGGCGTGTTACGGATGCGGTCTTTCCCGTATTCTTGAAAGAGTCCGTCTGTTACCTTATAGGCACCACCGTATTCAGCAATATCTTCGCCCATTATAAAAACGGCATTATCACGGTCCATTTCCTCTGCCAACGCTTCTTTAAGGGCGTCGCGATACGTAATCGTTTTCATTTTTTTAATTTACCTTGCGGTTCGGTGAGGTAAATTGAATGACCAACGCACCTCTCCGTAGATCTGAAGAAACACCCAAGCAAAAACCCCGCCATTTCATTACGGGCTAAGGTTTGGGTTTAAGTTTCCAAAATAAAAGAAAAGTCAAAATTCTCAAGTCCAGTTGAGATGTAGTCAGATATCTGCGCGTAATGAAATTATGCCTTAACTGGCATAATTTTGCTTTGCAGTGAGAATGCTTTACATTTGAAGCGCAGTCCAGACGCCCATAAATTAAAAACTTTTACAACGCATTCTCTGCCTTCAGCCATTTAAGTACTTGCGCAAATCCTGCTACAGTTTTCGTAACATCTTCCTCCGTATGCGCTGCGGTTGCCATTCCACCGTTGCTGGCAAGGTCGATGCCATTCAGCAACAGACCACACCGGAGACGCATTAACATATCAGCATCGCTACTCCCTTTCAGTTTCCGATAGTCCCATGTGTATGGATCGAAGTCCGAGGTGCGCATATCGTTTTCACCGTGTCCGACAAGCAGCTTAAGCCCCGAAAATTCGCCGTAAACCACCCAGTCGAGTTCGTAATCGTCGATAACGCTGTTCAGTTCAGTACGCAGTCGCGCAGCCGTCTGATTCGCCTGCTTGTTCGGTTCACCGGTTTTGATTAAATTAAGCATGGCAATACCCGCAGAAGCGGAGAGCGGGTTGGCGTTAAAGGTTCCGGGGTGTGGCATTTTCAAACCGTCGCGTTCTGATTTCATGGAGATTAGTTCGAGAATCTCTTTTTTACCAGCAAGCGCGCCGCCTGGGAGTCCACCTGCTAAGATCTTTGCGAGTGTCGTCATGTCCGGTGTAACGTTATAATGCGCTTGCGCGCCGCCGGGTGCGACTCGGAACCCCGTGATTACTTCGTCGAAAATTAGGGGAACCCCGTGTGCTTCTGTTAATTCACGCAGCTGCTTTAAAAATGTGCCGTTGGTCGGAACAATACCGAAAGAGGCGCCTGTCGGTTCGAGGATGATACAAGCAATATCCTTATCCGTTTTCAGCTGCGCCTCAACGGCATCAATATCGTTCGGTGGACACAATAAAGTTGTGTTACGCACTTCCTCTGGAATGCCGGGGACACTCATATCGAAAGGCGGATATGCGCCTAAGATGACACTGTCGTGCCAGCCGTGGAAATGTCCAGCAAATTTCAACACCTTGTTCTTGCCTGTATAGGTCCGCGCAAGACGGATTGCCATCAGTGTCGCCTCTGTCCCGGAACTAACGAATCGAACGCGCTCTGCTGACGGGATCAACTGCGTCACGAGTGAACCCCATTCCAATTCGAGCGGATGGCATGCGCCGTAGTGCGTACCACGGTGCATCTGGGTTGTCACCGCTTCTACAATTTCCGGTGGATTGTGACCGAGTAATAAGGCACCGTGGCCCGCCCAATAATCGATGAATTCCTTGTCGGCAAGTCCCCATTTTTTTGAACCTTGGGCGTGGGTGATATAGATCGGAAAGGGGGACATATGCCGCCCATCGTGTGTCACGCCGTCGGGAAATAGTTGATTTGCGGCGTATGCCATTTCTCTATCTTTTGCAAAAGTCTTTTGGTAGCGTTCTAAAATGGTATGCATTCTTTTTCCCCCATTATAATGCCGAAGCGTAAAATGGTCTCTTAGTTATGAACAATTATATCATATTTTCATTTTATGTGCGAAACGATTTTTTGAGTTATTGGCTGTCGGCTATCGGGGGTCAGCGGTCAGTAAGAGTCGCTAACGGAGTTTACACCTATCAGAGAATGGAAGAATGGAGGGTAGATAGATGGAATTTGACAAAAAACCGAAAGCCCTATAGAATAAGTGGAAAAATGCCTACAGGAGAGAAAATGAAACTCGCAATATGCAACGAGATGTTTGAAGATTGGAAAATAGAAGATGTTTTCACTTATACCGCTGAATTGGGCTATGAGGCTGTTGAAATTGCCCCATTTACGTTGGCAGATTCGGTGTTGGACATCAGTGAGACTGAACGGACGCGGATCCGAAAAGCTGCGGATGATACGAAGATAGAGATCGCGGGGCTGCATTGGCTGCTTGTTTCGCCGCCGGGTCTTTATATTAACCACCCAGATGCCGAGATTCGTGAGGAAACACGTGCCTATTTCCTCGCCCTGATTAACTTGTGCGCCGATTTAGACGGAAAGGTCATGGTGATCGGTTCACCGCAACAGCGAAATGTAATAGACCCTCTCTCTTTTGAGGAGGCATGGGGCTATGCTCGCGATACGTTCGCCGAGGGCGCAGCACTCGCAGGTGATAGAGATGTGATGTTGTGTATGGAACCGTTGTCGAGTGATCAGACAAATTTTATCACGAATCCTGGCGAAGCCGTTGAAATGGTGAATGCAGTGAACCATCCTAATTTTCAGATGATTCTGGACGTCTGTAGTACTGCAAAGGAAGGGCTGGATATGCCGACGCAGATTCGTAACTGTGTGCCACACGTTGCCCATTTTCACTCTAACGACGATAACGGTTATCTACCCGGTTCTGGTAATGTGGACTATCCACCGATCATCGAAGCCTTGAAAGAGATTGACTATAGCGGTTATGTCTCAACGGAGGTTTTCGACTTCAAACCAGATCCGAAAACGATTGCGAAACAGAGTATTGAATTTCTCAAGTCGCTATTGTAGGAGAAAAACGAACGATGAGCACCCCTATCCATGAGTGCTATGATGCCTATAGCACACTCAAAGCCGAAATGAGCCGCTGGCTCAAACAGAGTATGCTGCTTGATCCCCCAGGTCCTAATGATGGTGGCGAGGACGAGGCAAACTATGCCCTTGCGTGGTTCCCACATTATCTAATTACTGGTGATGCAACTGTTCTTCAGCACTTTGATATGCTGAAGGCAGCACTGCAGGGTTGGGTGAAGCGTGATTGCGTCCACGGATACGAGCCGAAAGCGGAAGCGCATCACGGACCGGAACCTTTTCTTCTTTTTCTACCCCGTTATATTGGGTTGAAACCCGAAGATACCGAAGCCATCAATCTCTTGACAGATGCTGCAGAACATATCGGAAACTGGGTGTCAGAAATACCACCATGGTATGATTATACACGGGATACATTTATCGGCTATAATATCGGTAGTCACTATGTGACAAACGAAGAAAAACATACTTATGAACTGGCGGAGCATTTTCGATTTATCCATATTGCGATTGCAGCGTATCGTGTAACGGGTGAAGAACGCTATCTGATGTGGTCGTTGCGATACGGCAGGAAACGTGCAGAACAACTGATTTCTGCTCCAGATCCGATGCCAATGCTCTGGACGCATGACGGGGAAGGTCTCGACGAAGCCACCATTAACGCAAAGAATTTACAAGGTCTTGTCGCAAGTACGCACCACGTTCCGAGTGACCCGCTTGCTGGCATTGAAGTTTTGCTGGCTTCTGGCGCTATCTATGCTTTGGGTGATCTCTATCTGCTGTCCGGAGAAAAGATATTCAAGACGGCAGCGAAGCGAATCGTAGAGCCGTTAGTAACATCGCTGAGCGATCCATATAACGATCCGGCAGCAGCTGCGCTTAGTTACTATCGCTGGACATTCGGAGATACCGGATTTGACGAAGCAATCTGTGCAGGATTAAGTGAGCTTCCTGATGAGTCACCGGAATTGCTGGCATTAATTTTTCCACAAGAAGTGTGTCGTCGGGAACCGGGTGTTGGCAAACGGGCAGACATGGCGTACTGGGGTGAATGGTCAGATGACGGATCTGTGAAACCGATTCAGGAGCCGTCAACTGCTACTTTGACGCTTGCATATCAGGTAACAGGCGAAATATCCTATGCCCTACGTGCTTTACGAAGTGCCGCAATGCGTTTAGGTATCGCCAGACGTGTCCTGCGTGGCGGACGTGAACACGCCGATATGGGTGGCGCAGTTTGTTCAGTCGCCGCTGGACATGGACGGAATTGGGGACAAGGCGCGGTCACAGCGTGCTATGGTCCTCTACTGCTCGGCACGCGTGAAGTTCAGAGTGAGGTTACACAACTTCTGCAAGTCCGACAGGGGAGCCGACAGCGTCATCCATCAACGCTTCTCTCTTTGGTACGCCCTGTACCCGATACAGAAAAGAATGCAGAAGTAACTTTCTACAACGGCGGCGATTCACCGCTTACGGTTTCGTGGCGATTGCAAACCGATGAAGCGGCGGGGTGGCGAACGACGGCACTCGGTGCAGGCGAAGTGCAACAGTATTCGATTTAATTCCCAATATTCTCTGCGACAAGTACCAAATCCAATATATTAACGGTACCATCACCATTTACATCAGCCTTCGGATCCGTTCCTCCAAACTGAGAAGCCACGAAAGTGAGATCCAGGATATTCACAACTCTATCAGCGTTCACATCGTAAGGGTGTTTAGTTGGGATCAAGCTGGAGCTAACTAATGCAAAGACAATATCCTGATCCGTCTGAAATTTAACAGGTCCGATGTCTGGTGCGAGCCATTGATAGGTAGTAGAACGGCTTGTTCCTAATGCTGCGGTGGTTTTTGTTTGCACCCGAATTTTTACGCAATTCTTGAATATTCCTATGGGTGTTTCAACGTCTTCAATGGCAATGACTTCGTTTACATTGGAGAGTGTAACATCCCCTACAAGATTTATTTCTGTCTTGCCATTAACTTCCCAAGTTTTTTGTAGTTCAAGTTCTGCTGGAAAAAAGATAGCAGGTGGTGAGAATTCCACATGAGCATCACCGAAAATGTCACCGAATCTTGTGAAGATTCTATGAAGTCTTATGCCGTCTTCGTCTACCTGTATAAAGAATGTGCTCAGGTTTGCTGTGGTTGTACCCAGGACTGCTGTTGTAATTCTAAGGATGCGTCCCTCTTTCCCATCGAAACGTTCATCGGTTTTTCCGATTGCGTAGGTGATCCGTTCGGTACGATCTTCGCTTTCCAAAATCCACACGTTTCCAATGTCTGTGGGGTAATAGGTTTGCGCGTTAGTTATGTTGGTGAAAGTACAGAGCAGCGCAGCGAGCAATGCGACATTTCTAATCATTTAATTCCCCTAAAAATAGTTTTGCGTGCCGAAAAAACGCCTTGGTGAGAACACCAAGGCGTTTGAAAGGGTCACATTTGCTGCGTTCTCTACTTCAGGATAACCATCCGTCGGGTTGCAGCAAAATCTGATGTTTGCAACGTATAGAAGTAGATACCACTCGCTACACGTTCGCCTACCGCATTACGACCATCCCAATACGCAGCACTCGATGGCGTCATATACGAACCTACAGGCTGCCAACCCAAATCCAACGAACGAACCAAACGACCCGAAACATCATATATCTGAATCGATACTTCTGTCCCTTCGCTCAACTGATACGGAATCCACGTCTCTGGATTGAACGGA
>JAJDUH010000017.1 GCA_022826805.1 Candidatus Poribacteria bacterium
ACACTCAAGCGCGAGGTTCAGGCGTGGCAGGATCGAAGAAATCAGCAGCGTGCCACGGTCAACTGGAGGTTTACCACACAAGACGCACGCATTAAACTCAAAAAATTATATCCGTCTGATAGTCAGTGACACAGCACTAGGCGGGATTTGCGGCGTTTGGATACCAAAATTCAGACACAAATTCTCAGAAAACTTAGATGGCTCTGTGAAAATTGTGACGGATATCCCCATAAGGCGTTGAAAGGGAGATATAGAGGACAGTTTAAGTTACCTTCTGGAGACTATCGAGCGATCTACACCTACAATAGGCACACTTTAACGGTTAGAGTGTCCCGAATTCGACATCGTTCATCCGCCTATGAATGAGTCTAACATTCGCCAACACCGAAAATAAAAAACATGCACCTACCCCTCAAAGAATACCAAGAGCGCACCCTTGAAACACTAACAGAATACTACCAAAACTGCTTACGTCTACAGAATGCTAACACCGCTTTCTACGATCTCACCGAGCGACCTTATGCCTCAATTGAAGGCTTACCGGGTATGCCTTATGTCTGTCTTCGACTTCCTACCGGTGGTGGCAAGACCTTGGTGGCGTGCCATGCTGTGAGTATTACTGCATCTGAACTCTTAAAGACAGAGAGCCCAATTGTGCTTTGGCTTGTCCCCTCAAATGCCATCCGCGATCAGACGCTCAACGCCCTTAAAAATCGATCGCATCCCTACAGAGACGCACTTGAATCCGCAAGACGCAACGTTGAAATCCTCACTATCAACGAGGCACTCTATCTATCTCCACATATTCTCAACACGAAAACTACGATTATCGTCTCCACAATGCAAGCATTCCGTGTTGAAGACACCGAAGGCCGTAAGGTTTATGAACCTTCAGGCGCGCTGATGGGACATTTCACACATCTCTCTGACGAAACCCTCTTGGAGGTTGCGCGCGACGAGAGCGATAAACCTGTCTATTCCCTCGCAAATCTTTTGTGTGTGAAGCGTCCGCTTGTCATCGTTGACGAGGCACACAACGCCCGGACTCCACTCTCTTTTGAAACACTTGCACGGTTTAATCCATCCGCTATCATTGAATTTACCGCTACTCCAGATACAGAGACAAATCCTTCTAACGTACTCTATACTGTTTCTGCTGCTGAGCTCCAAGCGGAAGACATGATTAAAATGCCGATTCGGTTGGAAGTTGAACCGGATTGGGAACGTCTGCTTGCTTCCGCTATTGCACAGCGCAATGCTCTTGAAATAGATGCCGAGAGAGAACGGGAAGATACAGGTGAATATATCCGTCCTGTTATGCTGATTCAGGCACAGCCAAGACGCAGGGACCGAGAAACTTTGACTGTCGAAGTCGTTGAGCGATATCTACTTGAAGAACACGGCATCTCTGAGGAACAGATCGCCCGTGCCACGGGTGAGGACAGAGGACTTGAGGGTGTTGATATTAACGATCCAGAGTGTCAAATTCGTTATGTCATCACCGTACAGGCATTGCGAGAGGGGTGGGATTGTCCGTTTGCTTATGTTCTCTGCTCTGTTGCCGAAATGAGAGCTTCTACCGCTGTTGAGCAAATATTAGGGAGAGTCATGCGGCTCCCGAAGGCACAGCGCAAGCAACAGGAGTCGCTGAACAGTGCTTACGCTTTCGTGGCTTCCCAGAATTTCTATGATGCTGCATCCGCTTTAGCCGATGGACTCGTTCAAAATGGATTTGAGAAGCAAGCCGCCGCTGAACTCATCCGCCCTACAGATGAGCATCAAGAGGATTTACCGCTTTTTGGAGGTGGAACGCCACCAAGCACCGAGCCGACACCTGCCCAGCGCGGCGAAGCTTTTAGCGTGCCGAAGTTGATGGTCCAGGGAAGTCAGAGGCATCTTGACTTTGAGGCTTCACGATTTTTAGAAACTGTGTGGCAATTGTCTGAATGTGATGCTGAACTCTCTGAGGAAGAGTTTCCATCAGAGTTTAGCACGGGGGAGCGCGGTGAAATAGGACTTTCTCGTGAGGGAAGATTAGAGATGCGCTTTTTGGGTGCGCTTCATCAGCAGATGTCTTTTCTTGCACCAGATAACAACTGGGATGCTGCACGACTTGCTGATTGGCTTGATAGAACCATAAAGCATCTTGACATCCTACGTAGTGAATCTCTCTCTTTCCTCCAGCGGTTAGTTAAACACCTGATTGAGGCGCGTGGTATCCCAATAAAGGTTCTCATACGCAATAAATATGCTCTGAAAGATGCCGCTGCTGCGAAGATTGACAGCCACCGCCAAAACGCGCACCGAGGCACTTATGACAATCTCCTCTTACCCGAATGCGAAACGCCGGTTGTTGTTTCACCAGACCACTGTTTCTCCTTTGATCCACACCGTTACCCTTACAATACTCGGTACACAGGACATTATCAATTTCAGAAGCACTACTATCAACACATCGGCGATCTGAAGTCGGATGGTGAAGAATTCCAATGTGCGCAATTTATTGACACGTTGCCTGAAGTTAAATTCTGGGTACGGAATCTTGAACGCGAACAGAAATTTTCCTTCTGGCTCCAAACTTCAACCGACAAGTTTTATCCTGATTTTGTATGCCTTTTAGATGATGGACGTTATCTGGTTGTTGAATATAAAGGATTACAACTTTGGTCTGCTGACGATGCGCGTGAAAAACGAGAGATCGGTGAATTGTGGGAGGCGCGTAGCGGAGGACATTGCCTATTTATCATGCCAAGGGGCCCTGATTTAAATGCCATTCGAGCGAAACTCCGAAATTAATAGAAAAAAGATGGGCATCACATTCGCGATGCCCATTCTTCGTTTCTTTCGTGGTGAAGTAGTGCTACTACCACCTCTCTCGCGGAGCAAACGATTTAGACGTTCTAAGATACTTATCTTTCATCGTACCCCATCTCGTAGGCAACTTGCCTTCTGCCTCGACAGCAGTAGTGATCCCATTCATTGCCTCATTGATTTCACTTTCATCCAAGGCAACGCTCCAGATGCCAACCTCATCGATGCGTCCAGTGTAGTGTTCCCGCTCTCCCTCACTGTTGCGTCCGATTGACACAGGAACATCGTTATCATCAATCGTACCTGTAGCATCTCCTTCCACTTCTACTTCACCATTATAGTAAAGTTTCATCTGGCTCCCATCGTAGGTGGCGGTTATATGTGTCCACTCATTCAGGGGCAACTCCGAAGTATCAGCATCGCCAATCCGCTTTTCTGTTCCGTTATCAACAGAGATAATAAAACCTGTTTTTCCATTATTCCCGCCAAACTCATAGAATCCATAGGCCATCCACGGGGCGGTATCACCTGCCCAGGTCTTCACAATAATACGGAACCACTCATTTGTGAACTCGGTCGGATACACCCAACACATCAGGGTGATTTCATCCTTAATATCCAAAGAGGGGGAATCTGGCACCTCAACCCAACCGCCTGCTTCACCGCTCAGTTCGACTGCCTGGCCAATTTTGCCCTCTACCCGTGTTCCTTTGTGGATTGTCCCATCATTTCCATGTTGGGACGTATCTGTGGCTATTTCACTGTCCCCTTCATCGAAGGAGAGATAGAGTGCCAAATCGTCCTCTCGAACGGCTTCCCCAACGGTTCCGAAAACTACAATTAAACAGATTGATAATAGACTTATAGTCAAAAACTTCATCGAAATCTACCTCCCGATGTTGTTGTCTTCGATCTTTATACGAACCCTATAAGACACAGCCCACTTTACTAAATCGCGTTATTTTAGAATAAAATTGAATTAAACGCAATACTATTAAATCGATTTTCGTCATATAGACAGAGGCTTAGATTGCTATAACCTAAAGCCTCTTTTCTAATTTTATCGTACGATATCGCTATTCATCCGAATCATCAGGATAGTCGATCGACCATTTGCCACGTCCATCCCCAGAAGGCTCTTCCTTCCAGAGATCAAGGAATTTCTCAGGCGCGTTATGCTCCGTAAGATGTGCCATAAACATTTCATGCAGCTCCTTGACGAGTTCCATATTGTCCGCAGCGATGTTGTTCTCCGCCAAAGGATCTGCCGGTAAGTCAAAGAGTTCCGGTCTACCGTATTCACCGACAGGTGCATAGCCCCAACGTTCCGTGACAAGGAACGGGGTCGTTGCTTGACGTGGCACACTCTCATCTCGGGCAGCGATGTGACACCCTGTTACCGCATAGTCCCTATGCTGCGCATCACCTTGAAGGAGTGCATTTGCGAAGGAGCGACCCTCAAACGGTGTCGGTGGATCCAAGCTAACACCAGCCAACTCACAGAGCGTCGGCATAATATCCATCGGTTGCGCGATGAGATCGAGGCGTTGCCCGGACGGGACATCTCCGCCAGCAATCAAGAACACCTCATGGTTAATCTCTGGATACGTCGGCCAGTAGCGTGAATCTTCGGGGTCGATATTGGATTTACCCGTTCTACTGTGTTCACCGAGGGACATCCCGTGATCCGACAGCACAACAACGAGCGTATCGTCCCATAACTCCAAATCCTCCACTTTCTGCAGAACTCGTCCGATATGCCTATCGATGAGTTCGGCTTCACCAGCGTAATGTGCCCAAAGGTTGTGCAGCTCTGCATCCGTAAAGAGCGATGCCAGACCGTAGTTTGGGTGGAGCATAGGCGGTCCTGTATAGTCCGGATCGTAGCGTTTAACGAGATATTCCGGTGGATCCCACGGTTCATGCGGATCGAAGAAATCTACCCAGAGGAAAAAGGGACCCGCACGGTGGTTTTCCTCTAACCATCGAATTGTCGTTTCAGAGGTCCTGCCGGAGAAGGTTTCTGATTCATACTGATAGTACCGATTTGTCCAGCGGTGCGTGTTCGGTAAGGTATGCCCACGATATGAGGGATGCGGTCGCGTCTTCTCGTTGGGCATAACGATTCGAATTTCATCGTTGTGGTGAAGGAGCGGTTTATCCCCCTCTTGCCCACGGTGTTGGAAAGCCGCATGGAAACAGTGCTGGAACCGTACGTTAAACAGGTGTGGGGTGTCACAGATAAGCTGCGTTGCGTATCCCTGCTCACTCAGAAGTTCCGAGGTGATACTCCGTCCACTCAGATCAATAGGCTGCCACGGGTAGTGGGGCCACCCGACTGTTCCCGTCATAATGTCTGTCCGATGTGGCACCGTCGGGAAACTACTCATATAAAATTTGTCGATAGCGGTTGCGCGCTCTGCCTCAAATTTGTCGAGCATTGGCGTGCGAATAGGACGTCTCGCCCGTTCGCCTAAATTGTCATACCGAAAGGTATCGGTAATAAGTAAAACGATATTTTTCATATTTTAATAGTCATCCTCGTTACGATTGCCAGTTGCGCAATCATCAGTTGTTGTGCCTTAAACCTCTTGGCGCGTTGTTTTTAACAAAAATAGTGTCACTAACAGCAACGGCACAATGATAGTGGTAGAAACAACGATAGACACCTGCGCGCCGATCAGGCACGGAAAAAAGAAAATTGACCCTACCATCGAACCCTTCAGCGCGAAATAGCCGTTTTTCTCGTTCGGTTGGAGGTAAAGCGAAATCCGGGTGCCAACCGTCGCAATGATGCCTAAAATTACCCAAACAATATAAGACTTCTGAAGATCCGGTTCCAACCAGTACGGCAGGAAAGCAATAGTAAATGCGAGAACCGTGGCAACAGCAGAGAGCAGAAGTGCTGGACGGATACCGATCTGGAGAGGCGTCGTTAAAATGCCAAGTTCCTTGTCGCGTGAAATATCTTTAAAGGTAGTCGTAATATGCGTGCCTAAATCGTAAAGCGTCGTGGCAGCGAAGGCATACCATACCAAACGTGGCACCGTCCCACTCACCGCTAATGCACCAAAGACATTCAGCAGTCCAATCCCCAAAGGCAGTGTGAGACTTCCCAAGATGCCTCTTGCTTTGAAAGTGGCATTGTAGAGGTGTGAAATCGCGACCAAGCCCATTACCAATAAACCGGATTTGATATTGAGCCAGAAACCGCCAATTACACACAACCCGTAAATAACACTTGCCGGCACAATTGCCTGTTGCGGAGTAAGTCGTTGGGATGGGAGTGGACGCTCTGGATTTGTATGTTTGTCTGTTTCGTGGTGAAAGTAGTCATTTTTTATCATTCCGGCGAAGTAACCACAGAGCGCGATCAACAACGTTACCGCCACGCGCCACGTAAAATGGCCTTCGCTCGCAATGAGTGCCCCCGGAAGTGTCGCAACAATCGGAATCGCAAAAAGCGGATAGCGGATGAGTTCGAGATAGGCTTTGAAGCGATTCATGAATTGCTTTCCTGCTAAAAATTTTCTCTTCGCACACCGGCTTCTGTCACCGGAGAATTTCTCGGCTCAAACGCCTCGTCTACGCCATAGAATTGATCGCTTTGTGTTCCAATACCGAGTTCCGTTATACCGGGTCCAACCTGTTTATTTCCCTGAATAAAGTTATCTCGGAGCCTACCGCCATCGTAGACTGCCCAACCAACGTTCATCGTGATATTGTTGGAGACTATCTCTGGTGATGCAGTGGAATAACAGACAATGGCGTTCTCATAATTCGCACGGAGAATATTATACTGAATGCGGGGTCGAGCGTCATCTTCGCATATAATTCCGTAATTGTTGGCTGTGAATTCGTTGTATTCAACATCTGGTGATGAACTCCCACGGAATTGTGAACCTGTGCCATTTCTATTAAATTCGTTGCTGGTAATGGTCGGACTGGTGTTCTCAGAAAGGACGCCTGTTTTGTTCTCACTGAGGAGGCATCTTTCGATTTGAACGGCATCTGTTAGGCATGTAATACCGACAGTGGCATGTTGGATACGGCAGTATGTTAGACGGCTATTCGGACTTTCAGATTCGATCTGAATGCCTGCCCAATCTCCTGCTTTCGGTGGATCAGCAGTAGCGGTTTTCTCCTGCTGCTGCATTTCGGTACTGCCGAAACCTTCTCCTAACATTTGCCCTTCTGTCCCTGTCGCAAACGGGCTTGTCGTTTCTGCTGCTGGCTCTTGTTGCTTTTCTCGCAGTCTACCTAAAGAACCGAAAACTACCATCCGTTCTGGCGATCCTTCGGCGTAGAGTTCACCATGCACGATGAACTGGCTCGGCGTATCCGTCGGTTCAAAACCGACAATAGTGCCAGCACGGATAGTGAGTGTGATGTCTTCTGGAACAATAAGGGTGTCGGTAATATAAATGCGTCCGTCCCAGATCTCATTCTCTGCCAGTTCACCGGACTTCTCCATAATTTCTGAACTGGTGCTACCTACATCGAAGTTAAAAGTCTCGCCTTGGCATCCGCAATAGAGTCCAATTAAAATACAAGTAAGGATAATAAAGGCATAGTGCTGTGTGATGCTTATTATTTTCATGATATATTTTTACCACAGTTATCGGTGTTCTGTCAAGGTGAAAAAAAGTTTGACATCAGCAGTTAAATTTGCTATAATTGTATAGTTAGAAAGCAATGTTCGTACGCGACTTTGAAATCAGGGGTTACGCGTAATGGGTAGACGCGCTTTAATGACGTTTCTAAAATAAGATTGATAATTGCACATTTTGGACACGGGAATCACGAACACTATTCGCTCCTATAAAAAGAGGACGTATCGACAATGTTTGAGAGTTTAGGTAATAGATTACAAAGCACCCTCAAAAGAATCAAGGGGCAGGGAAAGCTCACAGAGAGCAACATTTCTGATACCTTGCGTGAGGTGCGGCGTGCTTTCTTAGAAGCAGATGTTAACTATAAAGTCACACGTGAGTTTATAGAGCAAATTAAGACGCGTACCCTCGGTCAGGAGGTGCTCGGTAGTCTTACACCTGAACTTCAAATTGCCCGAATTATTGGTGAAGAACTCACGCAGTTGATGGGCAGCAAGGCGGAAAAGATTACCATTGCACCGAGTGGACCTACAGTGATAATGCTTGCCGGGCTGCAAGGTGCAGGTAAAACGACTGTCGCGGCGAAATTAGCACTTAAGTTTCGCAAAGAGGGACGTAAACCCCTTCTCGTTGCCGCTGACGTCTATCGACCCGCCGCCATTAAGCAGCTGCAAGTCCTCGGAGAACAGACTGAAACGCCTGTATTTTCGATGGGGACAGACGTCTCACCCGTTAAAATCGCCGAAGCATCTGTCAAGGAAGCTTTAGCACACGGACATAACTGCGTTATTATTGACACTGCTGGACGTTTGCATGTTAATGATGAATTAATGGACGAACTTCGGCAGATTAAGGAGGGTGTGAACCCTTCTGAAGTCCTACTTATCGTTGACGCGATGACAGGACAAGATGCTGTAAATGTTGCCGAAAACTTCAACAACGATTTGGACATTGACGGTATTATCCTCACCAAAATGGATGGTGATGCACGCGGTGGTGCTGCGCTTTCGATCCGTTATATTACACACAAACCCATTAAGTTCATTGGGGTCGGTGAGAAAATTGAGGCAGCTGCATTAGAGGAATTCCATCCAGAGCGGATGGCTTCACGCATCCTTGGGCAAGGCGATTTTCAAACTTTGCTTGAAAAAGCGGAAGAGGTTTTCAGCGAAGATCAGGCAAAAGAGCTTGAGCGTAAACTCATAGAGAGCAAAGGATTAGACTTTACCGATTTTCTGACACAACTCGAGCAGCTTAAAAATATGGGGCCCTTGGATCAATTGCTGGATCTGATGCCCTTTAAAAATCAATTGCCTGTTCAGAATCTCACGCCTGATGAGAGCCATCTACAGACAGCGAAGGCGATCATTCATTCAATGACGCCTGAGGAACGAAAAAATCCTCGGTTGTTAGACAGAAGTCGGAAACTTCGAATTTCCAAAGGCAGTGGAACAACGGTAAACCAAGTGAACATGCTGATTTCGCAGCTACAGATGATGAATCGCATGCTGAATCAGCAGGCGGCGATGGCAATGCCGCAGATGGGAACCGGTTTAAAGATGGGGCGGAAAATGGGAGCGCTTCCTGGTCAGAAACGTAAGGCAGCGAGAAAGCCCCGAAAACGGAGACGCCGCAGGTAACGATAGGCACGATCTTAGGAATCTGCCTTTCTATAAACGCGGCGTGAATGCCATTAGGAGGTATTTTTTTGGCAGTTAGAATTAGATTACAGAGACACGGTAGGAAGAAACGTCCGTTTTATCGACTCGTCGCCGCTGACGCACGTGCCCAAAGGGATGGTGTGTTTTTAGAACGCTTGGGCTATTATGATCCTTTAACGGAGCCAGCGGACATCGTTATTGACGAAGAGAAAGCTCTGAAATGGTTGAGGCGCGGCGCGCAACCGTCCGATACAGCGAAACGTTTACTTTCAAAACGTGGAATTTTAATGAAATTTGAATACGAAAAGTTGGGCAGACCGATGCCGGGGGATGCTGTCGTCGGAGAAGTCGTTGAGGGGGATGATGCACAACCTGCTGACGCAGAAACAGTTGAACCTGAAACGGACAGCTCGTCCGATGAAGTAACATTCGAATCTACTGAAGAAGGATAGCACGTATTTCAAAAGATTCCCCGGGGACAGGCAACAGACACTTCTACTGAAAATTGAAAGTGAACTATGTTCAAAGAGTTGATTGAATACATCGTAAAGTCTCTCGTCGATTATCCCGATCAGGTGGTAGTTCAGGAAGTAACTGGCGAAACGGTGGTTATTGTAGAGTTGACTGTCATGGAAGAAGATTTAGGAAAGATCATCGGTAGATACGGACGTACGCTTAAAGCAATAAGAAGTGTTCTCTATACTGCAGGATTGCAAGCAAATAAAAAAGTTATTCTTGAATTGATTGAACACCCGAGAGCAGAGGAGCAATAGAAGTTTCGCTGACTACATGAGGTAGACGCCTCAACTGAAAATGTAGGGTGTCGCTTGCAAGTCGATATTAAAGATGAAGATTGATGTTCTCGCCTTGTTCCCAGAGATACTCGCGCCGGCGTTAAAAACGGGTATCCTTAGACGCGTTCAGAACGCGGACAAACTCACCGTCAACCTCCATAATCTTCGTGATTGGGCAACCGACAGGCACCAGTCTGTTGATGATTACCCTTATGGCGGTGGCGCAGGTATGATTCTTAAACCGGAACCTATCTTCGCAGCGATTGCGGCGTTGAACAGCAAGGAAACCGCACACGTTGTTTACCTAACGCCACAGGGCGTGCCGTTGACTCAGGCCCTCGCAGAATCGCTCTCCTTGGAATCGCATCTCATTCTTTTGTGCGGGCGTTACAAGGGAATTGATGAGCGGGTACGACATCAGTTGGTTGCAACCGAACTCTCCATCGGGGACTATGTTTTAAGTGGTGGAGAAATTGCTGCACTCGTTTTGATTGATGCCGTTGGTCGGGTACTGCCAGGAGCACTTGGCGATTACGAATCCGCACACGCTGATTCGTTTAGTCATGACCTGCTTGACCATCCGCACTACACGCGGCCCGCTGAGTTCGCCGGAATGAATGTCCCCGAGGTCCTCTTGAGTGGGGATCATGAAGATATTGAAAAGTGGCGATACGTAGAGGCACTCAAACGCACCGCAAAGTACCGTCCAGATCTACTCCAAAAGCTGGACTTGAGCGAGGAAGACCTCGCTATTCTCAAAACGGCAGGGTTGGTGGAGTGAATCGAAGTTATAGTTATCTATTTTTTTAATGGCTTTTGCCAACCATGTTAGGATTGACGGAACTTATACTACATAAGGAGGAACAGGCAATGAATTTGATTGAATCTGTTGAAAGCCAATATATGAAAAGTGATATCCCTGAGTTTGGTCCCGGGGATGTCGTCAAAGTGAACACTCGCATCCGAGAGGGACAAAAGGAACGCATTCAAACATACGAAGGGACTGTTATTCGTCGGGCACACGGCGGATTACGATCGACGTTTACAGTACGCCGCGTCGCCTTCGGAGCAGGAAGTGAAAGGACTTTCCCTCTCCACTCACCCAATATTGAGAGCATTCAGGTCGTTCGATACGGTGCTGTTCGCCGCGCGAAGTTGTATTACTTGCGCGACCGCACCGGAAGAGCCGCACGTGTCAGAGAACGCAGAAGATAACCTGGTGGAAATGAACAGTTTTGAGCTTGCTTACCAACAAAGCGGTTATAAACAGATCGCAGGCATTGACGAGGCAGGTCGAGGCGCACTGGCAGGTCCCGTCATTGCCGCTGCTGTTATCCTACCTATTGATTGTACCCTTGACGGTTTAAATGATTCAAAGCAGCTGTCACCGAAGCAACGCGACCAACTCTGTGAAGATATCCGCCGCGTTGCTGTGTCGATAGGTGTCGGTTCCGTGGATAATCAGGAGATCGACCGTCTCAATATCCTTAATGCTTCTCTATTAGCGATGCAGAAGGCGGTTGAAAAACTGACACCACAGCCCGATTGTCTGCTCGTTGATGGGATATATCTCCCGCAAGTAGATATTCCCGGCGAGGCAATTCCGAAAGGCGATAGCCGAAGTTATTCTATTGCTGCCGCCTCTATTATCGCCAAAACCACGCGCGATAGGCTCATGATTAAGTTGCATCACACCTACCCAAACTATGGATTCCTAAAACACAAAGGATATCCGACGTCCCAACATCGCCGAGCAATTGCGCAGTTTGGCGCGTCCGATATTCACCGCCGTACCTTTAAACTCCTCCCGGATGATCAAATCGAGCTATGTTTCTAAGATGCCTACGCCCGCAGCTAACGGAGAACATACATGGATCGTTCACGTTTGGACGTTGCAAAAATTGGTGAGTCATTGGCGGTCGCGCATCTCAAAGCACGAGGGTGTGAAATCCTGGCACAAAACTATCGAGCAATGCGCGGGGAAATTGATCTGATTGTACGGGATGGGCAATTTATCGTCTTTGTGGAAGTTAAAACACGGAGGAGTCTCAAATTCGGGGTACCGCAAGCAGCTGTAACCAAGCAGAAACAGAAACAAATCTCAAAGGTAGCTTTGGCATATCTACAAGCAGAAAACTTATGGGATGCCCACTGTCGTTTCGATGTTATCGGTATCCACCTATCATCGCAGTCCAAGTTATTGCGGCTTGAACACATCGAAAGCGCATTTGAATTTCAGCAGTAGAGCAAGACGCGGAAATCTTGCTCTATTACTATTACAGGCACGGTGCCGCTTACTTACGCGACGATTCTGGATCCAAGGCTGGATAGATTTCTATATCCGAACGGGTGATCATCGTGCCGACATAGAAAGTTAGCCAGTCTCCGCAGAGTTCAATAGACATGAATTCGTCATCCCCCGCGACGTATTCGTGAAGCTCAACTTCAAATTTCTGTTCGCCTTCAACGTCAGTAACAGTGAGCGTTGCCGAGATGACTTCTTGTCGATTGTATTCAACGGCTATATCGTTCTGCTCGTTCTCCGGGTCTGGGAAATAGAGCGTCATCATGTCTGGCAAGGGATCGCCAAGTTCACATTCATCATCAACGATCCATCGGGAAATTTCGTATTCCTCCCGCGTTCCTACCACATGGTCGACACTGATCACGACCTCTTCCTCCGCGTCTCGGATGTGATACATATAACGGCGGAGTGCCTCGCCTTCATACTTCTTTCGGGTGACAAGTTTGAAGGCACGAGAGGTATCTCCTGTCTCTTCGTATGTGATGATATCGGAGAGTTCGATCATACTCTCAATCGGAATGTCGACCAATTCATGCCGCACCGGTTTTTTCGAGTCAGCATCTTTTCGCCTGCCGAACAGCGATTTGCCATCTTTTCTACCAAATAATGCCATCTTATCCCCTAAAAATAACCCTTATTGTACATCACTAACATGATCACCCCAACAACCAGGAGGCTTCCAAAGATAAGGAGAAACCATGTTGCACCTGAGGTGCTCTTCTCGATGACAACAGTTCGCGTCGCTGGTGGTGCACGCGCTGGGGCTGTTGTGGAGGTAGATGCTGACACTGTTGGCGTCTCTTCAGCAGCAGCAAGGAGTTCCTCTTTTAGTGCTGCTTCATCTGGGAGTTCATCAACGGTGAAAGATTCCGAACCTTCCCCGTAAAATTTATCTGGATTTCCCTCTACGTAACTGGCGACATAGTCTTCGTCCCGATTGGTGCCTGGGTCTACATAATTCGGGTTAGGTTCAATACCTTGACTTTCGTAGTAATCCCGATAGTATTCGTATTCTGCCTGCTTTTTGGCATCCCAATGCGACCGGTCATAATCTCGATGGTGGTAGTGCCACATATAACTATGGCGGATCGCGTGATTGTAGTAATCATGGAAATAGATGCCAAATAAAAGATTGTTGAACGCCATAGATGCACTGAGGCTGTACATTGAATACCCCATCATGGGGTAATAACCACCAAAGTTATTGACGGTAATCGTTTGTCGTTGCTGCCGACGGGCGCGTGCAGTGTCTCGATTCGCCGTCCGGACTTGGCGTTTCAAACTACGGTTTTCTGTTTTGAGTTGCCGTACCTGTTTCCGGTTTTGTGCCTTCACTTGCCGCTGTTGGCTGCGCGTCGCGGTCGTGTTTCGCGTTGAAGTTGCCGATGTAGCTCTGGCGCGACTGGTAGCGGTCTGCTTTTGACGTGCTACAGAACTGGCACGAGTTCCTGTGCTTCTTGATGTGCTGCTTCTGCTATAGGTGCTGCCCGTGCTGCGTGTTGTCCGAGATGTTGAAGTCCGCGGACTTCTATAACTTCTACTTGTAGAAGAACGACTGGAAGAGCGACTATAGGAGCGGGTCGGCGTGGAACTCCGACGACTGTAGCTGCGGCTGTAACTGCGGCTACGACTGAAACTCCGTCCTCCACCAAAACCACGGCGGCTTTCTACAATATCCGGTGCAAAGCTAAACAAAAAGACAACCAGAACCGCGAGGACTGAAAACTTCTGGAATTTACCTTTCACCTGATTTTCCTCCTTAGATTTTTTTACCAAGAAACTTGACAAAAGATGCTGAATTTGTTAAAATATATTTCTAAAGATATATGAATCCGAATCGGTCTCGTTTCCGAAACCTTTCGGACTTTAGATATGTGTGCCTGTAGCTCAGATGGATAGAGCGTTAGCCTCCGGAGCTAAAGGTCGGGCGTTCGAGTCGCCCCAGGCACGTTTTTTCCATTTGCACGCAAGTTAATCTCTGCTGAGTGAACCCTTACCTATTACTAATTATGTTAGCATTAATAGAAATGGATGTCAAGGATATTTGAAGGGAATAATATGGCACTTGACGTACGCGACGAACAACTTTTAAAGTTGATTGATTCCGAGGCACCCGTTGAACAACTCGCGACGGGATGCCAATTCACCGAGGGACCTCTCTGGCACGCCGCAGAGCGGTTTCTGCTTTTTAGTGATATTCCTGCAAATAAGATGCGACGGTGGGACACAGACGCTGGAATGACAGTTTTCCGGGACCCATCCGGAAAATCAAACGGTTTAACTTATGATAAAGGCGGACACCTCATCGCTTGTGAACACGCTAACCGGAGAGTCTCGCGCACAACAGCAGATGGACAAGCCCTTACAATTGCATCTCATTATGAAGGGAAACGCTTGAATAGCCCTAATGATGTCGTCGTGAAGTCGGATGGAAGCATCTATTTTACCGATCCACCTTACGGCTTAAGCGCAGCGTATGGCGTTGAATCAGAGAAAGAACTTGATTTTCAAGGCGTCTACCGTTTGTCACCCAACGGGGACACCCTAACGCTTCTCGTTGATGATTTCGACAGACCCAACGGTCTCTGTTTTTCGCCAGATGAATCCATCCTTTATATCAACGATACTGAGCGGATGCACGTCCGCGCATTCGATGTGCAACCCGACGGCACAATTGCGAACGATCGCGTCTTCGGCGAAGAAGAGGGAGACACTGGCAAACCGGACGGCATGAAAGCGGATATTCACGGGAATGTATACCTGACCGGCCCAGACGGAATTTGGGTTTTCGCACCCGACGGAACACACCTCGGAATCATTCTCGTCCCTGAACGCGCAGCCAATTTAGCATGGGGCGGTGATGACTGGAAGAGTCTCTTCATCACAGCCAGTACCTCCGTTTATCGTGTGGAATGCAAGTCCGCAGGAGTTGCAGTACC
This sequence comes from Candidatus Poribacteria bacterium, assembly GCA_022826805.1. Taxonomy (GTDB): domain Bacteria; phylum Poribacteria; class WGA-4E; order WGA-4E; family WGA-3G; genus WGA-3G. The sequence continues at coordinate 15,124 of JAJDUH010000017.1, forward strand.
CTAATGTCGATAAAAGTTAATATCAAACGCATAGACAAAACCCTTCCATTGCCGAAATATGAGACAGTAGGCTCCGTTGGATTTGATTTAATCTGCCGAGAATCAGCAGAGATTCCACCACAATCCATCGTCCTCATCCCAGCGAATGTTATCGTTGAAACACCTCCTGGTTATATGCTAATGGTCTGCGCGCGAAGCAGCACGCCCCGCAAATTCGGCTTAATGGTGCCGCAGGGAGTGGGCATTGTTGATAACGATTACTGTGGTGAAGAAGACGAACTACAAATTCAGATTTACAATTTCACGGATGAGGTGGTGAGTGTTGAAAGAGGCAGCCGAATCGCACAAGCAATTTTTGTGCGTGTAGCTACAGCAGAATGGAACGAGGTTGAACAGATGCAATCACCTTCTCGCGGAGGGTTTGGCAGCACAGATCGACGATAGCCATGGAACAGTATATACAGGGGCTTCAGCAAATATTGGATACCGGCGTGGACCGACCGGGCAGAAACGGTGTAACCCGCGCACTATTCGGCATGCAGATGCGATACGATCTCAAGGATGGGTTCCCCGCTGTAACTACTAAAAAACTGGCGTTCAGTGCCGTAAAAGCTGAACTCTTAGGTTTCCTACGCGCATATTCGCATGTCGATCAGTTTCAGAAACTCGGTGTACAGGTCTGGAACGCCAATGCTGGTGCTTGGGGACGCAACGGTTCCCTCGGTCGCATATACGGTGTTCAATGGCGAGAATGGCGAACAGAAAATGGTACAATTGATCAGTTAGGCGAAGTTATCAAACAACTTCAAACAAACCCGCACAGCCGAAGGCATGTTGTTACAGCGTGGAATCCCGGAGAATTAGATGAGATGGCGTTGGAACCCTGCCACATGTTCTTCCAATTCTTTGTAGCGGACGATAAGTTGTCATTACAAATGTATCAGCGCAGTTGTGATATGTTCTTGGGAGTCCCGTTTAATATCGCCTCGTATGCACTCCTCCTACACATGGTGGCACAAGTAACAGGGTTAATGCCGGGTGAGTTTGTTCACACCTTAGGGGACGCACACATCTATCATGAACACTTTCAAGCCGTTAAAACCCAATTACAACGAAAGCCTTACCCACTCCCACGGCTGGTGTTGGACCCGAAAATCTCATCAATTGATGCCTTCAAGATGCAACACATTCAGTTGGAGGATTACCAACATCACGATGCTATTCACGCACCTATGCTCGTCTAACATTCTCTGAGTACTGACACAACTGAATCTATGAGGGGCAACTTACGACAAAATGGAACAAGAGCATCGAGATAAAAGCAGCTGCGGCAGCCCTGAACATAATGGAAACCATCCCGATAGCGAGGAATTAACACCTTCAGAGGAAGCAACATTTCTCATTCAACTCATTTTTGAGGAATTTGAAGAAATTCTAACAAACTATCCACATCATGCCGCTTACTGCTTCGCATCGATTACCCGTCTGGCGAGCACAACCGAGAAGCTTTCCTACTTCGCACGAAGGTTAGGAATGTGGCTCTGGATTGAAGTCCTTAGTTTTCAGATTGAAGAACCTTTAAGTCTCGACAAACTCGCTGAGCATTTTGAAACTGACACAGAAACCGTCCAAACCGGAATTGAGGAACTTGAAAAGATAAAAGAATTTGAGATGGAATGGGAACTGAAAGGGCGGATTAAACTCATACCTCGCATGTCAAAAGAGACAGTAACTCATTTTGCTAATCAGGTCTTGAGCGGTATAGAAGCGGGGGAACAAGAAGAGAGAGCGAAACCCTAAATGGTAATTTCAATGATCGCTGCAATGGATAAAAATCGACTGATCGGCAATGGACCGGATATCCCGTGGCAGATGCCAGCCGATCGCCGACATTTTCGCAACATGACTGTCGGAAAACCCGTCGTTATGGGACGTAAGACTTTTGAAACGCTCAAACGTCCGTTAGGCAAACGACAAAATATCATCCTCACGCGAAACACAGCTTATGAAGCACCGAAGGGCTGTAGTGTCGCACATTCAGTAGCCGATGTCCTTGGACTTTGTAAGGAAACAGAAGAACTTATGATATGTGGTGGGGCACCGATCTACCAAGCCTTTTTACCCTACGCCAACCGACTCTATCTGACGCAAATTCATGCCACATTTGAAGGTGACGTCTATTTTCCCGAATTTGACATCGCAGCTTGGGAAGAGGTAAAACGCCTTGACGGCGAACCTGATGAAAAAAATCCTTATCCCTACAGTTTTTTATTTTTAGAAAGAAGACTAAGGTAAGGATACCTACAACTACAGTAAAGTTAGAAATGTGTAGGAATTTACGAGTGCTGCTGGCGAGGTTTCCTAACCTCGCCATTGTGGTGTATCGGTAATCGGCTTTACTGTAACTGCTAACAGAGGAACAAATTAGTGCTTAACCTATGTATGCTGTCCGGCTCTTTTGAATACGACTCCGAAGCATCGTTAACTGTCTTCAAAAAGTTTGTTGAAAAACATTATCCAATTCAAGCGAACCTGATCGTCTACAACTCAGAGGATGACGATCCTTTTTTGGCAGCGTTGGACGATGCCGATGTCTTATTAGTTTTTACACGTCGTCTCAATACAGAAGGCGAATCGCTCAGGAAATTTCAAGTCTACTGTGAACAGGGCAGACCGATTGTCGGTGTTAGGACAGCCAGCCACGCTTATCAAAATTGGCTGGAGTTTGATAAAGATGTATTGGGTGGGGATTATCAAGGACATTACGGGGAAGGTCCCATTGTTCGTGCGGAAGTGATTGCTACAGAACACCCAATTCTGAACGGTATCTCGGCATTTGCCAGTTACGGAAGCCTCTATAAAAATCCATCGCTTCGCGACGACACATCTCTTCTCTTAATGGGACATACGATTGAACATTCAGAGCCAGTCGCATGGACACGTTTGCATAACGGGGGACGTATCTGTTATACTTCATTGGGGCATCAAAAAGATTTTGAAGTCGTTCCCTTTCTGCGATTTCTGGCACAAAGTATTTTGTGGGTATCAGGACAGGAGTAGGGAAATTTGAGGACATTTTGGTAACATGGAAACACTGACAATTGTGAATGGCGACATCTATACCCCAACGCATTATGGGCAGGGGAGCATCATCATTCAAAATGACACAATCTCAACCATAACGGCAGATGTGCTTCAGCCCGCAGGCGACGTTATCGATGCATCCGGGTGCCTTGTCATTCCGGGATTGATTGATGGATTAGTACATGGCGGTGGTGGTTGTAATAGCATGACGGGTGAGGTCGAAGATGTTGCCACAATCGCTCGCGCACATGCCCGTAACGGTGTTACCTCGTTGGTATTGGGCATTTCCTCTGGGAGCATGGCGCAGATTACCGATGCTCTAACAGCTATCGCACATATCGTCGACGAGCCTGTCGTAGATGGAGCGCAGATTTTGGGGTCGTATGTAGAGGGGAAATTTGGGAGTCTCGCCAAAAACGGAGCACAGAACGCCAAATACATTACGCCACCGAATTTTGAAGAATTCCACACCATGTGGGCGGCTTCTGACGGTACCTTGAAGGTAATTTCCGTTGCCCCTGAAAACGATGAAAACTTCCAGTTTATTAAGCATCTCGCAACGTTCAAAACAGATGCCTATAACAACATCGTTATCGCCATGGGACACACAAACGCGACTTACGAGCAGGCGATGGAAGCGATTGATGCCGGTGTGACACGCGCCACGCATACCTACAACGGTATGAGTGGTATGCACCACCGCGAACTCGGCGCAATTGAAGCCGTTCTTTCCCATCCAGAGATCCATGCAGAACTCATCGTTGACGAACATCATGTCCACCCTTTTTGGGGCAGTCATTTAATTCGGCGAAAAGGAATTCACGCTATTGGGTTAATTACAGATTGCACGGAGCTCGCTGGTGTGCCTTCTGAAGACTGGCAAGCGTCGTCAACGTATATTCCTGACATTGATGCTTATCGCCTCAGCAACGATACAATTTCTGAAAAGGATACAGCCTTTGAAGCCGGTAGCACCGAGAAGTACATTCGTAACAACGCAATGTGGCTTGATGTTGGTAAACCCACCGAACGTCTCGCTGGCGCGACAATTACCCTTATCGATGGAGTCCGCAATGTCATGAACTGGGGTTATTCTCTGGAAGAGGCATTAACGATGGCAACATTGACCCCCGCCCAGAACTTAGGGGTTGCCTCATCTCTGGGTTCGATCGAAATCGGAAAAATAGCCGATGTCGTTATTGTCGATGGTAATTTAAGCGTTCAAAACGTGATTTTACGTGGAAAATTGCTGAAAAATTAGGGATTTTGCAAAATTTCCTATTTTTTTCTCTTTTTTTTGAAAAAAATTTGACAAACCCTTGTTCTATGGTGTATAATATTTGTTTTGGAAACCGTATTCAATCTTTTATGGAAACGGGGGCAATTATTCGGAAACATTCTAACGTCGTGTCTAACATCCCACGTTAATTTGTTCTACTGAAATTGTGACGCCCCGCGTGGGGCTTTTTTATTGACAAGTCCATAGATATGGTGTAGCGGAGGTGCAAAATGCCAACAATTAACCAGTTGATTAAAAAACCGCGCAAACGGTACCGGAAGAAAACCAAATCGCCGGTGCTACAGCAGTGTCCCCAGCGTCGCGGTATCTGTTTACAGGTGAAAACCGTAACACCGAACAAACCCAATTCGGCGCTGCGTAAGGTAGCTCGTGTACGGTTTACTTCTGGCTATGAAGCCACCTGTTACATTCCGGGGATTGACCACAATTTACAAGAACACTCAGTCGTTTTAGTTCGCGGTGGACGTGTTAAAGACCTTTCTAATGTGCGTTATCATATTGTACGTGGCAAATTGGATACCGCCGGTGTTGACAACCGTCGCCAAGGGCGTTCAAAGTACGGTGCTCGCAAACCCGGCTAAACAAGGGAGGAATAGCTGATGCCTAGACGTGGAAACGTTGCAAAGCGCGATGTTAACCCTGACGCAACGTACAACAGCAAACTGGTTTCAAAGTTTATTAATAGCCTTATGTTGGATGGAAAGAAAAGCACGGCGCAGTCCATCCTGTACGAGAGTTTTAAGATTATCGAATCACGGGCGAATGAAGACGGTTTCACTATCTTCAAGCAAGCAATTAACAACGTCAAGCCGGTATTAGAGATTCGACCAAGACGTGTAGGCAGTCAGACCTACCAAGTTCCAGTTGATGTAAAGGCAGAACGGAAACAGCGGTTGGCTTTCAGTTGGATTATTCAATCTGCTCGTTCCCGCGGCGAAAGACGGATGGCGGAACGCCTCGCAGGCGAAATATTGGATGCCGCGCGCAACGAGGGTGGCGCAATCCGTAGAAAAATGGATCAGCATCGAATGGCAGACGCCAATCGCGCCTTCGCACATTATCGATGGTAAAAACGTAAGCGCGGTCCCCGGACCGCAACTTACTAAAAAATAATTAGGAGTCACTCACTGTGGCGGATAAAAAACAAAATATCCCACATCGCTTGGAATTGCCCCACATGCGAAACATCGGCGTCATGGCACATATTGATGCCGGCAAGACCACTGTGACCGAACGGATCTTGTATTATACCGGTAGAGTCTATCGTATCGGTGATGTGGACGATGGTACCACCACTATGGACTGGATGGTGCAGGAGCAGGAACGCGGCATCACAATCACTGCAGCCGCAACAACCTGCCAGTGGAAAAAACACCATATTAATATTATTGATACACCGGGGCATATTGATTTCACCGTCGAGGTTGAACGCTCACTTCGCGTCCTTGACGGGGCAGTCGCCGTTTTCTGCGCAGTCGGTGGGGTTGAACCTCAATCTGAAACCGTCTGGAGACAGGCTGATAAGTACAATATACCGCGAATCGCCTTTGTTAATAAAATGGATCGAACCGGCGCAGATTTCTTTCGCACTGTCGAAATGATGGAAGAACGCCTCGGTGCTAACGCAATTCCAGTACAACTGCCAATCGGTTCAGCAGAGCAATTTACAGGTATCGTCGATCTCATCTCAATGAAAGGGCAGATTTGGAATGTATCTGCAGCCTCTGGACGCGACGGTAGTCTCATCCAAGAAACGGACATCCCCAGAGAAATGGAAGAGATGGCGCACGAGTATCGCGAACGGATGTTGGAGTCTATCGCTGATTCTGATGAAGAACTCCTTCTCAAATACTTGGACGGTGCCGAAATCTCACCAGAAGAAATTAAAACAGGGCTCCGTAATGGTGTGGTCACGGGCAAAATTGTTCCAATCCTCTGTGGAACAGCTTTAAAGAACAAAGGCGTCCAGCCGCTTTTGGACGCAATCGTTTCTTACCTCCCAGCGCCTACGGATGTGCCACCAGTCGTGGGTTTTCATCCGCAGACTGAGGAAGATGAAGTGCGGCGTGCCAATGAGAGCGATCCTTTCTGTGCCCTGGCATTCAAAATTACAACGGATCCACACGTTGGCAAACTGACGTATCTCCGTGTGTATTCTGGGGTTCTCAAAAAAGGAGATACCGTTTACAACAGTAAGACGCGTAAGCATGAGCGGATTGGACGTTTGATGCAGATGCATGCCAACAAACGTGAAGAGCATGATGCCGTTTACGCTGGGGATATCGCAGCAGCAATCGGATTAAAAGACCTCTCAACGGGTGATACACTTTGTGATCCGAAAGCGCATATTACCTTGGAAACGATGGTATTTCCGCTCCCGGTGATGGCTATCGCAGTTGAGCCTCGCACACAATCCGATATCGATAAATTGAACCTTGCCCTCTCAAAACTTGCCGAAGAAGATCCAACCTTTAAAGTTCATCAAGACCCCGAAACAGGACAAACCTTACTTTCTGGGATGGGAGAACTTCACCTTGAAATCATCGTTGATAGGCTCGTCCGCGAGTTTAATGTCTCAGCGAATGTCGGTAACCCAGAAGTCTCCTATCGGGAAACGATTCTTGATTCCGTTACGTCTGTCGGACGTTTCATACGTCAATCTGGTGGTAGAGGTCAATTTGGGCACGTTGTCATTGAAGTAGAGCCCCTTGAAAAAGGCACCGGCTTTGAATTTAAAGACGATACTAAGGGCGGTGTTATTCCGCAAGAGTACATTCCAGCGGTGCAAAAAGGGATTGAGAATGCCATGAACACAGGTGTCTTGGCAGGCTATCCTGTCGTTGATGTATCGGTAAAGCTCGTTGATGGATCACACCATCCCGTTGATTCATCAGAAATGGCTTTCTCCATAGCAGGTTCTATGGCGTTCAAAGATGCACTAAAGCGTGCCACCCCGACACTTCTTGAACCGATTATGGACGTTGAGGTTATCGTCCCTGACGAGTATCTCGGCAAGGTGATAGGGGATCTAAATGCTCGGCGCGCACAAATACGTGAAACGGAAACACAAGCTAAATCTCGTATCCAAGTTGTTCATTCTGATGTGCCGCTCTCAGAAATGTTTGGATATGTCAAGGTACTTAGATCCCTCACACAGGGTAGAGCTACCTACTCTATGGAATTTTCACACTATAATGAAGTCCCCACAAGTGTAATGGAGGACTTAATTTCATCAGCGAAACGTTAAGTATTTGTCATGTGTCTGAACTGTAGGAGTGCTACTCTTCCTATAAGCGGGCACTGTGTTTGATTAATTAATTAAATGAAACGGTCTGCTATACGCCAATGCGTTTGGCTACCTTATAGAAACGGGATACGCAGTTTTAAGACAAAATTTTGCCCACACGCGGCGAAATTTGTCTTTGCTTTACATTATGTTACGTCTATAATGTTACGTCTATAGGGACAGCATTTGAAACTGCGTCTACAATACCCGAAACAACACAATTTTATTGGAGCTCGGACAAAAATGGCTAAGGAAACGTTTGAAAGGACTAAGCCACACGTTAATATTGGAACAATCGGCCACGTTGACCACGGTAAGACAACCCTCACAGCAGCTATTACCATGGTTCTCTCTAATCTCGCCAACGAAGATTACGTCATGGAATATGATGAAATCGACAAAGCACCTGAAGAAAAAGAGCGTGGTATTACGATTAATACAGCACACGTGGAGTATGAAACTGATAACCGGCACTACGCACACGTTGATTGCCCGGGACACGCCGACTATATCAAAAATATGATTACTGGTGCAGCACAGATGGATGGAGCTATCCTCGTCGTGTCTGCTGCTGACGGTCCCATGCCACAGACGCGTGAACACGTGTTACTCGCTCGGCAGGTGAACGTGCCATCCCTCGTCGTCTACCTTAACAAAGCTGACATGGTTGATGACGAAGAGCTTCTCGAACTCGTTGAACTGGAAGTCCGTGAATTATTAAGTAGTTATGAATTCCCCGGTGATGATATTCCTGTCATCACAGGATCTGCTCTTGAGGCGTATGAGGAGATGGACGGCGGCGGCGATCCGACTAGCGACGCATGCGCATCCATCCTTGAACTCATGGAAGCTGTTGATGACTACATTCCAGAACCCATGCGGGACACCGATAGACCGTTCTTGATGCCGATCGAAGATATCTTCACTATTAGCGGACGTGGTACAGTTGTCACAGGACGTGTTGAGCGTGGTATCGTTGAAGTCGGGAATACCGTTGAAATCGTGGGGCTGCGTGAAACACAAAGCACGGTTGTTACAGGTGTTGAAATGTTCCGTAAACTCCTCAACGAAGGACGAGCTGGCGACAATATTGGTGCCTTGATACGGGGTGTTGATCGCGATGAAGTTGAACGCGGTCAAGTGTTGGCAGTTCCTGGGACTGTTCAACCGCATACCAAATTTGAAGCTGAAGCCTACATCCTTACAAAGGATGAAGGTGGACGTCATAATCCCTTCTTTACAGGATACCGTCCGCAATTCTATTTCCGGACGACCGATGTAACCGGACAGATGGAATTGCCTGAAGGCATCGAAATGATCATGCCCGGCGACAACGCACAAATTACCGTTGAACTATCTAAACCTATCGCGATGGAGGAACAACTCCGATTCGCAATTCGGGAAGGTGGACAGACTATCGGTGCCGGTGTTGTCTCCAAAATACTTGAATAATACATTGGGTGGAACTCCGGTTCCGCCCTTTTAAAGGCATCAGCAAAATAGCCATCAGTCGTCAGCCATCAGCAAAGAAAAGCAATAGAAACTCATAGACTTTTAGTGTTTCAATGTGCTCTTAACTAATTGCTGAAAGGTTTGCGAGGCAAACCGACTTGATTGCTGACTACTATTCTGCTCGATGAAGGCGATACGAAAAGATGGACAATCAAAAAATTCGGATCCGGCTCAGGGCGTTTGATTATCGGTTGTTAGACTTGTGGTCAAAGCAGATAGCGGATACTGCAAAACGCACAGGCGCAGCGGTTTCTGGTCCAATTCCATTGCCGACAAAAAAGCATCTCTATACCGTTCAGCGTTCGACTTTTAAAGATAAGAAATCGCGTGAACAATTTGAGATGCGTATTCATAAACGTCTGCTGGATATTTCAGAAACAACGCCTAAAACCGTTGATGATTTGATGCGGTTGGACCTGCCTGCAGGTGTTGATGTCAAAATTACGCTGTTGTAGTCGGAGAAATGATTATTCTCCACTCCAGCGGTTTGGAAATCAGAGCCTAAGCATTTGAGAAAGTGGATAGGTTGTTGGTTTACAAGTCCTACAGGAGGGGAGCGAGAGAAAATGATTAATGGAATTATAGGCCGCAAAGTCGGCATGACGCAAGTCTTTGAGGAATCAGGAAAAGCGATACCTGCTACCGTTATTCAAGCAGGTCCGTGTTCAATTGTCCAACTTAAAACGAAGGAAAAAGACGGATATCAGGCAGTTCAGTTGAGTTTCGGTGAACAGAAAGAGAATCGTACGAATAGTCCCAAGCGCGGACACTTCGCAAAAGCTGGCGTGGATCCAGCGTTCGTCCTTCGTGAATTTCGAGTGCAAAGTCTCGATGATGTGTCCGTAGGAAATGTCGTTGATGCCAGCGTCTTTTCAGTCGGAGAGTTTGTTAACGTAACGGGAACCTCAAAAGGGCGCGGTTTCACAGGTGTGGTAAAACGCTGGGGATTTGCCGGCGGTAGGAAAAGCCACGGCGGTGAACAAGACCTCCGTCGACCGGGTTCTATCGGCGCAAGCGCAACACCATCTCGTGTTTTTAAAGGCAAACGCATGGCAGGTCGCCACGGTGCCAAACGGCATACCGTTCAAAATCTACCCGTGATTCAAGCCGATGCCGAGCGCAATTTATTGGTCGTTAAAGGAGCTGTTCCCGGTCCACCTAACGGTCTCCTCCTGATTAAAAAGGCATCTAAAGCACTCAGTGCATAGGTCGGCAATTACTACTATTCAACGATTGCCGAGAGGAAGCAAACACACGAATATGTCAACTTTAGACGTACACAACAGGTCCGGGGATGTCCTGCATGCAAAGGAATTAGCTAATACGTTCACCGATGCTGAGGTGAACGGTCCTGTCATTCACCAGTGTGTCGTTGCCTACCTTGCCAATCAGCGGCAAGGCTCCGCATCAACGAAGACTCGCAGTGACGTCAAGGGGAGTGGCAGAAAACTCTACCGACAAAAGGGAACCGGTAGAGCCCGTGTCGGACACGCTAAATCCCCAATTCGAGTCCATGGTGGTGTGGCATTTGGACCGCAACCCCGCAGCTACCGACAGTATACCCCCAAACGGGTCCGTCGGCTTGGACTCCACAGCGCACTCGCAGACAGGTTCCAGAATCAGCAGTGCGTTCTTGTCGAAGATTTTACGCTTGAGCGACCACGCACGAAAGACATGATTAACATACTGAATGCTGTGAACGCACAAGGGAAGGTACTGCTCATACTTGATGAACCTAACCAGAATATCCATCTGTCTGTCAGAAACATTCCTAAAGTTAATGTCTGCGCATGGAATACGCTCAATGTTTACCAAGTTATGTGGCATGACACATTAGTAATCACAGAGAAAGCCGTTGAAAAGTTGGAATCCAAGTTCGCCAATACAGGTTCAGAGGCAGAGGGATAAGACCGATGAAAGATGTATATCAGGTTATATTACAACCGCTGATTACGGAGAAGAGCACGATTCTTCGCGAATCTAACAAGTATGCTTTTGTCGTGGATCGCAATGCAACCAAACCTCAAATTCGTCGAGCTGCAGAAGAGTTGTTCGATATTCATGGGGATGTCCTCAAGGTTCGCACAATGCATATTCGTGGTAAACCGAAGGGTAAAATGTTGCGTTATCAGCGCGGACGTAGACCACATTGGAAGAAAGCCATTATTACGCTAAGAGAAGGCGCAACCATCCAGGCTTTTGAAGCCATATAGGATAAGCAAATAAGGAACTCACAGTGCCTAAAACATATTCACCTGTAACCCCAAGTCGCCGGTTTATGACCGGCTACACCTTTGAAGAGATTACTCGGAGCAAACCGGAAAAGTCTCTTGTCAAAGGCAGCAAACAGATGGCTGGGCGGAACACCAGCGGTCGCATGACGGTGAGACGCCGCGGTGGTGGGCACAAGCGCCGATATCGGATTATCGATTTCAAACGAGATAAATTTGGCGTACCCGCCAAAGTCGCCGCAATTGAATATGATCCGAACCGCTCCGCACATATAGCCCTCCTCCATTACGCTGATGGAGAGAAACGATATATTCTTGCGCCAGTTGGTGTCCAAGTCGGTGACATGTTAAGCTCAGGCGCAGACGCAGAAATTCGGGTTGGAAATGCCTTGCCCCTTGAAAGAATTCCGCTCGGTTCTTCAATCCATAATATAGAGATGCATCCTGGTAAAGGCGGACAATTAGTACGGAGTGCTGGTACTAGTGCCTCTTTGGTTGACAGAGAAGGAAAGTACGCACGCGTCCAGCTGCCTTCAGGAGAAATTCGACTCGTTCCTGTGAAAGGTATGGCAACCCTCGGTCAGGTCGGCAACGTCAGCCAGATTGTCGTCGGAAAAGCAGGGCGTTCAAGATGGCTTGGAAAACGTCCGAAGGTCAGGGGTGTAGCGATGAACCCAATTGATCATCCGCATGGCGGGGGTGAAGGAAAGAGTTCCGGCGGTAGACATCCGGTCACACCCTGGGGGTTTCCAACCAAAGGATATAAAACTCGGAACCCGAAGAAGAAATCGGGTCGCTACATTTTCGGAAAACGGAAGTAATCCTTTTCGTGGGTCGTTCATTCTGCAAGGGATTAATGTCTACAAGATAGAGGAGAAACATAATGGCGCGTTCTCTTAAAAAGGGACCTTACATAGACCCTAAACTCGTTAAGAAGATAGATGCTATGGAACGTTCTGGCAGCAAACGAGTAGTTCGTACATGGTCCCGCCGGTCAATGATCACCCCTGAGTTGGTAGGGCACACCTTAGCAATTTACAATGGGAAAAAATTTTTTCCAGTGTATATTACGGAGAATATGGTAGGACACAAGCTCGGTGAATTTTCGCCGACCCGGACCTTCCGTTCTCACTCAATTGGTGGCGGTAGATAGTTTTGTATAACCTCGTGGATCGCAGATGCTTCGCATACCCATTCTTTATTCGGAAATGCGTTTGGGTGTTCTGCTAAGAGAAACGATGAAACCAGAAACCTGCTTTTATTAGGAGATACTGATGGAAGCCAGATCCAAGATTAGGAACGCATCGGTTGCACCGCGGAAAGCACGCTTAATAGCCGATCTCGTCCGTAATCAATACGTTGAGGATGCGTTAAGTCAACTACGCTTTACGCATAAAGCCGCATCCCCTATAATTTATAAGCTGATTCAATCAGCCGCTGCTAACGCACAATATCAGGATCCGAACATTGATATCGCAGAATTGTACATCAAAGAGATTCGGGTCGATGAGGGGGTTACGCGGAAATGGATACGGCCCCGGGCACGAGGTATGGCAAATAGGATTCTAAAGCGCAGCAGCCATATTACCGTCGTCGTCGATGAGGAGAGTACTGAGAATGGTGAGTAACGGCGTGTACATTTACACAGCACCACCCCAGACAACTCAGCCTCCACGTCACGAACGGGGAAGAATCTGACAGGAGGTTTGTGTGGGACAAAAAACTCACCCGCGTGGATTACGCTTAGGAATCATTGAGACGTGGGATTCAAAGTGGTATAGCGAACGGGATTACGCCAAGTGGCTCCATGAAGATTTTCAGATTCAGGAGTTCGTCAAAGAGCAACTTGCGCGCGCTGGGATTTCGCGTGTTGAAGTTGAACGTGTGGCTGACCGTTGTAGTATTAATATCCATACGGCGCGTCCCGGTATTGTCATCGGCCGCCGCGGCGCAGAAGCTGAAAAATTGCAAGCGTTACTCGAAAAGCATGTTGGATGCCCAGTCCGGATTAATGTCTCAGAAATTAGAGATCCTGAATTAGATGCTCAACTTGTCTCCGAAGCCGTCGCAACGCAAATAGAACGTCGCGCAAGTTTTAAACAGGTCATGCGACGGAATATCACAAGTTCGATTCAAGCTGGCGCCTTGGGTGTTAAGATTATGGTGAGTGGTCGACTCGATGGCAAGGAGATCGCACGCTCCGAATCCAGCCTTGAGGGACGGGTCCCCCTTCATACGCTTAGAGCCGATGTTGACTACGGATTTACCGAAGCAAATACAACTTACGGTAAAATTGGCGTCAAAACATGGATCTTCAAGGGCGAAATTATTGGTGTCCCTGATAAGCTAAAAGGTGTCTCATCTGCTCGTCGTCAACCTGGACAGCGTGAAGACACCGGCTCCCAACGTCCAGACCGTCGCCAAGGCTCGCGCTCCGGACAACCCGGAGGACAGGGCAGAGGAAGAGGACGGCGCCGGCAACGTCGCCCCCGTGGCGATTCCGGCAGTAATTCATAACGCCACTGACATATTAGTAAGGAGACATTTAAGGTGTTAATGCCCAAACGCGTGATGCACCGGAATGTGCATCGCGGAAAACGCCGTGGAAAACCGATCCGAGGTTCAAAAATTAGTTTCGGCGAATACGGATTACAAGCAATGGAAGCTGGCTGGGTCACAAGTAATCAGATCGAGTCCGCTCGTATCGCAATTACTAGGCACGTACGCCGCGGTGGAAAACTTTGGATCAAAATTTTTCCGCATAAACCAGTTAGTAAAAAACCTGCTGAAACGCGCATGGGGAGTGGTAAAAAGGGGCCCCCTGAATTTTGGGTCGCTGTCGTCAAACCCGGCAGAATCCTTTATGAATTGAGTGGCGTTTCGCTTGAGGATGCAAAAGGGGCGTTCGCACGAGCCGCCCACAAATTGCCAGTCAAGACTAAATTTGTTGCACGGAATGAGTAATTTCGTCTGCGACTCCGATTGGAGAAACTACCGCTCGTGCACACCGCGCGGTAGTTTTGACAGCACACAAGGAGGATCGGATAAATGAGAGCGGATGAACTACGCGGTAAAACAACCGAAGAATTGGAAAGTGAACTACAATCTCTGAAAGAGACACTGTTTAACCAGAGATTCCGAAGTATCTTAGGGCAACAAGAGGACACAACACGCATCGGTAAAATTCGCAAGGACATCGCACGTGTGCAAACTGTCCTACGAGGGCGTTCACAATAGGCGGAAGTCATAATTGTTTTGGCTGGTTTGGAGGATAAAGTTGGACGAAAAAAGGCGAGGACATCGCAAATCCCGGACAGGTCTTGTTACAAGCAGCAGCATGGACAAAACTGTTGCAGTCTCACTTGTGCGGCGTTATCAACATCCCCTTTATAAAAAGGTAGTCCGGAAAACGAAGAAAATTCTGGCTCACGATGAACAGAATAGTTGTAATGTCGGTGACGTGGTACAGGTTGTTGAAGCCCGACCGCTGAGCCGTCGGAAGCGATGGCGGGTCCAAACGATAGTGAGCTCGGTGCAACCCGCAAATGATTAAGTACCGCTGCAACCAGGGCGCGTCATTTCTGCAATGTGTATGGAGCAAAAGACGCGACAGCAGCGGCTTGGTACTTGAGAGGGAAGGGTTTCATCCCTACTCTGGTGGCTCCGAAGCCAACAATTTGGAAAGCACTGGAGGAGGATACAAAGATGGTTCAATCATACACTCGATTAACCTGTGCCGACAATACAGGCGCAAGGAAGTTAATGTGCATTAGTGTGTTAGGCGGAACCCGTCGTCGCTATGCCCGTGTAGGCGATGTAATTGTGGCAAGCATCAAGGAAGCAGTACCTAATACATCGGTGAAGGCTGGCGAGGTTGTTCGCGCAGTTGTTGTACGCACGACCAAAGAATATCGACGCCCAGACGGTTCATATATCAAATTCGACCAGAACGCAGCGGTTCTCATTGATCCACAGAACCAACCGCGTGGCACACGTATCTTCGGACCCGTCGCGCGCGAACTCAGAGAAAAGGCGTTTACCCGAATCGTCTCGCTCGCCCCTGAAGTTATTTAGGAGGACAATTGTGGCACGGCAAAAACTGCATATCAAGAAAGATGACACAGTAGTGGTTCTCAGTGGGCAAGACCGTGGAAAACAAGGCGTCGTTTTGGAGGTATACCCTCAAAAACAACGAGCTGTTGTTGAAGGTATTCATATTGTGACACGCCACCTCCGACCAAATCAAATGGGACAAGGTGGAGTCGTCGAACGCGAAGGTACTATTCATGTTTCCAACCTCAAAAAGGTTGATGCCTAAGCGCAACACAACACTCCACATGCTGTAGACCCGGCGTGCTTTCAACGCACAACGCACGGAATATGCAATCTCTATAGGATATTAGGCTCATGAGCCCTTTTAAAGAATTTTATCAAACGGAAATCATGCCCGCATTACTAAAGCATTTTAGCTATGAGAATGTGATGCAGATTCCGAAACTCGACAAAATCACACTCAATATTGGGGTAGGAGAGGCGATTCAAAACCCGAAGGCATTAGAAGATGCCGTTGAAGAGTTGACGCTCATCGCAGGTCAACGCGCAATCATCACCCATGCCAAAAAGTCGGTTTCTGCCTTTAAAGTCAGGGAAGGTATGGCGATCGGATGCAAGGTTACCCTGAGACATGAACGCATGTATGAATTCTTCAACCGTCTCGTTAACGTCGTCCTCCCCCAGATTCGCGACTTTCGTGGCGTGTCACCCGACGCTTTTGATGGTCGTGGTAATTACTCCATCGGACTAACTGAACAGTTAATCTTCCCGGAAATTGACTACGACCGAGTTAGCGATATCCGCGGGATGAACATAACAGTTGTTACAACCGCACCAACCGACGAAGAAGGACGCGAGTTGTTACGGTTATTGGGAGTGCCGTTCCGACAATAGATAAGTTTGGAACCCCGAGATGAGGTCCTGTCGCGAATATTCTCGATTGTTTCCCTCTATCCGCAGTTAATTCCGACATCCGGATGTATTGGGAGCGGACATTACGGATAAAACGGAAAGGAGCATCAAAGTTGGCAAGTAAATCATGGATTGCTAAACAAGCAAGAACCCCGCGATTCCGAACCCGACAGTACAGCCGTTGCAAAAGTTGCGGCAGATCGCGTGGGTATCTGCGCAAGTTCGAATTGTGTCGTATCTGTTTTCGCCTCTACGCCCGCGCCGGTAAAATCCCTGGCGTTCGAAAAGCAAGTTGGTAGAAAACTCAACCCAGCTGCCCCGTAAGTACAAGAAAATACCGGGCGCAGCGGATATTGAAAAATGAGAATGAAATAAGGAGAATCTTTCATGTCGATGACCGATCCGATTGCAGATATGCTCACTCGTATCCGCAATGCCAATATGGCAGGACATGAACGCGTTGAAATCCCCTCTTCAAAAGTCAAACTGGAGATCGCACGCATCTTGTCGGAAGAAGGTTTCATCCGAAACTATCGCTTGATTGAAGATGGAAAACAGGGGATTTTAAGAATCTACTTGAAATACGGAAACACGAAAAAAGAGAAGGTCATCACTAATCTCAGACGTATCAGCAAACCAGGCAGACGTGTTTACGCGAAATCCGATGGTTTACCCCGTGTTTACGGTGGACTCGGTATTGCTATTTTGTCGACATCCAGCGGCCTAAAAACCATACCAGAGTGCCGCCGAGAGAAAATCGGAGGCGAAGTCCTCTGCTACGTCTGGTAAGATTTTCGATGTATCTCAGCGAATTGGGAGACATAGCATGTCACGTATTGGACTCAAACCGATTCCAGTGCCCGATAAAGTGGAGATCGCTTTAAACAAAGGCAATGTCCAAGTCGATGGACCCAAAGGCAGCCTTAATTGGAATCTGCCCGAAGGCATTGATGTGGCACTTGACGAAAACGTACTAACCGTCCAAAGAAACAGTGAGCTTAAACGGTACAAAGCCTTGCATGGATTGGCACGCAGCCTCATCGCTAACATGGTTACAGGTGTTTTGGAGGGCTTTGAGAAGAAGCTCCGAGTCGTCGGGACAGGATACCGTGCGGAAGTCAATCGTGAGAACAACTTGGTTCTTGATGTCGGATATTCGCACGCTGTTACTTATGTGCCACCTGAAGGGATAACACTCAGCGTTGAAGCCTCCGAGAATATAGATGGACAGGCACATACTCCTATTGTTGTTGCTGGTATTGACAAGCAAGTGGTTGGACAAGTGGCGGCTTCAATTCGTCAAATCAAAAAACCTGATATTTATAAGCCTTGTAAAGGCATTCGTTACGATGGTGAACGCGTCCGAGATAAAGAAGGAAAAGCTGCTGTCTAACGTAATTGTACATTACGCGCTATAGAGCGAAATTTTCAAATCAGCTGCAATAAATGCGCACCTATTGTGATAAGGAGACCTCTTGACACTTATAAAAAAGAAACGGATGAGCCATTTACGGCGCCGCAAGCGTATCCGCCAAAAAATTAGTGGCACCGGCAACAGACCAAGACTCTCTGTTTTCCGAAGCTTAAAACATATCTATGCGCAACTCATTGATGATGAACTTGGCGTGACGATCACTGAAGCCTCCACCTTATCACCGGAGTTGAAGAAAATAGTCGAAAAAGGCGGTAATATAGAAGCAGCCCAACGAGTTGGAGCACTTCTCGCACAGAAAGCCAAGCAACATGAAATTGAGGTCGCTATCTTTGACCGGGGCGGACATCTCTATCATGGGCGCATAAAAGCTCTCGCAGAAGCCGCGAGGGAAGAGGGACTGAAGTTCTAATTGTCCCGCAACCTGGATTCTGTCACCGTATCCGCTGCACATAGGCACAAACGATGAACAGAACCGATATCGGATAGGAGTTTTTTTTGCTGAAAGATAAAATCAATCCTGACGAATATGAATTTGAGGAACACATGATTACCATCAACCGTGTCATGCGAGTTGGTAAAGGGCGACGAACCCCCAGCTTTAACTCCCTTACGGTTGTTGGTAATCGGGACGGTATCGTTGGTATCGGATTTGGCAGCGCGAGTGAAGTGCCTGGTGCACTCCGCAAAAGCTTCGCTGATGCCCGAAAAAATCTAATTCGGGTGCCGATTACTAACGGAACACTCCCACATGAGGTTATCAGCGAATTCAAATCCGCAAAAGTTTTGCTAAAACCGGCGAGTCCCGGAACAGGTATCATTGCTGGACCCGCGACGCGTGCTATTTTGGAATTCGCAGGCGTACGTGATGCGCTAACAAAATGCCTCTCCTCTCGGAATATGAAAAATATTGCCGAAGCTACTATGTTAGGGTTGAAGCAACTCAAAGACGTCAATGAAGTGGCACGGCTACGAGATCTGTCGGTCGAAGAACTACTGAAGAAACGCTAATTGATTGTTGGTTGTCAGTCGCCTGCTGCGCAGGCTTTCAGTGGTCAGTAACTCGTTTGTGGCAGGACAAACGCTTGCAACCGCTATGCGCTTACCTGATGACTGACAACCGTTGAAAAAGGAGGCGGGGTTTCCACCCCGAAGATTAAATGAAACTCAATGAATTGAAACCCGCACCTGGCGCGACTCGCTCAAGAAAACGGGTTGGTAGAGGGAACGCTTCGGGACACGGTGGTACTTGCGGACGAGGCCACAAAGGACAAAAATCCCGATCTGGTGGTTCAATTCCTGCATGGTTTGAAGGCGGACAGATGCCGCTCGTACGACGACTTCCCAAGCGAGGACCGCGTCGGACTGGCCATAAACGATTTGAATATGATGTTATCAACGTTGAGACACTCAACCTCTTTGAGGATGCTGCTGTTGTTAGTCCGCAAGCACTTCGCGAAGCCGGTCTCATTAAACGGAAGAACGCTCTGATAAAAATACTCGGCGACGGTGAACTCGAAAAACAGTTGAAAGTCCAAGCCCATCGCTTCTCAAAAACTGCAATCGAAAAGATTGAATCCAAAGGCGGTACAGCCGAGGTTCTCGGGGGGCATGCAAACACTGGTGATGCTGCTTAAGAGTTTGTATGTCAGGAGGAAAAATAATAAGTGATTAAGGCATTTCAAAACGCTTTTAAAATTCCCGAATTACGGAAACGTATTATTTCTACAGCGTTGCTTTTGGTTGTTTACCGCCTTGGTGCCCATATTACACTGCCGGGTATCGATGACCAGGCACTTGAAGCTTTTTTTCAACAGCTCATGGAGCGCGGCGGTAATGTCATTGGGTTCATTGACCTGTTTTCCGGAGGCGCATTTAGTCAGATGACTATCTTCGCACTCGGAATACAACCCTATATTAGTGCCTCAATCATTATGCAGCTCCTCGCTGTTATTGTGCCTTCCTTGGAAAAACTTTCCAGAGAACCCGATGGCAGAAAGAAGATTACCCAGTACACCCGATACGGAACAGTTATACTGAGTATCATTCAGGGGATAACAATTAGCATCGTCCTGCGGAATCCCGAAAATATAACCGGACAAGCAGGCGAGATCGTGAGAAATCCAGACTTTTGGTGGCATTTTCTCGTCGTCTTGACGCTTACTGCTGGGACATCCTTCGTCATGTGGCTGGGTGAACAGATTACAGAACGCGGCATTGGGCAGGGCATTTCATTGATTATTACCGTCGGAATTATCGCAGGATTACCTGGCGGTGTCACGACTGTTTTCAATAATCTCGTGACAAGACCCGAATTCGGTATTCTACAACTCGCACTTTTAGTCGCTCTTGTTGTTGTTGCCGTCATGGGAACCGTATTCATTACGCTCTCTGTCCGGAGAATTCCGGTACAATACGGAAGACAAATTCGCGGGCGTAGAGTCATCGGCGGACAATCGACGCACCTGCCCCTCCGTGTTAACGCTGCAGGTATGATTCCCATCATCTTCGCCGTTACCTTGATTCAGTTTCCGCCAACTGTCCTTGATTTTCTCCCACGCGATTGGGCATGGGTAACAACTGCTAAAGCACTGATTGATCCAGGTACACCATTGTACCTCACTTTTTATGCCTTGTTGATTATCGGTTTTACCTATTTCTATACAGCTGTTCAAATTAACCCGGTTCAAATGGCAGAGGACTTGCAAAAGTACGGTGGGTTTATTCCCGGTATCCGAGCTGGAAAACAGACCGCAGATTACATCAACACAACGCTTACGCGAATCACGCTGCCAGGCGCGCTCTTTCTCGCCGCTATCGCTGTGATTCCAATTATTATCACCAGTCGACTCAACGTC
Source organism: Candidatus Poribacteria bacterium (assembly GCA_022826805.1). Lineage (GTDB taxonomy): Bacteria > Poribacteria > WGA-4E > WGA-4E > WGA-3G > WGA-3G. The sequence goes on from JAJDUH010000017.1 coordinate 35,792, forward strand.
GGCAACATGGTTGAAGGTGCTTCTATCCTAATTGTTGTAGGTGTTGTTTTGGATACAATGTCACAAATTGAATCTTACTTAACGGTACGCCATTATGAAGGATTCCTAAAAGATCGTAAACTTAAGGGCAGACGGCGTTAAGCCCTTTCAACGGGAAGTGGTAATTATGAAAGTCCGACCTTCTGTGAAAAAGATGTGTAACCAGTGTAAAATTATTAAGCGGAAAGGAGTTATCCACGTCATTTGTCCTTCAAACCCGAAGCATAAGCAACGACAGGGATAATCAATAGTTGTCAGTAATCAACGGTATGAATGCCTGATGGCATTCCCCGGGGTTGCTACGCAACCCTTTCAATCGTCGGTTTTCGGTTAAGAGGTTTAGTGTACCAATCTACCACTTTCCGGAGTGTGCCAAGAATAGGTGAATTGTTACAAACATCTTTTAACCAGTAACTGAAAACTGATAACTGATAACGAAAAAAAGGAGATAGCCATGGCAAGGATCGTGGGGGTTGATTTACCCCGAAACAAACGAGTAGATATCGCACTGACAGCGATTTACGGCATCGGCCGCTATACGGCATCACAAATCGTTAATGACCTCGATATTGACCCAGGGAAAAAAGTTGACACGCTCGCCGAAAACGAGGTTAGTCAGCTCCGAGACAAAATTCTGGACTATAAAATCGAGGGGGACTTGCGTCGCGAGGTCGACCAGAATATTAAACGCCTGATGGACATTAACAGTTATCGTGGTTTACGCCACCGTCGGCAGCTACCTGTCCGCGGTCAGCGCACAAATACCAACGCTCGCACCCGTAAGGGAAAAGCACGAACGATTTCCGTCGGTAGAAAAGCCAAAGAGGCAGGACGCAAGAGCGGTTAGTGAAATGGTTATGGATTCGCTACGCTTTCAGTACGCAAATCAAAATCAATGGTATCTATGCCTTGAATCAACGCTATGAATGCCTGATGGCATTCCCCGGGCATAGAACGGGGTATGAAGCCCGTGTGGGCTTCCCCGGCTACGCAGGCTTTCGGTCTTTGGTTAAAGAGACAACTGAAAGAATTGCATAGCAATCCGAACCGATAGCTGACAAATATTAAAAAGGAGAATCGTTTTGCGTGGAAGAAGAAGAGAACGCAAGAACGTACCAGAGGGGATAGCGCATATACAGGCTACCTTCAATAACACAATTATTACGATCACAGACTTAAATGGCAACACCGTTGCTTGGGCAAACGCTGGAATGACTTTCACGGGTTCACGAAAGTCCACACCTTTTGCCGCACAGCAGACCGCAGAAGCGTGCGCACGCAGAGCAATGGATCATGGTATGAAACGCGTAGAAGTCAGAGTCAAGGGTCCTGGGTCCGGACGAGAATCCTCTATACGAGCACTTGCTGCTGCCGGACTGGAAATTACATTAATGAAGGACGTGACTCCGATACCACACAACGGATGTCGTCCCCCTAAGAGACGACGGGTTTGAGGAATACGAATGAGCAGATATTTAGATTCAGTCTGTAAGTTATGCCGACGGGAAGGTGAAAAACTCTTTCTCAAAGGGCGGCGATGCAACGGACCCAAATGTTCTTTTGAACGCCGTAGCTATCCACCTGGGCAGCATGGGCAGACGCCGCCACGACGTGGTCGCGAAAACAACTTCCGGCGACAGCTGCGCGCCAAACAGAAAGTAAAACGCACCTATGGCGTTTATGAGAAGCAGTTTCGGAACTATTATTCTAAAGCCGCCCGCCAAAGCGGTATCGCTGGTGAGAATTTAATTAGTTTCCTTGAACGCCGCCTCGACAACGTCGTTTACCGACTCGGATTCGCAACATCTCGGAATCAGGCGCGTCAACTCGTCAAGCATAATCACTTTACTGTTAATGGCAAGCGGGTTAACATTCCTTCCTATATAGTAGAAGTCGGCGATGTCATTGCGCCGCGCGAGCGGAGTCGAAATCTCGCCATTATTCTCGAAGCTTTAGAGTACGCACAACATCGAGGCGCACCGGAATGGCTTGATATCGATCCAGAGAAGGCGGAAGGACGTGTTCAGGGGGCACCTGTGGTAGAACAGATCTCCGCAGACCTTGAAACGCAGCTCATCATTGAACTTTACTCCAGATAGGCGTATCCGCCCATACCGTGTGTATTATTAAATGCAGGGTGCCATACATAACGGCACTCTTACAACACAGTTATATCAAATTTTGCCCACACGCGGCAAAATTTGTCTTAGCTTTATATTTTTTGCCTTTATAGGCAAAATTTGTCTTTGCTTTACATTTTTTGCCCCCGGTTCATGCCCTAAGGCATGAATACCGTTGATTCGGAATGCCATACGGCATTTATACCCGGTTCATGCCCGGTGAAGCCTATACGGGCTTCATACCGTTGATTCTGATTTTGATTCTGATTTACGCGGCAAAATTTGTCTTTGCTTTACATTTAAGATACTCGCAAAAACCACAGCACACGAGGAACGCAGGGCAGGTCCAAACGTTCGCTACTTACTAAAACTTATGAGCCAATACGCACACGGCGTCCGCTGCTCAGTTTGCACGCGTTCTAACACTAGTTTTAATCCTATAGGAGGAAATTAATGATAAGGTCCGAGCTCGTGATACCTGAGAGGCTGAAAACTGATACCGAATCTTTACAGCCGAATTACGCAAAGTATACCGCTGAACCCTTTGAGCGCGGATTTGGAACAACCCTCGGTAATTCTTTGCGCCGGGTCCTCCTTTCCTCAATCAAAGGTGCAGCAATTACGGCTGTTCAAATTGAGCAAGTCCGGCACGAATATGACACGGTCGCTGGCGTGCTCGAAGATGTAGTACAAATTATTCTTAATCTCAAAGAGGTTCGCCTAAGGATCACTGACGACACTCCGATGGTACTCACGCTTCACGCTGAAGGTTCAGGAGAAGTTACTGCTGCTGACATTCGTCCGAATGCAAACGTACAAATTATCAACCCCGACCAACATATCGCTACGCTTGATGAGTGCGAAGGGTTAGATATGGAAATTCATGCGCAAACAGGGCGAGGATACTCTCTCGCTGAAGAGCACAGACCAGTAAATCAACCGATCGGGTTGATTCCTGTTGATGCAAAGTTCTCACCCGTTGAGAAAGTTAATTTCTGGGTAGAAGAGACTCGTATGCGCGACATAACTAACTTTGACAAGCTCAATCTCGAAGTTTGGACTGATGCCACTATCACAGCGAAGGAAGCCGTCACGCGGGCAGCAGAAATTTTGCTGCAACAACTTGAACTCTTTACAGAATTCGACGAAAATTACGTCGAGCCTGAACCTGAGATTGATGAGGCAAAACTGCGACGCAACCGATACTTAGCTAAACCTGTCGCAGAACTTGAACTCTCAGTTCGAGCCAGCAACTGTCTCGAAACTGCAAATATTAAAACCATTCGAGAACTTGTCACAAAAGAGGAAAAGGATATGTTGGAATACAAGAATTTCGGACGCACTTCGCTGAACGAAATTAAAGAACAACTTGCCAATATGGGGCTTTCCCTCGGAATGAATCTCGATGATATGGACGACGCGGACATCGACGAAGAAGATATGGCGCAAGAATCCTTGCAATCACCTATGTAATTCTTCACGATAACGCTTACATGGAGGAAGACAATGCGTCATCGAAAACGCGGTAGGAAACTCGGACGAACGAGCAGCCATCGGAAGGCACTCTTTCGCAACCAAGCCACCGCACTTTTTGAGCATGAACAAATTCGGACAACACTGCCCAAGTGTAAAGAACTCCGCCGAGTAGCTGAAAATTTAATTACCCTCGCCAAACGCGGGGATTTACCCTCTCGCCGGCAAGCCGCAAAAATGCTCTACGGAACCCATCTGCACTACAAATCCGGAAGGGGCGAAGCAGCAAGCGGAATTGACAAACAGGCAGTCCTACGCAAACTCTTTGATGACATCGGACCGCGCTATCAAGATCGGAACGGCGGATACACACGGATCATCCGCGGCGAACTCCGAAAAGGCGACGGCGCACAGATGGGCTACATTCAACTGGTTTAAGGGTTGTCGGCAGTCAGGTCGTTCGCTACGCTTACTTTTAGTCGTTGGTTAACCCCTGTGCGGTAGCGTAAATCTTACAGGACACATTGCTTTTAACTAATAACTATTAACTAAAAGGCAACGCAGTTGCTGTACTAATAACTGACTGCTGAAAGATTTGCGTAGCAAACCGTACTGATAACTAATAACTATTAAAACCGATACGCAGCCGACACAAACACCCGATGCGTCAAGTGTTCGGTCTTGACATCATTGTGTTGTTGTGCCCAACCGCCGAGCACATACGTAACATCGAGTTTCAAGGAATCCTCGAAAATTTTACCAATTCCTGCTGTCAAGAAATCATGCGTATCTACTTGGGTATATCTGAGCGGGATAGGGTCACGAAGATAGCCGAGGCGGATATGTGTTGCAATGATGGGTATCTGATATTCCGCGCCGAGTCTCACCTGAAGGGTTGTGTCGTAGAATCTCTCAAAATTATCGTGTGAGATGTCATCTGCTGGGGCACGATCGTACCGCGTCTGTCTCCAGTCCGTGAATTGAACATCTCCAGCCAAAATCAACTGTTTGTTGAACAGTTTCACGGCGACCCCTGCTCCCACTTCAAATGGACGCTCAATATTATACGCTAAGGTACCGCTTTCCGTATCACTTGACCTTTCTCCATCATCGTAATCGGCGATAGTTGATTGATACCACTGTTCATCCACTCCTAATTCTACAGGCGATACTACAGTGACACCAAGACTAATCTCGTCTGTTAGGTGTGCGAGAAGCCCTATCCTACCGCCTATACCCGAATACTCGCGATCAATTTCGTCTTGGTATCTGAAACGTGCCAATTCCCGGTCTATGTCTGCGATGTCAGTAGCGGTTGTATCCAATTCATTGAGACTGTTTCCTTGCCAAAAATCCAGGGAACCTCCAATCAGGATCCGCTTTGAGATGTATATGCTCGTTCCAAAGCTCCAAATTCCGATGCCTCCACTGTTCGCGTTGATTTCATCTATGGCAAGTCCGCTGAATTCGGTGCCATTGCTCGGATCAATACCTTGAATTGCGGTCTGATCGTCGAAATTCTGTGCACGGTTGTAACCGAAAGCGATTGCCCAACCGCCTTGTTTCGCCAGAAACGGGTAAACAAATCCGATAGAATTCAGACGCATCTGTGAGCGACTCGTTGGTGTTTTCACTGCATCACTCGTAAAATAGGTATCAGCAATCGCTGTGTTGTGGGACAGGCTGCTGAACATCTCGAATTTTTGGATCTGTGCCATCCCTGCCGGATTCCAGTAGAGCGCTGTAAAGTCATCAGCAAGTCCCAGTGAAGCACCACCCATACCCATTGTCCGCGCCCCGACACCGAACGTTTTCCCAATCGCCATCTCTTCTACTTGCGCCATACTAACGGTCGCAAAAAGCGTCGTAGCGAACAGACAAATAAATGTTACATACACCCCTCGTTTCATTGTTTCGTTTCCTCCATTTTACAAAAACTTGGTAGGCAAGATTTCCTAATCCCATGTGGGAGAGATTCTAACCCCGAATTACCTCGCCGCTAATTCTCATTCCTGTTTCTCGTCCGGCGCTGCGGCCGTTCCGATCTCGTCCGTGGCGAAGTTACACTCCGTGAACTTCGTGAACGTCGATTTTCACTTCGCCAATTATTTTTGTTGGGGTACGTACGCCGTGAAAGCGGGGTATACTGACTGCCGCCGTAATACCGTCTATAAACATTCGTGTAAGGAGAGTAGCCTCGATAGTACCCATAATACGGGTAGTAGCTTCGGTAATATCTATAGTACGGAGCATAGAATCCACCATAGAACCACGGATGCGGATAATACCACGCCGGTGGATACGCATGATACGAATACGGCGCGTAAGGTGCCCAATAGGTGTTGTATCGGTAAGGGGTGGCGTACCTCTTGTGATCAGTCGACCTCCGTCGTCCGTAATAACCTTCCGATGCTTCGGCATCATCATGCTTTTCTAAATCATCATGTTTTTCTAACTCGGATTCTTCCGATTCTGCTTTGGAGGTGTGCCCCATTTTCTCTTCCTCCAAAACTCTATGGTACTTTCGATCAAAATCCACAGACGCATAGTGGTATCCCAGTTGCGTATAACACCCACTGAGTCCTACCATTGCCACAAGCAACAGTAGCATGAAAGTTAGCTGCAGCTTCATATCTCTTTCTCCTTTGGATTTATCCGTAAGTTTCAACCATTATAATACATCAACGAGAGAACCTCAAGGAAAGTTTACATCCTCGTTTTACTAAACACCCCAAATCTTGCAAAAACTGTGAACACACCAAAGGTGCCAAGATCCGCCAAATCTACGGCTTCTGCGATAATCCACGATTCGGATAAAAAACAATTTTTGGAAAAAAAGATCCATTGTGTCGGAATCCACTCCAAATTTGCGTCATGTATATACAAAGGCAATCACAAATCGCCTTCAAATATATTTGAGGTGCGCAATTTGACAAGGTGGATAATGTTAGTATAAATCGGCGATTCTTAGAAACTGGCGATGAGGTCGCGTTTGAACAAGTCTTCAACAACTATTACAAAATCGTTTATGATGCTGCTAACAAAGTGGTACGGAATCGTGAGGATGCTGACGAAATCGCTAATGATACCTTCATGAGAGCCTTCAACAAAAGAGAGGAGATCCGAGAACCGAAGAAATTATTGGTATGGTTGCGAACCACCGCGGGAAACCTTGCGATTGACAAGATCAGAAAATCTCGCCAACAAGCGAAATACCTGTCAGTTGAATTGCTTGGCGACCTTTCTGTTAGAGAAAGAGACCTTCGGTTTGCATCAATTCTCGTAGAAACCGATGCTGAACAGACTCAGGCAAACAAGGAATTGGTGAATCAACTCCTCCGTCTCCTTCCGGATAAAGACCGAGAGACCGTAGAACTTACGTTAGATGGTCTCACTCCCAAGGAGATAGTGAAAGCCATAGACTCAACACCTGGAGCCGTTCAGAAAAGATGGGAGCGGCTCATCGGATGGCTAAAGCCTGTTGGGATCCACTTAGAGGTGTTAGTGAACTGCCTCCCGGGAGAACGCGACAGACAGATAATGGGACGGTACTTGGATAACCAATCTCTATCCGTGATTGCGAAAGCAATGGGTATCTCTGATTCCACCATTGAGCGGACAGTGAAACGTGTGGTAGCCGAGTGGAAAAAAGCCGCGAAGCAGAATTCCATGGATCCCGTCTCCGCAATGGTGAATAACAGGAAATAATTTTTACTAAAATAGCGATGTGGATTGATTTGTGTTCAGTCTGCATCCGAAATTGGTTAGGGAACTTCGCAATTATTGCGAGTTCAGCCAAAATTTGTCGTTTAGGGATTCAGAGAAGTTTCAACAAGTGGTTTTGAACGCCATTGAAGCATAAGAGGCATCTGGAAAAAAGGATTGTCCTCAGGTTTTGGATGTTCGATATTACAGTTGTGAGAAGCTCTGAACGTTATGGTTCCTTGACCCGGTAAGGGCAACAGGTTCTTTTTTCAAGGAGAAATTAAATGTTTTTACAATTTCTGAAAAATAGGAAGGTTGCAACGTCTATCACAATCCTTGTGATTGCAATGTTTGCATTTAGCCTCTATGCAGTCCTTATCTTCTCGGCACGCGAAGCCTCTGGGCAGGTAGTAGCTACGACTTGGGGATCTATTAAAAGTGGAGGGAACCCCTTTCCTCCAAGTGATAGTAGTGATTGCTCGAGTTCCTCGAGTTCCTCGAGTTCCTCGAGTTCCACGGAGATTCCTGATTGTGCATGCGGCTGTGGTTGGATTGTTTCTACGTGTCCTTGCGATTAGTAATATTAACACGAGCAGCTGCAATTGTGGCGATACTGATATGGACTGCAATGTACGCTACGTTGACAACAATTGTACGCGATAACACTTGTCCCTAACATTTAGAGAGTATGAAATGAAATCCCGTGAATGGGTTTCCACTCGTACTGTGGCAATCACCGGTATTATCGTGGTGCTGCTATCCATCGGTTTCCATTTCTACACGCAGCAGGAAATCCGAAATTTTGAAGGGCGGTCGCTAAACGTGTCTCCAACGGCACAGCAGGTTGAGACAGCAATCGCCTCAAACACCGAGACTATTTCCGCCAAACCAGGGGAAACTGTCGCTGAAAATTCCTTGCAGACAGTGAACACTGAAAAGAAGGAACAGGCAGCACCGAAAGCCACAACGGGAAATGCTGGGTGTGGCAGCTGTGGATGCCAATAATCTTAGCTAGCCCTATTGCTCTGTTCTGCTACCATTGGAAGCAGAACGGAGCATCATACAATATAAGGAGTTTGTCCAATGAAATGGCATCAGGGAATATCCCTTCGTACCGTAGCGATCACTGGTATCATCGTGGTGCTGCTATCCATCGGTTTCCATTTCTACATGCAGCATGATGTGAGGAAGTTTGAAGCGACCTTGCCAAAAGCCCAAGTGCCGATGGATGCCTCAACCTCTCCTGTAGCATTTAATCCTGATGCAACGGAAGCAGCTCTTAGCAGTGAGGCAACACTTCAAAATGGGACAGAAACAAAACCTAGTGCTGTGTCACTGACTATCAGACGGATATAATTTTTTGAGTTTAATGCGTGCGTCTTGTGTGGTAAACCTCCAGTTGACCGTGGCACGCTGCTGATTTCTTCGATCCTGCCACGCCTGAACCTCGCGCTTGAGTGT
>JAJDUH010000031.1 GCA_022826805.1 Candidatus Poribacteria bacterium
TTTGGACGTAACCGAGACGTTTCATTTCCCGCGTATGAGCAATGTCACAGACGCTGTGTTTGCCGATTTCAATGGCGATCTGCGTCCGGATGTTTTTCTCGCACGGGATGTCTATCGCTCTCATATAAACATTGTTGATGCCCGGACGCTGAAACTTTACATCCGTAACAATCAAGGTGAAAGGGGTATACGTTTCAGTGCCGATTCCGAGGTCTATTTTGAAATCTTTTCCGTCTGGGAACCGCGGTTGTCTCTAATTTCAATTGGTGAACAGGGACACGACATTGAGGCGTTCAATGGTGAGTTTATTGGCACACATGGGGCTCGAAATGTCGCCACGTTTCGATTTCGGTTATCGCCGGAAGACGCTCGGGTCATCGGGTTGAAACGCCGTCCAGAAGTCGATCTCTTCGGCATTTATGTCGGCTATGATCCTGAAATGAAAGCGTGGACGCTCTTATACCATAAAAGTTCGCATACGAATAACTGGACGGGTTTTGAGGCGGTGATTTCAGCACGCACGCCCATCTTAGACGTAGCACCGGTTAACTTTGCTCAGGGTGACCTGTCTCACTATCCCGAATCCGTCCTGCTATTGAAAACGAACAACCGTCGTTTTAAACGCGCCCCGTCGTTTGCCGAGGGCGGCAGGTCGATTGCTGCCGGCGACTTTGACAACGATATGGATATTGACATCTACCTTGTGCGTTCAAGCAGTGCCGGCAATCTTGCGAATCGGCTCTACGAAAATCAAGGGGATGGCGTTTTCGTTGCGCAGCGTCATATCGGCGCCGCCAGAGGAAGTATGGAGGGGAGAGGGCAAAGCGTTACGATGGCTGACTATGATAAGGATGGGTATCTGGATCTTTTTCTGACCAATGGTAGAGGTGCCTACCCGTTCAACGAGGGGCCCGATCAGCTTTTGCGAAACACCGGGAGTGGCAACAATTGGATTCAGATTGATTTAGAAGGCAAGGTATCTAATAAGGACGGCATAGGCGCGAAGGTTTTTGCGACGACGCCTGATGGGACCACGCAACTTCGTGAAAATACGGGTGGCATCCATTATTCGCAACAGGACCAAAAACGCATCCATTTTGGACTTGCGGGGCATCGTGAAGTCAGAGAGTTACGCATTCATTGGCCCAGCGGTATCCGTCAAACCTTGAACAACCTGCCCGTCAACCGAGTGGTTCGTGTCGTTGAGAGCGGCAGAGAACCCTCAATGCCTGCCGATGTCAATAGCGACGGTGTGATAAATATTGCCGATCTGCTCCTTGTCGGCAAATATATCGGCGAACCCCCCTTGACGTATCCAAGCGCTGATGTCAATGGCGACGGCAAGATTGATATTGCCGATATGATTGAGATTATCGAAAGTGCTGTGAAAACAACACCCGCTGCTGGCGCGTCAAAACAGCGGGTAACCGGAGAAACGGGTGCTGCGGTTTCCGCGCTTTACGATAAAATTGAGACGTTATCAGCGGATGCGTCAGAAATCGAACGTGTCAGGGCATTCTTAGAGCCTCTATTGATGCCTCTTGAACGTCCCGTGTCAACGCAGCTTCACGCCAATTATCCGAATCCATTTAACCCGGAGACGTGGATTCCGTATCAGTTATCCGAAAGCAGGGATGTCAAGATTCATATCTATAACGCGCGGGGTAGGCTGATTCGTATCTTGACGTTAGGGCATCAGACAGCGGGTTACTACACAAGTCGGAGTCGTGCGGCGTATTGGGACGGCAAGAACGTTCTGGGTGAACGTGTTGCGTCTGGTATCTATTTCTACCAGTTGCAAACCGACGAACTTTCACCGCTGCGGAAGATGGTTATTTTGAAGTAGCAGTTGGCAATTAGCAATTAGCGATTAGGTAGGCGCGATTTTGCGGCGTACCGTACACGCCCCAGTAATGCCACAAGCGTATTTTTGCTATACACAGCGTTCCGATCTTCAATAAACCGTTGAGGTAGGGGGAGCGAAACCCAACACCCCAAACGGGTCAGTATCATAATGCGTTGGGGTTCACTCGGTTTTTGGTGATTTCAAGCTTCTCTGTTGGATTGAAATCTCTATGTGGTATGCGATTTTTAGTAGATATCCGTTCAACCCAACCTACGGGACTGAAATAATACCTAACCCCCCATATAATCAAAGGAGGTTTTACCATGCGGAGTACCTCAAAAGGCACAATTCTCACGGCTTGTGAGATGTCTTTCAACGGCGTAAGCAACGCCAAAATCGCAGAACACTTCAACGTTACTGATTCGACGGTCTCACGCTGGCGGAAACTCCAGGTCTGGATAGACTTTGAAAATGAACTTGTTGATGCGTATAAGGCGGCGGCACTGAAGAACCAACACACATACGATGCTGAGGGCGAAAATTCAACGCGGTTGGGTTAAATACGCACTTCACTGGTCGGCTAGGAGAGGTTTGTAACCGAAAGCCGAAGCCATCCCACCCGAACGTAAAACCGAGACAAATTTTGCGCGTGTTAGAGACTTTTTGGCTCCGCAGCTTAGGCATTCAACTGTTGTTGCAGTTCTCGAAAACTGGATACCAACGAAGCGTTTAGGTTTATCTGCTTCAGGCGGCTAATATCCGTAATCGCTTCAAGTTTCGGTTTTAAGGCATTAACATCGGCACCCGGGAAACGTGCAGTTAGGACTGCCAAGGTGTTTTCAATAGTCGTTTGGCGCGCCCCTTGCTCTATGCCTTGTTCTATGCCTTGTTCTATGCCTTGTTCTATGCCTTGCTCTATGCCTTGCTCTACGCCGCGCTGTATTACGTGTTCGTAAAACGGAGATTCTCGCATGATTTCCTCCAATACTCGATCCCGAAAAAGTTCAGGTGGATAGATTAACGCTCCAAAAAGAGAGAGTGCGTATGTCAGGCAGCGAGATCCTAAACGTCATATCGCTGTGATGTATCTTTACCGTAGGTTGCTCGGTGTTCAAAGGACTCCCGACTTTCACCTGATCTGTATTCAGGGCTAACGCCGCGAGTTGATCAGGTGAGTAATCCCCCAAGTGTTTGAACAGTTCATCAAAGTGTGCCATGTCAATATCTATTACAAAAAACCGAAAACGCAATAGCCCTATAAATATGATTATGAATCCGCTGGATTATAATATTATATAGAAGATTAGACAAAATATCAAGGGCATTTCGGAATATCCAACCCCCCTCAACATATCCAATCCCCCTCAACAAATCAGAATTTTTAACTTGGCTTATGTTAATAAGAATAGTATAATAACCCAAGTTGCTACTAACGAATTCTACGCGTTGAAAGAACTTTTTTCAGCATGTTCTTCACCCCCGGTGAATGCCATATGGCATTCATACCCCGGTCTATGCCCGGTGAATGCCATAAGGCATTCATACCGTTGATTCAAGGCATAGATACCGTTGATTCTGAAGTGCATAAGCACTTCATACCCGGGCAATGCCCTAAGGCATTGATACCGTTGATTTTGATTCTGATTCAGGGTGCTATGTCTATAAGAAACTGGCAACTTGGGTTACTAAAAACTAATAGCCAATTCAATGAAATCGGATGCAAAAGGCTTCTCAAAAATCCGAGCATAGTTGATGCGAACCCCTCTCCACACAACCCCTATTCCGGTAGTCAGCGCACCGTTTGAGACACCGAACCGGACGGGAAGGACATGGAACGGATGCCACTCAGTTCCGATGTAGAATTCTGGCGTTTCCCCTTCGGTAGAGATCGCCACATCCGCCGATAATTGGAATGCAGCATAGCGGTAGGCAATACCGAGGGTTAACCATTGAATACCGTAACCCTCCAGATTCTGTGCGAGACATCCGAATTTGAGATTCGGACGGGGTTTGAAGAGTAAGCCGAGATCGTAAGCGGTTTGGTAACCGAAGAATTGATAAACGTCGGATGGATGTCTCCGTTTAAATTTGAGGCTTAATCCTGCAGCGGCGTATGCACCGAGTTGACGCGCGATGCCGTAATAGTTAAAATCAGGAACGCCGCTGTCAACACCGATAGCGATTTTGTTGCCCCAAAAGAGGCTATAGCCTCGGTAACTATAGCCGATCCCCTTTGGATCAAATCGGTAATCAGCGCGATCGTGAAACTTGTTAATAGCAAAGAGTTGGACGCCTTGCCACTGAATGAGACCGGCAGGGTTCCAAAAACCGGCACTGGCATCGTCGGCAACAGCGGTGAAGGCGTTGCCCATCGCTAAAGCCCGCGCACCGACATAAAGCGGGCGCGACACCTCAAATGGTTTTTTGTTAGGGACCGTCTGCGCACACACCGGTGGTATTAACCAGAGCACACATAGAATGGCATAGATAGTTCTCATCGTTGGTAATTTAGCATGAAAAGGACAATATAGCAAGGGAATGGGTTTTTAGTAGTCAGGGCGGTGGCTTCGCCACCTTTCAGCCATCAGCTATCAGTTAAATCCTCTGGCAGTTGCTAAGGTTTGATATACCACAAAGGACTCTGGAAACCGACAACTGAAAGCGAATGAAGTGAGCAACCTGAACGCTGATTGCCATTAACAAAATGCAGAACACATCACCCGGTACACTTTACCTCGTCAGCACGCCAATCGGGAATTTGGAGGACATCACCTTGCGTGCCCTACGTATTCTCAAAGAGGTAAATCTCATCGCCGCTGAAGATACCCGCCAGACCCGCCGCCTGCTAACACACTACGACATTCATACCCCACTGACAAGTTACTTTGAAGGCAACGAGCAATCTAAGCGTGATAAACTGATTGAACGCCTACAGACTGGCGAGACGGTCGCGCTTGTTTCAGATGCTGGCACGCCTATCATTTCAGACCCAGGGTATCCACTTTTGCGTGGATGTATCGCCGCAGAAATCCCCATTGTTCCGATTCCAGGTGCCTCGGCAGTTGTTGCAGCGGCATCTGTTTCAGGTTTACCCCTTCACAACTTTACTTTTGAAGGTTTTCTCTCCCCAAAATCAGGGAAAAGAAAACGTCAATTAAGTGTACTTGCTGACGAAGAAAGAACGTTAATTCTTTTTGAATCCCCGCATCGGCTCCGGCGTTTCCTCGAAGACGTCCTTGAAGTCCTCGGTGAACGCGACATCGTTGTGACACGCGAGTTGACGAAACGATTTGAAGAGATATTTCGTGGGAATGTTAGCGAAGCATTGGAAAAATTCCGAGGCACCCAGCCGCGGGGAGAATTCACGATTGTTATTGCCAGCAAAAGGAGATAACTGACAGAATTATGCAAATAGCAGTTATTGGTGCAGGACTGATGGGACACGGTATCGCGCAAGAGTTCGCAAGCGCAGGCTATCACGTACATTTGCACGATGTTACCGAGGAACAACTTCAAACGGCACGCACCCAAATTGAGAAAAATCTCAACGTGCTTGCAGAAAACGCCATTATTGAAAGGGAAAGTATCCACTCAACGTTGCAGCGACTTCAGACGAATACAGAACTCGAAGCGGTCGCAGAAAACGCAGACTTTGTAGTGGAAGCCGTCATCGAAAATTTAGCATTAAAACAGCAGGTGTTTGAGAAACTGGACGCAATCTGTCCACCGCACACAATTTTGGCAAGCAACACTACCGCATTAATGCCGAGCCAAATCGGCGTGAACGCGAAACGCAAGGATAAGATACTCAACACCCACTATTTTAATCCACCGTATCTGATTCCGCTGGTTGAACTCATCCGCAGCCCTGATACCTCTGATGAAACGGTTAAAGCGACGTTTGAACTCTTGACAGCTATCGGTAAAACGCCTGCGATTATAGAAAAAGAAGTACCCGGTTTCGTCGGCCCGCGACTGCAAGCCGCCTTGATTCGGGAAGCGTTCGCCATCGTGGAGCAAGGTATCGCCAGTGCAGAAACCGTCGATCTCGTTGTACGGAACAGTTTTGGACGACGGCTTAGCGTTGCCGGTCCCTTTGAGGTCTTTGAGCTCGCAGGATGGGACCTTGTACTCGCTGCCTTTGAAGAACTCTATAAAGACCTTAACAGTTCGCCTGAGATCAATCCGCTCCTTCGAGAAATGGTTGCGTATGACAAACTCGGCGTGAAATCCGGACAAGGCTTTTACAACTGGACAGATCAGGGGATACAAGAACTCAGAGATCGGATGAATAACGCATTGATACAGCAAGCAAAAGATGTTTAAGGTAGCAGATGCCGTCCACAAAAAACTTCACATTATACTGCTACTTGGGCTGTTGATTGGGCTAATTGTTCTGGGAGTCTACCACAAGCAGGTTTGGGCATATCTCCTTGAACTTACAGCTGCTTTTCAGAGCATTGAAACAGCACGCGCATACATTAAGAGTTATGGTGCGCTTGCGCCTGTTGTATCAGCGATGCTCATGATCTTTCAGAGCGTCATTGCGCCGCTGCCGGCGTTTCTGATTACTTTTGCAAATGGCACGCTTTTTGGATTTTGGTGGGGCTCGCTCCTGTCTTGGAGTAGCTCAATGGTCGGGGCGGCATTTTGCTTTTACATTGCTCGCGCCCTTGGCATTCAACGTATTACAGCATTAATTAGCCAACCTGCAGTTGACAAAGCAAATGATTTTGCTGAAAAATATGGCACTTATGCTATTCTTATTGCCCGATTAATGCCGTTTATCTCTTTTGATGTTGTTAGCTACTTTGCAGGGGCAACCCGGATGCGGTTTCTCGGATTTTGGATCGCCACTGGGATTGGACAGATGCCAGCCACCTTAGTTTACTCTTACTTGGGTGAGAGAGCATCACCACACATCAAATGGATATTTTTCGTTTTTGCTATTGTCGTCGCAATCTCAATTATAAAATGGTTACTGCGAAAGTAGTCTTCAGTTATCAGTTCTCGGTTTTCAGAAAAGATAGTTATGAGTTGTGGGTTGTCAGTTGTGGGTTGTCAGTCATCGGTCAGCCGCTTTTGTGTAACAATCCACCCATCTCTGGCGTACGCCAAGTTGGGAAAATTGTTACTCACATACCTCTTAACTGAAAACTGAAAACTGAAAACTATTCCTCTGATCACTGCAAACTAACAACTATTACACAAGGAGATTCACTATGGTTCGTATAGGGGTCATTGGAGTCGGTGGCATGGGAAACGCCCATTGCAACTCACTCCCTAACGTTGAAAATTGTGAATTTGTAGGGGTAGCAGACCTTCGATTGGATGCAGCGCAAGCCGTTGCTGAGAAACATGGAATCGGCGCGTTTCAGGACTATCAGGAATTATTTGCTCTTGTGGATGGCGTCGTCATTGCAACACCCCCTGTCGCGCACACCCAGGTAGTGGTTGATGCAGCGAAGGCAGGCGTCCACGCTTTCTGCGAAAAACCGCTCTCCTTGACGCTTGCTGAGGCAGATACAATGATTGAGGCATCGGATAAGGCTGGTACGCATCTAATGGTAGGGCAGGTGCTACGCTTCTACCCTGTGCATGAACTCGGTAGAGAGATGGTAGATGCCGGTGAGATCGGAGACATCACGTACATCGAAACCGATTACACAGGCCCCTACAACGCGCCGCGCACCCGTCCTGAAAGTTGGTACGGCACTGTTGGTGGACTCTTGGAAAACGGCATCCACAAATCCGATCTGATTAATTGGTTTGGTGGCACCGCTCTCACTGTCGCCGCCGAAGTGGGAAGTTTCTCTGGACACGACGATTGGGAGGATTACACTATCTCGCTCATCCGCTACGATTCAGGCGCGGTGGGTATTTTGCGGTGGGGCGGCTTTCTCGGGGCACGAGGAACCAACGAAACCATCATTGACGGCACGAAAGGTTCACTCCGTTTAAATATGGCAGCCGACCTCGCCTATTTCAAAAAACTTGGCGGCGATTGGGAGGAAATTATCCCAAATCGCGATGGACCACACGGGGTCGTCGGTGAACTCACCCATTTCGTTGACTGTATCCGAGATGGTAAAACGCCTATAATTGATGGCAAGGGTGGAAAACACGCTGTGGAAGTCGTTTTGGCAACCTATCAATCCGCCAAAGAGAAAACCAAAGTCGCTTTACCTATGAACTAACGGCGTTTATAGTGGATCTCATAATTAATTGCACACTGTCAAACAAAAAACCCCCCTAACCCCCCTTATCAGGGGAATTTGGGACCTCTAAAATGTAAACTTATTTTTGGAATTCACTACAACTATCGGCTATTGATTGTCAGTTGTCAGCTAAGAAGAAATGTTCAAGGCGTCCCAATCCCCTCTTCAACCGACAACTGACAACTGATGACCGACAACTCTATCAAACATGCTCTTCCTTGCCCTCAATATTGTCCTGCTGTCCGGTTTCGGGCTCTTTCTCAAGCATGCCAAAGATAATCAACAACGCTTAAACCCGATCGGCTTTGTCAACTATCTCAGTGCGTTTTTTATCAGCGTTTGGGTACTGTCACAGGAACAGGATTTTGAGTTTTCAAAGTTAACCTACGTATTAGGTATATCAAACGGCGTGACGTATGCTGCTGGGTTTGAGCTATTTACGCTTGGCATCCGGTTGAGCGGGATTGTCGTCACGGCAGCACTCGTCAGGCTATCAATTGTAGTACCGATTTTGGTGTCGATGCTGTTCTGGCAAGAGATTCCCAATTTGTGGCAGACCATAGGACTCGTCCTAACTTTCGTAGCGATTCCACTCCTCAGCCAGCGGGAAAAAGAACCGACCTATAGGTTTACACCCGACAGACCCGAAGTGAGTCAAGGCTTAGGGTTCGTCGTTGTTATCACGATTCTGGTTATCACGGGTATCTCGCGACTGACTATGAAAGCCTTCAACGAAATGTGTCCTATTGACGAGAAATCGCTCTATATGAGCCTTCTCTTCGGCGTTGCTACGATTATTTACTTAGGAATATGCCTTTATCAGAGAACGTGGCCAAATTGGTGGGAAGTTGCCTACGGGACATTGATAGGCATTTGTAATGTTGGTGGGAGTTGGGCACTCCTGATCGCACTGGATAAGGTGAGTGCCTTAATCGCGTTTCCGATGTCAAGTTCTGGCGGCGTGCTATTTACGATGTTCGTTGGGATGGTGTTCCTTCGCGAGCGGCTGAGCCGGACCTCTTTCATCGGCGCCCTGTTCGCAATAGTTGCATTAATTTTTGTCAATCTGAGGATGTGACTTGTAGTGAGAGTTCGGGATCGGAATTCCCCTATCCCCCTGATAAGGGAGGATAAAGGGGGGTTGGGCGGGGTTGGATAAGGGCAAATACCCACACCTTCAGATGCCCCCTTGATAAGGGGGGTTAGGGGGGTTGCGCGGGGTTGGATAAGGGCAAAGTAATTCCAAAACCTACAGGACTTACGCAAATTGCGTGAAAAAGTAATATACTTCCCTCAAAGGTCGTTATCTCAGTGATTTAACCCCCTAAATCCCCCTTATCAGGGGACTTGCCGTCCTTTTTATCGGAAAACTAGATGACCCTACTGTAAGGCAAAGACAAATTTGACTTTGGGCGCAAAATATGGTATTATTTATGGAAAATGCGGATTCTGGAGAAAAATGCGGGAAAGCGTAGAACTTTTCATCCGGAGCGTCCACCTGATAGCGGCGATCGTCTGGTTCGGAGGTGTCCTTTTTTCTACCTTCGTCGCGATGCCGATTTTAGAGCAAAACTTACCGCCACAAAACCTGTTAGCGATCCATAATCGTTTTCGGACCTGGATACGGCTGATGATCCATGTTTTGCTGACAACAGGCGCGATGGTGTTTTTTATTGTTGCCTGGAATAACGGTTTTTTCACAGGGAACAGCAACAATGATTTCAAAGCCTATATGCTAACTTTCGTTGCGAAACTCGCCGCCTTTGGCATTATGGCACTCTTTTGGGGGTTGTACAGTTCGTTTTATCGGCGGCACCTCGAAGTTGCGCCACCTGATGGTGAGATACATCGCAACCAAAGCCGCCATATCAACGTTTGGAGAGGCTTGATGCTGGTAGCGGGCTTAATTGTTTTCGCGCTCACATTGCTATTGTAATTTGATTCTTTTGGACACGTATGCCCAAAAGGAGATACACAATGAAAATTCTCATCTTTATCTCAATATTCTTTTGCATAATCGTGATGCCAGCACGCGCTGAACTAACGTCCGAAGATCTGAATAAAATTCGATTGATTGTCAAAGAGGAAATCGAGCAGGAACTGTCTATCTTTGAAACACGGATCAAAGAGTACGTTGACATCAGATTTGAGAGCGTCGATACACAATTTAAGAGCATTGATAAACAATTTGAGGGTGTCGATACACAATTTGAGGGTGTCGATAAACAATTTGAGGGTGTCGATAAACAATTTGAGGGTGTCGCTGAACGATTTGAGAGCGTCGATAATCAAATTATGCATGTAACGTATGTCACTTATGGACTCATCGCCCTCATCGTAGCAGCCATAGGTATCCCACAAATTATCATGGCGTGGCGGAGCGAACAGGACCGAGACCAAACAAAACAGATCCAAGAACTCAGACAGGAAATAGAGATACTCAAGCAGCGACAGATTATAAGGCCTTGACATTCTCCGCCTCAAAAAAGCATGGAAAATACAAAAGTTCAAGCAGTTTCATGGAATATCACTCGACTCTGTAATCTAAAGTGTACACACTGCTACCTACCGGCTGGATTTGTAGACACAAACGAGTTAGTGAACGGAAACCTTAACCTGTCCGATATCCAAGATTCACACGGACATTCAAGGGAGGCGGAACTTAGCCAATCCCAATGTTTTCGCGTCATAGATGAAATCGCCGAAATTAATCCGCACATCCTCCTGATTCTCACCGGCGGTGAACCGTTATTACGCCCGGATATCTTGGAGATATCGAAGTATGCCTCCGATACCGGATTTCTTGTTGTAATGGGCACAAACGGTGTCTTACTGAACGACGAAGTGGTCGAGAAGATGCAACAACACGGTGTCACTGGTGCGGGTGTCAGCTTAGATTCCATCCAACCCACAAATCACGATAGATTTCGGGGCATGGAAGGTGCCTGGAAAGCGACAATGAACGGTGTTGAGGCACTCAAACGCGCACAACTTGACTTCCTCGTTCAAACTTCCGTAACACAGTGGAACTACGACGAAATCCCGAAAATTGTAGAGTTCGCATATCAACTCGGCGCGAAGGTGCTAAACCTCTACTTCCTCGTCCGAACCGGAAGAGGTAAGACGGTAATGGATATCACACCTGCGCAATATGAAAACATGCTTGAGACGCTTTTCAAGCTGCAGGCAGCTTATGCGGGGAAAATGCTCATCGCTGCGAAGTGTGCCCCTCATTACAAACGCGTTATCTATGAACAACAGTCCGACTCCGCCTTCCTTCAAGGCTACCCCAGTGGCACGTGTCCGTGTGGCATTTATTACTGTCGCATCACACCCGAAGGCGAACTGACTCCCTGTCCTTATCTACCTGTTAGCGTCGGAAACCTCAAAGAGGAAAGTTTTGTCAAGCTTTGGAATGAATCTAAGACTTTTCAGGACTTACGAAATCGGGACACGCTTGAAGGAAAGTGCGGGGCGTGTGAATTCAAAGAGGTATGCGGTGGTTGTAGGGCACGTGCCTATGCTACCACCGGCAACTACCTCGCTGAAGATGCGTCGTGCGAATATCAGCCCGGACAATATAATACGCCTCCCGTTCAAATTGAGAAAAAGATTGCTTTTGCAACGGAAACCGATTATGATTTGCAGTGGAGTGTAGCCGCTAAAAAACGGTTGAAGCGTGTGCCGTCATTTGCGCGTGGTATGGTCGTCAAAAGTGTTGAGAAATATGCACGCGAACACGGTCATCGCGAGGTTACTCCCGAATTGATGAAGGCAGTCAAGAAACGATTCGATAAAACCGGCATTCCATCCTTCAGACCGAAACGCTAATCTAAGGTAGTAGGCACACGCCGCTGTGCCGTAACAATCGTAGAAGGAATTTAGACGCCTATGCTAACAGCAGAACAGATAGCATTTTTTCAGGAGCATGGATACCTCATTCTCAAAAATTTGATTGATTCTGAAACGATCAACGTGTGGCGGTCGCAGGTCTGGAACTATTTCAATTCCAGTTTAGAAACACCAGAGACGTGGCCCGATAACTATACAATTGAGAATTTCAGTTTCTCACCGGTATTCGGGCAGCTGCCCGTGATGCAAGAGATTTCCGAGCAGCTTGGGGGCGGACAATTTTTTACAGGGAGCGGTGGCTCACCGATTATCAAATGGCCCAACCCTGAAGAAGCGTGGGCAATGCCCAATGACGGACATATTGATGCCTACGGCGGTGCTTGGAGTCCGTTTATGCTGGGGGCAACAACCTATCTTTATGATACTGAATCCCACGGTGGTGCTTTCGTCTTTTGGCCCGGCAGTCACCACTCAACGCACAAGTACTTTCTCCAATATCCAGAACAGATTGACGGCAGTTTCTATGACATCAAAGATTGGGGATGGCACGTGCTTTCGGATTTATCGCCAGAAGGACCGCGCGAGTTTATTGGTGGCGCGGGTGACGTTGTGTTGTGGCACGCGTTTCTTTGCCATACCGGCTCATCGAATGTGAGGGATGTTCCCCGTTTTGGCGTTTTTGCACGCTACGCCCATGAACAAAAGGAAGCAATTAAATACGAGATTCCAGAAGATTTATGGAAATATTGGACAATTTAAAGTTTTTTGTCTATCAGATTTCGATCGGTTTTGTCTGTTGTCCAAAACCGGTTTCCTCTCAATCGGAACGCTACTGAAAACTTTAAGTTCTTAGCAATTTAAATCCCAACACTCTCTCAGGAAGGAAGAAGTGATGAATAAACAAAGCAATGCGCATGAACGACTCACTGACGTAGAAGAACGCTTGGCACGTGTGGAGAACTTGCTCGTCAGCATCAACGAGAAACTGGAGCAACGCTCTGGTGTCGGTGAAGTTGATACCGAGCAATCGGAAGCGTTCAAGGATTGGGTGACGAATTATGTCTCAATGCGGTTGCAGCAACTCGTACCAGAGACATGCGACCATCCCGATGAAATCGTGCTTCAAGATGGTCCCTTTCTTGACAACACGACAGTACCTTGTACAGAGGAAGTCGAGCACCGAGTTAAACGGATACCGATTCCGTTTGTTCGCGAGATGGTTGTCCAACGCGTCGCTGAAAACGCACGAGATGCTGGTGTTGAACGTGTAGATATTGAGTTTTTCGAGAAAGCAGCAACGTTTTGACAATGCAAAGCCACAGAGGAGTTCCCTCTGCCTAACTTTGACTGGAAGGACTTCTTAAAGGCGCCGCTATAATAGTTATCAGTTATCAGGGCGGTTTTTCTGCGAAAAACCTTTCAGTTATCAGTTAAGGAGATATGCTGTGATGGTTACCTATAAAGCAATTGCCGTAAGATATTAACTGACAAAAGGCGCCGCTATAATAGTTATCAGTTATCAGGGCGGTTTTTCTGCGAAAAACCTTTCAGTTATCAGTTAAGGAGATATGCTGTGATGGTTACTTATAAAGCAATTGCCGCAAGATATTAACTGACAACTGATAGCCGATAAGTGACAACTACTGAAAACTGATAACCGATAACTGAAGACTATTTACCATGGACTGGGTTTTTAACACGTTCTCAGAATATCTCGAAAACGACTTCAAAAAGCGCATTGGGAAATTGAACCCTACTGTTTCGGACCTTTGGCAAGCCTTTCAGGTGCTTTTCCCTGCTACTTCGGCGCAGCTTCTCGTACAGGAACCAGTCGGCAATACAGTTCGGTTTAAAGCACTCGCATTCTATCACGCCGACGAAATGGGTCCGTTGATTGAATCCCCGTTGGAATACCTCAAGAAAAATTTCGGGGGCGGGAAATTCAAAATCAACTTCTATCACGGTATGCAGTTCATTGCGACTATTAACTTCAAACCAGAAGGTCCTGAAATTTGGCGAGAGTTACCAGAGTTGGAAATAAATCCTGTTTCCGACACATAATCCTGACAAATCTCTATTATTAAAACCCAAGTTGCCAGTTTCTTATAGACATAGCACCCCTGAATCAACGGTATGAATGCCGTATGGCATTCACCGGGGGTGCGGAGACTTAAATGCCCAACTTTCTATAGATATAACACCCGTGAATCAACGGTATGAATGCCGTGTGGCATTCACCGGGGGTGAAGAACATGCTGAAAAAGTTCTTTAAACACGTAGAATTCGTTAGTAGCAACTTGGGTTATTAAAGCATCAGTTATTTTTATATTACAGCCTACAATCCGGTTAGAAATCGGTAAACCGGATTAACAACCACTGTTAGTCCAGGGTCCCCGTAGCGAATCAGTGTGCGGGGCAACAGCGTACATCGCAAGGACAATGGATACAATCATGAGTCAGCAACAGGAATTTGGGGAATGCCCATTTTGTGGAAATGCGAACCTTCGACGGTTGGATGAAAATTCGTGGTTCTGCTTGGATTGTGACTGGGACAACCTACCGGTTATTCCCAATGGAAATCATGATGAACTCCTTACTTCCCTCCGTCACGGTGATCTCCACTCGCGGCGCATCGCCGCCCAAGCATTGATTAACATCGGTGATGCAGACCGACACCTCGCCACGGCGACTGATACAAAAGTCCTGTTAGAAGCTTTGGACGACGAAGATGCCGATGTGCGTTACTTCGTCGCGGTTGCCCTCGGTAAATTGGAAGCGAACCTCAGTCTTGGTAAACTGAAACAACTCGCCCGAGACGACGCCTCTGCACTCGTGCGAGAGGGTGCTAAAACAGCAGTTGAACAGATCGAATCACGGCACTTGCCTTAGATACATACCCGTCACGCTTTAACAATACATTGGAGGATTTGTCCAACAGGGACACATTATAAACGATGGAAAAAATTCGACTCGGTTATATCGGATGTGGATTCATGGCACAGAAGGTCCACATCCCAAATTTTGCGAGTATATCCGACTGTGAACTCATCGGACTCGCGGAAGTGCGCTCTGAACTCGGGCAAAAAGTCCAAAATCGTTTCGGTATCCCCCAACTTTACCGTGACCACCATGAACTCACACAAAACGCCGATATCGAGGCAGTGGCGGTATCTGCTGACTTCGCTTTACAAGGTGAAATTGCGAAAGATCTGCTCTTAGCAGGTAAGCACGTCTTCATGGAAAAGCCAATGGCTGTCTCCGTTGAACAAGCCGAGGCCATTGTGGCGGCATCGAAAAAGTCTGGTAAAAAACTGATGGTAGGCTACATGAAACGATACGATGCCGGCAACGAGATCGTGCAATCGAAAGTTGCGCAATTCCGAGAAACAGGGGAACTCGGTCGCTTGACCTACGCCAGAAACCACGGTTTCGGTGGAGATTGGGTCTGCAACCTCGATACCCACATGGACAGCACTACCGAAACTAAACCGGCTGCACCCGTCAAAACCCCAGAATGGATACCTGAGCGGTGGAAACGCTCGTACCTCGGATACCTCCAACAATACACTCACAACATCAATCTGATGCGTTTCTTTCTTGATGCTGGGGATAAGGTCACGGTCAAAGCCGTCGATTTAGACGAGAACGGATATTCAGGGATTGTTATCTTTGATATGGACGGGATCCGTGTGACGTTAGAAACTGGGCATGTCTCACACTATCGTTGGGATGAGCACAGCCAAATCTATTTTGAAAATGGGTGGGTTCACACTTGGGCACCGCCATTGCTTCTGAAGAATACCCCCGCAGAGGTTGAAATCTACCGTGCCGGGGAAGAACAGGAAATCACCCGCGCGATTCCGAGACCGAGTTGGACATGGGCATACCACAGGGAAGCAGAATACTTTGTCGCGAATGTTCGTAACAATGAACCTTTCCGCTCTTCAGCCGAAGATACGCTCACGGATGTGAGACTTTTTGAAGACATCTACCGAATCTTTGTTGAACAGCAAAAGTAGTTGTCAGTTACGAGAGGACTCACAACTACTTTCGCAGTAAAATCTCGGTGCCGTTAATGTCTATCGCGAGTTCGTAGTTTGCCTGCAAATATGCTGCAATTAGCGGATGTCGCTCCTCAACAGGAATATCATCAACGGCATCAAACCACCCTCCCGTTTTGAAGAGCACCAAACGCGTTTCGTCCTGTTCAAGGACGGAAATAATTTCTTGCTGCATCGCAGCCGTTGAGGCGTACGAAACCTGATGAAATCTGGTGACGCTCGGCCGGTTCGCGAAGAAATAGTAAGCACCTTGACTCGTAAAATCGAAAATCTTTTCGTTCTCTGTCGTGTTTTCTTTGATATAAGCGACTACCTTTTGAACCTGTTCGACCTGATCGTCCGGGATGTCAAGGCGTCCAGCGCGCCTTAATTCTTCTGGGACGGGACGTTGTTTGAAGGGATTCTGACGTAGCTGCTGCCATTTCTCACCAAAACCTGCCAAGGGCTGGTGGGCTTCCGCAACATACCAACAGAACATCGCAGTCGGAATCAGCACCCATACCGTCTTCAATGCGCGGTCCCAATTCTCCCTGCCCGTTAGAGACGATAGGAAAGCATGGAACATTCCGAAGATGCCCTTCTCTAATAGAAACAGGCAGAGTAACCATAAGAAAGTCGCACCATAGATCAGATGCCCACTATCCGAACGCCCCAGCGCGGTTCGGAAAAAGGCGATACCACCGAGTAATAGCAGCAAGAGTTTCATAGCGTCGGACTCTGAATGCGTACCACATAAGCGTCGATATGTTAGGTATGCAGCGACAATTAGAAAAACAGCGATTGGTAAGTACCATCGAAATCCTTCACTGAACACGAAAGCATGCCATCCCTGCGTTGGCAATAGGGCAATTGTTTCCGATAAAGATGGAAAAGCGAGTCCCCACGTTTCGAGTTGATAGCGACATTGGATATAGGTATTCCAGAGGACATCGTCTAAGGCACCGTGGGCGAGAAAATAGACGCTGACTGGTAGAAAACCTAACAGCATCCCGCAACTATAACTGACTAAGGGCAAAAAGCGTTTACGCACTGATATTTCGCTTTGAAGGAAGGCATATATGAACAGAAACAGTCCTACAGCGGCTAATGTATAAAGCCCGATTTCAGTGCTGTACCAGAATGCCAGACTCGCGAAAAGCCCAGCGAGGAGGAGTCGCCATGAAAATGTTCTGCTTGTTGGTGCGTTTTGGGAGGGCGTAAGAAAACTCGCAACAAAGGTAAAATTGATTAAACCGAGGCTATGTCGAGGGGATACCCAGAATTCCGTTCCAGAGGCTATAAGTACACAGATAAAGGCGGTAAAGAATCCACCACGGAATACTTGTAAACCGAGTAGATAGAGCGCGACATAACCGAGCGGGCCCAATATGCTCTCCATTGAACGCAGCCCCCACAAAGTCGGCTCAAAAAGCTGACCGCTAATCCATGCCAAGTAGGCGTTTTGGAAGACGCCGTGCTGAATATAGATGTCCCGAAACGGCACGCCACCGCGCAACATCTCATCGAGAGGCGCGAGCCTTTCTCCCTCGTGGAATAGATCGATCTCTTTGTGAATATCAGCTGAATAAGTAAGAAGATAGATAAAAATCGGAAGGACAACGTACACAAATCCAATCCACCAAATCCTTGCGAGCCTATAACTGCCAGCACGGATTTCTCTATCTTCTTCGCTTGTGACGCTTCCAACCTCATCTGCGCTACCATCAGCACGAACCTCTGAATTCCACAATGTAGGGAAGTAATGTTTGGATAGCAGCGCGAATTTGAGTAAAACGGATAAACCAATCGGTAGAAGTAAACCTATCAGTATCTGCTGCCCGGTGTGGTAAACTTGTATCCAACAGAGCCACAACGGAATGGATGCCAACGCATTCGATTTCAGGACACGCTGTATCGGCTGTGCAGTTACCTTGACGCACCAGTGTGAATAGATACACCATCCGAGCCAATACAGCCAAATTACTGTCGGAACGCCAAGCAGTGCCAACAGATAGTAAAAGTATTCTTGCCGTTTCGGATACGCGTTAACACTGAGCCATCCGACTACGCCGGCGTTTGAATGGTATTCAAAAACAAGGGTCTTGCTAAGGGTTATGCCGAGAGCGATTGCAAGAGAGGCAGCAGAGAAAGTGATGAGTCCAACATAGGATCGGAGGGTAGAGGCTTTGAGAACACGCGTGTCCGGCATAAATTGCTGAAGATAAGCTGGCAAGCGTTGCATGGTTCTCGCCTCTTTTTAGAGAAGGCTTTTGATATTAAGTTGCTGCAAGGGGCACGTCGACAAAATCTCTGGCTGCTTCATCCCATGCGAAAGCCTTCACGGCGCGTATTTCAGTGTCATAAACGGAGATAACCAGATACGTGGTACTCGGATGGAGCGGCTCGTCCCACATCATGGCGTCTGATTTATCTTTTTCGGAGAAGTAAGCCTGGTGATTCGGGTGTGAGTGGTAAAAAACCTTAAGGTGCCGATGCTGCGTTTCTGTCTCTTTGTGAATAGCGATTAAATCATCAGGATGGATGATGTACGCCGTGCGTGCATCGCGCGGATATGTGTCAGGGTCTTCCTGATGGCGTTGGTTCTGTATATTTCGGCACTTCCGGACGAATTCTTGTGCCTCATCACTCAGAACGGCACCACAGCATTCATCGGGAAATTCCGATTTTGCATGGTTATAAATCTCGCTGAGGGTTTCTGGTTGCAAAGTTAACATTTTTTAACGATTATGTCTGAGCGGGGTGTCCGTTGTCCACTCCCGGGGAATGCCGTAAGGCATTCCCCGCCCTTATCAGGAGGGTAGGGGGACTTTAAGAGGCGGTGAATGCCACACGGCATTCATACCCGGTAAAGCCTTTATAGGCTTTATACCGTTGATTCTGATTGCGTAAGTCCTGATTGTTAAGAAACTCGCTTTAGGTTACAAGAAGTTTGTTAACGATTGGAATACTGCATTCTCACTGCGAAGCAATCGGACACAGCAGCTCAGAAGCATATAGTTAAAAAAATCCACCAGCGATCGCGGGAATAATGGAGATCTCAGCACCGTCGGTGACAGCGGTGGCTTTCCCATCAAGGAAACGGATGTCTTCATCATTGAGATAGATGTTTACAAACCGACGGATATTTCCACCTTCATCACAGAGACGTTCTTTCATTCCCGGATAACTCGCCTCAAGGTTGTCAATGATGCCTTCAATATTGGCACCTTCTGTCTCGACTTCTGCCAAGTTTTGTGTTAAGCGTCTCAGCGGCGTTGGAATACGAACTGTTACAGACATGGAATAAATTTTCTCCTTTTTTGTATTGACCGTAGTGATACCACCCACTACCTAAAGGTAGGGGCTTCGGTTTCGTAGCAACTGCGGTTTTCTCAAAGAGTCAACCGTCTTAGTATCGCTCCACCTGCAGGCTATTATTCCGAATCAGATCGGTTTTATCGCGTATCAAGACGCGGGTACCCCAGCCTGCAAAATGTTTATCGCAGCGTTGACGTCTCTGTCGTGGTCTGAACCACATTCAGGACATATCCACTGCCTATCAGAAAGAGAAAGGGTTTCGTTGCGGTAGCCACAACCAGAGCATGGCTTTGTTGTCGCTACCCAACTACCCGCTTTCAATAATGTTTTACCATATTTGACACAAGTCCATTGAAGTATCAATGAGAACTCACCGAAGGCAATATCAGAGATTTTCCGGCCCCAAAGTTTTTTCATGCCTTCAAGATTGAGCGTCTCTATCGCAATCCTATCGTATTTACGCACAAGACGGAGGGCTAACTTGAAAAACCAATCGCGTCTGCTATCGGCTATCTTTTTATGAACGCCGACAAGATGACGTTTCGCCCGAAACCAGCCATTAGATAGGTATTGTTTGCGTGAAAGTGCCTTGTTTGCTGAACGGATTGCTTTCAGACCTTGTTTATAGAATTCTGGAGACGCTATCTTCGTGCCGTCTGAAAGTGTGAGGAACGTTTTACTACCGAAGTCTACCCCTGCCTCATTACCGGTCAATGGAAGTTTCTCGGAAGGGTCGTAATCCTCACAGACAATATAGAGGTAGTAATCGCCTACATTCTCACGTTTGATTGTCACTTGCTTTATCGTGCCTGTCCACTCGCGGTGTTTCCAAAAGGTGAAGGACTTTTTCAGACAGTTGATTGTGAGACGGTTGCCTCCTATTTTGTAGCCTGCTTGTGTAAATGTCACGGATTTGTATTTGTGATTCGGCTTAATTTTCGGCTTACCGACTTTACGATTCGTTTTACCTATTTGGCGGTCTTCTATGTTATCAAAAAAACGCTGGTAACCTAAATCAATGCGGATAGCAACGTTTTGTATCATTTGCGACGGAAGTTGATACCAATGCGTTTTGGTTCGCTGTTTCAACTTGGTAATATGTTTCAAGATACGAGACAGTGAAGCATACTTACTATAAATACGATAGTAACGACGTTGAAGACGCAACAAATGCACATGCACGCTATGTAGATCGTCTATCAGATTGCCAATCTGTATCAGATTAGATTGGTGAGAGAGCTCATATTTATAGGTTTTCATTGTCCACTTTGACTTTCAATGGTTTCCGTCTACATCCCGCAAGCTAAAGCATGGAGATTTGACGGGGGAGCGTTAAATTGAGTAGTGTAATCCACACTCTTTGTCGTTTTCTGTTGTAGGCGCTGCGTTCTGCCAACGCCACCGTCCGGCGCGTTTCGGTTCTCCGGGCTTTATAGGCGTTGTACAAATAATACAACCGAGCGATTCATAATAGTGTCCATCGGCATCGGCTGCAAGCAACGGGTTCACCGGAATATCATTATCGCGGACAAACTGCCATACTTCATCAGTTGTCCACTGAAAGAGCGGATTGACCTTCAGGACGGGATGTGTTGTTGATGATATGATTTCTGCTTTACGGAGTTGTTGTCTTGCGTCGGACTGATCGCGACGTAAACCTGTTATCCAAACATCCAACGTCTCCAGAAGTTGTTGCATCGGACGGACTTTCCGAACGTTACAGCAAAATTCCTGCTTCGCTTTACTGTCAAAAAATAGATATTCGCCGTGTTCCGTAACCATCTGCTGGACTTCTTGCGGATCGGGTTGAACCTGTTCAATCTGAATGCCGTAGCGCGATTCAACCTTCTCAAAGAAGGCATAGGTCTCCGGGAAAAGTCGGAGTGTGTCAAGTGTGCAGACCCGGAACGGCAACCCGTTCTCAGCAGCCAAGTGAATCAAGATCATACCTGAAAGTTGTCCACTTGTAACGATTGCAGCACGTTCTTTGAATCGCTTAAAGAGAGAGAAAAGAATTTCTTGAGGCGTCTCTGTCAATACAATCTCTTGGCAGAGCGTGTTATCTACTGACGGGTTCAATTTTTGGCTAATTGGCTTCGCGGTCATTGCTAATGCCTCTTAAAACATAGAAAACCGTGTTAGTATTTGTCCTTGTATTGCATGCCGAAGTATGGCGCATGACCTTCCCACAGTTGGTAAGGTTATGGGAGCATCTCCACAATGTCCGATTCGACGTCAAAATAACGACTCAAACTGAAATAACGTTCGCCGGTGTCCGGGAGAATCGTCACAACGGTTTTATCCGGTCCTTGCGCCTTGGCAATTTGTAATGCTGCATAAACATTCGCACCCGACGACATTCCGACCAACAACCCTTCTGTTGTTGAAATGGACTTCATTGTTTGGTAAGCGACCTCTTCAGGAACGGCGATAACCTCATCAATGACTTCTACATCGAGGACTTCAGGAACCATCCCGGCACCGAGTCCATCAATCCGTGTCGGTCCGGGCGGACCGCCGGAAAGCACTGCTGAAACTTTCGGTTCCACTGCGACTACTTTTACATTGGGACACTCCGTCTTCAGAACTTCCCCAACGCCTGTCAACGTGCCGCCTGTTCCTACGCCTGTAACAAAAAAATCGATGTCACTGCCGACTGCCTTAAGAATTTCAACAGCAGTGGTTCGGCGGTGAATCTCCGGATTTGCAGGATTCGTGAACTGGTTCGGCATATAGTGTCTCGGATGCTGTCTGACAATCTCTTCCGCCTCCCAGATCGCACTTGCCATGCCGCCGTGTTCGGGTGTTAGCACAATTCTCGCACCGAACGCAGACAGCAGTTCATATTTTTCACGACTCACATTTTCCGGCATCGTCAAAACAACAGAATAGCCTCGGGCGATCCCGACAATCGAAAGCCCTACACCGGTGTTCCCCGCTGTAGGTTCAACGATCGTATCCCCTTTTCTGAGGATACCTCGCTCTTCAGCATCAACTATCATCGCATAACTGATCCGGTCTTTTATGCTACCGCCGGGGTTATAAGCCTCTAATTTCGCGAAGATAGTTGCATCGTCCTCACCGGGCAAGCCGTTCAGACGAACCATTGGCGTATTTCCGATGAGGTCTGTTAGATTTTTGGCGATTCTCATCTGCTCGTTACAATCAGCGGGTGCTCACCGCTATGGCAAATATATCGTTGCTCAGCACGCTTAATTATAGCATATATACGTTGAAAAGTCAAATTCTGCATAGCAACGGAAAGTGAACACGGACGGCTTAAAGCGAATAGAATTCCGATGCATTTTCATAGAAAAGCCTGCTTTTTTCGGTATCCGAAGCATCGCCAACAGCCCATAAGAGTGCTTCTACCCAGTCCTGATAGGTAGCCGCCAAGGTGCAGACGGGCCAATCACTCCCAAACATCAACCGCTCATAACCAAATGCCTCAACAAGATGCAGGATATATGGCTTCAGTTCCTCACGTGTCCAGTTTTCACTCGCTGTTGTTACAATCCCCGATACCTTGCAGTGGACGTTCTCAAATGAGGCGAGTTCCCGCATGTGGGTTGCCCAGGGCTCAAATTGTCCGCCTTTTATATCGGGACCACCACAGTGATTGACGGCATGTCGGAGATTCGGCGTCGCTTTTACCAGTGCGATCGCAGCGGGAAGTTGCGCATGATTCGCGCAGAGCTCAAAAGAGAGGTTGAACTTTGCCAGTAATTTCACACCCTTAATCAGTTCAGGCGTGGCATAGAATTGGGGGTCGGGATGATGCCATGCCATCCGCCGGACACCGACAACAAGCGGGAATTCAGCAAGCTGCTCAAGAATCGCCTCGGCGTTCGGCTTCTCAAGAGGTACCGCCGCTGCTATTGACCCGATCATGCCGTCTGTTTCTGAGATTTGTGTCAACCACTCGACCTCTTTAACAACATCTGCTTCAGCTGGATCTCCTTCAACGTGAACGGATCTAACGACGTTAAGGTCCCCAATCGCTTCGCGATAGTTTTGCGCCGTGTACCGCTTTCCTAACAGATCAAACCCTTCCAGCCACGGATACTCCAAGTTCGCGGTGTCCCAGAGATGTTGGTGTGTATCAATAATTTTTAACATCTATTCTGTTCCTTCAAAACTGGATATATCTACACAAAAGTAGACATATCTCGTCTTAGTGTTCCTGCTTCAACGCCCACTGCCTCCGATTGAGGTCTTACACGGACTCCACAGGCGTTTTACATCTCATCCGAACCGCACGCGATGTTTCTTAGATTGATAGCAGCATTTACGTCACGGTCTTCCGTGAAACCGCAACTTTGGCAATGATACTGCCTATCTGCTAACGACAAATCGCCTTTTTTCTCCCCACAGTTGCTACACGTTTTACTGGAGGCGAAAAACTTTGGTGCTTGCTCAACCGGTATGCCAATCTTTTCGGCTTTCGTTCGCAGTTTCTCAAGAAAACCGCCAAACGCAGAATCGGACAACGCTTTCGCCAGATTTCGGTTCTTGAGCATATTCGGAACCTTGAGCGTCTCAATACCAATTGCTGATGCAGACATCACAATTTCTGTTGTTGCCTTATGGTGTGCGTCCTCACGGATACACGCAATCCGAAAATGAATGCGCTCTACTTTTCGCTTCTGCTTATAGTAGTTATTTGAGAGAAACACCTTTCGGCTTAATTTGCGTTGTTCTCTCTTGAGTTTCCGCTCATATCGCTTCAGAGGTCGTGGGTTCTCATACTGCTTACCATTATCAAGTGTTGCCAATGAGTTGATGCCAACATCTACGCCAATCACAGGGAGTCCGCGTGTGTCACGGGGAGCATTAGGTATTCCTGTTTCGACAAGGATGCTAACAAACCAACGATGGGCTTTCCTTGAAATCGTAACCTTCCGTATTTCACCTTCAAACCGAAGTGATTCAAACATACGGACATGTCCGATCTTCGGCAAGCGGATATGCTTACCTTCCACTTTCACCTTCGCACCTTCTACGGTGTAAGATTGACGGTGTGAACGTTTTTTGTGCCTCGGGAAATCGTTTTGTCCTGACCTCCACCTTTTGATAGCCTCACCGAGATTCTCAAACGCATATGATGCAGCGCGTTGGTCACACGCTTCGCACCACTCAAACTTCTCACGCTTTTTTGCGTTGAATCGTTGACGCAAGGTCCGAGCAGAACGCCATTCATCTTGAGACAAGCCGTCTTTGAATTCTGACAATCCATAGTTGTAGGCAACACGCGCATAACCGCATTGCTGTGCAAACCATGAATGCTGTTTATCCGTCGCGCGTAACGCGATCTTATGTGCTCTTAATGCCATTGTGGTATTCCACGTACCACGCTTTAACCGCTTTTCAGTTCGGTGGGCGAGGAGACTGCATAAGCATGCAGCTGAAAAGTCCTCGCCACGTGGTAAGAAAATTATACCACAAACACACATATTTATCAAGAAAAATATAGAATTATCTATGTTTTGATAGGTTTAGGAACTACTCCTCATCGCCTACCTGTTAGATACGTGCCTGTCCTGCAGTATAGCAAACCGCAAAAATAGAGTCAAATTCGCTAAAGGAAGAGAAACGGATAAGTATAGACTAAAAACAATCAACAGTGATATAATTCCAGCATAGGTGATTGTGTTATCTGAACTGCTGTTGCCCCTTGCACAAACTAACAGTTTATGCTACGAAGAAGCGATGATGAAAAATTATAGCGTCAGAATGATTCGTGAGAACATGGCAAATATCCCACATTTCCCTATTCCAGAGGGGTTTGCAATCCGGAATTACCGCCGGAACGAAGGGTATATCTGGACCCGGATTCAGAAAGCAGCGGAACCGTACATCGACATTGATGATGGACTTTTTATGCGTGAATTCAGCAGCGATCTCTTAGCGATGGAGGATCGAAGTTTTTACCTAACGACAGATACCGGCGAAGAAATTGGAACAATCACGGCATGGTGGCAAGACGATGGGTGGGGACAGATTCACTGGGTTGCCATCCACCCTGATTATCAGGGACGTGGGCTTTCCAAGCCGATGATGTCTGTGGCAATGACACGTCTAAAACAGTCCCACGAACGTTGTTTTCTCGGTACATCAACAGGACGGATTCCGGCAGTCAAACTCTATCTCGATTTTGGGTTTATTCCAGACCATTCGCGTGAAAATAGCCGAGAGGCTTGGGCGGAAATCGCATCCATTTTGGAACACCCTACCTTGGAGGAACTGGTATCATGAGTATGACGGTAACTGCATCTCTTAGTAAACAGCAGATAGCCGATTTCCATGAGGACGGCTATCTAATCGTGCGCAATGTCTTATCCGCCAAGGAGGCGGATGAACTTCGTCGCACCGTGCAACACGAGGTGAAACGCGATGCGTATCCAGCCTCGCTTAAATATCCTGAACCAGCGAAGTACACAGTTAGCGGTAATCGGATTGCTGATCCCGGACTTACTGAGATCGCTGAACATCCGACGGTTATCAACGCTGTAGAATCAGCACTCGGTCAACCGGCGCATCTCACTGCCTACGTTGCGTATTTGCGGACCCCTGGCGACAAAGGTGGCAGGGCACACTGCGACTATAAACGCTGGCGACCTGTCGGTTCATCTATGAATTGGGTATTCGCCATTATTCCGCTGACGGATTTCGACGCCTCGTACGGTCCCTTTCTCGTGTCGCCTAAATCACACAAATTGACGGAGGTCATCGATCCCGACGCACACATTTTAGACGTCACGCGTCCTAATCCTGAAGAACTTCCACCTTTCATCGATCCGGAACTCAAGGCGGGCGACTTACTCGTTGTTAACGAGCACGTTTGGCACGAAGCCCCTCCCGGTACTACAACTGAAGATCGGTGCGGGATTTTCAATAAATATTGTGCAGCAGACGCACCGCCTGCAGCGGGATATTATCCTTACAATCCAGACGCTTTGGACGCATTAAGCGATGATGGTAAACGCCTGATCCCCGTCTGTTTTGATAAACCGATTACGACGACGCGCCTGCTTATCGAGGATGCATCAAGCACGGCATCGAAATTCCTGCTCCGCCGCGATGCGGAAACGCACCACTGGGAACTGCCGGGGGGCGAGGGTTGGGAAGAGGAGAAAGGGGTCGGTTGGGATGTCGGCGCACGCATCGGCTCACTGCAAGAGATTACCCAAACACAACTCGGCTTAGAAGTTCCTTGGATGTCCTACATTGAAGACGTCGAAGAGGCAGAAGGTATCTGCCGTGTCTACGGCTTTTCCCATGAAAATCTGGACACTGATGTGCTCGCCAATGGTGGTTGTGAGTGGTTTACGAAATCTGAACTGAAACAGCGTCTCGGCGAGAGCGACGCCATCTGTCATGCTGTTGATACATGGCAGCGATCTGATATTATTCGGGGTAAGGGTAAGGCGTGCCATCAAAGCCGCAAGCAGTTTGAATGAACTTCATTATAGGGGTTGAAAAGCGAAATGCGCGATGCAGTGAAAATCAAGTGTCCGAAACATGGAGAGGTTTTATTTTCCGATGCCCGCGATCTCGGCGAGGTTGTTACGCGGTATTGCCCGCTGTGTGAGCACGAAGCGCGTCATCCGCAGGAACACACGGATGCGCCGTATCCGTTGCAAGGGACATCGCCGTCTGTGATCCCTGAGCTGAATCGTGGCGACTGATGCTGAACGGCTGCACTTGGTCAAGTGCGAAAGTATGTTGTTTTTCAGGCTATCGCGGCTTGCTGTCTTAGAATCGTGCGATTGCGCCGCGTTTGGTGAGTTCTGCTCTATCGTAGTGTGCTTCGGCTACTGTTGGACCAAGACACCAATCCATCACTGAAAACGATCAGTGGCATGCGTCATCCGAAACAGTTCACTGAATGGACAGATGTAACAGTTTCTGCCCTCGCACTCGCTGGATGAGATGCCAAAAGGTTATGGAATCTTTTAATACGTTCGGAAGACCCGTTTATCAAAAAATTTTCAGTTATCAATTAGATCGTCTACTGGTGTTAACATAACTATCTCCCACAAGGCCAATAAAGTTACTACAGTTTTTGTCCAACGAACACAGTGTTGGATTGGACAAAAGTGTAATTTGCGGCAATTCACCAGATACTATGCCAATGGAACGAAAGTCTGAAACGTTAGGTTCACCTACACAACAATTATTCGATTCTGTCATCCCTTTGCCCAAGTCAGCACAACCGTTGTAGACGTGCAGATCGCAGGACGCTGGAAATCCTCGCAAATGCCCATACACTACGCCAAAGCAGAACTCGCTAAACGCGGTGCTATCGTTCGATTCAAAGACGAAAAAATAACGCAATAAGTAGTTTTGGAAATGAAAAAAGTTGTAAAAATAGACGATAAGCCCTGATAAATAAAGGGTTTATCGCCTGTTTTAATTTGGGAAAAGTGCCGTGATACAAGCTGCTAACAAGACAGCGTTTTTTAGTTGACTCTTTTCGCCTGAAACTATATAAGGTTAAGGAGAGATAAAACTATGCCTAATATTCAAACTGGAAAATTACCCGAAGCACTTGTACAAGCGACTGTTAACATCTGGGGACCCGGCACCAATGGCACAGGTTTCCTCTGTCCATGTCCTTTCATTGATGTAAACAACGCATTTTTGGTCGTTTCTAATAAACACGTATTAGAGGGGTTTAACGAGAAAAATGTTAATATTCTATTAAGCCAGCCGGCGAACGAATGTTACACATCACTATGCCCGCTCTCAAACATTGTATATTCACATCCCAGTGAAAATATTGATCTCGCCTGTGTTATTGCCCATCAGAGTGTACACGTTGAATCAGCCGGGCGATTTCATTTAGAAGGACTGACCCGGGACTACTTCTCTGAACCAACAAGTCCTATACCAAGTGGTGGTAAACTAACGACTGTAGGCTATCCTAGAGGCAAAAGTCGTCCCCATAAACCTTTAATACAGGATGGACATTTAGTTTGTGATACTAACACGGAAAAACATCAACTTGCCATCAAACCAATTCAATTAGAAGGCACAAGTGGTAGTCCGGTGTTTATTCAAAGTGCTGGACGGTTTTTTGTAGTGGGTGTTGTTGAGAGACGAAATGATAAGTTGGGCTTGGGAATCATCATAAAGCAGCACTATGTTTCAGAACTACTCGATTTTGCTGAAGAGAGTTTCAAAAGCAGATACATTAGACTGTCGTGTTAAGATATGCAATGTATGTTATCCTAGTGCTGTGTCACTGACTATCAGACGGATATAATTTTTTGAGTTTAATGCGTGCGTCTTGTGTGGTAAACCTCCAGTTGACCGTGGCACGCTGCTGATTTCTTCGATCCTGCCACGCCTGAACCTCGCGCTTGAGTGT